>NZ_JAUSBN010000060.1 GCF_030651995.1 Reyranella sp.
CAGGCGCTGACCACGATCCGCCAGGCCGCCTCGGCCTACAAGACGAAGGGCAACGCCCGCATCACGGCGACGGGTCACACCGATACGTCGGGCACCGAGGCCTACAACATGGCGCTGTCGCTGCGTCGCGCCAACGCCGTCAAGGACGCGCTGGTCCGCGAGGGCGTGCCGGCGACCAACATCGCCGTCCTCGGCCGTGGCGAGCAGGGCCTGCTGGTGCAGACCGGCCCCAACGTCCGCGAGCCGCAGAACCGCCGCGTCGAGATCGTGATCCAGTAATCCTGGATCCGCATCGCAAAGGCATGAACGGCCGGGCATCGCCCGGCCGTTCTCTTTTGGGCCGCGTGCGCTACACTGGCGAAAATGACCAGGAGGATTCGCATGGCAGGCGCCTTCGACATCACCCCGCTCGACGCCACGTTCGGCGCCGTCGTCACCGGCGTGAAGCTCGCCGACCTCGACGATGCCGGATGGCGCGAACTGCATGCCGCGTGGCTCGAATACGCACTCCTCGTTTTTCCCGACCAGCATTTCAAGCGCGACGAGCAGATCGCCTTCGCCCGCCGCTTCGGCCCGCTCGAGTTCGAGATGGCCGCGATCAGCAACGTGCGCTCCGACGGCAGCCTGCGTGTCGAGACCGACAACGACGACATGATGAAGATCCTGAAGGGCAACATGGGCTGGCATGCCGACAGCACCTACATGCCGGTCCAGGCCAAGGGCGCGGTGTTCAGCGCCGAGGTGGTTCCCGGCATCGGCGGCCAGACCGGCTTCGCCGACATGCGGGCGGCCTACGACGCGCTCGACGAGCATCTGAAGGCACGCGTCGAGACGCTGCAGGCCCGTCACTCGCTGCACTACAGCCAGTCGAAGCTCGGCCATGAGACGAAGAAGGCCGATGGCGAATACAGCGGCTACGGGCTGCACGACGGTCCCGTGCCGCTGCGACCTCTGGTAAAGACCCATCCCGAGACCGGTCGCAAGTCGCTGCTGATCGGCCGCCATGCCCACGCCATTCCCGGCCTGGACCCGGTCGAGTCCGAACGCTTCCTGCAGGAACTGATCGACTTCGCCTGCCAGCCGCCGCGCGTCTATCATCACGACTGGGCGCCGGGCGACGCGGTCCTGTGGGACAATCGCTGCCTGCTGCACCAGGCGACACCGTGGGACATGACCCAGAAGCGCATCATGTGGCACAGCCGCATCGCCGGCGACCCGGCCAGCGAGACCGCGCTGGCGCGTTGACGTATCATCGGCGCATGAAGCTGGCCCGACGCGACGCGCTGCGTGGGACTGCTGCGATGGCCGCAGCAGCGTTGATCGGCGGCCGCGCCCTTGCCGCGACGGACGCGATCCGCCTGATCTGCGGCTTCGGCGTCGGCAATCCCACCGACCTCTGCGCCCAACTCATCCAGGATGGCTTCTCGACGGCGCTCAACGAGCCGGTGGAATTCGACTATACGCTGGGCCAGGCCGGGGGCCGGGCCGCGCTCGAGGTGATCGATGCGGCGCCCGACGGACGGATGCTGCTGATCGCCGAAATCCTGAACCTCGTGCTGCAGGAGACGCCAGCCGAGCCGCTCCTGTCGCGCCTGCAGCCGATCGCCAAGATAACGCGCGGCTTTTCGACGGCGCTGGCCGTAAACGAACTCTCCGAAATCCGCGACTGGCCGGGCCTGCTCGCCGCGGCGCGTTCGAACCGCCTGAGGGCCGCGACGACGGGCCGCGACTCGACCATCGGCCTCCTGCTGGCGCTGGTCGAACGCCGCATGAATCTGTCGTTCGAGGCGATCGAGGTATCCGGCACCAATGCCGCCGTGGACATGCTGCTGACGCGCCGCGCCGACATCGCGGTCGTCGATACGCGGACCGCCCTGCTCCACAATGGGCGCAACCGCACGAAACTGCGCGTGCTGGCGACCTCGGGTGCGCGCCGCTCCCCGCAGCTGCCGGACGTGCCGACCCTCGCCGAGCTCGCGGGCGATCCCAAGCTCGCCTACACCATCAGCTTCGGCCTGTTTGCGCCCCTGGCCACGCCGTCGGCGGTGGCCCACCGGCTGACGGCCGCGCTGCTGGGCCTGCGCAACGACAAGTCCGTGCAGACCCAGGCCCGCCTCGCCAACATCCCGCTCCAGCTCGACGGACCGGCCGCCGTCGCGGAGGCGGTCGCGCGCGACCGGCGTGTCGCCGCCGACATCGCCGGATAGGCGCCCCTTTCGCTGGGTAGTGGCACTCGCCGCCGACCGATTGACCGCCTGCCCGAGCGGTCCAGTATGCGGCAGGAAAGCAGACGCAAAACGCATCCCCGAGGATTCCATGGACACCCGCGTTCAGCCGGCCCCCACCCTCGCCACCCCAACCCTCAGCGCCCCCGAACGGGCGCGCACCCTGCAGCCGCTGATCGACCGGCACGGCGCGGAGATGGACAGCCGCCGCGAGGTCGTGCCGGAAGTGGTCGACGGGCTGGTGGCGAACGACATGCTGCGGCTGTTGCTGCCCCGGAGCCTGGGCGGCGCCGAGCTGCCGCTGATCGAGTTCTGCAAGACCGTCGAGGCCATCGCCTGGGCCGATGCCAGCGTGGGGTGGTTCGTGAACCAGTCCAACGTCTCCTCGGCGACCTCCGCCGCCGCCATGCCGCACGACGCGGCCCTCGCCTTCTTCGGCAGTCCCGGTGTCGGCCTCGCCTGGGGCGCGCGCAACGGCACCAGCAAGGCGATCCGCGTCGAGGGCGGCTATCGCTTGAGCGGCACCTGGAGCTTCGCCAGCGGCGGGCGGCACACGACCTGGATGGGCGCGCACAGCGCCGTGCAGAACCCGGACGGCACCCCACACCAGCGCTACGGCAAGGCCGACGACCGCAGCTTCGTATTCAAGCGCAGCGACGCGAGGATCGTCGACGACTGGTTCGTGCTGGGCCTGCGCGGCACCGGCAGCGATACCTACACGGTCGAGGACCTGTTCATCCCCGACGCGCATGCACCGGCGCGTGACGCGCTGCAGGAACGGCGCGAGGCCGGGCCGCTCTACACGATCGGCTCGACCCTGCTCTATGCCAGCGGCTTCTGCAGCGTGACGCTGGGCCTCGGGCGGCGCCTGCTCGAAACCTACATCGACCTGGCGCGCGGCAAGCACAGCCGCGCGTCGATCAACGCCATGTCGGCCAACAATGCGATCCAGCGCGAAATCGCCCTGCTCGAGGCCAAGCTGTCGGCCGCCCGCGCCTGGCTGCACGCCGAGGTGTGCGAGGCCTACGACAAGGCGGCGAACGGCACGCTCGATGTCGACGGTCGCATGCGGCTGCGCCTGGCGACCACCTATGGCATGAACGAGGCGACCGACGTGTCGATCGCGGCCTATCGCGCGGCGGGCACGACGGCGATCCTGAATTCGGCGCCGTTCGAACGTCGCTTCCGGGACGCCATGAGCGCCAGCCAGCATCTGCAGGGCATGATGGGCCATGCCGAGATGGTCGGCCGCCACATCCTCGGCGTGGAGAACAAGCTCCAGAACCTCTGAGCCAGTGCCGCTAGCTCTTCCGGATGAAGCTGATGCGCCCATCGGCCTCCAGGAAGGCCGCCTTGATCTCCCGGCAGTCCTCCAGGCCCTCCTTGCGGACCTGCGCCATCAGCTCCTCTTCGGTCACGAACTCCTGACGCATGTTGCGCCGCAGGAAACGTTCATTGTCGATCAGCTTCAGCTTCGGCTCGCGCGTCAATCTCTCGAACGCCGGCAGCCTGAACTGGAGCCATTCGACGGCGTAGCTGCAGGAGAGGATGACGAAGATGACGATCCCGGCATCGACGATGGAACGCGACTCCGGCAGAAAACCCTGGCTGGCATGGCGGCTAGCGGCGCCGGTCTCCCTTGTCGCCCTGTCCGCGCTTGGCGGCGCGCTTGCGGGCGACCTTCTTCCTGGCGGCCTTCTTCCCGACCTTCTTCTTCGCGACCTACCTCTTCACAGTCTTCTTTGCAGCCTTCTTCTTCGTGGCCATGCAGTCACTCCCATGCGAGGCAACGACAACGAAACGCCGCGCACGGAGTTCCGCCGATCAGGTCCTGCGGGGTGCTCGCGGTTTCTTCGGCTCCGGCGCGGCCGTCCAGTTCACGCCTTCCATCGTCCGGAGCAGCGCCTTGGCCCCCACAGGCGGCGAGCCATCCTCGCCCAGCCACGTTGCCCAGACGTCAAACCTCTCGAGGATCGCCGGCATGCGCGGTTCGTCTTCCACCGGCTTGATCGAGCGGCGGATGAGCTCGCTCGCGGGCACTGTTGCCATGACGCAGAACAGCAGCGGCGCAGGCTGGCCCACGATCTCATAGCGCCGCCACACGAAGGCAAAGCCGCGCGGCTGGCCATCCCCGGGATTGACCGTCCACTGCTTCACTTCCGTCCCGCCCGAGGGCTTCGTGACTTCCTCGCCCTCGTTGAACGTCTCGAAGGCGACGATGCCGCGCTGCCCGGCGTGAAAGGGAGTGCGGAACGGCTCCTTGGCATCGATCGTCTCGGAGCGCGCGTGGATCGGCCGCGGCCGCCGCCAGTCCCTCGGATCCGGGAAGCCCCAGCGCATCGGCACGACGCGTCGCCTGCCGGCCTCCGCGTCCCAGATGACGACGGGCACCGGGCCACCGACACGATAGGTGTGGACCTCGCCATCCCCCTCATTGCCGCCGCCCTCGTTGCCACTGCTGCCGTCGCCGGTCAGCAACGAGGCGGTCACCAACAGCGTCAAGCATGCGTTCGGCGAAGCGGGCGGACGGGTGGTCGTGAAGCTTCAGTCCGACGTGGGATTCGGTGAGGGCCGCCTGACCGTGACCGACAATGGCCGCGGTATCCGGACAGACTCACCTGGCGGATCCGGCCTGCAACTGATCGACTCGCTGTCCCGGCAGATCGGTGGGCAGCTGAAACGCGAGAGCTCGCCGAACGGGACCTCCACCGTCGTGACCTTGCCCATCATCGACTAGCCCGAGGACGCCAAGGGGTACCGCGACGGGCGTTTCTCGACATGGATTGTCCCAGCGTGTAAGGGGGCCGCCATTGTCCACCCATCTTGGCTTGCGACGGCTGAGAGTTGCATGTCCTGATGAAGGAGACCCGGAGTGGCCGCCTCCAGTCTGAGCCCCGATGAGTTCGCCGGGTTACTGGCGATCGATGGCAGCATCACCTAACGGCGGCCCTCGATGGAAGTCGAGATCCGGCTGCGCCAGCTCGGCTTGATCGAACGAAACGGCATCTCGCGCCTGCCGATCCGCACGAGGCGGGGCAACGATCTGGTGAGTGAGGCCGGGCGGCTGCTCTCCGGGGAATGACCCTGGATCCCAGCAAGACGCTTCGGAATAAGCGCCGCTCAGTTTGAAGTCAGCGGGCCGATGGCACTGACCATGTAGTTGACGGCGATGAGCGCAAGCGCGAGGCCCACGGCAGCCCAGAGACCCCAGGTCAGGAAAGTCCGAGGACTGAGGCGAGCCGGTGCGCGATGGCTCGGCTCCGGCAGCGTACTGATGATGCGTCGTGCCGCACCTGTCGCGTCGCCGGCTGCCCAGCGCGTGTCGGGAAGGTTGACGAAGGTCTCCGCCAGGGACTCGGCCGCCTCGGCGCGCGGCAATACCGACAGGCGCGCCGCCTCCTGCCAGGGATCGATGCCGAGGCGCTCCAGCGCGGTGAGGACGGTGATGTCCTCGCCGCTGTTTTGAGTGCCGCGCCTCTCGCTTCCGACGACAGTGAAAAGGAAATGTGTGTAGCGGGCGCGGCTCAGGGCGTAGTCGGGACGAACTGTCATGGGTTCCTTCGCCGCGGATGCCCGTCGTGGCGTGCTGATGGAGAGGCCGAAGGTCCGCCATTCGGAGCGCAGGGCCCAAACGACAAAGGAGGCTCTGCGATGTGCAGGGCCTCCTCGTGCTCCTCCGGCCGGACGCCATTGCATCCATGGTCGCAGGTGGGTGATGGTGCAGGACTCCAGGCTCCCGTCGGTCATCCGCCACTCTCGTGGTGCGGCGTCCAAAGGGACCGCCTCAGATCAGCCTTCGACTTCGCGCAGGTTCTCGGCCGACATCTTGCCGCTGCGGCGATCGGCGACCACGTCGTAGGAGACCTTCTGGCCTTCGCTCAGCATGCCGAGGGTCGAACGTTCGACGGCACTGATGTGCACGAAGGTATCGGCGCCGCCCTGATCGGGCTGGATGAAGCCGAAGCCCTTCTGGGAATTGAACCACTTCACGGTTCCCGTCGTCATGGGGCACCCTTTCATTTGAGTAGACATGCGTTCCTGCCGCGACTGCAGGGCAGACGGCAGGAGTGTCGAACTTGCGAATTTTCAGGATCAAACGCGGTGGAGCGGGCTGCCGGGCTTCGACCGGGGCACGGACCAAAATCAGATGTCCGTCTTTCGACGGCAGACGTATCGCCCGTTTGGGTCGCCAATACAAGGACGCGCTGGATGCGGCATCGGCATCCAGATCGGCGACCTCACGGTGGAGCGCGAGCCCCTTTATGGCGAATACCTGAACCTCGCAGGCGGGCTCGAGGTCCAGACGGAAGCCATTGAGAATGAGCTGCGTCCTGCTGTCGATGGGCGACGGCAGCCGAGACGTTCAGTCTCTCCGGACGAAGCAACGATCGAACCCTTCCAGGGTCCAATATACGGAATGAGGCTCACTCTTTGTCTTGGAGAATGCCTCTTCTTCACATGGTCTTGAAGGTCGGCTGTTTCGCCGAAGTTTCATGGTTCGCGCCCATTTACGATGGCACGATTTGAGCTATACGCATCTGCGGACTCTGCCGCCAGCGAGAGCCATGTGTTCCGCGTCGAAGCGTCGGCCTCGGACACCGAGGAGAAGTCCAGCGGGGAACCTTCCCTTCTGGCTCCGCCACGGATGTCCACAGTGCCGGTGAAATTTTGAGGGTATGACATCGTGACCAGAGAAGAGCAGATCGAACTGGGCAAGCAGCTCATCGGGGAGATGCGCGCGGCCTTTACCCGGGGTGACTGGGACGGGACGACGAGCGCCTACGAGCAGATGGAAGGCATCAAGACCGACCGCGCGATCAATCTGGAGGCAACATGCCTCGCGGTTCGCGCCCTTGTCGCCGCCAAGGAACGCGGCGCGGCGCGTCAGCTGCTCACGAGGGTCCCAACGGGTCCCTACAAGAAGCCTGCCCACTATGAATTCCTGGCGCGCGCCTACCTCGACCTCAAGCGGTACAAGGACGCCGCAGTCGCATGCGAAAGCGCCGAGGAATTGCGCATCGCCGAACTGAAGTAACCGGGTGACGCAGGTCCGACGAGACTTGCGCGCCACGGTACCGCCGAGACGGCCGCGGTGCCGCCCGTCCCGAGACCTGCAGCGACGAGACGGCCGGGCGCGAGTGGCGGACTCTCAAGTGCCAAGCTAGCATGTCTTGGAAGACCGGGTAGGCTGGCCGGACATGGTCCGATCGGGGCGGGGGAATGGAGTCCGAACGGCATCATCAGCGGAGCGCCCCGACGGGAGCGCCGGCCAACGACCACTCGCCGAGGTCGATGGCCTCGTTCGCTCCACGGCTGAGCCCGTGGATGGAGACCGCCGCCCCGATTCTGGTCGTCGGCGATGCGATGCTCGACATCTCCGTTTTCGGGAGCGTCGACAGGATTTCACCGGAAGCTCCGGTGCCGATCATCCGGCAGGAGAACACCACCGAATCCGGCGGCGGCGCCGCCAACGTGGCCCTCAACGTCGTCGCGATGGGCGGAACGGCCCATCTCATCACCGGTGTCGCCGCCGATCCCGAAGGCGAGCGGCTGGTCCGGCTCCTGCGCCTCGCCGGTGTCACGCTCGACGTGGTCGCGACGCCGGGCAAGCCGACGACCGTCAAGACCCGGTTCCTGGCCCGCCACAATCAGCTCCTGCGCCTCGACCGGGAAGTTACGACGCCCGTCACGCCGGTGTGCGAGGAGCAGATCATTGCCGCGCTGCCAGCGTGTATGGACGCGTGCCGCCTCGTGGTGATCTCCGACTACGGCAAGGGGCTCGTCACGGATCGGGTGATCGAAGCCACCTTGTCCCTGGCGGCCCGGGCCGGTCTGCCCGTGATCGTCGATCCGAAGCGTCGCAACCTCGCGGACTATCGCGGCGCCAGCTTCATCAAGCCCAATCGCCGCGAGCTGGAAGCGGCCACGGGCCTTCCCGTGAACAATGACCGTCAGGTCGAGGTGGCCGCATCGTCCCTCGCCGCGACGACGGGCGCCACCCTTCTCGTGACGCGCTCGGAGGACGGCATGTCGCTGGTCAGGCCGGACGGCTCGGCGATCCACATGCCCACGCGTGCGCATGAGATCGTCGACGTGACCGGGGCCGGAGACGCGGCAATCGCCGCTTTCTCGCTCGCCATCGCCGGGGGCCGGTCGGCAGAGGAAGCCATGGCCTTCGCCAACATCGCCGCCGGCATTTCGGTGATCAGGCCGGGAACCACCACGGTCTCGGGCTCGGAGATCGAGCACGAGCGCGCAGTCTTCGCGGGCCAGCTGCCGGTCCCGAAGGGCTCGCGCGTATCGGCCGAGACCGCCATGCTGCTGCGCGCGCAGTGGCGCCGGCAGCGGCTGACCGTCGGCTTCACGAACGGTTGCTTCGATCTCTTTCACCCCGGCCATGTCTCCCTGCTGCGCGAGACGGCCCGTCAGTGCGATCGACTTATCGTAGGCCTGAACAGCGATGCTTCGGTGAGACGCCTCAAGGGCGACAAGAGACCCGTGCAGAACGAGGAGGCCCGTGCCGAGATCCTCGGGGCGATCGGGCATGTCGACCTCGTCGTCGTCTTCGACGAGGATACGCCGCTCGACCTGATCGCGCGGCTGGAACCGGACCTCCTGACCAAGGGCGCGGACTACAGGATCGAGGACATCGTCGGCGGGGACATCGTGCGGCAGAACGGCGGGCGTGTGCTGACCATCGACCTCGTGCCGGGTCATTCCAGTACGCGCCTCATCAACGGGCGATAGCTCGGCGCGGGACGAGGAAGCAGTCATGATCGTCGTCACGGGGGCAGCGGGATTCATCGGCTCGAACGTCGTTGCCGCGCTGAACGACGCCGGTCGCGACGACATCGTGCTGTGTGACCGCCTGGGAAAGGACGATCGCTGGCAGAACCTCCGAAAGAGGATGTTCCGCAACTTCGTCTTCCCGGAACAACTCTTCGAGTTTCTCACGAAGGCCCGGGATGTCGAAGCCATCGTCCACATGGGGGCGATCTCCTCGACGACGACCCGCGACGGCGACGCGGTGATTCGGGACAATTTCCAGTTCTCGCTCGGGCTGCTCGACATCTGCGCATCGCGCGGCATTCCGCTGGTCTATGCCTCGTCCGCCGCAACCTATGGCGACGGAAGCCAGGGATTCACCGACGATCTCCCCTTCTCCGGCCTGCGCCAGCTGCGGCCGCTCAATCTCTACGGCTGGAGCAAGCATCAGTTCGACCTCGTGGTAGCGGAGCGACGGGAACGCGGATTGCCGCTGCCGCCGAGATGCGTCGGGCTGAAGTTCTTCAACGTGTTCGGCCCGAACGAGTATCACAAGGGCGACATGATGAGCGTGGTCGCCAGGAACCACGCCATCGCGGCCGCCGGCGGCGAGGTCAACCTGTTCAGGAGTCACCGCAGCGACTTCGCGGACGGCGGGCAACGCCGCGACTTCGTGCTGGTCGACGATGTGGCCGACGTCGTGCTCTGGGCGATGAGCGACGGCCCCGCGTGTGGGCTGCTCAACGTCGGCACCGGGCATGCGACATCGTTCCGGGACCTGATCGGTGCCCTGTTCGACGCGGTCGGGCGCGAGCCGCGCATCGCCTATGTCCCGATGCCGGAGGACCTGCGCGATCGCTATCAGTATACGACCGAAGCGCCGCTCGGCGCGTTGCGCAACGCCGGCTACCGCAGGCCGTTTACGCCCGTCCCGGAGGCGGTCGCACGCTACGCCGGCTTTCTCGGTGCCGCCGACCGCTACCGCTGATCCGTCAGAGATGGTCGCGGATGGAATAGTAGGCGAGAGATCCCAGTCCCCAGGCGACCAGCCCGACGAAGAAGACGATGGCAATGATGCGCAGGCGGCGCGGATACAGTGCCTCCTCCGCGAGCTTGGGCTTCACGAAGGCATTGAGATAGAGCTTCTGCCGCATCGCCTCGATCCGCGACTGTTCGGCGAACTGAAGCGCGAAGAGATAGAGTTTTTCGCGGAACGCCTCCTCGAGCTTCAGCGCCTCGTATCCGCCCATAAGCGCCGTGATCGTCGGGCCACCGGATTTCTCCGACGTCGCCTTCCGCCCCTGCGTCATGCCGGCCTGCTGATCGCGGATGATGCCCTCGATGGCGGCAATCTCGACCCCGAGGTGACGAAGCTGCGGCGCGTTCGGCGCCGACTTGCTGATGGAGTTGTACTGGGCCTGCAGCGTCGCCAGCCGCTCACGCTGGTGGGCCTGCAGGTTGATGTCGACATCGACCGAACGCCCCGGATCGACCATCTCGGCCTTGTCGCGAAAGTCGCGGACGGCCACCCTCGCCTCGACCAGCCGGCGGTCCGCTTTCCCCACCTCCTCCTCGCCGAACGCGATCGCATCCTTCTGCGCGCGCGTGGAGAGCTCGTTCACCGTCTTCTCGGCGCTCCTCAACACGGCATTCGCGACGGCCAGCGCGTCTTCGGGCGTGAACGCCCGCACGGACACCGAGATGACCCCCGTCATGGTGTCGAAGAACGGTTCGACCATGCCGCGCCAGTACTCGGTCTTCCTTTCGATTGAGCGTCCGCTGCCAAGGCGACTCCACCAGTCGACCTCGTCCCGCCGGTAGAGCCGCTCGAAACCGAGCTCCGCCTCGACCGCATCGACCACGTCGCGACTCCGGATGAACTGGACGATCGTCTGCGAGTCCCAGATCTGGCTCGCGGTCAGCCCGCTGGCGGCCAGCGCCCCGGAGGGACTTCCGCTGTTGGCGCCGGCCGCCAGAACGGGCTCCGCGGCTCGCCGCAGGTTGAAGCGGAATTCGGACACATACTGGTCGGCGGCGAAGCCGTACAGGTAGACGCCGGCGGCGACGGTCGGAACGAGCGCCAGCAGCAGGAAGGCCAGGAGATGGCCCTTCATGCCGCGCTTGCGCCGGACGGCAGGCAGCGGACGCGCGAGAAGGTCCGGCTCCTCCACCGTATCCTTGCGCAGCTGGATGACCCTCTGGCTCATGTGACACTCACCCGCCCGGCTCGGGGCCTCCGTCGAGGCCCCCATCGAGGCCCAGGAGTTTCCTGTAGTCCGCGATCGCCCCTTCTACGTTCTCGTACATCACGAGCTTGCCATCGTTGAGGATGGCACCCTTCTCGCAATAGGACCGGATCGTCTCGAAGCTGTGCGACACCATGATCACGCTAGCATGGCGGATCCGCTGCTGGAATGCCTCGTGGCAGCGCGACTGGAAGCGCGCGTCCCCCACTGCCGTGATCTCGTCGACCAGGTAGACGTCGAAGTCGATGGCGAGGCTGAGCCCGAACGACAGGCGCGCCATCATGCCGGAGGAATAGGTCCGGGTCGGCATGTCGAAGTAGCTGTCGAGCTCGGCAAATTCCCGGACGAACTCGATGGCTGCCCGTCGGTCGACGCCGTAGACACGGGCGAGGAAGATGACGTTGTCGCGGCCCGTCGCGTTGGGATGGATCGCGCCGCCGAAGCCCAGCGGAAACGACACCCGGCTGGTGCGCCGGATGTCGCCGCGATCGGGCAGTTCGGTCCCCGACAACAGCCGCATCAGGGTCGACTTGCCCGCGCCGTTGACGCCCAGGATGCCGATGTTCACCCCGTCGGCAAGGACCACGCTCACGTCATCCAGTACCGTGCGTCGGGATTCCGGCGTGCGGTAACTCTTGTGGACGTGATCGAGCGTTATCATGCGACCGAGAGCCGCCGGCGGCAGGCGCGTTCCAGGCTGAAGCCGATCAGCACGGCGGCAAGTCCCCACAGGACGACGTATCCACGATCGAGCCAGACCGGATGCCAGCTGTCGAAGAAGCCGCTGCGGATCCAGTCGATGGCCTGCAGCACCGGGTTCCAGACGAGGATGTTGCGCACCCATTCGGGCATCTCGGCCGGATTGAGGAAGATGCCGGACGTGAAGTAGAGGGCGCGCACGACGTTGGCGAAGACATGGTCCCACGACTTCACGAAGTGGATGATGGTCGCATTGATGACTCCAATGCCGAATCCGAGCACCCAGATCGCCAGGAGCCCGCTGGCCGCATCGAATACATCGTTCGGAACCGCCGGCAGGCCGAGCAGCACGAAAGCCGTCAGCACGATGATGGCGACGCAGAACTGGGTGAGCAGCTCAAGCAGGCCGCGCGCCAGCAGGACATCGACATGCTGGACCAGCGGGATCTGCAGCAGGGGGCGGTTGGCGACGAGGCTCTGCTGCACCCCGAAGACCGTGTTGGAGAACAGCAGGTAGGGCAGCACCCCGGTGAAGTAGTAGACGATTAGGTTGCTGCCGACCGGCGCGGTTCCGCCGATATGCGTGGCGGCGAACACGCTGGCGATGAGCGCGAGATGGGAGATCGGCTCCAGAAGGGCCCAGAGGTAGCCGAGGCGCGTTTCGCCGAAGCGGGTCTGCGCGTCGCGCAGCAGCAGCGCGATCAGGATGCGGCCCTGGCTGCTCGCCGCGGCGCGCCAGCCCGGACGGACGGACGCTCTGGCCTGCCAGCCCGGGCGCGGCGCGACCTGTCCCGGCGGTCCGCCGGCGCCGGACGGGAGCGTCAGCGTCAATCTTGCCGCCCGTCGCTTCTCGAGGTCCGCGACGTACCGGGCAAAATCGAGATTGTCGGGCGCGAGATCCCGGGCTCTGCGCGCATGGTCGATCGCAGCGTCGAGATCGCCGGCACCGTCGTGGATGACGCTGCCGAACCACGCGACCCGGGCGGTGTCGCCCTCGATCGCCTGGGCGGCGCGCACCTCGGCCAGGGCATCGGCGGTCCGGCCGAGATGGTTGAGCAGGCCGGCGCGATGGAGGCGGAATTCCGGGTTGGACGCCTCGAGCAGCACCGCCCTGTTCGAGGAGGCGAGCGCGCGATGGAACTCGCCCAGCGCCTCGAGCGCACCGGCATGATTGCGCCAGCCCAGGGCCGACTCAGGGGTGCCTTGCAGGTAGATGTCGAGGTGATCCAGCGCCTCGCGATGCGCCCGCAGCGCCAGCAGTCCGAAGATCAGCTGGAAGCGCGCCTCCGGATCCGCGGGGTCGCGGCCGACCAGCAGCCGCCCCTGTTCCACGGCGGCGGCGAAATCGCCCACCATGAGCAGGAGCGTTTGCGACTTCCTGAGCACGCGGTCGTCGCCCGGATTGAGAGCGGCGGCCCGCCGGACGGCCGCGGCCGCCTCCTCCTCCCGGCCGGCCAGGCGAAGACGCTCGGCGACCACGGCGAGGCCATAAGCATTGGCCGGGTCGGCTTCGACGGCGGCCAGCGCCAGCGCAAGTTCCTCGTCCAGCCCGTCCGGTGTCGCCATCGGAACTGCTCCCGTCGAGCGGCTTTACGCCGCCGGTTGCATTGTCCCCGCCCGTGGCAGCTCGGACTCGGCCGGCAGGACGAAGCCCATTCTCTCGAGATGCAATGCCACGTTGCTGTGCAGGTTGTAAGTCGCCAGGGCGCGGCTGCGAGCCTCCTCGAAGCGGTTGCCGCCACGCTGGATCTTCTGGGCCAATTCGACGTAGTTGCCGATGTCGAACGAGACGAAAACCTCGCCGTAGTACTTCATCACTTCGGCGAAGGACCTGTTGCGGGCACAATAGAGATTGGCGCCACATTCGATCGCGAGCGCGATGACGCCGGACATGCTCTGGCCGACCTCGAGATACGGCAGGACGACCGCATCGCAGCCGCGCAGCGCCTCGATGAAATGCGGATCCGACAGTTCGCCGACGAAATGGACACGCTTCAGCAGGTCGTACGACAGAAGTCTGGAAAGCGCATCCTCCACCTTCTCCGCCACTTCGGGGTCGGTGTCCGCCGGCGCAATCCTGCCACGTCCCAAGGGCATCAATCGCCGCCGGGCGTCGCCGACGACCTCGTCGTTCTTCTCCCTGATGAGTTTCAGCAGCGATTCGATGTAAGGATCCAGAGGCACGTTCTCCGCGACGGAAGCAGGATGCTGCCCGCCGAACAGATAGAGGTGATGGTCCTCCGGCAGCTCCTTCAACGCATGGATCAGCGTCTCGTAGCCCTTGTAGGAGGAGATGAACCCGAAGGCGCCGATCACCTTGGTGCCCGGTGCAATCCCGTGGCGCTGCCGGAAGGCCTCGACATCGGTGTTCTCCAGGACTTCGCGCCGCTGGTCTTCCGTCAGAAAGGTGATCGGAAAATCGACCACCTTGTCGAACCTGTAGATCTCCTTGACGATGCGGCGCTCCCGCTTCGTATGGACCAGGATGCTGACGTTGGCGGAACGCGACCGCCCCCGGCAGGCCTCGATGATGCGGGAATAGAGCTTGGCCGCCGGACGCATGTAGAAAATTTCCCCGAGCAGCGCCCGCGTGGCGATGATCGGATGCCCCGCGACGAATGTCTCTGCGAACTGCCAGAGGACGCGCGGCAGGTGGAAAGTCGGCGGGTTGATGCGATGCATGGTGACGACGACGTTCCGGCAGCCATCCAGGAGCATTTTCAGGCGTCGCAGAACGTCGCTGTCCTTCGCGCCGTAAAGCCCCGCCTCGAACTGGATGTTGACGTAGTCGTAACCCGAAAGGCGCGCCGCGATCTCGGCGATGTGCCGGTCGCCGGCCGACTGGAACGCGGGACTGGACTTCTGCAGCAGGAACAGATCGAGCGGAATCACGTCACAGTGGACGTACTCCGAGAACTTGTTCCTGAGCACATGGGCGTACGATGCGTTGCCGCAGCTCTCGTTGTAGGAACAGACGATCGCCAGTCTCTTCTGCGTCATGGTCATTCGGTTCCGCGCGGTCATCGCCTATCGGGGAAGCAGGCCGAGCCGCCCGCCCAGCTTCACGAGGGGGCTGGCTTCAAGCCGGGCGAGCCGGTCCTCCGCGAGCGCCTTCTCGGCCTTGAGGAGGTCCTGGGCGGCCACGGCTTCCCGGAAGGCCTTCTCGCCATGGGCCACCGCCCTGGCCATCGCGGCTTCGAGCGCTTCCTTCTCGGCCTTCAGCGCGTCCTGGACGGCGACTGCCTCCCGGAACGCCCTGTCGGCGTGGGCCCGGACCTGCTCGATGTCGGACAGTCCCGGCGCCGCGTCCGGGTCCGGATTCGGCGCGGACATCGGCTGCGTCCGTGCACGCAGCAGCGAGGGCCGCGGCGGTGCCGTCGGTCGCAGCTTCACGTAGAATTCGGAGCCGTGCCCGGTCTGGGTCGCCGGATTGGACTCGAGCGATTCGATCTCGAAGTCGAAAAGGCCGATCTCCCTCAGTTCGCGCGCGACCTCGGCAAAGCCGTCGCGGGAGAAGGCCCAGCAATGGACATCGACGTACTCCTGGCTCGCGCGCACCGCCGCGGCATAGGAGTCGGAGTCGGTGAAGAGTCGCTTCACGTCGGCGAGCGAGCGGCCTTCCAGGGGCACGTTCTGGAAATCGAAGAGATTCTTCAGCCCGTCATACACCTGGCCGGGCGAAGGCACCGTCTGCCCAAGCAGGTAGGAATTGATTAGCTCGGCCGCATTCGTCTCGCGCCGGAAATACTCGCCGCTGCCCTTGGCGTCCGGCAGCACCATCGCAATCACGCCGTCGTCCTTCACGACGGCGCGGACCTGGTAGAGATATTCGAGAAAGTTCGGCACGTGCTCGAAGACATGGCACGAAACGACATAGTCGAAGGGCGCGGCGGTCCCGGCGCATTCCTGCAGCGTCTTCCCGATCTCCCAGATGAAATCGAGACGCTGGACGCGCAGCCCGTGCTGGATGCGGCCGGGATTCGTCCTCTCGCGCTCCAGCAACTGCTCGTAGGTGAGATAGTCGCAATAGAGCACGTCGCCTTCCGACTTCGTGACGACCGGAGCCCAGTTGGGCGCAATCTCGAGGCCGCAGCCGGTCTCCAGCGGCAGCAGCCTGTGAACCATGCGCCGCCGGTCATCGAGTCCGAGTGCGCTCAACCGCTCCTCGGTTGTCGGTGTCCTGTGTGTTTCCGGCGGAACTGCCGGGCCTGTGCTGATCGCCATGTGTCGATGTATCCGGGCCTCAAGGGCTCGCGGATACTCCTTCGGCACCCGCGGGTACGGCCGCCGGTTGGCCGTCAAACTCGCGGCAATACCAGTTCCAGGTCTCGCGCAGGCCTTCGGCGATCGAATGCCGGCACTGGAAACCCGCGACGCGCATGCGGCTGAGGTCGTACTCGCGATACTCCTGCCCGTTCGGCTTGGTCGGATCCCAGCGCACCCGGTCCGCCATGCCGGTGATCGCTCCCAGCATGTCGACGATCTCGCGGATGCTGTAGACGACGCCGCTGCCGATGTTCACGGCACCGTCGACGCTTTCCATGATCGTCTGGAAGGCCCGGGCGGCATCCCGGCTGTACATGAAATCACGCTGCGCCGAGCCATCGCCCCAGACCTCCACGCTGCCGCCATTGCACCGGGCCTCGTGAAACTTCCGGATGAGCGACGGCACGACGTGCCCGAACTTCACGTCGAACCTGTCGCCTGGCCCGAAGAGATTGCAGGAGACGATATAAGCCCACTTGAGGCCATAGCTCTCCTCATAGGCCTCGAGCATGGCCAGCATCGCGCGCTTGGCGTTCGCGTATCCGCGTTCCGACGCATGCGGGATGCCGAAGTGGATCATGTGCTCGCGGAGCGGGACGCCCGGCGGTGGATAGGGATAGACCGCGCCCGTCCCCATGACGGTGATCTTCTCGACGCCGTGCAGGCGGGCGGCCTCGACGACATTCGTGTTGATCATGCTGTTGTCGTAGAAGGAGAGCCCCTGGTTCATCATGTTGCCCAGGATGCCGTAGACCCGGCCGGCTGCATGGAAAACGTGCGTCGGTCGCGTGCGGGCGAACAGCAACTCAGTACTCCTGGCATCGGAAAGATCGCAGTCCCGTCGCAGCACCGGAACGAGCCGGGTGAACCCTTCGCGGGCCAGGTGCTTCATCAGCGTCGAGCCGACCAGGCCGCCGGCGCCCGTCACCATGATCACCGCATCGCGCTTCATGGCCTGTGGCCGCCCCCGAGTTAGCAACTCCCCTGTGGCATTCTTCGCACGTTATCGAACCGATCTCCAGCGCCAGACGCCGCGACCTATCTCTCTCTCATGCTCTCGTGGCCATGCCGTGAAAGCGGCGACAACAGGTAGCTGATGATGGAGCGCTCCCCCGTCATGATCTCGACCGTCACCGCCATGCCGGGCGCCAGATTGACGACCTTGTCGCCGACCTTGATCTGGCTGCGGTCAAGGGAGATGCGCGCGGCGTAGACGGGGTCCTGCGTCGCGCCCGATGGGCCGGGCATCATCGCGTCCGGCGACCGTCCGTCCGGGAGGTCGCGCGTCGGGTCCGGCTTGATTGCATCCATCGAGACACTCTCGATGATTCCTTCCAGAAGTCCGTACTTCGTGAAGTCGAAGGTCCTCACCTTGATGGCCGCCCTCTGCCCGACCTCGACGAAGCCAATGTCCTGGTTCGGGACCATCGCCATGATCTCGAGCCGGCTCACGGTCGGGACCAGCACGAGGAGAGGCTGTGCCGGGGTGACGATCCCGCCGATCGTATGCACGGCGAGCTGCTGGACCACCCCGTCGATCGGCGCCACCAGGGAGCGCTCGCGCGTACGCTGGGTGGTTTTCACGAGGTCCTGGGTGAGGGCAGCGATGCGCTGCTCGGCCTTAGACAGTTCATCGGCGGTCTTGCGCCGGGACTCGGCCACCACCTGGTCGCGGGTGGCCGTGATGGCTCCCAGGGCCGCGATGGCTTCGGCATGGCGGCTTTTCTGGATCAGCAGCTCGTTCTCGGCGCTGACCAGTTCGCCCTGCTCCTGCAGGTAAAGCAGCCTGGAACCGAGATCCTTCTCCATCAGCGCCCGGCGGATCTCGAACCGCTGGCGCAGGATCGGAAGCATCGCCTCGATCTTGGCGATGCTGGCCGCCAGCGTCGCGACCTCCTTTTCCTTCTGGATCTGCTGGTTGTCGACCGCCGCGATCTTGGCACGGCGCTCGGCAATCTCGCTGGCGAGGAGATGCCGTTGAGCGGCCACCAGCGCCGGGTCCGCTTCCGGGGGCGGCTCGAACTGCGCGACCGGATCGGGCGCGTCCGAGAGCAGGGCGCGCAGCCGCGATACGTCGAGCCGCGCCGCCACCAGGTCGGCCTCGGTGCGCGTCCGTTCGGCGACGCTGACGGTCGAATCCAGCTCGATCAGGACGTCGCCCGCCTTGACCGCCTGGCCATCCTTGACATGGATTGCCCGGACGATGCCGCTCTCGAGCGGCTGAAGGGTCTTGGTACTGCCGCTCGGGATGATCTTGCCCTGCGCGACGGTGATGATGTCGATTCGGCCGAGAGACGCCCACAGGATCGCCACGAGGAAGACCAGGACGATGAGGCCGCTGATCGCCCGCCCGATCGGCGACGGCGGCGTCTCGACGACCTCGAGCGCCGCCGGCAGGAACGCGAACTCGTGGGCGTGACGCCGGACAGACCGGGACTTGGACGACGACTTGGGCGGCGGCAGGGTGACGGCCGCCGTCATCGGTCGCGCCCGGCCTCTGAGACGACCTGGATGCCGCCCTGCAGGCGATAGAGCTGGGAGTAGCGCCCGCCGGTCCGCACCAGGTCCTCGTGCTGGCCGTCCTCGACGATCCGGCCATGGTCTATGGTGATGATGCGGTCGGCATGCCGGACGGCCGAGAGGCGGTGCGCGATGATGAACACGGTCCGCCCCCGGGCGATCTCTGCCATGTTCTCCTGGATGATGCGTTCGCTCTCGTAGTCGAGCGCGCTGGTCGCCTCGTCGAAGATGAGGATGCGCGGGTCGGTCACCAGCGCGCGCGCGATGGCCAGCCGCTGGCGCTGTCCGCCGGACAGGCTGCCGCCCCGCTCGCCCACGATCGTGTCGTAGCCTTCCGGCAGTTCCAGGATGAACTCGTGCGCCCCGGCCAGCTTCGCCGCGGCGATCACCTTCTCCATGGGCATCGCCGGGTCGGTCAGGGCGATGTTCTCGTGCACCGTGCGGTTCAGCAGCACGTTCTCCTGCAGCACGAAGCCGACCTGCCGGCGCAGCCAGGACGTGTCGACGAGGGCGAGGTCGACGCCGTCGATCAGGACGCGGCCGCTTTCGGGGACATAGAGTCTCTGGATCAGCTTCACCAGCGTGCTCTTGCCCGAGCCGGACGAGCCGACGATGCCGACGGTCTGGCCGGCCGGCACCGTGAAATTCACGTCATGGAGGATCTGCGAGCCATCCACGCGGTAGCGGAAGCCGACATGCTCGAACGTCACCTCGCCGCGGATCGGCGGACGCACCGTCCGGGTCGGGTTGTAGACGGTCTCGGCCGGCGTGTTGAGGATGTCGCCCAGCCGCGCGACGGAGAGCCTTGCCTGATGGAAGTCCTGCCAGAGCTGGGCCAGGCGCAGCACCGGCTGGCTGACGCGGCCGGCCAGCATGTTGAAAGCCACCAGCTCGCCCACCGTCAGCGAGCCCGTGATCACGAGCTTGGCGCCGAAATACAGCGTCGCGGCCACGACCAGCTTGTTGACGAGCTGCACCGCCTGGCTGGCGTAGTTGCCGAGGTTGGTGACACGGAAGCTCGCGGCGACGTAGCCGGCCAGCTGCTCCTCCCAGCGCCGCTGCATCTGCGGCTCCACCGCCATCGCCTTCAGGGTCTCGACGCCCGTCGTCGTCTCGATCAGGAAGGCCTGGTTCTCGGCGCCGCGCCGGAACTTCTCGTCCAGCAGCCGGCGGAAGAATGGCGTGGCGCCGGCCGAGATGGCGACATAGACCGGCAGCGAGCCGATCACGATGAAAGTGAGCAGCGGCGAATAGACGAACATCACCGCGAGGAAGACGACGGTGAAGAAGAGGTCGACCACCAGCGTGAGCGCCGAGCTGGTGAGGAAATTGCGGATGTTCTCCAGCTCCTGCACCCGCGCCACCGAATCGCCGGCGCGGCGGGTCTGGAAATAGTTGATCGGCAGCGCCAGCAGGTGACGGAACAGCCGCGCGCCCAGCTCGACGTCGATGCGGTTGGTGGTGTGCGAGAAGAGATAGGTGCGGAGGCCGCCCAGGATCGTCTCGAAGATCGAGATGGCGACCAGGCCGACGATCAGCACGTCGAGCGTACTGATCACCCGGTGCGACAGGACCTTGTCGATGACGACCTGGAAGAAAAGCGGCGAAACGAGCGCGAAGACCTGGAGGAAGAACGAGGCGACGAGCACCTCGCCCAGCAGCCCGCGATACTTGGCGATGGCCCCGGCGAACCAGCTGATGTCGAACCGGCGAGTCAGGCTGGAGAGCGCGCTGCGCCGCGCCATCAGCACGATCCGGCCGTCCCAAACCTCCTCGAGTTCCGCCTGCGTCATCACCCGGGGACGGGCGGCCGTGGGTTCCTGGACGAGGACCTTGCCCTCGTCCGCGTTGACCTGACCGATCAGCAGGAAGCTGCCGTTCCGCAGTGCCGCGATCACCGGGAGGGGTGTATGGGGCAGCCTGTCCCACCGGGTGCGCACGACCCGGGTCCTGAGCCCGAATTCCTTGCCGCACCGGACCATCTCGGCCACGCCGACCGGCCGCGCCGCGAACCGGTGCCGGATCTGGTCGCCGTCGGCCGCCACCCCGTGCAGACGCATCAGCATCACCAGGGCAATGATGCCGGGATCGTTGGGCAGCTCCTTGTCAGGGTCCATGGCTCGAGGTTCTGCTTCCCGACTGCCGTCAGCGTCGAAAAGGAGTGTATTGTGTTTCCAAGGACAAACGTTAGGTTTGTTATGATACGGTCGTCCATACCGTAATCGGGGTCTCGGGGGTACGGATGCCTACAGTCGCGGTCAATGTCGGCGCCGGGATGAAGACCCAGCTGGAGACAGCGAACGTCCAGGGCTGGGCGGTCTATTTCGACAAGAACGGCAACAACCCGTTCTGGACACCCCTGAACGGCTCGGGCGCATCCCTGAACCTGCCGGATCAGCAAGGACTGAAGGTCTACTTCATCCTGCAAAGCCTGGCTCCGGGCGTAACGCCTGTGCATACAGGCGGGTCAGCATCGACGCTAACCGACCCGATCCAGACCGAAAGCCAGATCATTGCGACGGGCACTCCGTCCAGCGCTCAGACGCTGAACTACCGCTACGACAGTTTCGAGGTTACCTTCACCCCGGCTCCAGCCGATGCCGGCAACCTGACCGACATCAACGGCTTCGGCATCCCGATGGCGATCGACGTCGTCTATGCGGACGGCACCAGCGGCACACGCGGCTATTCGATTTCGGGCGGCGGCGTCGCCACCAGCGACACGATCTGGAATGAACTCGTCAGTGCCGGTGGCAGCGGCAGCATCCAGTATTTCACGTCCGCGACCTCGGGCGGTCTCACCGGACCGCGCATGGCCATCTCGCCGGCCACCGCGATCTCCGAGAACATCAGCGGGACGAACTACCAGACGTCCAACTGGCTCCCTTATATATCGGGCCTGCAGTCCAGCACGGCGGTATCGGCCGGTTCGGGGGGCGCTGCCGGCGCCGAGCAGATCCAGATCACCGGCTATTTCAACGGCGCGCCGGACGGCAACCATGTCTGGCACAACGCCGGCTTCTATTCCTATCGGGTGACGTTCAACGGCGTCAACTTCGTGCTGACGCCGGACGCCGCCAGCCAGATCAAGGGCACGATCACGATCACCCCGGCCGATCTCGCCAACAGCATCTACATGACGCTGGGCAATGCGACCGTCGCCGGGCTGGCGAACCCCAACGGCATCGCAGGGTCGACGACGACGCTGACGATGAACACCGGCGCCAACAACGAATGGGGCACCGTCCTGCGCGACTTCCTCGCGGGATTCACGGCTGGCTACTGGAATTCCACCGCCACGTCGCAGAACGCGCAGGTGTCGGGTTCCATCATACTGAACAAGGAGTGGAACCAGGATCCAACCTACGCCTTCGGCGGGGCGATCACATCCGGGACCGGGTCGGTGACCCCGGCGTCTCACGTCGCCTACGACGAATACGCCAAGGTGTTCTTCAACTACACGAACTCCTACGGCAACGGCTATTCGGACTTCCTGACCCGCGCCTACAATGTCGGCCCGCTGATCGACGTCACCCAAAGCCCGACAGGCTCGCCCACGAGCAGCATCACTGTCACGCTGTTCGGGGACGGCGACACGCCGACCGGCTACACCCAGCCGACCATCGCCAACTACATCGCCCCGACCGGCGGCGCGTACCTGGTCCCGGCCGGCGTCAGTTCGAGCGGCATCCAGACGACGCTGAACTTCAACGTCGGACAGACGAGGCTCATCGAAGGCACGCCGATCCAGGTCGTCCTGAAGGGGGCGACCGATGTCGTACTGCCCACGATCAGCAGTTTCAACAATTACCAGGTCGTCAGCAACGGCAGCGGCGGTTACACGACGACGACGTACGGCCTCCCCTCGCCAGGCGTCGTCGCCCTGCTGGATCTGCCGGTCACCGCCGCCACCTCGGGCACCGGCGTCAACTGGTACCAGATCGTCGTCGGCACGGGGGCGGCGGCCAAGACCTTCAACTTCTATCTGACGGTTGATTCGAGCGGCAATATCCTCAATCCCGCCTACACCGGCCAGGGCGGCTCCATCGCCATCGACGGCCTCGCCGCGATCACCGGCACGGGTACAGGACAGTACATAACCGCGGCCAACGGCGGGATGACGATCAGCTTCTTCCAGGGGGGCACGAACACACTCGATCCGTCGCTGCTGACGACCGTCTCGGGGACCCTCCTGCCCTGGGCGCCGCTCGTCGGCATGCGGCCGGGCTATACGTCGAGCGGCGGTGCGCCCTTCCTGCAATCCTACGAGGTCTGGAGCGCCCAGAGTTCCGGCACCACGACAGCCCAGACCGTCTACAACGGCGCGCTGGTGTTCGGCTGGAACGGTTCCGACCAGGCCGCGCTGCAGCAGCAGACCGCAGCCAGCAACTTCTACGTCGCCTCCTACACCAACAAGATCTTCGGCAGCAGCTACGCCAAGCTGACCTTCTCGGCCCTGAGCGGCGGCGCCCTGCCTACAGAGATCGTGTCGAACGGCGGCTATCTGGTGGCGCAGGCCGATGTCGACGGCAACTGGGCGACATCGATGCCGGTGTCGTTCGCCAACGGCGCCTACACCGTCCAGATGCAGGAGTTCGCCGATTCAGGACTGACCTCCGCCCTCAACAGCGCCAGCGTGGTCCAGAGTTTCACGGTGTCGCAGGGTGCGACGATCAGCACCTACAACCTCTCCCTCGAAACGGGACACACGAGCACCGGCCTGGTGATCGCTTCCGGCGGAGCCCTGACGGTAAACGGCGGCACGGCCAGCGCGACCATGATCAGCGCCGGCGGCATCGAATACGTCGCGAGCGGCGTCGACCGCGGCGCCATCGTGCTCGGCGAGCATCAGGTCTGGCAGGGCGCCACCGCCACCAGCATGACCATCGCCAGCGGCGGCAGCGGCTATGTCTACGGCACGACCTCGGCGGTCGCCATCAATGGCGGCGGCTTCCAGTATGTCGGCGGCCAGGCGCATCAGTCGGTTGCCAGCGCGACGACGGTCAATTCCGGCGGCAACCAGTACGTCTTCGCCAGCGGCTTCGCGTCGGGCACGACAGTGCTGAGCGGCGGCAAGCAGGTGGTCGGCGGCGCAACCTCGTCCGGTGGTGGCGGATTTGCGATGAATTCGCTGATCGAGGCGGGCGGACAGCTTCTCGTCTCGGCCGGCGGCAGTGCCGGCAGCTCCTACAACAGCAGTTCCTTGGTGTCGGGCAACTGGGTGACGGCGACGCTGGTTTCCGGCAGTGCGACCATCGCCGGCGGCCTCGGCTATGTCTATTCCGGCGGCGTCGCGCTCGGCACGCTGTTGCAGGGCAGCGGTGGCGCGCTGAATGTCTATGCCGGCGGCAGTGCCGCCTCGACGACCATCCAGTCGGGCACGACCCAGTACGCCTATCAGGGGGGCAGTTCGCTGGCCGCCACGGTCCAGTCGGGCGGCTTCGAGGTCGTGTGGGGCTCCGGCAGCGTGGCCTCCGGCGCCACGATCCAGAGTGCCGGCTACGAGTATGTCTATGACAGCGCTCACGCCAGCAACACCACCATCCAGTCCGGCGGGACGCAGCTCGTCTGGGACTCCGGGACAATCGCCTCGAACTCGCTGGTCCAGAGCTTCGGGCTCATGCATGTGCACAATGGCGGCTCGTCCGTGAACACCACGATCGTAGGCGGCCTGCAGGTCGTCTGGAGCGGCGGTACCGACAGCAATGCCACCATCAACGTCGGCAGCCAGCATATCGGCGCGACAGGCTCCGCCCTTGCCACCACGGTCAACAGCGGCGGCTTCCAGTACAATTACGGCGACGCGGTCGGAACGATCGTCAATTCGGCGGGCTCGGCCATCACCTTTTCCGGCGGCACGACGACCTCCGCGCAGATCAACAGTGGCGGCACGTATCATGTCATCGCCGGCGGCATTGCGGACGATCTCGCTGTAATCGGCACCGGCCAGGCCTTTGTATGGTCCGGCGGCTCCCTGCAGGACGCCACCATCAGCGGCGGCTTCCTCCAGTTCATCAGCGGCGCCCTGACGAGCGGCTCCGAGATCACCTTCGCCACGGCGGGCGGCACCGTGAAGTTCGACGACTCCGTCTCGATCGACGCACAGTTGAGCATCTCCGGCTACGGATATCAGAGCGGCACGTTGGCCTTCGCCGACATCGGCTTCACGTCCGGCGTCACGTCGGCGACATGGAACCAGTCTTCGGGCAGCGCGGGTGTCCTCTCGATCACCAGCGGCACGCTCCAGGCTTCCATCAACCTCTTCGGCAACTATGTCGCCGGCGACTTCACGCTGGCAAGCTATGGCACAACCGGCACGCAGATCACGGACACGACGCCGCCGGACGCGTTCAGCCTGCTCGCCAATCCGCACGCCTAGACCGGCGCAGGGGCGGCCCGCCCGCCCCTGCCGAACCGGCCGAGCTCACCCATCATGCCAGATCAAACCGCACCACCGCCCCAGCCGGTCCTCTCGGTCACGCTCGACACGCCGCCACCCGGCGCGCCCAACGCACCGGTGCCCGCCGCGCCGTCGCCGGCCGTCCCGGAGGAACCTCCCAAGAGGGCGTTCACGCCACCAGCCCAGAACCCCCTGCTGCAGGGGCCCAAGGGCATCTGGTTCGACTTCAACGACGGCTGCCGCATCGGCATCGACGACACCGGCCCGCTCCGCCGCATCCGGCTCAGCGACATCGATACCGACAACATCCTGTTCGAGACGCAGATCAAGTCCGGCCGGGTGAACAGCAGCAAGCGCTACTTCGTGCGCTTCCGCATCGAGGTCTGGGAGGGCGAGGAGAAGGTCTTTCAGCACGACTATTCCGCCGCCGACCGCGAAGTGCTGGTGCAGCTGCCGGTGGGCACGCTCGGCGACACGCTCGGCTGGTTCCCCTACGCCGTGCGCTTCAAGGAGAATCACGGCTGCCGCCTCACCGTGGCGATGGCCGAATGGCTGATCCCGCTGTTCCGCGACACCCACCCCGACATCACCTTCGTGAACCACGATCAGGTGAAGCCCGAGCGCTACTACGCCACCTACAATGTCGGGCTGTTCTTCGACGACAAGGAGGGCCTGCTGCAGCCGAGCGATTTCCGGCTGGTCGGCCTGCACCGCTCCGCCGGCTACATCCTCGGCGTCGATCCCTCGGAAACCCCGCCCAGGCTCGCGCTGGCCGACGCCTCGCGACCGATTCCGGAGCGCTATGTCTGCATCGCCGCGCAGAGCACGACGCAGGCGAAGTACTGGAACAATCCGACCGGCTGGCGGGAGATCGTCGAGTTCCTGAAGCAGCACGGCTACCGGGTCATCTGCATCGACCAGCGCCCCGTGCACGGCCACGGCATCATGTGGAACCACATTCCCTACGGCGCCGAGGACCAGACCGGCGACAAGCCGCTGCAGGAGCGCGCGCGCTGGCTGCGCCACGCCGACTTCTTCGTCGGCCTGTCGAGCGGCCTGTCGTGGCTGGCCTGGGCCGCCGGCACCCCGACCGTGCTGATCAGCGGCTTCACCCACCCGACCAACGAATTCTCGACCCCCTACCGGGTCATCAACTATCACGCCTGCAACAGCTGCTGGAACGATCAGCTGCTGCGCTTCGACCACAACGACTTCCTCTGGTGCCCGCGCCACAAGAACACGCCCCGCCAGTTCGAGTGCACGCGCCTGATCACCGCCGAGCAGGTCAAGGCCGCGATCCGCCGGATCCCCGGCTTCCCCGCCACGGTCCCCAAACTCTGACGAGGGATGCAGCAGGCTAGCGTGTGGTCACCGCGCCAACCGTGACCGCGGTCGCGCCCGCGCCGAGGAACGGCAGCAGGATCGTCATCGCCTTCTGGATCTCCATGGACGGCGCGTTGGAGACGTAGACCATGTCCTTGTTCCTGACCGGAAACCGCCGGGCGATGAAGAAGCCGACTGGGTCCCGCATGGTCAGCCGATAGATCACCGGGACCTCGGGCAGCGCCGACGGGTCGGGCCGCTGGAGACCGAGCTGGTCGTAGTCGGCGGGACGCTCGAATCGGATCACGAAGACGCCGGTCGGGTCGGCCCGCGAGTCGTTGACGCCACCGGCGCGGGCGAGCGCCTGCTCCAGCGTGATGCCGACCGCGTCGAACGGGATCACGGTGTTGACGCCGGTGGCGCCGGCGGCGGTGAAGGTCTGCGGGTCGCGCGCGACGCTGACCACGTCGCCCGCCTGCACATAGACGTTCTCGGCAGGGTCGTTCAGGATGGCCTGCATCGGGATGCGCACCGATGCGCCGTCGCGTACCAGGGTCACGAACACTTCGTGCGCCGCCGCCCGCGTGCCGCCGGCTGCGGCGATGACATCGAGGAGCCGGTCGCCGCGCGTGGTCAGCGGCACGCGCGCCCCGTTGGTCACCTCGCCGATCACCGTGACGGTGTTGGCGACATTCCGGGTCACCGTCACCAGCACCTGCGGCTCGATGGCCTTCTCGCGAAGCGCCTGCACGATCGCCTGCTCGACCTCGGCCGGCGAGCGCCCGGCGACACGCACGCGGCCGGCATAGGGCACCGTCAGGGCGCCATCGGGGCCGACGACCTGCTCGGGGATCGTGGCGGAGCGCGAGCCGGAGGCGCCGCGATCGTTGGCGGGCCCGGAAAACAACCCGCCGGCGGCCGCTTCCCAGATCACGACCTGGACGTAGTCGCCCACGCCGATCAGTTGTCTGGCGGCGGGGCGCTGCTGCCCGAAACTCCCCTGGAGAGAAGCAGCGCTCCAGCGCTGCATGATCGCGACCGTATCGGCCGTCACGTCGACCAGGGCGAACCGTGTGCCACCCGACCGTCCCGGCCGGCCGGCAGCGGCGATTTCCGACGTCGTCGGACCGCTGGCCGGGAGGCTGTCACAGGATGCGAGGAGGGCCGCGGCCGGAAGGCCGCCCAGCAGGTGACGACGCGTCAACGGGAGGCGGGAACGAGAACGCACGGTCGTGGGAAGTTTCGAAGTCACACCTAGAAGTCTCGCGGAACGCGACGACGCGCAACGCATAACCGCCAGATCCTGGAGGAATTCCGGACGGCCACAGGCGCCCTTACCGAACCGGACGGATCGACCGGCCTATTCACCGAAGCCGACGAACACCGTGGCGTCACCGACGGACTTCCGTTCGGACACGACCGCATTGGCCGGGAAGGGCTCGTTCTTTCGCAGGACCGCAGCAGATGTTATGCAGCTCATGGGTGGTGTCGAAACCGCGACGCTGGGGCTGGGCCGGTTGGCGGCGCTGCCGACCGTACCAGGGAGAGAGTGGAAGTGTTTTCGCATATTTTTGTCGGCACGGACGACGTGGCTGTCTCAAAGAAATTCTACGATGCCGTATTGGGCGCCATCGGAGTGGCGGAAGGCAAGATCGATCCGAAGGGTCGGGTTTTCTATCGCACGCCCACAGGCATCCTCGGAATCAGCAAGCCGATTGACGGGAACGCGGCCACCCATGCCAATGGTGGCACCTTGGGATTCGCCTGCGACAGTCCCGAGAAAGTGAAAGCCTTCCACGATGCAGGCGTCGCGACCGGCGGCAAGAGCATCGAGGACCCGCCCGGGTGGCGTGAGGGCGGCGCGACCAGGCTCTATCTGGCCTATCTGCGCGATCCTTATGGCAACAAGATCTGCGCCCTGCATCGCCCCTGAGTCCTTCGAACAGGCCGCGACATCGGTCGCGGCCTCCGTACGTGATGCGGAGGCTGGACCGGTCTCGAGAGCTGCCGTTCCATTCCATTGAAGGACGACGGCACCGCTCCCCATCGACACGCAACGGATCGCCGCCTGCCATCAGCGCCATGGAGGAACCCGCTTGATTCAGGTCAATGGCGGGGGATCGGCAATGCGCCTATTCACCGAAGCCGACGAACACCGTGGCGTCACCGACGGACTTCCGTTCCGATACGACCGCATTGGCCGGGAAGCTCTCGTCCGGCCAGCCCAGCGCGATGCTCTTCATGATGACCTGATCGTCGGCAATGCCGGCGTGCTCGCGCACCACGGGCGACTGCATGATGCCCTGGCTGTTGATCACCGCCCCGAGCCCGCGCGACCAGGCGGCATTGACCAGCGCCGTCGTCACGGCGCCGCAATCGAACGGCGTATCGTCGCTGCCGTCCAGCACGCGGTCATAGGTCACGATCACGCAGACCGGCGCATCGAACTGGCGGAAGCCGCGCAATACCCAGTCCTGGCGCATCTCCTTGTCGTCGCGCGCAATCCCCATGGCGGAGAACAACTGCTTGGCGACGCCGACCTGCCGATCGCGGTGCGGACCCGCGAACGGTTGTCCCGTCCGGAACTCCCGTGACTGCGGGACCCCCGCCAGCATCCGCTCGGTGTTGCCAGCGCGGATCCGGTCCAGCGGTTCGCCGGTGAGGACGTAGAAGTTCCAGGGCTGGGTGTTCATCGACGAGGGCGCGCGCATCGCCAGCCCGATGATTTCCTCGATCAGCGCCCGGGGGACGGGATCGGGCTTGTAACCCCGGATGCTCCGGCGACCGAGAATGACGTCATCGAACTGCATTTGCCTGGAATTCCCCGCCTGCTCCCTGAACCGGCGGCAATTCTCCGGACATCGCGGCTCTCGCGCAAGGCAGGCCGCCCCGCCTCGATCAGCAATTCACCGATTGCTGGTTGGCTCGATCAGCAACGTCGTCTTGAGGGGCAGGCACTCTCCGGCGGACCGCCGCCGTGTTCAGCCACCTTCGCGCCCGATCGACTTCGGTGAAGATGCGCATCGGACGGCGGGGCGAGGCGAGGATCCCGAGGACCCGGGAAAGCAGCGGGTACTTGTCGGCGGGGATGACCACGGCGAGAGGTCCGAGGGGCACGCCCTCACCATGGAGGGTGCGCATCCGGACTCCGATGTGCAGGACATCCAGGGGTCCCAAATTCGTATCCGCCTGACTGCCGTCGAACAGCTTCCGATAGCCGAGTGCATCCGAGCCGACCATGACATCCAGCATACGGTGGATTTCGTCCGCCTGGACGACACCCGAGCAGGTGACCTCGAAAACCTTTGCCTCTGAATCGATCGTCCAATGCACGGGCATTGCCGATGCTCCCTACTCATCCCAGTGGCCAACTGGCCAACTTAATATGCTTTGGGACTGTACTATTTGCAGCGATGTTACAATATCACCATGCATGAGTCGCCAGAGCCAAGTATGGTGCCGTCAGTAATGGCATCGACATGCGTAGAATACTCGCCGACGAGCGGTTTCCTTGCCAAATGGATGGGCAGGAAAAACCTGACGATAGAATAGTCGTGCGTAGGGCTGAGAAGAGGTTAGGCAGGCCATTGGGGAGGCCATCATGACGTCGCTGGTCAACACTCTGGGCGGCACCGCCGGGTTCGGTGAGTTCTCCCTCCCCGCGAACGACGATGGCTCGACGGGGTTCATCGACCTCACGCCGATCTTCGGCACGCAAGGCATCAACTTCTTCGGCCGCTACTACACGGGCTTCTATCTCAACAACAACGGCAGCGTGACCTTCAACGCCGCCTCCAGCAGCTTCACGCCGAGTGCGATCACGGGTTCGACCAGCAATCCCATCATCGCCGCCTACTGGGCCGACATCGATACGCGCGGCGGCACGGTCGCGCCGTCGCCGGGCGGCACGTCGGCCGGCACGAACCTGCTCTGGTACGATCTCGACTCCGTCAGCAAGACCTTCACCGCCACCTGGGACGATGTCGGCTACTACAGCGGCCAGACCAACAAGCTGAACGCCTTCCAGCTCAGCATCCAGCAGATCAACGCGGAAGGCGACTTCGACATCACCTTCCGCTACGAGAACGTCGACTGGACCACCGGCAATGCGTCCGGCGGCAGCAACGGCCTGGGCGGCACGCCGGCCAGGGCCGGCTACAGCGCGGGAGACGGCGTCGAATACTTCGAGCTTCCGCAATCCGGCAACCAGGCGGAACTGCTCGCGCTGGAGAGCGCCAGCAACGTCGGCACGCCGGGGACTTTCGTGTTCTCGGTACGCAACGGCGCGCCGACGGTGGGCATCACCGCCGGTGACGCCGCGATCGACGAGGGCAACGGCGGCGATCCCCACTACCTCAGCATCCCGGTCTTCCTGACCGAGGCCTCCACCTCGACCGTCACCGTCCACTACACGACCGCGAACGGCAGCGCGCTCGCCGGCCAGGACTATGTCGCCCAGAGCGGCATCCTCACCTTCGCGCCCGGGGTGATGCAGCAGAACATCCTCGTCGCCATCGCCGGCGATGCGGTCGTGGAGGGCAACGAGACCTTCGCCGTCACCCTGTCGGATCCGTCGGAAGGCGCATCGATCCTCGATGGCAGCGCGGTGGGCACGATCCTCAACGACGATATCGCGACGGCTGTGCTGTCGATCGCCGCCACCAGCGCCAACAAACGGGAAGGCCAGTCGGGCAGCACGGCCTTCACCTTCACCGTGACCCGCAGCGGCGACCTGAGCGGCGCCGCCAGCGCCCAGTGGGCCGTCACAGGTCCCGCCGTCAACGGCGCCGACTTCACGGGGGGCGTGTTGCCGACCGGCACGGTGAGCTTCGCCGCCGGTGAGAGTTCGAAGGTCGTCAGCATCAACGTCAGCGGCGACAGCGCCGTCGAGGCGAACGAGACCTTCTGGGTGACGCTGTCCAATCCCGGTGCCGGCGCCATCCTCGGCACCGCCTCGGCGAAGGGCATCATCCGCAACGACGATGCATCGCTGTCGATTGCCGCCACCGGCGCCGACAAGGCGGAAGGCGATGGGGGCAGCACGGCCTTCACCTTCACCGTCACCCGCAGCGGCGACTTGAGCGGCGTCGCCAGCGCGCACTGGGCCGTCACCGGCCCGGCGGTCGATGGCGCCGACTTCACGGGCGGCGTGTTGCCGGCCGGCACGGTAAGCTTCGCCGCCGGCGAGAGCTCGAAGCTCATCAGCATCGGTGTCGCGGGCGACAGCGCGTTCGAATCGAACGAAGCCTTCTCAGTGAATCTGTCCAGTCCCGGCGCCGGCACCAGCCTCGGCACGGCCTCGGCCAACGGCATCATCCGCAACGACGATGCGTCGCTGTCGATCGCCGCCACCAGCGCCGACAAGGCCGAAGACGATCTGGGCGTCACGCCTTTCACCTTCACCGTCACCCGCGCGGGGGACCTGAGCGGCGCAGCCAGCGTCGACTGGGCCGTGACCGGGACCGGGGTCGTCGATTCCGATTTCATCCCGTTCGATGAACTTCTGGAGTCCGCCGACCTGATTTCCCTGGACGCCTCCTACATCGGTTCCTTCTTCCCCCAGATCCCCTCCGACGGCGAAGACGCCTTGCCGGCCTTCTCCCTGTTCGGTGGCGTGATGCCGTCCGGCAGCGTGAGTTTCTCCGACGGGGAGACCTTCAAGACCGTCACGGTCTGGGTCCTCGGTGAGATACTGGTCGAAGCAGACGAGAGTTTCGTCGTCACCCTGTCCAATGCCAGCGCGGGCGCCGTCATCGATACCGCGTCGGCCGTCGGCACCATCCGCAACGACGACAGCGCCTATACGGTCGAGTCCTTCTCGAGCCTCGTCATGGGCCCGGACCTCCTCGGCTGGTCCTGACGGACCACGACCGGAGTGGCCGGTCACCGAACTGACACGCCGGCCTCACGAGACGGCAACGAGACTGTTGCACTGGGAAGGGAGTGTCCGCCTCCCGCTCCCCGGTCGCATCAGGGCAGAACCATCAGGCGTTGGCCCATCCGGATCTTCGTGCCCTCGGCGATGTCGTCGCACAGGCGGAAGCCGCGGGGGGCGAAGACGATGATGGTGGACCCGTGCTCGAACCAGCCCAGTTCGTCGCCCCGTCGAACGCGCGTCGAACAGACGATGTCGGCCGCACCGCGATAGTTCATGTTCATCACGACATCGAGGAAGTGCAGCCGGATGCCGGCGACCAGGATCGCCGCGACCGGCACCAGCGCCACCGGGTGGCCGCCCGCGGCGAGGCGCAGCCGCAGCACGGCGCGCTCGTTGCGGCAGAACAGGCGCTCGACCCGCCTGAGCGCGATCGGGTTCACGTTCCAGGTGTCGCCCGAAACGTAGGTCACGCGCTCGACCGTCGCGTCGTGCGGTGCATGGAAGCGGTGGTACATGCTCGAGGTGAGACGCAGCGTGACATAGGTGCCGTCGCGGTAGGTCTCGACCAGGTCCGGGGCGATCAGCAGATCCTCGAGCCGGTAGGGGAAGCCCTTGGTCTGGAACAGCTCGGTCCCCCGAACCGTGCCGCACGCCCCTACGATTCCGTCGCAGGGACTGACCAGCATCGAGGGATCGGCGTCGAGCGGCCGGGCCCCGGCACGCAACTCGCGCGTGAAGCAGTCGCGCAGGCTTCTGAAGGTCTGCTTCTTCGACTCGGCGAGGTCGAGATCGGCGAACAGGCGCCAGACCGCGATCGAAGCGCGAGTCAGCGCCGGACTCTCGATGCGGCTGAACCAGCCCATCCAGCGCGTCACGAGCCGGCGCGGGATGCGGTTGGTCAGCAGGAAATTGATGTTCTCCTGCTGGAGGAGCTTCAGCAGTTGCGAATGAACGCTTTTGGCCACGTCGAAAACTCCGGGGAAGCTGAATGATGAACCTGATGGATGGCGAGACTGTCGCGGCGCTGGTGGCCGGGGGGCTGGCGCTGTTCCTGCTGGCACCCAGGGTGCGCAACCGCCTGATGCTCTCGCGGGCCAAGCACCGCTCCCTCGCCGGCCATGCGCGGATGTCTCGGCGCATCGCCGGGCTGGTCCCGCACTATGTCTATGAAGGCGACCTGTTCTTCCGCGCCGACGATGCCAGCGAGGCCGTCTCGGCCCGCCGCAGGATCGGCTTCGACGCGCTGGCCGAGACCTTGCGCTCGGGAGACGGGCGCACGCTGCGGTTGACCTCGGAGGCGACGCGCCACATCTCCGACCTGCAGTTCACCGAAAGCTACCGGGTCCCCTTCCAGTTCAGTCCGCGCGTCCGGGCGGCGCTGCCCGCCGGCGCCTTCGTGGCCTCCTCCGAGGGCGTCCAGGTCACCGACCTCGACGGCACGGCGCGCTACGACCTCAGCGGCTCCTACGGCGTGAACCTGCTCGGCTACGACTTCTACAAGGGCTGCATGGAGCGCGGCGCCCGGCGAGTCGCCGGACTGGGGCCGGTTCTCGGAGCCTATCCCGATCTCGTAGCCGACAATGCCCGGCGGCTCGCCCGCATCTCCGGCAAGCCGGAAGTGTCGTTCCACATGTCGGGGACGGAGGCGGTGATGCAGGCCGTGCGACTGGCGCGCTACCACACCGGCCGCTCCCACCTCGTGCGCTTCTGCGGCGCCTACAATGGCTGGTGGGGCGACGTGCAACCCGGCGTCGGCAATCCGGTGGCCGCCCACGATACCTACACGCTGGCCGATCTCTCGGAGAAGACCCTCGCCGTCCTGCGCCGCCGCACCGACATCGCCTGCGTACTGGTCAACCCGATCCAGGCCATGCATCCCAACCAGGGCGCGCCGGCGGATTCCACGCTGATCGCCAGCCGGCCCGACCGTGGCGTCAGCCGGGAAACCTATGCCGCCTGGCTGAAGGCCCTGCGCCAGGTCTGCACCGAGCGCGGCATCGTTCTCATCCTCGACGAGGTGTTCGTCGGCTTCCGGCTCGCGGCCGGCGGCGCCCAGGAGTATTTCGGCATCGAGGCCGACCTCGTGACCTATGGCAAGACGGTGGGTGGCGGGTTTCCGATCGGCGTCGTGTGCGGCGACCACCGCCTGATGAAGCGGTTCCGGGACGACCGGCCGGCCGACATCTGCTTCGCGCGCGGGACGTTCAACGCCCATCCCTACGTGATGGGGGCGATGAACGAGTTCCTGCTCCATCTCGACTCGCCCGAAATGAAGCAGGTCTATTGCGACCTCGATCAAACCTGGGACCGGCGCGCATCCGAACTCAACCGCCGGCTCGCGGAGCGGCAGCTGCCGGTGCGCATCGGGCACCTCTCGTCGATCTGGACGGTCTGCTACCCGACGGCCGCGCGCTACCACTGGATGTTCCAGTACTACCTCAAGGCCCATGGCCTCGCCCTCAGCTGGGTGGGCACGGGGCGCCTGATCTTCAGCCTGAACTTCACCGAGGAGCAGTTCCAGGCGGTGGCCGACCGCTTCGTCGCGGCCGCCGAAGCGATGCAGCGCGACGGCTGGTGGGAGCCGGGGGTGCTGGCCACCGACCGGGCGATCAAGCGGCGCATCCTGCGCGAGATGGCATCGCACCTGCTGGGCTTCCCGGGGCGGGAACGCAAGGAGCGCCTGGCGGGGCCGCAGCCCCTAGACGCCGCCCTTTGAGGCCGGGGCGACAGCGTCCTCGACGACGGTCGCGGGCAGCTCGGGAATGACCTCGGGCAGCAGTTCATCCGGCAGGATCGGAGCCGCGACGGTCTCCGGCGTGTGGCGGCTATAGCGCCCGGTCAGGAGTTCCCACGGCGCGCGGTGGTACAGCTTGATGTCGTGGAACGGATCGGTGGCGATCTTGGTCACCCAGACGAGGCCGGTGGTCAGGTCCTTGGTCACGAACAGCTGAAGGGCGCGGAAGGCGATCCCCGCCAACCCGACGACCAGCCACAGCTCGCCCACATGCGTCACGAATTCGGTCCAGTCGGCGTGCGGCGTGAAGACGCCCAACAGGGTCGGGTCGGCCACCAGCAGGAGCGGCGACGCCGCCCAGATCGCGAGCAGCACCAGCTTGCGCTGGATGTTGTAGCCGACCTTGATCTCCTCCTTGTATTCGTCGGTCGCCTGGTTGACGGTGTCGTAGCCGCGCGGCTCGAAGAACAGGTGGCCGATCTGGCGGGTCGTCATCGCGACCAGCCAGCCGATCAGGGCCGCCATGGCGGGATCGGTGAAGGCCACGACATAGGCGAACAGGAAGCTGGTCGCGCTCAGCAGGTGCAGCGACTGGTTGACCTTGCTGTGATGGTAGTAGCGATGGTCATCCCATCGCTGGACCTTCAGCTCGTGCAACAGTCCGGTCATGGCGGTTTCCTCTGTTCGGCGGGGTTTGGAGGGGGCGCTACAGGTTGACGACGAAATATCCGAGGGCGGCGACGCCGATCGCGGTCGCGGCAATCGCCGCGAGCGGAACCAGCGGGTGAACGATGTTGAGCCGACGGAACAGGTTGCAGAGGTAGCCCACGGCCTTCTGCGCCGGCGTGCGCGGGCTCTTCGAATATTCCATGGCCGCCTTGACCACGTAGAAGACGGCGGTGTTGGCCGCGAGCGCGAACCGGCCGCGGACACCGGCGTCCGGGACGGTCACGAGGTAGTTGCACTTGAGCAGGATGCGCTGCGGTGCGCCTTGCGTGTAGCTGCCCTCGACCCAATGCAGCTCGCGATGGAAGTCGAGCAGGCCGAACTCGTAGGTGGTGAAGGCCTTCTCGACCCGGCTGTCGGCGAACACCACCTTGTAGCTCGCATCGGACTGGAGGTAGATCAGCGCCCGCACGACCATGCTCGACGACAGGAAGCGCAGGTTGCCGTCATAGTGCCTGTCGAATAGGCCCTGGTCGCCGCCGCGGTCCTTGTTGTAGTGCGAGATGTAGAGCTCGTCGGTGTGCTTCATCGGCTCGAAGCCGCTGCCGGCCGGAACCTGCCGCACGATCAGCTCGCGGATGACCGGGCTGTCGCGCAGCCGGTCGATCCGGGCGACGATCTCGGCGGGAAGCGTCTCCACATAGACGTGGCAGGAGGGCCGCTGGCCGAGTTCCTCGCGGAAATGATCCTCGACCCACCGCGACAGGCCGTCGATCAGGGCGCGATCGTCGGGCGCCTCGAAGCGGCCGATCGTGGCGGGAAACAGGGTCGAGACCGCGCCCCGCGTCGAGTCCGGGGCGGGGGAGTCGAGAATGTCGGTCACGAGATTTCCTGGCTGAGGCGGCTCGAAACGGTGTCGTCGGCTGCGGCGACCGTCGCCGTCGCCGCCGTGGCCGCGAGGACGAGGAGTCCGGCCAGCCTTATGGCCGGTCGGCGTCGCGGTCCGGCCTGTTCCATCGCGAGCAGGCCGAGGTTCAACACGACATGAATCGTGGCGAGCGGCCACCATGCGGCCCGGAATTCCGGGTTGAGCAGCGTGCCGCCGAAGGCCATCACGTTTCCGACGATCATCGGGTGGGACATCAGGGAATAGGGAAATTCCGTGATCCGCCGCGCGGCCAGGCCGGCCAGCTCGTGGCCGTAATAGGTCCGGTCGATCCCCAGCACCGAGGCGGCGCGGGCGTTGAGCAGAATGCCGAGCGCGATCACGCCCAGGGAAAGGAAGTCGGGCGGCGCCTGCAGATAGACGAAGGCGAGCGCGACGACCGAGAGGGCCTTCAACAAGAGGGCGTCCCGCTTGAAGACGCGGAACGAGTCGACGCCCCAGGCGAAGGCGTACCAGTAGAGGCCGTAATAGACGAAGCTGACGAGGTATATTGCGAAGCTCGCCTCACGGCCGATCGCGGCGCCGGCCAGCACGGCGGCGACGAACATCCAGCAGGCGAGAGACGACCTGTGCTGGTCGAGGATGCTACGACTCCGGGACACCACGCGAAAACCCATATGCCGGACGTGTTGCCGGGCCATGAAGGATCCGCGTCGGTTCGTTGACCCGTGCCGGGCCGGCTGCACATGCCGCACCTTGGTCAGGGACAGCGGGACCGACAGGGACATCGCCAGGGTGGTGTCGCGGTCGACCTGGATCCGGCGTAGGCGCGCCCATTCAAGGCCCGTGTCGAGGAGGGAAATGTGGATCGCAGAAGAGCGGGCGACGACTCGACGGGCACAACCGGTTCCCGAAGTTCGTCCTCGGTGCCAAGGTCAGAAACCGGGTCGAGGTCGACACTGCCGATCATCGGCCCAAAGCCGCCGCCTGATCCCAGGCCGCCTTCACCAAAATCCGGTCACAGCTCGGTGGTCCATGCCCCCAGACACAAAGACCATAGAGGCATTGCGCGAAGCACTCGACGATGAATACAAGGCGCGAGCGAAGTACCGTATGGTGATCAAGGCCTTCGGGCCGGTCCGCCCATTCGCCAACATCGTCGAAGCTGAAGATCGACACGTCAAGGCGCTGCTCGCCCTGTTCGCGCGCTTCGGGGTCGAGCCGCCACCGGACACATGGCCTGAGCGTGTCGCCGCATCAACCTCGCTGCTTGAAGCTTGTCGGGTGGCCGTACAGTCTGAAATCGAAAACGAGGCCATGTACGAACGGCTCCTCGGACAGATCAACGACCCCGCGGCCTCCACGGTGATGCGCCGGCTCCAACGAGCGTCGCAGGAGCGGCACCTGCCGGCATTCAAGCGCTGCCTCGAGCGCGAGACAGGTCGAGGCGGCGACCCGGGCAGACCAAGGGACGCACGACCGCTACACGCCAGGGAACGCCGGAGAGGCCGGTGAACGTCGCGGCTTGGCCACCCGCCTCTGGTGATCTGAACGGATAAAGCCGTCTCAGTTCTCGTTTGAACAGGGTGGTGTCATGGAAGAAGCCAAGAAGCGCAGTGTCTTGATGCCGTGGCTGATCGGCCTCGCAATTGTGGTCGTTGCCGACGTTTGGATTGCCTACCAGATGTTTGCCACCGCTTGCCAAGCTCCCGGCTTCGTCCAGGCGATAGTGGTAGTGCTCATGCCAACCGTCTACCTGGTGCTCATGTACTTGACCTTCAAGAGTCAAAAGTGAGCCATGGGCAGAGGTTGGTGACGTCGTGACGAGGTGAGGCGGCGTATCGTGGGGAGTCGGCCCCTCCACTTCTCCAGCAGCCACCTCGACCTCGACGGCGATACGATGATCAGGCTCGTGGCCTGGACGTCGAATTTTTGGAAATGGTGCCCCAAGACGAGCCAAGCAAACTCTTAAAGTTCAATGAGTTGGATGAACGTGCGACAGCTTCAGTCGGCATGATGTTCCAAGGCTTTGCAGAGCAAGTGTAGCGCCTCCGAGGACGCCGGTGCGAACAGACGCGCCAGTCGCCGCCTGAAGGCAAAGCCGTAACTCGATAGCTCCCTTCGACCAGGATCCAGGCAATGCCATCACGCAAGCGATTGCGTCCGCCGGACCAGCATTCGACAGGCTCTTCATGGACTGCATGTCTCCGGCGCCCCTGGGCCGGTATCCCTTTTGCCAGAGCCAATGTTGACGGGATGTTGATCGACGACGTCGTCAGAATGACGAAACCATTGGAAAACCGCGTACGGCAGGGTAGGTCTCGAACCGTGGGGGAGGAGCATTTTGTACGACGTCGCCGTTGTCGAAGACGAGATGCTGGCACGCAAAGCGACCGCCCTGTCCCTGCGACAGGCCGGTTATACGGTGCATGAGGCAAGTGACGCCCTAGCCTGCCGGGCTCTGCTTCGCCAGAAGCGCCTCGACTTGGTCGTACTCGACCTTGGCCTGCCCGGCCTCGACGGAATGAGTTTCGTGCGCGAGCTGCGCAGCGGCTCCCAGGTTGGGCTGATCGTCGTTACCCGCCAGTCGGCGGCGGAGACACGGATCGCGGCGCTCGATCTCGGGGCGGACGACTACCTGGTCAAACCCATCGACTACGGCGAACTGGCCGCCCGCATCCGCAGCGTGCTGCGCCGGTCGAGCCGCGAGCACGGGCGGCGCAAGAGGTTGGGACACTGCACCGTCGACCTCGATGCACGCACCGTCAGCAACGGCAGCGAGTCTGCCAACCTGACGCGCGGCGAGTTCGACATCTTGACCCGCCTGATGCAAGCCGGCACCAAGATCGTCGCCCGCGAGGCCCTGCAATCGGTGATCAGCCGCTCGCCCCAGGAGTCCGACCTCCGATCGGTCGATGCACTGGTGAGCCGGCTACGACGCAAGCTCAGCGAACTGGACAACGGCAACGTGATCGTCACGGCCCCAGGTTTCGGCTATCGCCTCGCGACTCCGCCCGAGGAAATGTGACGGGCTTTGCCGGCCGTCAGCGCGAGAGACAGTTCCTTCGTCTGGCACTCGAGGGCCGCGAGTCGAAGCTGCTGATCGTGCGCGGGCCGTCCGGAGTAGGCAAGACGGCGCTGATCGAGCACGCTTTGCACGACATAGCGCAGACACAACCGATCCTGGGTCGTGCCAAGTATGCCGAACAGGCGGTCAGCACGGGGTTGCGGCCGGTCGTCGATGCGCTCTCGCAGGCGGTCGATGCGGCCCTTGGCCGCCTCTACGATCCGGCCTCCGGCGCGGCTTCGCTGCGCAAACTCCTGGGCGTACAGTACGGCACCCTTGTCGCGGCGGGATTCGATGCCGGAGGATTGACCCGTGGCGCTGCGCCACCGGCGACCACCGCGCTATTGAGCCATGAAGGCACGGTGCGTCTGATTGATGCGCTGGTGCGCGTGCTGCAGTGGCTCGAAGGATTTGCCCTGCCGGTCGTGTTGTTCATCGACGACTGGCACCGCGCGCCCAACGAGGCAGTAGGCTTCGTCCATGCCTGCAGCCAGCGCGGCGAGACCAGCCAGCTCAAGCTTGTCCTCGCGGCGCGCGGCGAAGGCGCCGCCGCTTATCCAGCAACCGCCTCCATCCTGCAACTCGCGCCGCTCGGCGCCAACCAGCAGTTCGAGCTTCTGACCGGCCTGCTGGGCAACCCGGGGCGCGCACAGGCGATGATGGACTGGCTGGGTGACGGGTCGAGCGGCCTCCCGTTCGACCTTTGCCAGATTGCGCTCGCGCTCGAGCGCACGCGGGCCTTTGTCGGGACCGGCGAGGCGCATCGCATCGATCTCGCGCGCGCGGCCGCCATCGACCATCGCGACGTCAACAGGCTGATCGTCCAGCGTGCCCGAGCACTGCCGCCGGAAATCCTGCGTCTCGGCATCGCTGCCGCCCTTTGGGGCGATCGCGCGCCCCTCGATCGGCTTGGCAGCTGTCTCGCCCTGTCGCTCGCGGCCACAAGGTCGGCGGCGGAAATCCTGCAAGCCAACGGGCTTCTGCGCCTGGAAGGCGAAGAGATCGCCTTCCCGCACGACCGGATCCGGACCAGCCTGCTGGAGGTGCCGCAGCGCGCGGAACTGATCGCCCTCGCCCACGCCATGGCCGACGTCGTACTGAGTGGGAATGCGGGCGCCCACACGCAGACCGCGTTGCGGCTGAAGCTGCTCGGCGGACTGGAAGAGGTGCGCGACGCCCGGCTTGCCGCCCTGTTCGCTGCCGAGTCGGCATCAGCGCGGCTCGCCGCCCAATTCGACCTGGCCGCGGATTTCGGCGAGGCGGCCTGGTCGATCTTCCAGCGCGTCGCCGACCCGGATCGCGGACAGCGGCTGAGCGTGCTGCGCGAGGCCTGCTTCGCTGCGGCACACAACCGCCAGGTCGAGACGACGCGGCAGCGCTGCGTGCAGATGATCGCCGCGACGGTCGATGACGCGGAGGCGGCCGATGCCTATGAACGGAGCGTCATCGCCATGCGCGTGACGGGAACGTCCGCCGACGCCTGGGTCTTCTGTCGCGAAGGGCTCGCACGTTTTGGCGTCCGCCTGCCCGATCGCGTCGGCCACTTGCACATCGTCCTGGCCTCGATCGTCTGGCGGCTGGTCGGACGAAAGGCGCGTCGGATGCTCCGGCACGATGCGAGAACGGAGCAAGCGCTCGCTTCCTTTGCCAGCTCTGCTGGCTACACCGTCTGGGAACGCAGCCCGCGCCACGTCGCCTATATGTCCATCCAGCTCGCCATTCGCGCGCGTCTGATGGGCTACAACTCCGCGCTTTGGCTGAGTGCCGATGCGCTGATCGCCGCCGTTCTCAAGGACTATCGCGCCGCGGCGGCCTTCGGTGACCAGGCCTTGGCCAGCCTCGAGGAGCTACAGGTCGGACGCGGGTCGACGCTCCACCGCGCCGTGTATTTCGGCAAGATGTGGCGCGACCCGCGCGCGTCGCTGATCGACAGCAACCGCCGCATCTACGATTTGTGCATCGTCGAAAGCGACCTGATCAGTGCGGCCAATGCGCTTCTCAACGAAGCCGTGTGGACCTGGCGCAGTGCGCCGACTCTGGAGGAAGTCGCGGCAAAGCTCGTGGATTGCGACAGCAAGGCCGTGCGTCTTGGCGCCACGCGGGCCATCGCCGAGATGGCGCTGCTGGCCGAGCTCGTTCAGCGGCTGCGACGGCCGGAGCCACTGTCGTCCAGCCTGCTCGACAAGTTCATTGCAGGAAAGATCGACGACCCGCCGATGGTGGCCGTCGAGTATCTCAGCCTGGTTGAGGATTGGCCGGCCATCCTGCGCATCGCCGCCGCGTGCAGGAACAAGCGCCATACGCTCGATTCCCATCCGGTCGGCGTGAGCTGGCGCTTCCATGACAATCTCGCGCGCCTGAAGACCGGTCTGCCGCTCGACCGCTCGGACCTCAGGTTCATCGAGCGTGCTGCCCGGGCCAACCCGACGGACCAACTCGGCAAGCTTCTGCTGCTGCGCGCCGAACGCTCCTATCGTCGGGGAGAAAAAGACTGTCTGCTTGGCTATGCCGCCGCCGTCGAGGCGATGCGGAGTGGTTCGTCACGCCTCGAACTGGGCCTGGCGGCGGAATGCGCCAGTGTTGCCGCACGCGAGTTGGGCGACAAGGCCGCGCACGAGCGGTTTCGGGACGTCGCGGTGACGACCTGGTCCACCTGGGGGGCGCTGGGCAAGCTCGCCATGTACCACGTGACCCAGCTCGATGCCTCGATCCGGGCTCAGCTGGCGGAAGCGGAAGCGCAGTCGGCGATGGCGCAGCGTGGCGAACGGGCCAAGTCGCGCTTCCTTGCCGAGGTCGGCCACGAACTGCGCACACCGATGCAGGCAATACAGGGGCTGCTAGACCTCGCCGCCGAGCGTCCGGGGGAGATCGATGTCGGCGAGATCCGCGAGGTCTTCGGCAGCCTGAGAACCGTCGTCGACGATCTAATCGAGCTGGGCGCACTCGGAGCGGAAGCCCCCCTCAACCTGCGGCCAACCGACCTCGCGTCGCTGTTGGGGTCTGAGCTGGCGCTGGTGCACGAGAGCGCACGCCAGAAGGGGCTCTTGCTCTCCTCGGATCTCGTCGGCGTGCATGGACAATACTTCGAGCTCGATCCCCACAGGCTGCGCCAGGTGGTGCGCAACCTGCTGTCGAATGCCGTCAAGTACACCGACCACGGCAACGTCGTGCTGCGGGCGACTGTCGATGACGGGTCCGGCGCAATGGTTCGACTCGCGGTCGAGGACACAGGACCCGGAATCCCTGAGGAGCGCCTCTCCCATCTCTTCGAGCCGTTCGACCGTGCCGGCCGACAAGATGCCAAAGGACTAGGCCTCGGTCTCCTGCTGTCGCGCCGGATCGCGGAGCGCATGGGAGGATCGCTGACGGCGGAGAATCGCCCGACGGGCGGCACCCGCTTCGTTCTGTCGTTCGCCGCAAACCCCGCCGCCTCTGCCCTGCCGCCTAAGGTCCCACAGACGATCGGGCGCCGCCTCACGATCCTGATCGTGGAGGACACGTCTCTTGTGCGCCGGCTGATGGTACGGCTGCTGGGCAATGATGGTCATGAGCTGATCGAAGCTGAAACCCTGGCACAGGGGCTCGAGATGGCCCGGCGGCACAGCTTTGACCTTCTGCTGCTCGACCTCCATCTCCCTGACGGCGACGGCCTGTCGCTTGTCGAACGGTGGCCGTTGGAACGTCGACGACCGCCGGTCATCGTGCTGACCGCCGCCGCCACGCGCGAGACAGAGGATCGCGTGACGCATGCGGGAGGCACCGTCCTGCGCAAGCCGATCGCCGCCGCGGATCTGCGCACGGCGATTGTCCGGGCGTGCGGCGACATGGAAGCTGTGTCGGCCCGCGATGACTTCGAGGCCGAGATGGCCAGGCTGGCACGCGAAGCAAACCAGGAGATTTCGAAGCGGACGTCCGAACTGATCGACCTCGTGGAATCGAACCACCCTCGTATGGAAATCCAGAAACACGCCCACAAGCTGGCCGGACTGGCATCCCAGTTCGGCGCGCCGTCCATCGCCCACGCCGTCGACGGGATCGAGTGGGCTTGTGCGAACGGAACGCCGCCTGCTGAGGGTCTTGCCGCCCTCAAGCGCGCCCTTGTCGAGAGCGACGGGGGTTAGAGAACGCCGCTCGGACGACGACGGGCCAGTCCCAGGCCGACTCGAAATCTCGGCCCCACTTCGCCTAGACAATGAGGAAATCGTTCTCCGTGAGCGAGAGGCCGATCGCAAGAGCAGCAAACGCTTTAGCGCTTCCGGCGCCCGTACCGTCTGCATCGTACATGATCGTTCCGCTTGCGGAATCATAGATGAGACGATCGTTCGCATCCTGTGCCGCGCCGCCGATATGGAAGGCGGAGGAGCCGACCAAGCTCTGTCCTGCGAATTCGGCGAAGATCGCATCATCGAGAGCGATCCGGTCGATGCCCGAAGTGAAGTCAAGAATCACATTGATATCGGTTCCCAATAACGCCGTACTGAAGACGAAAGTGTCCACGCCCGCCCCGCCATGCAGCACGTCGGAGCCGCCGCCCCCGTTCAGCACGTCGTCACCTGCACCACCCTCGAGACGGTTGGCCAAGCCGTCGCCCGTCAGCAGGTCGTTGCCTGATCCGCCGATCAGGTTCTCGATGTTGCTGATCGTGTCCTGGACGACGCCGTTCACCGTCACGGCAACGGGCGTTGCACCGGCCAGCGTCACCACGACCGGGCCCGCCTTGTCGCTGAAGACGGCCGTGTCGATCCCCGCCCCGCCATCCAGCACGTCCTTGCCGCCGCCGCCGTTCAGCACGTC
>NZ_JAUSBN010000063.1 GCF_030651995.1 Reyranella sp.
ACTTCAGACCAGCGTGCCCAAGAGCTGCCCTTCTGGATCCATCGCTATAACTGGCATCGACCTCACGGCGGCATCAAGGGTAAAACACCCATCAGCAGACTCGCCCTCGCCGAGGACAACCTGTTGAGGCTCCACAGCTAGGTGAGGGGGCTACAGGCGGTCGTGCGGCACCCCCTCACCCAACCTCTCCCCCTATCGGGGGAGAGGAGTTCGAGATGACCACCAGCCGCACGACACGCGTCGCGCTGATGCTCAGCGTGATCCTGTTCGCCGCCAGCCTCACGCGGGACGCGTTCTGCGTCTCTGGCATCTGCTCGGATTGGCAGGGCTGGAGCATCCTGCTGTTCGGTGCGCTGAGTCATACGAGCTGGTTCGCCAATCCGCTGCTCGGCGTCTCGTGGATCGCCACATTGTTGGCGCGTCGCATTCCGGCGTTGATACTGTCCCTGGCGGCCCTGGCGCTCGCCGGATCGTTCATGTTCGAGACGAGCGTGATCACCAACGAGGCCGGCATGGCCAACCCCATCACCGGCCTGCGCGAAGGCTACTGGCTGTGGCTGGCGAGCATGGGCTTCGGTGTCGTCGCAGCGGCCTTTGCGCGCAAGATGCCGATCAAATTGTAGAGGGGTTTGGAAAGGTCCTTCGCTGCGCTCAGGATGACAAAAACTCCTGCATCGACGCACTGCGCCCATCGCAACAACATTGTCATCCTGAGCGCAGCGAAGGACCTTTGATTCTTAACGCCCCTCGAGCTGCTTGTTGATCCAGACCTGCACGGTGTTCGATTCCAGGAACTCGTGCGCAATCTTGCGCTTCGCCGGATCGCGCGCGTCGCCATCGATAATCGCGGTGATGACGTCGCATTTGTAGGGGACGGCCACGGCCTCGCCGTAGCGCAGGGATTTGTTGTTGCGGCGGTGGACGTAGACGCGGGTCCACCCCACGAGGTCTGTCACGCGCCGGCGTTCGCCGGGGCCAACCGGCGTGAAGCGCGGATCGAGGAGACGGATGTCGACGGCGCGCTCCAATGCCGCGTCGCCCTTGATGCCTTCCGGGCAGTCGCCGCTGCTGCCCAGCGCGTTCAAGGTCAGCCAGACATAGACGTCGTGATCCTCGCCGCTATAGGCGCGGCCCGCAGGCGCACGCTCCGTCGAGAGCGGCCAACTGAAAGGCCGCCAGCCGAGCCTGTCGGTCGGGCCCAGCGCCACCTGCCGCTCGGCGAACCAGGCGAGCAATGCCAGAGCGGCGACCTGCGCCACGCCGAGGGCAATGTAAATGCGCGTCTGGCGGCTGAGGGCCATCCGACGCGCTTTCCCGGTCCGTCAGATCTGATGCGCCATCGGCGGCGCGGGGATCGGGCGGACGCTTTCGTAGGCGGCTGCGGCGCGCAGCACCAGGGCGTCCCTCGCATGGCCTCCCACGATCTGCAGGCCGATCGGCATGCCCTCGCGGTCGAGGCCGCAGGGGATGGTGGCGGCCGGCTGGCGCGTCAGGTTGAAGGTGAGCGTGAAGGGCGTCCAGCCGATGTCGACGCCGTCGCCGCCCCAGGCCGCGTTCTCGTTCACTGCGAAAGCGGTCATCGGCATGGTCGGGGTCAGCAGCAGGTCGTACTTGGCCATGAACTGGTTCATGATCGCCGAGATCGCCTGGCGCTGGTGGATCGCGGTGACGACCGCTTCCTGGCCGAGATTGGCGCCGTATTCGGCGGCCTTCAGCAGGCCGGGATCCATCAGCTCGCGCTTCTCGGGGCTGAAATTGTTGAGCAGCACGGCGACATTCGACTGCCAGTGGGCGTTCAGGATCTTGCGCGGGTCCATGCCCATGAAGTCGGGCGAGTCCTCGATGATCCTGGCGCCCAGGGTCTTGAACACCTTCACCGCCTGTTCGACCGCCACCGCCACGTCGCGGTCGATCTTGTCGCGCTCGACGAAGCCCAGGTTCGGCGAATAGGCGATGCGCAGGCCCTTCACGCCCTTGTCGAAGCCCTTGAGGTAGTCCTCGGCATCGTCGGGACGACCATAGGGATCGCGCGGGTCGGGGCGGGCGATGACGTTCATCATCATCGCCGCATCGCGCACGGTGCGCGTCATCGGGCCGACATGCGAGAGCGTGCCCTGCGCCGAGACCGGCCACAGCGGCACGCGCGCCTGCGTGGGCTTGAGGCCGAAGATGCCGGAGAAGGAGCAGGGGATGCGGACCGAGCCTGCGCCGTCGGTGCCGATGGCGAGGTTGCCCATGCCGACCGCCTCGGCCGCCGTGCCGCCGCCCGAGGAGCCGCCCGGCGTGCGGTCGATCTTCCACGGGTTGTGCGTGGTGCCGTACAGCTTGGAATCGGTGACGCCCTTCCAGCCATATTCCGGCGAGGTCGTCTTGCCGAGCAGCACGGTGCCGGCCTCGCGCAGGCGCTGCGCCACCGGCGCGTCGACGTTGAAGGGCCCGTCGGGATCGGTGGCGAGGCTGCCCATGCGGGTCGGCATGCCCTTGGTCAGCACCATGTCCTTGATGGTGATCGGCACGCCGTCGATGTCGGAAAGCCGCTTGCCGCCCTTCTTCCAGCGCTTCTCCGAGGCGCGCGCCTGGCGCATCGCGGTGTCGGGATCGAGATGCTGGAAGGCGTTGAGCTGGCCGTTGAAGGCGTCGATGCGGGCGAGCGCGGCCTTGGTCGCCTCGACAGGTGAGGCCTTGCGGGCCTTGAAGAGTTTCACCAGCTCGTGGGCCGGCATCATCGCAAGGTCGGCAGTCATCTACTTGGTCTCCGGAAGGACAGGGAATTCGAGGGGATGGACGTCGGCAAAGGCGGCGGCGGCGCGCAGCACCAGCGCGTCGTTGTAATGGGCGGACACGATCTGCAGCCCGATGGGCAGGCCCTGCCGCGACAGGCCGCACGGCACCGTCGCCGCGGGATGGCGCGTCAGGTTGAACTGCGGCGTGTAGGGCGACCACAGGACATTGGGCTTGCCGTCGGGGCCTGGAGGCAGGTTCGTGCCGGCCTCGAAGGGCTGCACGGCGACGGTGGGCGTGAGCAGCAGGTCGTACTTCGTGAAGAACAGGTTCCAGGCGAGGGTGAGGTCGCGCCGCGTCACCTGCGCGTTCACCACGTCCTGCAGGCTGTAGCGCAGCCCCGCCTTGGCGCCGGCCAGCAGGTTGGGATCGAACTCGCCGTGACGCGCCTCGGGGAACACCTGCAGCAGGCGCTGGAGCGCCGAAAGCCAGTGGATCACGAAGGTGCGGCTGGCCTCGGCGAAGGAGAAGGGCGCCTCGACCTCCTCGACCGTGCAGCCCAGCGCCTCGAAGTCGCGGGCGGCTTTCGTCACCATCGCGGCGACCTCGATGTCGAGCGGATGGTCGCCCAAACGCAGCGCGAAGCCGATCTTCAGCTTCTTCGGCAGCTTGGTGAGCTTCTTCGTGTAGTCGGTGTCGTCCGGGGGCAGGGCATAGCCGTCGCGCGGATCGGGCCGGGCGATGGCGTTCATCATCAGCGCGGCGTCGAGCGCGGTGCGGGCCATCGGGCCGGTGTTCGACAGGTCGCCGGTCATCGACGGCGGCCAGGCCGGCACGCGGCCGAAGGTGGCCTTGAGGCCGATCAACCCGTTGAAGCTCGCGGGGATGCGCACAGAGCCGCCGCCGTCGGTGCCGATGGCGATCGGGCCGAGGCCCGCCGCGACCGCGGCGCCGGCGCCACCCGAGGAACCGCCGGGCGTCATGCCGGTGTTCCAGGGATTGCGCGTGATCCCGTGCAGCGGCGAATCCGTTACGCCCTTGTGGCCGTATTCCGGGCTGGTGCTCTGCGCGAAGACGAGGGCGCCGGCCTCGCGCAGCCGCGCCACCGCCGGCGCATCGGCATCGGCCGGCCCCTTGTCGGTGAGCTTGCTGCCCATCGAGGCGGGCCAGCCCTTGACCCGCACCAGCTCCTTGATCGAGACCGGTACGCCGTCGAGCGGCGAGAGCGGCTCGCCCTTCTTCCAGCGCTTCTCCGAGGCGCGCGCGGCGGCCAGGGCCGCCTTCCTGTCGACATGGCAGAGCGCGTTGATCGTCGTCGCGTGGCGGTCGGCCCGCGCCAGCACCGCCTTCATGGTCTCGACCGGGGAGGCCTTGCCCTTGCGGTAGAGCCCGCCGAGCTGGGCAGCGCTCGCCTGCGTGAGATCCACTGTCATGCCGCTTCTCCCGTCCTTGCCGCCTGGGCGCGATACTGGCGGGCGAGCTGTTCGGCCTGGTACTCGGCGGCGAGTGCCTGCTCGCTGCGGCCGACCTTGCGATAGAGATCGGCCAGCGCGCGCTTGGTCGCGGCCACGCCGGGCCGTTCGCGTTCGTCGGCCTGCAGGATGGCCAGCGCCGCATCGTTCCAGCCGGCGCGGCTCAGCGCATCGAGATGGATCGCGCCGAACAGGGCGCGCTGCGCGATCGAGCCGCCCAGGCTGCGCAGGTACGGCATCGCCTGGCCCATCAGGCGCGCCGCCGCCGGCATGTCACCCGCGGCGTGGGCCGCCAGCCCATGCGCCAGCGGCACGACGCAATCGGCCCAGAGCTCGCGCTCGAACGGCTTCGCGCGCCCGGCCCGATCCTCGAGACTCGCCAGCATCTCGGTGACGGCGCTGCGCTCGCCGGCGCGCGCCAGCCCGTAGAGATAGTGGACGTCGTGGAAGGCGGAGAGATGCTCGTGCAGGCGCGGCTTCAGGTAGATCGCGAGATCGGCCCAGCGGGCGCCGACATCGACGCCGCGCAGTTCCAGCCGCGCCAGCAGCGAGACGGCGTTGGCCTGGTCCTCGCAGAACTCCTTCCAGACGCCCCACACGCGCTGGTCATGGAGCGCCAGCGCCTCGTCGGTGCGGTCGAGGTCGATCAGGAACAGCGCGAGGTGCCACCAGTTGTGCGTCTGCATGAAGGAGTTGCAGTCGCTCCAGGTGTCGGACACGGAACTGAGGAAGGCGACGCCTTCCAGCATACGGCCGCGCGCCTCCAGGCAATGGGCGATGACATGATGTGCCCACGGGTCGTTGCGGTCGAGCGCCAGTCCCTTGAGTGCGGCTGCCTCGGCCTCGTCGAGGCGATTGCACTCCTCGAGGCCGAACGCATACATGCCCCAGACGAAGCGATTGTCCTGGTTGGCGGCGAGGAGCTTCTCGCCGACCTCGAGCAGCGTCTCGGCCTCGCCGCGATTGAAGGCCAGCAGCTGCGCCAGCTTGCCGGCCAGCAGGTCGCGCGGCCATTCGGCCACGATCCTGCGGAATTGTTTCAGGCTGCGGTCGGTGTCACCCGCGACCCAGAATTCGATGGCGCCGAGCCACGCGAATTCGCGAGGGCGCGCGCCGGCCGTCATCTTCTGTGCGCGCGCGAGGTGGCGTGTCGCGGCCGCGTGACCGTCCGGCGAGTACATCGAGAGGAAGAGGCTCGCCGAAACCAACGGCAGCATCAGGCACTTTTCTTCCGCGTCGGCGGCGGCGATGAAGTCGGCGAACCGCTTGCCGAAGCCCAGCCATTCCTGCCTGACGAAATCCAGCGCGGCGATCGCGCCCTCGTCGGCATTGCCCAGCTCCAGCCCTTGTCCGTCCCGCGCCACCCGGCCCCCTCGAATTTGCACGCATTCAGCTTCGCATGCCGTACCTCGGCTGGTCGAGGGGCTAGCTCTTCTTCCCTCCGTCGCGGATACTCCGCGTCCAACGACGACAAGACACCAAGGGAGGAACAACATGAAGCGTCGCCATCTGCTGGGGGCCGCCGCAGCTCTTACGCTCGCGCCGTCCATCGCGCGTGCCCAGGCATTTCCCGACAAGCCGATCCGCTTCGTCGTGCCCTACGCGCCGGGCGGTGCGACCGATACGTCCGCCCGTATCGCGGCGGAGTACCTCACGAACAAGTTCGGCCAACAGGTGTTGGTCGAAAACAAGCCGGGCGGGGGGACGATCATCGCCACCGAGATCGTCGCCAAGGCCAAGCCCGACGGCTACACGATCCTCATGGCGGCGGCCCCTGTTGCCACCAATTCGTCGTTCGGCCTGAAACTGCCCTACGACCCGGTCAAGGATCTCGCCCCCGTCTGCAGCTACGTCGACATGCCGCTGCTGCTCGCCTGCAATCCCAGCGCGCCCTACAAGACGATGGCCGAATTCATCGCCTGGGCGAAGACGCAGACCTCGCCCATACCCTACGCCTCGGCGGGCAATGCCAGCATGCCGCATCTGTGGGGCGAGCAGCTCAGGATGGAAACCGGCATCAAGCTCGAGCATATCGGCTACAAGGGAAGCGCCGACGCGCTGAAGGACGTTCTGGGCGGCCATGTCATGCTGTTCTCCGACACCCTGCTGCCGGGCGGCCTCGCGGTGAAGGATGGCAGGCTGCGCGGTCTGGTCGTCGCGGCGGCCAAGCGCGTGCCCATGCTTCCCGACGTGCCGACGGTGGCCGAGGTCGGTCTGCCTGCAAACCTGACGGGCGCGGTGTTCTTCGGGGTCATGGCGCCGGGCGGCACGCCCGAGCCGATCATTTCCCGGCTGAATGCGGCCTTCACCGAGGTCCTCACCGACCCGACGACGGCGAAGAAGCTCGTTGATCTTGGCTTCGTCCTGGTGGGCGGCAGCGCCGCCGATTATGGCAAGCGCCTCGCCGCCGAGACGGAGAAGTGGCGCAAGGTGATTCAGGAGGCGAAGATCGCGCCGCCGGCGTAAGCACGCCCGTATCACACGCACGTTGTCATCGCGAGCGTAGCGAGGGACCTTTGCCCGGTCGCAGATAAGGGTCCCTCGCTGCGCTCAGGATGACAGCAGGTGGGTTCCAGCGACATGCGTCAGCTCTTGGGCGAACCGCCCAAAAAGCAGAAGATGGTGCCGGTCTTGTTCGCGCAGATGTGGCTGCGGCCGTCGGGGGCGAGTTCGTTCAGAACGGTCTTCGGCGGCACCGCCACCCAGCGGCCGTCGAGCAGCGCGTACCAGGTGCCGTCGTCCTTCTGGTAGGCGCGCGTCGGGCGGCAGTCGCCTTCGACGCCGTTGATGGTGCCGGTGCAGCACGAGGCGTTGGAGCCCGGCCGCTTGAGCTTCTCGTACCAGTCGTGATTCTCGGCATGTCCGTGGCCGTGATGTCCGTCCTGCGCCATCGCAGACGGGCTGGCGAGGACCACCGCCAGCGCGACGACGAGGAGGGCACGTGGCATGAGGGCCGCCACCTTTCGCTGTGTCGGCCGAGCCGGCAACACATTCGAGGTGACGTGCCGTCGCTCAGCCTGAACCGTTGCACGGAGCGTACATCATCCGCAGCCCGGCGACGATGGGGACGAACTCCGGATCGTCGGCCGACAGCATGCCGTGACGCACGAAGAAATCGATCAGGACCAGATTGCAGTTGTACTTGAACTCGATCGTGTCGCGCACCGTCTCGAAGACGCGCTGCACCGGCCACAGTTCGAACGAATGGACCTCGCCGTCGTTTGCCCGCGGTGTGAAATCCGCGGGCAATTCGAGATCGAAGCATGTCATGACGTCGGGCTTCAGCTGCTGGCCGGACTGGTTCCAGTAGCCGACGACGCTCACCGCCCTCGCCTGGCGCGCAAGCTCGGGCGGGATCGAGGCTTCCTCGCCGCATTCCTTCACAAGGTTCTCGTGCAGGCCGAGCCCCGCGGGCTGCCCGCCGGCCACCGTATTGTCGAGCTGGCCGGGGAAGGTGGGCTTTTCGTAGGAGCGGCGGGGCACCCAGATGTGCAGCCCGTCGGCTCGGCGCACATAGCCCGTCATGTGCGGGCCGCCGGCCCGCACGCCGAACCACGGTACCGCCGAGCGTTCCATCTCCATCAGGAAGGGCGCGCCGTCCTGCGGGGCCACGGCGTATCTCTCCTCGCGCCACAGGCCATTGAAATGGCCGGCCGCACGCAAGGCCAGCAGGAATGCATGGATCTCCGTCGTGCGCTTCTGCGGCGTGTCCAGGCGGGGATCGAGATGCCAGGCGCCGCCGCTTCGCTGGAACAGGCCGGACGCCGGCAGGGTACTGGCTGCAAAGTCGCGATGGACGAACCCCGCCCGGTGCGGGCCCACGAACCACGGCTCGAACTGGGCGAGGTCGGCGTTGTTGCACCGGCGGATGTGGTCGAGGAAGGACATGGGCCGGGGAGATAGCATAGAGTGCGATCGATGACCGAAGACGAACTTCAGGCGCTTCTCGAGAAGGCGCTGCCACCTTCCGACCGTCACGACGTGTTCGTCGAGGAATGCCAGGACCAGGACGTACGGCTGCGCTTTTCACCGGCGGCCGGAGAGGAATGGACGACGGCGGCGCTGCTGTCGCTGGTCGACACCTCGCTGCGTGCCGCCTCGGGTCTGGAAACGCGTGTATCGCATCTCGGCGTGACCGTGCTGCGACCCGCGCAGGCCGCCGACGTGATCTCGCTCTCGCGGGTGATCCGTCGCGACGGCGACTCCGTCCATGCCGAAGCCTGGCTGTTCGCCCACGCCGTCGTCGAGCCGATGCTGCACGCGACGGCGACGCTGCGCCGAACGGCGTAAGTCGTTCGTCTCGGCTTGAGTTGATCCGGGAAGCTGCCTAAACTTCGCCATGATCGCCACAAAGCCGATTTCACGTTTGCGCTCGATGGCGCTGACGGCGGCGCTGTTTGCGATCACGCTGGCCATCCTCCAGCCCCTCTCCCACGCGGTCATGCTGCGGATGGGCGGACCGGAGGCGGCGGCAGCTCTGTGGGGTGCGATCTGCCAACCCACGGCGGGTGGCGAGGCGGACCAGGAGTCCGGCCCGTCCAATGCGAAGGTCCACGACTGCTGCTTTGGCCTCGCCCATACGCCCGTGCTGCTGGGCCCAGCGATTGCTGCCGTATTCGTCGACCAGATTCCGGCCTCGGATCGGGTCCCGTCCCGGCATCATCATCCAACGACCGGCGCCATCCGCGACGGGCCACAACAACCCCGCGCCCCACCGCTTCCCAACGACTGACAGTTCATCGTGCCACGCGCGCGTCCGTGACGCGCGTGAGGCTCTGCGTCAGCCAATCAAGGAAGCAAGAAATGTTGTCGATTCCCTGGGCGACTTCCGTCGCCTTTGCGGGCCTGGCTTTCGTGCCTGCGCTCGCTCTACCTCCAGCCGCTGTTTCGTTGGCCCGCCTCGCGGGAAGCTCTCTCCTTCCGGCCTTCTCCGGTGCCTGCGAGCGCACGGTGGGCTGGAAGGCCTCGACCGATTCCGCGGCGACCTTCGGCGTCAGGACGGCTGGAGGCACTCATGCGCGTTAGGCCCGTCACAGCATCCCGTTGCGGGGAGAATTGCGTTGCGATCGGTTCCCCGGGAAGCCGCAACAGTCCACATCGCCGTCTGGAAGGCCGTTCCGGCGCCGCCAGGTTTCTTCTCGGGTCCGGGCTGGCACTTCTGACCGTGCCGGCGTTCGCCCAGACCGCGGACCAGCCATCATCGGCGCCCGTGGTTTTCCCGCCTGTGCTCGTTCAGGGCTCGGGTGTGCCTATCGAACAGACGACCGCCGGTCCGGTGCAGGGACTTCGTGCGCTCACGGCGAAGTCTTCCACCAGGACCTCGACGCCCATCGAGCAACTGCCCCAGAACATCAACGTCATTACGCGGTCCCTCATCGACAGCCAGCTCTCGATCACGCTCAGCGACGCCGTCCGGAACGCCAGCAACGTGCAGCCCGTCGACACACGGATGATCGGCAATGTCGAGCAGACCCCGGTGAAGATCAGGGGGTTCGGCGCGGAACTCTGGACCGACGGCTTTGCCGGCAACCTGTTCATCGCGGGTGACCGCGACGGGCTGGTGAATGTCGAGCGCGTCGAGGTCCTGAAGGGCCCCAGCGCGGTCGTCTATGGCGGTGGCGCCGGCGCGCCGGTCGGCGGCGTGCTCAACGTCGTCTCGAAGATGCCGACCGACACGGCGAAGTATCAGTTCGGCACGACGTTCGGCAGCTACTGGTACGCCAACCCCTATATCGACGTGAACCAGCCCCTGAACGACGAGAAGACGGTGCTGTTTCGCCTCACCTCCGAGTACACCGGGAGCAGCAGCTTCATCGACGTCCTGAATTCCCGCCGCTTCAGCATCAATCCGACGCTTACGCTGACCAACAGGACGGACACGACCCTGACGCTCCAGGGCTTTGTATCGCAGGCCTACCAACAGGCCTATCCCGGCCTGCCGGTCAGCGGCACGGTCACCGGCGCCTACACCGTCGACCGCAGCCTGTACTTCGGCGATCCCAACATCATGCCGAGCTACTCGAAGATGTATGGCGTGACCGGAACACTGGACCATCGCATCGACGATGTCTGGTCGGTCAACGTCAAGGCGCGGTGGAGCCGGTCGGAGATGCAGCAGAACTCCCAGAGTGCCTTCCTCGATGCCACGGGCACCGGGGGCACACCGTTGTTTCCGCCGTCGACCTTCGATGTCAACAACATCGAGGTGTACGACCAGCAGCAGGAAATCAGCATCAACCCGACGGTTCAGGCGAAGTTCTCGACGGAGTCGACGAAGAACACGCTGCTGATCGGTGGCGACTTCAGCCGCGTTACCGACTGGGGGTTCATGAACGTCGACACGAATGGCAACTTCTGCTTCCTCATCGGGTTTGGCTGCACGCCCTCCCTCGTGAACCTGCAGAATCCTTCGTTCACGACGCCCTATACCTTCCCTGTGCCGGGACGTGGGGAAGGCGTTTCGTTCTTCAACTTCAACAACACGTACCTGACGACGGGCTTCTACGCGCAGCTGCAGTCGACGATCAACGACCGGTTCCATGTTCTGGCCGGTGCCCGCCTGGCGTCGATCGACATCACCTACAACGAGTTCGCCACCGGTGCCATGGTGACGCGCGTGACTCAGGCGACCCGGCTGCTTCCCCGCGCCGGCATCGTCGTGGATCTGGTCAAGGGGCTTTCCCTCTACGGCAGCTACTCCCAGGGAATGAAGTGGGTGCCGTTCTCGCAGACATTCGCCCAGCCGGCGCCCGAGTTTTCCACGCAGTACGAGGCCGGCGTGAAGCTCAACATCAACGATACCTTCACCGGGACCATGGCGCTCTTCCAGATCGAGCGCACGAACGTCCCGGTCCGGTTGACCGCCGTTTCCGCCACCCTCTCCCAGCAGACATCGCGCGGCTTCGAAGCCGACTTCCTCTACCAGCCCAATCGCAACTGGAGCGTGCTGGCGAGCTACGGCTACACGAGTGCGATCTTCGCCGACCCCGCCGGGGCAGGCATTCCTGCGGGCTACCGGCTGCCCTTCGTCCCGGAACACTCGGGGCGCTTCTGGCTGAACTACCAGTTCGACGAGAGCGTGATGCCGGGGCTGAGCCTGGGCGCCGGCATCTACGCCGCCTCCAACCAGTACGTGGATGCGACCAATCTCTGGCAGACCGCCGGCTACTATACGATCGATGCGAAGATCGGATACGAGACCGACAAGATCAGGGCCGTCGTTTCGGCCAAGAACCTGACGAACAACCAGTACTTCGTGCCGTACAGCTGGCTCGGCGGACAGGTCGCACCGGGAGCGCCGCTCTCGGTCTATGGCCAGCTGGCCTTCAAGTTCTGACGGAAAGGTCGCCATGTCTTTGACACGACGTCATTTCTCCGCCGCGGCCGCCACGGCCGCGGCGGTCCTTCAGGTGCCGGGACATGTCCTGGCGCAACAGACGGGCGGCACCGTGCCGTCCGCCGAAGCAGGGCACAAGGAGGTGGATCACGACATGTCGTCAATGCCCGCCCATTGGATGGGATCGGAGCAGATTGCTTTCCTGATCTATCCGCAGTTCACGGCGCTCGACATGGTCGGCCCGCATCACATGCTGACAAGCCTGATGGGGGCCAAGGTCCATCTCGTCGCCAAGACGCGCGACCCGGTGCAGAGCGACACCGGCTTGGCCGTGATGCCGTCCATGACTTTCGACGAATGTCCGGCCGACCTCGACATCATCTGCGTGCCCGGCGGCTCGCAGGGCACGCTCGCGGCGATGAAGGACGACGCGACGATGCTCTTCCTCAAGGACCGCGGGAGCCGCGCGAAATACGTCACGTCGGTCTGTACCGGTTCGCTGCTCCTGGGCGCGGCGGGGCTGCTCGCCGGATACAGGGCGACGTCTCATTGGGCCACCAAGGGGCTTCTGCCGATCTTTGGCGCCACGCCCGCAGACGGCAGGGTCGTCGATGACCGCAACAGGATCACGGGAGGGGGCGTGACGGCAGGGATAGACTTCGGCCTGGCCATCGTCGGTCGTCTCCGGGATCGTCAGTATGCGGAGGGCGTCCAGCTCATCGCGGAGTACGATCCCAAGCCTCCATACTCCGCAGGCACGCCCGAACGCGCACCCGCGGAGGTCACGGCGATGATCGAAGGGATGTTCACCGGATTCGTCGCCGAAGCAGAGAAGACGGGTCGTACCGCATTCGCCAGGTTCGGGCGGCTGTGATGACGCAGGCACCTTGTCGGCCGAGCAGCTTGAGCTTCACCAGACAACCCGGCTACAATTAAGAATGATTGCCAAGCAGCCGATTTCACGTTTGCGCTCGATGGCGCTGACGGCGGCGCTGTTTGCGATCACGCTGGCCATCCTCCAGCCCCTCTCGCACGCGGTCATGCTGCGGATGGGCGGACCGGAGGCGGCTGCGACCCTGTGGGGCGTGCTCTGCCAGCCGAGTGGAGAGAAGGGCGAGGGCGAGTCGCAGGGACCGGCGAACGCCAAGGTCCATGATTGCTGTTTCGGACTGGCCCACGCTCAGGCGCAGGCGCTGCCGTCGGGCACGTCGATCGAGGTCGAGGCCACCGAGACGGCGCAGCACGTTCCCGCGGCACACCATCATCCCTCGACCGGCGCCATCCGCGACGGCCCCAACCAACCCCGAGCTCCTCCGCTTCCGAAAGTCTGACCTACCGTCCTGCAACGTGCACGCCCGCGGCGTGCGCGCTGTTTCGCGTCAGCCTTACAAGGAAGCATCATGTCTTCGACTCTTCGGGCGACCGTCGTCGCCACCATTGGGCTCGCCCTCGTGCCCGCGATCCTTCGTGCCGAGGAATTGGCGCAGACCCAGGCGCCCGCCATGCCGGCCATTACCGTAACCGCACCCACCGCATCGCTCACCGTGCCTTCGGCAAAGCAGGCGGAAGAGGAAATCAACAAGACTCCCGGCGGTGTCGAGGTCGTGCCGGCCTCGCGCTATCTCGACGGCCGCGCCACCACCATGAAGGACATGCTCGACTACACGCCGGGCGTCTGGGTGCAGAGCAAGTACGGCCAGGAGGATTCCAAGCTCGTCATCCGCGGCTCGGGCCTGTCGCGCAACTTCCACCTGCGCGGCGTGCGTCTCCTGCAGGACGGAACGGTCATCAACCAGGCCGACGGCGGCGGCGACTTCCACGAAATCGATCCGCTCGCCCAGCAGTATGTCGAGGTCTACAAGGGAGCCAACGCCCTGCGCTACGGCGCCATGACCCTGGGCGGCGCGATCAACTTCGTCTCGCCGACCGGCCGCAGCAATCCCGGGCTCGCCGCCCGCGTCTACGGCGGCAGCTACCAGACCTTCGGTCAACAGGCGGCGGCCGGTTTCAGCGACGGTCCGTGGGACGCCTGGCTGTCCTTCACCAACCTGAGCGGCAACGGCTTTCGCGAACATACCAACCAGAGCCTGCAGCGCCTGAACGGCAATGTCGGGGCGCAGATCGGATCCAACGCCGAGACGCGATTCTTCTTCTCGGCCAATCAGATCCGTAACCAGATCCCCAGCTCGCTGACCCAGCAGCAGTACCTCACGGATCCCCGGCAGGCGCCGCTCGCCAACATCGTGCAGAACGCACGTCGCGACGTCGACTCCTTCCGCTTCGCCAATACGACGGTGGTGGACATCGGCGACGACGCCCTCACGCTGCAGGCCTATCTCAAGGCGAAGTCGCTGTTCCATCCGCTGACCTTTGCGGTCATCGACAACAACTTGCTCGATTGGGGCGTAACGGGCCAATACAAGGGCTCGCGCCAGCTCTTCGGCCATCGCAACGACTTCGTCCTCGGCGTGAACTATTTCGGCGGCACCAACCGCAACAGGCAGTTCCGAAACAATTTCGGTGTGCCGGGCGCGCTGACCAACGACAACACCGAGTTCTCGAGCAGCGTCGAGATCTACGGCGAGAACTGGTTCTACGCGACGCCCGAGGTCTCGATCGTCACCGGCGTCCAGTTCAACTGGGCGAACCGGACGCTGACGGACAACTACCTCGTCAACGGCAACGACTCCGGCGCCGCTGCCTACTTCGAGGTCAATCCGAAGGTCGGCGTTCTCTGGGAGCCGCGCAAGGATCTGCAGATCTTCGCCAACGTCTCCCGCGCCTCGGAGCCGCCGACCTGGTCGGAGCTCAATCCCAGTGTGGCGCCGGGCTTTGCGCCGCTCGCGCCTCAGACCTCATGGACGGCCGAGATCGGCACGCGCGGCAAGCTGGGCGAAAATGTCGGATGGGATCTCTCGATCTACCGCTCGTGGGTCAAGAACGAGCTGCAGCTGCTCGTCGTGCCGGGTTTCGGCGGTTCGGCCATCGCGGTCAACATTCCGAATTCGATCCATCAGGGCATCGAGCTCGGGCTCAACGGCACGGCATGGCGCAGCGAACGCAACGACCGTATCACCGGCCGCATGGCGCTGACGGTGGGCGACTACCGCTTCGACAACAATCCCACCTACGGCAACAACCAGCTGCCGGGTGCGCCGCCCTACTACCTGCGCGCCGAGGCCCGCTACGACTCGCCGGGCGGCTTCTACATCGGGCCGAACCTTGAATGGTCGCCGCAGGGCTACTACGTCGACAACGTCAACAATCCGGCTTTCATGGCGCCGGCCTATGCGTTGCTCGGCTTGAAGGCGGGTTATACCGGCCTGAAGGGCTTCGAATTCTTCGTCGATGCCCGCAACCTCACCAACCAGATGTACGTCTCGAACGTCGGCGTGATCAACACCGCCACGGCGGCGAGCCCCCTCTACAATCCGGGTGACGGGGCGTCGGTCTACGCCGGAATCCAGGCGCGCTTCTGATCTGGAGCGTGGCGACCACGAAGGTTTCGCCGCAGGCCTTCGTGGGACGGCGGGAGAGTGATCTTCCCCGCCGCTCTGCGGCAGAAATACGTCAACAGGAGAAGTCGGATGATTGGACGTCGAACTGCGATCTGCGCACTGCTGGTCCTGTCCTGGGCAGGACCTGTATCGGCTCACGACTACAAGCTGGGGTCGCTGGAGATCGCGACGCCGTGGACCCGCGCCACGCCGGCCACCGCCAAGAGCGGTGGCGGGTTCATGACGATCACCAACAAGGGAACGACGGCCGATCGTCTCATCGCCGCCCGCAGTCCGGCATCGCTCAAGGTCGAGATCCACGAGATGAAGATGGACGGCCAGGTCATGCGCATGCGCGAGCTCGAGAAGGGCCTCGAGATTCCGGCCGGGGCGACCGTGATGCTGAAGCCGGGCGGCTATCACATCATGTTCATGGAGCTCAAGGCCCCGCTTGCGAAGGACGCCAAGGTTCCCGTGACGCTGGTCTTCGAGAAGGCGGGAAGCATCGACGTGGACCTCAAGGTCGAGGCCATGGGTGCCGCCGGCACCGGACACCAGATGCGATAGGTGTCCGACGTGCGGCTCGACCGTCCAATGCCTCCCGGCGCGCTCGCGGAACCGCTATCGACCGCGGCGCGCCGGGGGATCCTGGCGCTGGTGATCTTCTTCCACGTGGGCGGAGGCTGGGCGCTGACGCAGGTCGAGCCGGTGAAGCTGGTGGTGGGCGACATCGCGCCGATGGAGGTGCGGATGGTGGCGGCGGAGGAGCCGGGCCAGCCGGAGATCGAGAACGCCGAACCGCCGCCGCCGGTCGAGCTGAGGCCGCCGCCGCCGGAGCTGGCGGCCATCGTCGAGCCGCCGCCGCCCGACCTGCCGCCGCCGGAGTTCCCGCTGGCCAGGATCGAGCTGCCACCGCCGGACGAACCGCCGCCGGTGGACATTCCGCCGCCGGAGAAGAAGGTCGAGCCCAAGCCCCGACCACCGGAGCCGAAGCCGGTGCAGCGCAAGCCGCAGCCGGCACGGCCGGCCGCACCGGTCGAGGCGGGGCCGCAACAGGCCGCGCCGGCGGCCCCGGCGGCCCCGCGCACGGTGCAGGCCTCGCAACTCGGCTGGCTGGTGCAG
>NZ_JAUSBN010000064.1 GCF_030651995.1 Reyranella sp.
TGGGTCATTGCCAGACTCGGAGGATGGACCGGCTACTACGGCAAGCCAGGGCCGAAGGTCATGCGCATCGGCCTCGATCAGTTTCGCGCCATCAAATACGGCGCCTCCCTCGGACTATGAGATGTGTGAATCCGATAGCCCCCGCTGGGGGGAGAGGTTGGGTGAGGGGGTTACACCCGGCCTCTCCTCCTCACCTAGCCTCTCTCCCTGGCGGGGGAGAGGAACACGATCGGCAGTGATGACAACGGATACTCCGCTCCTCGAGGTGAAGGGCCTGCGCACGGAGTTCCGCTCCGGCGGCAGCTCGTTCGCGGCCGTCGACGGCATCAGCTTCTCGCTGGCGCCGGGCGAGACACTGGGCATCGTGGGCGAATCCGGCTGCGGCAAGTCCGTGACCTCGCTCTCCATCATGCGGCTGGTGCCCAACCCGCCCGGCAAGATCACGGCGGGCGAGATCAGGCTGGAAGGCCGCAATCTCCTCGACCTGCCGGAAAGCGACATGCGCGCCGTGCGCGGCGACGACATCGCCATGATCTTCCAGGAGCCGATGACCAGCCTCAACCCGGTGCAGACCGTGGGCGATCAGATCATCGAAGCCGTCCAGCTCCACCGCTCGCTCAGCGCCGCCGCGGCGCGCGCCCGTGCGCTGGAAATGCTGCAACTGGTGAAGATCCCCTCGCCCGAGACCCGGCTCGACGAGTATCCGCACCAGCTCTCCGGCGGGATGCGCCAGCGCGTGATGATCGCCATGGCCCTGGCCTGCGACCCGAAGCTGCTGATCGCCGACGAACCAACCACCGCCCTCGACGTGACCATCCAGGCGCAGATTCTCGACCTGCTGCGCGACCTGCGCGAGCGCACGGGCGCCGCCATCATGCTGATCACCCACGATCTCGGCGTGGTCGCCGAGATCGCCCATCGCGTGATCGTCATGTATGCCGGCCGCATCGTCGAGGAGGCGCCAGTCGGCCTGCTGTTCGCCGACGTCCCGAGCCCGCTCAACCCGCCCAAGGGCTGCCGCTTCCACACGCGCTGCGCCTACGCCCAGGACCGCTGCCGCGAGGAGGAACCCCTCCTGCGCCCCCTGGAGGATGGCGCCGGCGCCGAAGGCCAGGTCGTGGCCTGCCATTTCGCCGAGAGCATCGTGCCGCCCGCCCTGGTGCCGGAGAACGATCCGCCCTACGCCCGCCGGCTGGCCGCCCTGCGCAAGCTCTCCGTGGCGGCGTAGGCGTCGACCGCAGGCTTGTTCCGGGCCTGCGGCGGCATTTTCCAGGGCATAAACGCAACAAACGAAATAAACGAAACAATTGAACGGAAAAGGGCCTCCCCTCGCCAAATATCCCTTACTGCGTTCGGGGCGACATCGGCGTTTGATCGGCGCACCGCGCAAATCCCAACAAGATTGTCATCCCGAACGCAGTGAGGGACATTTCGTCTTTTCTCGAAAACCAACGAACCTGGAGCCTCGGATGTCTCAGGGCGGGCGCCGCCGCGGCCCGGTCGGAACGACGGTCAATCGAGTGGAATCACTTCCTCGACGAAAGAGTCCAGCACGAGATCGTCAGACGATCCGAGATGCCAGAGGCAGTTCACGTCGAGCGTGAGGATCGGCCTGTCCCACCATCGCGCGACGATCTCCTGCAGCTCTTCCGCTTCGGCGGCCTCGAGGTGATCGGTGAGATTGTAGAGACCCACGAGGTAGAGATCCGTTTCCGGCCTACCGAGACTCCGCTGGATCCGGCGCAGCAGGTTCATGCCGTTCCTACACTCTGGGTAGACGCGCAGATAGAGCCGGCCAACGTTGATGTTGCCGGAGAACAGGCCGCGCACCTCGACACGCAACGGACCGAGCTGCCTGAGAGCGGCCCTCGCGTCGTCGGAAATGCGGTACGGCAGATCCTTCGAGAGAGATCCGCAGATCGTTGCATGGAGTTTGTCGCGACGCTTCGGCAGGAGGTCCCAGGCGACCTTGTTCGCGAAGGGCGAGTGCCTGAGGTCGCGCTCCAGCTCCTGATACGAGGCAGACTTCTCCAGCGCATCGGGAGGGACAGGCAACACGAGCGAGAAAATGCGCTCGTGTCGCCCCCTGCGATAGGACGCGCCAGGCCGCGAGTGGATGATGTCAGGATGGTCCGGTGCGATCAGAGGCAGGTGCGCGAGACGATAGGCCTCGTCGAGCCGGAGCTTCTCTCCGGCAGCGAACCGCGTCCGGCTCCGGAGATAGCCGAGCTCCGAATCGGAACAGAAAACGTCCAAGCGGGCGTCTCTTAGGCGTCCGGCACGCCCGAGGTCGTCGAATACTCGAAGTGCAGCGGCGTCTCGGGATGGATCAGCGCATAGGCCGAGCGGGCGGCGATCGCGGCTTCGGCGAAGCCGGTCAGGATCAGCTTGAGCTTGCCCGGATAGGTGACGACGTCGCCTACGCCGAAGATGCCGGGCTTGTTCGTCGCCGCCGTCGCAGGATCGACCTCGATCTGGTTGCGCTCGAGCGCGAGCCCCCAGTCGGCGATCGGCCCCAGCGACATCGACAGGCCGAAGAACGGCAGCAGCACGTCGGCCTCGATGCGCTTCGTTGCCCCTTCGAGGGTGGCGACCGTGACAGCGGTGAGCTGGCCGTTGTCGCCTTCGAGCCCGTGAAGTTGGTACGGCACCACGAGGTCGATCTTGCCCGCCTTCGCCAGCGCCTTGAGCCGCGCCTCGCTGTCGGGCGCAGCGCGGAACCTGTCACGCCTGTGGATCACCGAGACACGGGCCGCGATCTCAGCCAGCGACAGCGCCCAGTCGACCGCGGTGTCGCCGCCGCCGGCGATCACCACCCGCTTGCCGCGGAAGGTCTCGCGCTGGGTGACGTAGTAGAAGACGCTCCGGCCCTCATAGGCCTCGATGCCCGGCAGTGGCGGGCGGTTGGGGCCGAACGCACCGACGCCGGCGGCGATGATCACCGCCTTGGCCTGCAGCACGGTGCCCTTTGATGTCGTCAGCCGCCAGAAGCCACCGGTCAGAGGCTCCAGCGCCTGGACCTGCTCGCCCAGGTGATAGACCGGCCGGAAGGCCGCCGCCTGCGCCTTCAGCCGGACGATCAGCTCGGCCGCTTCGATGCGGGGAAAGCCCGGAATGTCGTAGATCGGCTTTTCGGGATACAGCGCCGTGCATTGGCCGCCGGGATCGTCCAGGACGTCGACGATATGGCAGTTGAGGCGGACCATGCCGCACTCGAATACGGAAAAGAGCCCGACCGGCCCCGCCCCTATGATGATGACGTCGGTCTGCTGCGTGTGTCCGGTGGCCATGGTCACAAATTGGCGCAGGTGATGCGCAAATGAAAGGCCCCCGGCCGCACACTTGGAAGGCGCAGAACCGGGGGCCGGAATTGGTAGCTGGGGGCGGACTTGAACCGCCGACCCCGGCATTATGAGTGCCGTGCTCTAACCAGCTGAGCTACCCAGCCATGGGTGGGCGCTTTTATGCGGCGGGGCCGTAATCTGTCAAGAAAGGCGCGGCTAGGGCCGCGCTCCCGGGCGCGTCCCGCTGATCCCGTGTGCGGGCGGCACCGGAATGCGCTCGAATCGGGTCAACCGGCCATTTTCGAACGTCGCTCGATAGCCGGTTCCCACGTCGTATTGCTCTCTGGTCGTCTGGGGAGAACCCAGCAGCCGTCGCACCTGCTCCCTTGATGCGCCGATGGCCAATTGGCCTGGCGGCACAGGTTCGGAATTCGATGCATCAGTCGCAAAGGTGGCGTCGACAAAAGCGCGATCTGTTCCCGGCACATGCTCTGTCCTCGCGATGACCGTGACCTTGTCTCTTCGAAAACAGATCCTTTGGCTCGCGTTGCCTGCTGTGTAAATCCAGCATGTCTCCACGCTCGGCCCCATGATGGCTTCGACCTGTTCGCGAGACATGCCAGTCGCCACCCGTTCGGGATGCCGGTCGCTTGTTGGCTCCTCGCCCAAAGGAACGAAGACGACATCGGAATTTGGATCCACTGGCCGGGCGCGGGGCGAACAGGCGGCGAGGCAAATGCCGATGACGACGAGGATGCAGTGCTTGGACATCATCGGGCCTCGATGCTCCTCGCTAGAATACCATTTCCTCAATGGCGGCGACCAGCTTCCGAATATCCGCCGCGTACAGCCCGGCCGAACCCAGATTATTGACCTCGATCACGTGCAGGTCACGGCTCGGCCCTACGCTGATGTCCAAAGCGTAGGCCCGTTGCGGCTGCCAGGGATCAGCCGCAATGCTCTCCGCAAACGCGACGACCTCCGGATCGCTGTAGTTCTCGTAGATCACCCGCTCACCGCGTTTGTAGAGGGAATTGGTGACCACCCGGCCGTCGACGATCCAGAACCGGTGCTCCTCGGCGATCTCTCTCAACGGACCGATGACGATGCGCGTATCGGGCTGGATGGAGGACTCCACTTCCGGCTCGTCCCACAGCTTCCTCACCTGGGCGTGCCATTCCAGGAATTCGTCCCGTCTCGTGGGCCCGGCCTTCCACAGCTTGTTGTCCTCGGCGGGCCGGCAGAAGAACCGGTCAGGCAGGGAGGACAGCGGCACGTCGCCGAAGCGCCACACAGCAGCCGCCGCGTTCAGCATGGCGTCGCCCCAAGTGCGGACATAGGCGAGATGGTCGTGTTCCACCTCCAATACGCCTGGAATCCAGCCCTTTCGCCGCGCTTCATGGCGGATCGCATAGGCGCCGATCACGATGACATTTCCAGCCGGGTTCGCTTCCGGCACCAGCTTCCAGTCATCGCCCAGGTCATGGAAGCTGTGCGGGATACCCAGTCGGGGCAAAGTCTCGGCGAGTTCGCGAACGCCTGGCTCGGTCCGCATCGCATTCTGGATGATCCAATGCATCGCCGACAGAACTAGGCGCTGAGCGGGGCGCCGTCCATGTCGTCCACCGCCTCCCCCAGGAAGCGCAGGATGGTCGGTGCGATGTCGACGAGGCTGGTCGGGCGGCCGGCCTCGCCCTGGCCGCATTCGGGATGGATGAAGGTCAGGAACGGTCGGGTTTCGGCCGGCCCCAGGCCGCCATGATGGCCGCAGCCGATTTCCGGCACGCCCTCACCGTCCTCGACCAGCCAGCGCGTGCCGCGGACGCCATGGTCGTTGTTCTCGTCGTGACGTGCGGTGTCCACGGCGGCCACCAGCGCGTCGGCCGTCAGGCCGGTCGCGGCGAGCGCCTCGCCGGTCAGGATCGAGCCGGCCCACGGTTCCTGCAGCATCTTCGGCAACAGGTCCTCGACGGCCGCCCTCGTCGCGCCGGTCGCGTAGATCAACGCCGACGTGCCCTGCGAAGCGACGCCGATGCGGCCTTCCTTCAGGTCGGCCTCAAGGCCGTTCTCGGCAAGCCAATTGCCGATATGGATGGACCGGCCGATCGTTTCGTGGCCGTGGTCCGACCCGACCACGACCAACGTGTCGAACCGGTCCTGATGTTCCTCCACCGTCTCGATGACCTGCGCCACCAACCGGTCGGTGACCTCCAGCGCACGGAGATGCGCGGGCGAGCCCAACGGATCGTGGTGCAGGGTGAGGTCGGGATTGGCGAGCCACAGGATGGCCAGCCGGAAGCCGTCAGATGGTACGACCTCCGCGCAGAAGCGTCGCGTCATCTCGATGTCGCCGTCGAGATCGTGGCTCACGTCGAGATGGGCGTCGCCGGTGAGCGAGGTGCCGCCGGGGCCGAACGAGCCGGCCCGATGCAGCACCGTGCCGAAATGATCGGGATCGAGAAAATAGGCCGCGCCGGGAGAGACGTTCGAATAGGCGATCTGGCCGCCCGACTTGGCCAGCCGCTCGGCCATGGTGGGAACACGCAGCGTGCGCCCCGTCACGCGGCGCATGGTCTGGCGGAAGGACGGCGCGCCGACATTGTGAACGGTGATCCGGCCCGCCTCGACCAGCGCCATCTGGTTGCCTTCGAGCCCGTGTCGTCCGGGAAAGCAGCCCGTCGCGATCGAGGCGGCAGAGACGCGCGTGACCGAGGGAAAGACCGCGCGATGGTCGCCGGCACGTCGATGCCCGGCCAGCAGGCGCGCCAGGGTCGGCGTGTAGGTCTCGCTGACCCATTCGGCGCCGAGGCCGTCGCACACGATCAGGATCGCCCTGCGGGGCCGGGAAGCATTCATGAGACCATGATAGACCATGCCCGGCCCCGGGGAATCGTCATTCCGGCTGGATGCCTGCCTGCGAAACGATGCGATCGCTCTTGGCCACCTCGTCGCGCACGAACTGGCGGAACTGTTCGGCCGTCGAGCCGACGGGCACCGCTCCCTGGTCGCGCAAGGCGCTCTGCACCTCGGCGGCCGCGAGCGCGCCGACCAGGCCGACGCGCAGTCTGTCGACGATCTCCTTCGAGGTACCCTTCGGCACGGCGACCCCGACCCAGGTGTTGAACTCGTAGCCGGCGAAGCCCAACTCGGCCATCGTCGGGACGTCCGGCAGCGCCTCCGACCTCACCGCCGAGGTCACGGCGAGCGCGCGCAGCTTGCCCGAGCGGACCAGCGGCACGGCCGGCGGCACGCTGCTCACGGCCATGTTGATGTGCCCGCCCACCGCATCCTGCACCAGCGGGCCCGAGCCCTTGTAGGGGATGTGCAGGAACTTGGCCTTGGCCATGCTCGACAGGAGTTCGGCCGCGAGATGCTGCGGGCTGCCGCTGCCGATCGATCCGTAGCTGACGGTACCGGGCTTGGCGCGCGCGACTTCGATCAGCTCCTGGAGGGACTGCGTCGTGTTCGCCGGCGCGACGAACACCAGCGGGAAGGTCGCCACCAGCGTCACCGGCTCGAAGTCGGTGCGCGGGTCGTAGGTCATGTTCTTGAACAGGCTGGCGTTGATCGCCATCTCGCTCGCCGCGCCGAAGAGCACGGTGTAGCCGTCGGCCGGCGCCTTCGCGACGCTCGCGGCGCCGATCATGCCGGTGGCGCCGGGCTTGTTCTCGATGACCACCGTTTGGCCGAGCAGGTCCGACAGACGTGCCGCCATCGCGCGCCCGGTGATGTCGGTGCCGCCGCCCGGCGGATAGGGAATGATCAGCTTGACCGGCTTGGCGGGGTAGGTGTCCGCCCGCGCCGCCGAGGGCGCCGCTGCCGAAAAGGCCAGAAGGAGCGCCGCGAGGGAATCGCGACGCGAGAAGGGACGCTGGGTGATGTCGCTCGTCATGCCCGGCCTTATCCGGGCAACCGGTGACGCGGCGGTTACGGATTTATGGAGAGCGTCGGATGAAGCCGCCGCCCAGCACGCGACTGCCTGTCGCGGCATCGTAGACAACGCAGGCCTGTCCCGGCGACACGCCAACTTCTGGCTCGGCGAAGCGCACGAGCGCCCCCTCCTCCGTCAGCTCGATCTCGGCAGGACGCAGGGACTGGCTGGAGCGCACGCGGACCTGCACTGGCAGACGCCCCTCGTGAGGAGAATCAAGCCAGTTCACGTCATACAGCGTGATCTCGTCACGGCCGAGCGCCGAACGCGGTCCCACGACGACGCGCCGCGATGCCGGCTCGAGTCGCACGACATACAGAGGATCGTTGTCGGTGCCGTCGCGCCCGCTCAACGCGAGGCCACGCCGCTGTCCGACCGTGTAGCGCACGATGCCCTCGTGGCGGCCGACGACAGTGCCCGCCATGTCGACGATGTCGCCCGGCTCGACGGCTTCAGGTCGCAGCTTCTGGACGACCGACGCATAGTTGCCGTTGGGCACGAAGCAGATGTCCTGGCTGTCGGGCTTGTCCGCGACCACGAGGTCGAAGCGCCCGGCCAGCGCGCGCGTCTCGCTCTTGGGGAGATCGCCCAGCGGGAAGCGCAGGAAGTCGAGCTGCTCGCGCGTCGTGCCGAACAGGAAATAGCTCTGGTCACGCGCCGGATCTGCGCCGCGATGCAGCTCCGGGCCCGCCTCGCCGATCACGCGACGGACATAGTGGCCGGTGGCCAGGGCCTCGGCGCCCAGTTCGCGGGCCGTCTTCAGCAGGTCGCGGAACTTGACGGTACGATTGCAGGCGATGCACGGCACCGGCGTCTCGCCGCGCGCATAGGCATCGGCGAAGGACTCCATCACCTCGGCGCGGAAGCGGCTCTCGTAGTCGAGCACGTAGTGCGGAATCGACAGGCGCTCGGCGACCTGGCGCGCGTCCTGGATGTCCTGGCCGGCGCAGCAGGCCCCTGTTTTCCCCACCGCAACGCCGTGGTCGTAGAGCTGGAGCGTAACGCCTACCACGTCATAGCCCTGCTCCTTGAGGAGCGCGGCCGTCACCGACGAATCGACGCCACCCGACATGGCGACCACCACGCGGGTGTCCGCGGGCGCCTTGTCGATGCCGAGGGAATTCAGGACGGACGAGCGGGACATGGCGGGGCCTATATAGGCGTCGCTCCCGGCCGCCGCCAGCCGCGGCTAGTCGCGACGGTAGCCGCTGTCGCGCACGACCTTGGCGACGCCGTTGCGGTCGTAGACGATGGCGACACGGTCGCCCATCTGGATCTGGCCATCGTCGGGCTGCGCCACCGTCACGCGCTGCCCATCGTCGCGCTGGACGGTGACCTCGATGCCGCGCCGAGGTGCATTCTGATCGACCGCCGTCCCGGCAATGCCGCCCGCTACGGCGCCCAGCAGACCGCCGACCACGGCGCCCCCCGCCGAGTTGGTAATCGCGCCACCGGCCACGGCCCCACCGACGGCGCCCAGGCCGCCGCCGATCAGCGTGCCGTCGCTCACGCCCGAGCCTCTGCCTCCGCGAACCTGCACTTCGCGAATGGAGATCACCCGTCCCTGTTCGCCGCGATAGCTCGCGCCCTGCGCGGACGTGTTGACCACGCCGGGCTGGACGGCACCGCTGCTGCCATTACAGGCGCTCAATCCCGTTGCAAGGATGGCTGGAACCACGAGGCCGACGCGCCAATTGCGGAACATCTGAAGGGACACCTTTCGCACTATTCGATCTAAACGAAGGTAATGGGTTCAATCCAGTTTGCGCGACGTATCGCGCACGACGCGCGCAGCGCCGCGACCATCCTGAACGATCTGTACGCGGTCACCGAGCTGAACGTCCCCGTCGTCGCGCTGCGCCACCGTCACGCTCTGCCCATCGTCACGCTGGACGGTGACCTCGATGCCGGGTCCCCCGCTGCGCTGACCGTCGGCAATGGTGCCCGCGATCGCGCCACCGACGGCGCCGAGAAGGAGGCCCACGACGCCGCCCCCCGCCGTCTGACTGGTAATTGCACCGATCGTAGCACCGATACTGCCGCCGATGAGACCGCCCATCAGCGCGCCATTGCCACCACCGGAGCCGCCACCACCGGCTAGGCCGACTTCGCGAATGGAGACGACGCGGCCGGGGCCACCGACCGGCGTGCTGTAGGCGACCTGAGTCGCCGCTCCGGGCGGAGGGACGTTCGACGGACTGCCATAAACCGGCGCACTCGAACTCACGATGCCGGGCTGCACGGCATTGGACGCACAAGCGCCGAGTCCCGCTGCCAGCACCAGCGGCAGCAGCAGAGGACGCACTCTCGTCGCGATCATGGGGACCCCTCCCGGAGCATTATGTGTCGCCCATGTTTCCGGCCAAATTGCGGCGTCCGGCAAGCGCCGGCGCTAGTCGCGTTCGTCGATCCAGGCGGCCTGGATCGCCTCGAGGATCTTCTCGTTCGAGCGCGTGGCATCGTCCTCGAAATCCGGCAGCTCCATCACCCAGCGATGCAGGTCGGTGAAGCGCAGGTTGACGTTGTCGACGTCGGGATGGCGCTCCTCGAGCTCGATCGCGATGTCCTGCACGTCGGTCCAGCGCAGCTTGCGGGCCATCGGCCTCTCCTACTTGTCGACCATCATGTTGCGGGTCGCCGCCGGCAGCTTGACCACCAGCCCGTCGAGAGCCTCGCTCATACGGATCTGGCATCCCAGTCGCGACGTGTGCGTGAGACCGAACGCAAGGTCGAGCATGTCTTCCTCGTCGTCGCTGGCGGGCGCGAGCTTCTCGAACCAGACGTTCTCGACCACCACATGGCAGGTCGAACAGGCGAGCGAGCCTTCGCACGCGCCCTCGATCTCGATGTGATTGCGATGCGCGATCTCGAGCACCGAAAGGCCCAGCGGTGCATCGACTTCCTTGCGCGTCCCGTCCCGCAGGACAAACGTCATCTTCGGCATCTCTCGCTCTCTTGCTCCGCTACTCGCCGACCCGGCTTTCCAGGTCGCCCATCGACATGCCCGACAGCGCCTCGCGGATGCCGCGGTCCATGCGCCGCTCCGCGAAGGGCTTGGACAGCGTCTCGAGTGCCTCGGCCGCCGCGTTGATCTCGTCCCGACTCTCGCCTTCCATCGCCGTTTCCAGCCGCGCCCGCGTCGCATCGATCGCCGCGCGCTCCTCGCCCGACAGCAGTTTGCCATCCTTCGCGAGGGCTGCCTCCAGCGCCAGAATGCCACGCCTCGCCTCGACCCTCGCCTCGGTCAGGAGGCGCAGGTTCATGTCGGCCTCGGCGTTGTCCATGCTGTCGTAGAGCATGTCGGCCATGTCCTCGTGGCTAAGCCCGTAGGACGGCTTCACCTCGACCCTCTGCGCCACGCCGGTCGTCCGCTCCTCGGCCGCAACCGTGAGCAGCCCGTCGGCATCGACGGCGAAGCTCACGCGGATGCGCGCCGCGCCGGCAGTCATCGGCGGGATCCCCAGAAGCTCGAAGCGTGCGAGGCTGCGGCAGTCGGCGACCATCTCGCGCTCGCCCTGGACCACATGGATCGACATGGCGCTCTGGCCGTCCTGGTAGGTCGTGAAATCCTGGGCGAGTTGAGCGGGAATCGGCGTGTTGCGAGGCACGATCTTCTCGACGATGCCGCCCATCGTCTCGAGGCCGAGCGACAGCGGCGTCACATCGAGCAGCAGCGTGTCGCCACCGCCGGTCAAGGCCTCGGCCTGCAACGCGGCGCCCAGCGCCACGACCTCGTCGGGATCGATGTCGGTCAGCGGCGGCTTGCCGATCATCCCGGCGACCTTCGTGCGCACCAGCGGCACGCGCGTCGAGCCGCCCACCAGCACCACTCCCTCGACGTCCGCCGCTCCCATACCGGCATCGGCCAGCACGTTGCGGGAGATCTCGAGCGTGCGCGCCACGTGGCTGTCGACCATCGCGTCGAACTCTTCGCGCGTCAGCGTGTGGAAGGACGGGACGCCGGCGATCTCGAGACGCCCCGAGGTCTGGTCGCGGTCGGAAAGTTGTTCCTTCATGTGCCGGGAAAGCGCGAGCGCCGCCTTCACCGCCGTCTCATCGACCTCGTCCGCAAGCCCATCACCCTTGCGTTCCTCCAGCAGGCGCTCGGCAATCGCGCGATCGAAGTCGTCACCGCCCAGCGCCGTATCGCCGCCGGTGGCCAGCACCTGGAACACGCCCTTCTCGAGCCGCAGCAGCGAGAAGTCGAAAGTGCCGCCCCCCAGATCGTAGACCGCGTAGAGTCCCTCGGAGCCCTTGTCGAGGCCATAGGCCAGCGCGGCCGCCGTCGGCTCGTTGACCAGCCGCAGCACTTCGAGGCCGGCCACGCGCGCGGCATCGCGGGTCGCGGTGCGCGCGGCATCGTCGAAATAGGCGGGCACGGTGATGACGGCGCGCTCGACCGGCTTTTCCAGCGCGGCCTCGGCGCGGGCGCGCAACGCCTTCAGAATCTCGGCCGAAATCTCGACCGGCGAACGCGCCCTTCCGCCGATGCGAAGCTTGACCATGTCGGTCTGTCCGGTGCCCGGCTCGACCTCGTAGGGCAACACGCCCGCCACGGCGTGAAGGTCAGCGGCTCCCCTCCCCATCAGGCGCTTGATCGAAGCCACCACGTTGCGCGGTTCACTGCTCACCAGGGCGCGCGCCTGGTCGCCGACCAGCACGCCACCCGCTTCGGGATAGGCCACGACCGACGGCACGAGCGCCCTGCCCGTCTCGTCGTGCAGCGCCGCCGGCGTTCCGTCGCGCGCGATCGCGACCACCGAATTCGTCGTGCCGAGATCGATGCCGACCGCCAGCGAGCCCTCGCCGGCATGCGGCAAGGGCGTTTCGCCCGGTTCGTGGATCTCCAGCAAGGTCATGCGTTCGACCGATCGATATTCATGCGTCGAGCCCGCGCTTCCTCGGCGAACTTGTCGAGGTAGCGCAGGCGAAGGAGCGTCTTTCTGATGGCGGCCCTGTCGTTTGCCAAGAACAAACTCGCAAGCTCCGCCAGCGCCTTGTGCACGTCCTGGCGCGCTTCGACAGCCAGCTTGTCGACCGCTTCCGGCGTGTCGGCATCATGCAGCGCCTCGCGCGCTTCCATGGCTTCCATCAGCAGATCCGGGTCGTCGATCGTCTTGCCGTCGCCCGGCAGGTCCACACCCGCCATCCCGGCCATGTAGAAGGCGCGGCTCAGCGGGTCCTTCAGCGTGCGATAGGCTTCATTGACCGAGGCGGCCTCGGCGGACGCCCGCACCCGATCCTCGGGTGGCTTGGCCACGAAGCGGTCCGGATGCCACTGCCGCTGGAGGGCGAAATAGGCCCTGTCCAACGCGGCCGCGTCGAGGTCGAGCGCCGCCGGCAGGCCCAGCCGCGCGAAATGATCCATGACCTGGCTTCAGACGTGGAAGGATTCGCCGCAGCCGCAGCGGCCCTTCTCGTTCGGGTTCCGGAATACGAAGCCCGACTTGAGCTTCTCCTCCTCGTAGTCCATCTCGGTGCCGATCAGGAAGAGCGAAGCCTTGGGATCCACCAGGAGCTTGATGCCCTCGGCCTCGATGACCTCGTCCATCGGCTCCTGCTTGTCGGCGAACTCCAGCGTATAGCTGAGGCCCGAGCAACCCTTGGTGCGCACGCCGATGCGGACGCCCGCCGTCGGCTTGCCACGACCGTCGATCAGCGCCTTCACGCGCTCGGCAGCAAGCGGCGTCACACTCATCAGCTTGGGACGGGGACGGCGCGGCCGCGGCGTCGCAGGCGCTGCCGGCTTGGCGGTTTCGGTGGTCGTGGTCATACGATTGGCTCCGAAAATGAGCTACTCGGCCTTCTTGGTGGCCTTTGAGCGATAGTCGGCGATCGCCGCCTTGATCGCGTCCTCGGCGAGGACCGAACAGTGGATCTTCACCGGCGGCAGCGCCAGGTGGCGCGCGATGTCGGTATTCTTGATCGTCTCGGCCTCGTCGATCGTCTTGCCCTTCACCCACTCGGTGACGAGCGAGCTGGAGGCAATGGCCGAGCCGCAACCGAAGGTCTTGAACTTGGCGTCCTCGATAAGCCCGTCGGCGCCGACCTTGATCTGCAGCTTCATCACGTCGCCGCAGGCCGGCGCGCCGACCAGACCGGTACCGACATCCTCGGCCGTCTTGTCGAACGAGCCGATGTTGCGCGGGTTCTCGTAGTGATCGATCAGCTTCTCGCTGTAAGCCATGACTCTCTCCTCAATTGTCGAGCGGCGCCCGATACGTCAGTGGGCGGCCCACTCGATGGACTTGATGTCGATGCCTTCCTGGGCCATCTCCCAGAGCGGGCTCATCTCGCGCAGCTTGTTGACGTGTCGCACCAGCTCGTCGACCGCCGTATCGACCTCATGCTCCGTCGTGAAGCGGCCGAGGCCGATGCGCAACGAAGTGTGGGCCATCTCCTCCTCCACGCCGAGCGCGCGCAGCACGTAGCTGGGCTCGAGCGAGGCGGACGTGCAGGCCGAGCCGGAGGACACGGCCAGATTCTTGATGCCCATCATCAGCGACTCGCCTTCCACATACGCGAAGCTGATGTTGAGGTTGCCCGGAATGCGGTGTTCCAGATCGCCGTTGACGACGATGTCCGTGAGCTTGGCGCGCAGCCCGTTCAACATGCGCTCCTGAAGCTTCTTCAGCCGCTTGGCCTCGTCGTCCATCTCCTTCATGCAGATCTCGGCCGCCTCGCCCAGACCGACGCAGAGCGGCGTCGGCAAGGTACCCGACCGGAAGCCGCGCTCCTGGCCGCCGCCGACGATCATCGGCACCAGGCGCACCCTCGGCTTGCGGCGGACGTAGAGCGCACCGATGCCCTTGGGACCATAGATCTTGTGGCCCGAGATGCTCATCAGGTCGATGTTGAGCGCCTCGACGTCGAGCGGAATCTTGCCGGCAGCCTGGGCGGCGTCGGTATGGAAGAACACCTTCCTCTCGCGGCAGATCCTGCCGATCTCGGCCAGTGGCTGAATGACGCCGATCTCGTTGTTCACTGCCATCACCGAGACGAGCACCGTCTTGTCGGTGATCGCCGCGCGCAGCACGTCGAGATCGAGCAGCCCGTCCTGGCGGACCGGCAGATAGGTCACCTCGAAACCCTGCTGCTCGAGATGGCGGCAGGTATCGAGGACGCACTTGTGCTCGGTGACGGTGGTGATGATGTGGTTCTTGCGGTCCTTGTAGAACTCGGCCACGCCGCGGATCGCGAGGTTGTTCGACTCGGTCGCGCCGGAAGTGAAGATCACTTCCTTTTCGTCGGCACCGATCAGCTTCGCGACCTGGGCGCGCGCCTTCTCGGTGCCCTCCTCGGCTTCCCAGCCATAGGCATGGCTGCGCGAGCCCGAATTGCCAAACTTGTGGGTGAAGTAGGGCATCATCGCCTCGAGCACCCTCGGATCCATCGGCGTCGTGGCCTGATAGTCGAGGTAGATCGGCTGGTCGTTGCGCCGGATTTGGGTAATGGCTGTCATGCTAACCCCTCGTTACTCCTACGCTGCCCTGGCCCTAGAATCGGTGTGGGATATATCCGACTGTCTTACTCGGGTATATAGGTTCTGCCATGCCGTGATCAAGCGCTCGATGTCGGCGGATGTGCTATTCCAGCCTAGGCTGATCCGGATCGCGCAGCCGGCTTCCGCCGCAGGCACGCCCATAGCCTCCAGAACCGGCGACCGCTGCACCTTCCCCGACGAACAGGCCGCCCCCGCGCTGATGCAGACACCAGCAAGATCGTACGCCATGACCTGCGTTTCGGCGGGTACGCCCGGCATCGAAATGCACGTCGTGTTGGCAATCCTGGGTGCCTTTACACCGAAAACCTTGGCGCCGGCCGCAATCTGGACAAGGGCTAATTCGAGCCGGTCGCGGAGCGCGGTGACATCAAGACCATCAGCCGCCTGTGCGGCCGCGGCGCCGAAGCCGGCGATGCCCGGGACATTCTCGGTGCCGGCACGGCGATTGGATTCCTGCCCTCCGCCCCGAAGATCCGGCCGCAGCGGCGCGCCGCTGCGGATCACCAGCGCGCCCACACCCGTGGGGCCGCCCAGCTTGTGGGCCGAAAGGCTCAGATAGTCGACGCCGAGACCATGGAGGTCGACCGGCACCTTCCCCGCCCCCTGGACGCCATCGCAATGGACCAGCGCGCCGGCGGCCCGCGCCAAGCGCACGACGTCGGCGATGGGCTGGACAACGCCGGTCTCGTTGTTGGCCAGCATCACAGACACCAGGGCCGGCTCGGCCGACGCCGCGAGCGCCTGCTCCAAGGCCGCAAGATCGAGAACACCGTCGCCATCGACCGGAAGGATTTCCGCCTGCGGCGCCGCACGGCGCACGCTGTCATGTTCGATGGCCGATACCAGCACCCGCCGCCGCCCCGCACCGGACAGCGCCAGATTGTTGGCCTCGGTGCCGCCCGACGTGAAGATCGTCTCGGCCGGCAGCGTACCCACCAGGGCAGCGACTTCGCGGCGCGCCCTGTCGACAATCGCCCGTGCCCTGCGCCCCACGCCGTGGACAGACGACGGATTGCCGCCTTCCCGCAGCGCTTCGACCATGGCATCGAACGCCACCGGCCTCAGCGGGCTGGTGGCGTTGTGATCCAGGTAAGCGGCAGCCGACATCGGACGTCCCGGACTAGCTGGCCGCGGCCATCGAGGATTCGGTGTTCGCCGCCGCGTTCGCCGCAGCTGGCGCCTCGAGGAAGCGGGGCGCGAGCTTGCGCTCCAGCACGTCGAGCAGGGTCACAGAGCTCAGGAACAGATGAATCTGGTTGCCCAGCTCTTCCCACAGGTCATGCGTCAGGCACTTGCTGCGGTCGGCCCGGCAGCCGGTCGCGCCCATCTCGGTGCAGCGCGTGGCGCTGATCGGTTCGTCGACCGCCAGGATGATCTCCGACACCCTGGTGTCCGCCGACCCCCTGGCCAGGCGATAACCGCCGCCGGGACCGCGTACGCTCTTCACGAGGCCTGCCCGCCGCAGCCGCGCGAAAAGCTGTTCCAAGTATGACAGGGAGATTTCCTGACGGGTGGCAATATCCGACAGGGAAACCGGCTTAACCTGAGCGTGGCGCGCCAGATCGACCATCGCCATGACGGCGTAACGTCCCTTGGTGCTGAGCTTCACAGCATCCTCCTCACGACCGGAATCGGCCGGTCCTCGCTATGGAAACGCCTAAAGTTCTTGAAAACCAAGGCGTTGCTACGATATGCCAGCGCCCCAGACAGGGGTTCTAGGCAAAAACCAACTGCGTCACTCGGATTTAATTAATCCGAGCAGTTTGGTCAAGTATCGAAAATCCCCGCAAACAACCGCCAGATCGGTTACGACCAAAGGGTCGATCAGGGTGAAGAACCGGAGTCTCGATGCCTGACGTGATGTTCACCGGCCCCGAAGGTCGCCTCGAGGGTCGCTATCACCAGAGCAAGGAAGAGCGCGCGCCGATCGCGCTGATCCTTCATCCGCACCCACAGTATGGCGGGACGATGAACCACAAGGTCGTCTTCTCGCTGTTCCATGTTTTCGTGAATCGCGGCTTCTCTGTGCTGCGGTTCAACACGCGCGGCGTCGGCCGCAGCCAGGGACGCTTCGACAACGGCATGGGCGAACTGTCCGATGCCGCCGCGGCGCTCGACTGGCTGCAGGGCATGAACGCCGACGCCAAGTCGTGCTGGATCGCCGGCTACTCGTTCGGCGCCTGGATCGGCATGCAGCTGCTGATGCGCCGGCCCGAGATCGACTGCTTCGTCTCGGTGGCGCCGCCGGCCAATTCCTACGACTTCGCCTTCCTCGCTCCCTGCCCGTCCTCCGGCCTGATCGTCGGCGCGGAGAAGGACGAGGTCGTGCCGCAGGCCGACATCCAGAAGCTGGTGGCGCGCCTGTCGCTACAGAAGGGCATCACGGTCGAGTCCCGAACCATCAAGGGCGCCAACCACTTCTTCCACGACTCGCTCGACAAGCTCGCGGTCGATGTCGACAAGTACGTCGCCAAGAGCCTGCTCAATCCGCCGGGTCGCGCGACCAGCAACAAGGAACCCTGATCAGGGCTCCTTGATCAGGGGACGTTGAGCCGGCCGCCCGTCATAGGACGCGGCGCACCGGTGGTCCCAGGAAACGTCAGCGGCAGCCCACGCAGGGAACGGACCGCGAGAAAGGCGAAAGCCTGCGCTTCGAGCGCATCGCCGTCCCATCCGAGATCCTCCGCCGTCATCACCTTGCCCCGCGTTTCCTCGGCGATGGCCCGCAGCAGCGTCGGATTGCGCGCGCCGCCTCCGCTGATCACCCATTGCGACACCGGCGCCGGAAAATGCTTCGCCGCAAGCGCGATGGCGCGGGCCGTGCCTCGCGTCAGCGTGGCCGCCCCGTCGACGACGCTGAGGCCCTCGGCCCAGGCGTCGTTGAAGTCGCCGCGATCGAGCGACTTGGGCGGCACCCTCGCGAAGAAGCGATGCTCGGCGAAGCGGTCCAACCTTCCACGATCGACCTCGCCCGCGGCTGCCAGCGCACCGTCCTTGTCGTAACGTTGCCCGGCCCGGCGCGCGCACCAGTCGTCGATCGGTCCGTTGCCCGGGCCCGTGTCGAAGGCCAGCAGCGCCCCGTCGGCGCCGATCCAGGTCACATTGCCTACGCCGCCGATGTTCACGACGGCAAGCGGTCGCGTCAGGTCGGCCGCGAGAGCGGCGTGATAGACGGGCACCAGCGGCGCCCCCTGCCCGCCCGCCGCCACGTCGTCGCGGCGCAGGTCGTTGACGACCCGCACGCCCAGTGCCTGCGCGAGCGCGGCGCCGTCGCCGATCTGCCAGGTGAAGCCGCGGTCGGGCTGGTGCGTGATGGTCTGGCCATGGAAGCCCACGAGGTCGAGCGTATCGGCCGCGATGCCCGTCTTCGCGGCCCACGCCCGCACGGCGGCCACGTGCATTCGGGTGACGACCTGCTCGGCCGCTCGCGTCGCCTCCGTCTCCACCGTGGCGCCGAACGCCGCACGGATGACGCGACGGGCCTCGTCCGGATAGGGCACCGTCAGGGCCGGCCCGAACGCAGCCACGCGCTCGCCGTCGGTCTCGATCAGCGCCACGTCGACACCGTCGACAGAGGTGCCGCTCATCAGGCCAAGGGCCCGCAGGAAAGATGAAGCCATTGGGGGAATGTGTTACACCCCCGCCGCCTTCAGGGACAATCAGCCAAGCAACGGACCGAGCGGAAGATGTCGGGTTTCAAGTCGGATTTCATGCGCATCGTGCACGAGCGCGGCATGGTGCATCAGTGCAGCGATACCGCACGCCTCGACGAGCTGCTGTCGAGCGGCGTCCGCACGGCCTATATCGGCTTCGACTGCACCGCCGATTCGCTGCATGTCGGCCATTTGCTGCAGATCATGCTGCTGCGCTGGTGGCAGAAGTGCGGCCACAAGCCGATCGCCTTGATGGGTGGCGGCACCACCAAGGTCGGCGATCCCTCGGGCCGCGACGAGACGCGCCAGCTGCTCACGCCGGCGCAGATCGACGCCAACATGGCGAGCATCAGGAAGAGCTTCGCCAACTACCTTGCCTTCGGCGAGGGCGCGACCGACGCGGTGATGGCCAACAACGCCGACTGGCTCGATGGCCTGCTCTACATCCCGCTGCTGCGCGACGTGGGCCGGCACTTCTCGGTCAACCGCATGCTCACCATGGACTCGGTGAAGCTGCGGCTCGAGCGCGACCAGCCGCTGTCGTTCCTCGAATTCAACTACATGATCCTGCAGTCCTACGATTTCGTGGAGCTGAACAAGCGGCACAACTGCATCGTCCAGATGGGCGGCTCGGACCAGTGGGGCAACATCGTCATGGGCGCCGATCTTGGCCGCCGCATGCAGGGGGCCGAACTCTTCGCCCTGACCTCGCCTCTGCTCGCCACCGCCTCGGGGGCCAAGATGGGCAAGACGGCCGCCGGCGCGGTGTGGCTCAATCCGGAACGCCTCTCGCCCTATGATTTCTGGCAGTACTGGCGCAACACCGAGGATGCCGATGTCGGCCGCTTCCTGAAGCTCTTCACCGACCTGCCGCTGTCGGAGGTGGCGCGACTCGAAGCGCTGCAGGGCCAGGAGATCAACGAGGCCAAGAAGATCCTGGCCACGGAAGTCACCACCCTCGCCCATGGCGGGCAGGCCGCCGAGAGTGCGGCCGAGACGGCGAGGCGCACTTTCGAGGAAGGGGCCAAGGCGGATACCTTGCCGACGGTCGAGTTACCCCGCGCCAAGCTGAAGGCCGGCATCGCTGCGTTCGAGCTGATGCACGAGGCCGGACTTGCCGAAAGCAGGAACGAGGCCCGCAAGCTCATCAAGGGCGGCGGCGGTCGCCTGAACGACAAGCCGATCGCCAATGACATGGCGACGGTGGGTGAAGGCGATCTCGATGCCGACGGGACGTTGAAGCTTTCGGCCGGGCGCAAGCGCCACGTCCTGGTGCGCGCCATCTAGCGACGCTCAGGGCGCGCGCTGCATCTCCGGGGACCCGATGGGCTGACCCGGCGCCTCCCTGCCGGTGGTGGATGGCGAACTGAAGACATCGCGAAGAGCCCCCGGCGCCATCGCCGACATCATGTTGACGTCGGCCTTCAGGTCGTCGAACGGCCCATGAAGCTGGTAGGAGACGGCGAACATGCCGCCGTCCTTGCCACCGGTCAGGAGCGGCCCAAGCAGCGGTACGTTGGACAGGAGATTGTTCAGCGCGAAGGCCGGCACGACGATGCCGTTCAGCCGGACGGTGTCTTTGCCGAGGTCGATGACGCCCTGCGTCGTCAGCCCGATCGACTGGCCGCTGGTACGGCCGTTGCGGATCTGTATGACGTCCCCCGCCTTGGTCAGGTTGGCGCTCAGGCTGTCGAACTGCTGCAGCGCGTTGCCCGCACTGTTCAATCCGTCGATCGCCGAATTGAGCGTGCCGATGTCGCGGCGGGGCGTCATCCTCTGGAGTCGAAAGGGCCCCATCTTGAGCGTGCCCTCGAGCGGCGGATCCGCCCAGGTGTCGTTGAACTTCCCTTCGATGTGCAGATGGCCGCCGACCAGCCCATCGATCCAGCCGGCTTCGGTGAGCAGCTGGCCGAAGTCGGCGACGTAGAAGAACAGCGTGCGGCCCTGGGCGGCCGGTGTTACCCGAAGTGTCGTTCCCTTGCCGCCGCCCATCGTGAGGTCGGCCGAGGCCACCCTGTCGCCAACGAGTTCGAGGCGACCGTTGAGATAGCCCAGAGACCCACGCTTCACGATGACGTTCTGCAGCTGAATTTGAGCCTTGGTGCTGGTCCGCGAAACCGAGGCCGCGCCTTTCGGCTCACGGGCAGCGACCTGGTTGCGATTGCGCAGCATGTCATGCACACGCTGCAGCTCCAGCGCCTGCCCCTTGATCGCAATGTCGACGCCGCCCGGGTTGCGCCGCCAGTCGACGGCAATGTCGGTCTGGCCGATCTTGACCTGCTGCAGGCTGATCTGCTGCACGCTGCTGTCGCCGCCGAATCGTACCTGCCCCTTGGCCTGCAGTCCGCCGCCGCGTCCATCGAAGTCGGCCGTCGTGATCTTCCCGCCGGCAGCGAGTTTGAGGGTCATGGTCGCGAGCGCCTCGGTGCCCGCCTCCTTGCTCCAGGCCAGCGGGATCACGTCCAATTTCGCGGCCTTCATGTCGAAGCGGCCGCCGACCTCGCCGGTCCCGTTGGTCGCGACCTGATAATGCAGGGTCGTGCCGATCGGGCCGACGACGTAGGGTTCGATCGAGGGGAATCCGGCCTTCTCGACGAGGCCTGCTGGGACCGTCCCCTTCACGTCATAGCGCCGGCGGAACGGAGCTTTCGCCGCGAACATCTCGCGCCAGGTGACGTCGACGACACTGCCGTCGAGTTTACCCTGCCCCACGACACTCAGCTCCGAATTGCCGTACTTTACACGCGCCGTCGCATCAGTGAGATCGACGTCTCCCAATACGTCCTTCAGCGAGAAGGCAGTGAGGTGCGCGTCGGCCGCGACGTCGATCTCGGCGACGGTCAGCGCGTCGATCAGCGGGAAGCTCAGCGAAACACCGACCGCCACCTGGCCGCCAAGACGGCGATGGTCGTAGAGTGTTTCCTTGGGCAGGCCAAGCCGCGGCCGCGCGAGGAAGCGCATGATGTCCTGCGCCGAGCCGGTGATCGGCAGGCGGATCGCCGCCATCTGAGGCGCCGGCTTGTCGAGCCCCGTAAGGTCGATCGTGCCGTCGGTCACCTTGAGGTTGACCGCGCCGCCGCGCGCAATGTCGAAGTGCAGATTCCCGTTCTCGTAGCGGGCCTTCCCGGAGACATCCTGCATCTCGGGCATGTGCGGCATGTACCGGACAGTCAGGCCGCCATAGTCGAGAAAGGCCGCCATGCGCTCCATCTTGATGTCGGCGATGTGGTCGACGGGCGCGCTCGCCGCGAACTCGGCGGCGACGTCGATGGTCCCGGCCGTGACGTTGGTGATCGCCCACCGGCGGCCGCCTTCGGCGAACTCAAGCGGCCAGTAGTCAGCCAGCTTGTCGACCGGAATCCGCCGAATCTCGGCACGGCCCGCGAAGTGGCGGGTTTCGGAGATGCGGTGGCCGGCGCCGGTGACGACCACCCTCGCCGCACCGAAATCGAAGTCGACGCGCTCGATCTTCGAAGTGTGTGCCACATTGTCGATGCTGAACCGCGCATCCATCGAGCGAACCTGATGCGCCACCGGCAGGATACCCGGCAGGGTCACGCTGCCATTGGCGCCGTTGATCTCGACGGCCACCGTCTTGACCTCGCCCTTGCCCGTTCCCTCGATCTGCAGGCGTCCCGACAGGGCAAGGTCGACACCACGCAGAATCGCCAGGTCGGAAGAAAGATCGGCGAAGATCCAGGGCTTGAATCCCGAGACCTTGGCCTCGAGCGAAATCCGGCTGCGATCGCGCGTGTAGACCCCGGACAGCGAGAGGTCGACCGGGTCGCCATGGCCGGCGAACCGGGCATTGGCCGTGATGGACACGCCGGCGGCGTCGCGCCGCAGCTCGGCGCTGGCCTCCGGCGCATTCCAGCTCAGCCCCGTCTTCAGATCCCGGATCGTGACGTCTGCCCGTTCGACCACCACCGAATCGAGCTGCCCGATCAGCGACTTGTAGTTGGGCTCCGCCAGCAGCTGGTCGACCAGGATCGATATCGCCTCTCCCTGCGCGCCACCTTTCGGCGACGTGAAGATTCGCTGGAAGGCTCCGCCCTCGCGGGCGACATCGGCCTCGATCACGGGCCGGATGATCGCGATCGAAGTCGGCAGGAGCATGCCCTGGACCACGGACCGCGGCTCGAACGTCAGAGCCGCCTCGGGTGCGGTGGCGATGACCTGATTCTGCCCGTTGGTGAATCGAAGTCCCGTGAACGCCAGCTTGATCGGCCGGCTTATCCCGCTCCACTCGAAGAAGATCCGGTCGAAGTCCGGATGGATGTCATTGCCCGGTGCGTCGATCAACCGGGCGATGCGCGGCTTCATGAAGTCGAGGTCGACGGGGCCTGACATCAGCCGCAGTGCCGCGACGACCACCAGAGCGGTCGTGGCAAGCACCAGACCGACCGCAATGCGAAGAACTACCCGGTAGGTCCGCTTGACCAAACTCGACTCTTCCGTTCCTTGACGATGGCGGCGCGCTTGGGCAAGCGTGCCGCTGCACATGAGAATTTACCCGTCGACACATTGAATGTCTTGGATTTCGACCGCCCGCCTGCCAAGTCCGCACGACCCGGAGCGGCAAGCCGTGGCGTGGGCACGCTGGGATGAGCGCGCCGCGCGGCCTGACGATCCCGCGGCCATCGCGCTGCTCGACGCGCTGTTCGGCAACAGTCCCTACCTGACGGAAACCGCCCTACAGAGCCCGGGTTTTATGACCGATCTATGGCGTCATGGTCCGGACGCCGCGGCCGCCGCCCTGACAGCCGAACTGGCCGCCGTGCAAGGCGAAGCCTCGACGGGCGCCATGCCGGCCGAGATTGCCTCGCGGCTCCGGCGCCTGAAGCGCCGCGTGGCGCTCGCCGTCGCCGTCGCCGACATCGCCGGGGCCTGGCCGCTCGACCGCATCACCGGCCAGCTCAGCGACTTCGCCTCGGGTTGCCTGTGCGCCCTCACCGACTCGATCCTCCTCCAGCTCGAGCGCGACGGACAGCTCGCGCTCGGCGGAACGCCCGACGCCGCGGCCTTCACGGTCCTGGGCATGGGAAAGCTGGGCGCCGGCGAACTCAATTATTCGAGCGACATCGACCTGATCCTCTTCTACGACCGCGATGCCCCGGCACTGGCCGGCAACGACCAATTGTCGCGCCATTTCGTGCGCGCGGCACGCTTGCTGGTCCAGCTCATGTCGGAGACGTCGGCCGACGGCTACATCTTCCGCACCGATCTGCGGCTCCGCCCCGATCCGGGCTCCACCCCGCTCGCCATGTCGGTTCAGGCGGCCGAACTCTACTACGAGAGCGTCGGCCAGAATTGGGAACGCGCCGCCATGATCAAGGCGCATCCGGTGGCCGGCAACGAAGCCGTGGGAGCGGCCTTCCTCGCCGACATGACGCCCTATATCTGGCGCAAGCATCTCGATTTTGCGGCGATCCACGACATCCATTCGATCAAGCGGCAGATCGATGCCCACCGTGGCGGCGGCACAGTGAAGGTCCTGGGCCACAATGTGAAGCTCGGCCGCGGCGGTATTCGCGAGATCGAATTCTTCGCCCAGACCCAGCAGCTGATTTTCGGCGGCCGCAACCCAACGCTCAGGCTGCGCGCCACCTGCCCCGCCCTGCGCGCGCTCGCGGCCGCCGGTCACATCACGGCCAAGGCGGCGGACGAGCTGATCGAGGCCTACGGCTTCCTGCGCCGCGTCGAGCATCGCCTGCAGATGATCGACGACCGGCAGACCCACTCCATCCCCGCCGACGAAGCGGGCGTCGGCGCCGTCGCGACCTTTCTGGGCTACGACACGTCGGAGGCGTTCCAGGCCGCCCTGCTGGGAACCCTGCGCCTGGTCGAGGGCCACTACGCCAAGCTCTTCGAGGAAGCACCGAGCCTTGCCGGCCCGGGCGGCAATCTGGTCTTCACCGGCACCGACGATGATCCCGGCACACTGGAGACCCTGAAGTCGCTCGGCTTCCGCGATGCCTCGGCTGCCGCCGGCATCGTTCGCCGCTGGCACCACGGCCGATACCGTTCGACCGCGACGGCGCGCGCCCGAGAACTGCTCACCGAACTGATGCCCGGCCTGCTCAAGGAGTTGGGAGGCACGGCCGCCCCCGACCAGGCGCTGCTGAACTTCGACCTGTTCCTCGGCAACCTGCCGGCGGGCGTACAGCTCTTCTCCCTGTTCAAGGCCAACCCCGCGCTCCTCGAGTTGCTGGCCACGATCATGGGCAGCGCGCCGGGCCTGGCGGCTCACCTCGCACGCCGCACCTTGCTGCTCGACTCGGTGCTGTCGCCCGACTTCTATCGCCCGCTTCCACCGGTCGAGGAGATGACGGCGGACCTGTCGGCGACGCTCGCCCGGGTCGACCACGAGCAGGATATCCTCGATCTGGCCCGCCGCTGGGCCAACGACCGCCGCTTCCAGGTAGGCGTCCAGCAGCTCAAGCGTATCGTCACGCCCGCCCAGGCCGGGCTCGCCTATTCAGACATCGCCGCGGCCACCATCTCCGCCTTGTGCGATCGCGTTGAACGGCGCTTCGCAGAGACCCATGGCGGTTTCCAGGGTCAGCGCCTCGCAGTGCTGGGGCTGGGCAAGCTCGGCAGTCGCGAGATGTCGGCGACCTCCGATCTCGACCTCATCTTCGTCTACGACATTCCGGCCGGCATGGAGGCTTCCGACGGGCCGAAGCCACTGTCGCCCATCCAGTACTACACGCGCCTCAGCCAGAAGATGGTGACGGCGCTGACCGCGCACACCAACGAGGGCGCGCTCTACGAGGTCGACATGCGCCTGCGGCCGTCCGGCCGCTCCGGCCCCCTCGCCAACTCGCTCGAGGGTTTCGAGAACTATCATGCGCAGTCGTCGTGGACGTGGGAGCACATGGCGCTGACGCGCATGCGCGTGATCCACGGCCCGCAGGCGCTGGTCGAACGCCTGACCGACATCGTGAAACACACCCTCTGCCGCACACGCGATCCGCAGACGCTGGTCCGCGATGTCGCCGACATGCGCGACCGCATCGCCCAGCATGCGCCGCCCAAGAGCCTTTGGGACTTCAAGCACCTTCCGGGGGGCCTGTTCGACATCGACTTCGTTTCGCAGTACCTCGCGCTGCGCCACGCCTGTGACCACCCAGAAATCCTTGATCCTCATCCGGCCGAAATGCTGCGGCGCATGGCGGCAGCGAATCTGATCGACCTCGCGGATACCGACAGGCTGAGCGCCACGCGTACGCTGCTTTCGGACGTCCAGAGCCTGTTGCGCCTCACCCTCAACGGCGACGAGGCCACCTTCGACGAGACCCGGGCGCCCGAAGGCCAGCAGCGCCTGATCGCCGCCACCGAGGGCGCCGCCGATCTCGCCGACCTGCGCGCCCGAATCGAGGCCGAATCGAAGACCGTGCGTGCTATATACGAACGCATCGTGGAGGCGCCGGCCCTGGCTGCTGGCTGGCAAGCGAGGAGCAGGAAATGAGCGTCATCGAAGGCAAGAAGGCCCCGGATTTCACTGCAGCGACCGATGGCGGCGGCAAGCTCAAACTGTCGGAGCTGCGCGGCAAGCCCGTGGTTCTCTATTTCTACCCCAAGGACGACACGCCGGGCTGCACGACCGAGGCCTGCGGTTTTCGCGATGGCGCGGCCGCCTTCAAGAAGCTGAAGGCCCAGGTGGTCGGCGTCTCGAAGGACAGCATCGCCCGCCACGACAAGTTCAAGGCCAAGTACGAACTCAACTTCCCCCTCGTGTCCGACGAGGACGGCAAGGTCTGCGAGAAGTACGAAACCTGGATCGAGAAGAGCCTCTACGGCCGCAAGTACATGGGTATCGACCGTGCCACCTTCCTGATCGACGCGGACGGCGTGGTCCGCAGGATCTGGCGCAAGGTCAAGGTCGCCGGGCACGTCGACGAGGTCCAGGAAGCCCTCAAGGCGCTCTAGCTGTGGAGCCTCAACAGGTTGTCCTCGGCGAGGGCGAGTCTGCTGATGGGTGTTTTACCCTTGATGCCGCCGTGAGGTCGATGCCAGTTATAGCGATGGATCCAGAAGGGCAGCTCTTGGGCACGCTGGTCTGAAGT
>NZ_JAUSBN010000031.1 GCF_030651995.1 Reyranella sp.
AGTCGCGGAACACGGCCAGGTGAAAGGGCCGCTTCGCCGGCTTGCCGGCGACATCGTAGGTATGGACGTTCATCTTCATCGGGTCGGCCATCAGGCCGACGGTGCAGAAGCCGGGTTCCACCGCTTCCTGTTCGGTGCTGCCGATCACGCAGGAAAAGTTGGTCTTCGCTTCCTTCTGCAATGGCACCTTCCAGGTGATGACATACTGGTTGGCCCCCACCAGCTCGCACTTGTCAATCATGTAGCCCCGCGCGATGGAACCGTCGGCGGCGATCACGCAGGCGAGACGCTTTTCAAATTCCGCCATCGATCGAACCTTCCCTGTATTGTTGTCATGTCGTTCAGCAGCAACTTCCGGAGCTCTTCATGTCAGCCCCCATGACGTCCGCCTACGATCGCAGCAACGTCTTCGCGCGCATCCTACGCGACGAACTGCCGTGCAAGAAAGTCTACGAAGACGAATTCGTGCTAGCCTTCCACGATATCGCGCCGCTGGCGCCGGTGCATGTGCTGGTGATCCCGAAGGGCGAATACATCAGCCAGGCCGACTTCGGCGCCAAGGCGCCGCCCGAGGTGATCGTCGGCTTCTGGCGCGCCGTGTCGAAGGTCGCGCACGATCTCGGCCTCGATCCCGAGGGCTATCGCCTCGTGGCCAATCATGGACCCAATGGCGGCCAGCTGGTGTTTCACTTCCATGTCCACATCTTCGGCGGCCGCACCATGAGCCATGCCATGGGCAGCATGCCCAGCCCGGACAAGGCCGGTTGATCCGGCGTCGCGCCCTGCTGGTCACCGGCGCGCTCGCGCCGGCCACCGCATGGGCGCAGACGTCGCCGACCGAGAGCGGGTGGTACGCCAGGGGCAAGACCAAGGAGCGGCCCGTGCGCTTCGCCGGCCGCGGCGACGGTGTCACCCTGGCCGGCACCTTGCTGATGCCGCTGTTCAGCGAGATCCAGTACGTGCCGGGCATCGTGCTGGTCGCCGGCAGCGGGCCGACCGACCGCAACGGCAACAATCCTCTGGCGCCGGAGCGCATCGACCTCCTGAAGGACATCGCCGAGCTGCTGGCGCGCAACGGCATCGCCTCGCTGCGCTACGACAAGCGCGGCATCGGCCAGTCGACGCCGCGGCCGCGCGGCTCGCTGGAGGCACAGGAAGCCTTCTTCGCCTGGGACAATTTCGTGGGCGACGTCGAGGCCGCGCATGCCGAGCTGCTGCGCCACGACGAGATCAAGCCCTATGCCACCGCGCTGCTGGGCCATAGCGAGGGCGGGTTGCTGGCGCTCGCGGCGAGCCGGTCACTGGCTGCGAAGAAGCTGCACGCGCTGGTGCTGGCCGCCACCCCGGGCCGCCGGCTCGACGCGATCCTGCGCGCGCAGATCGCGCGCAACGCGCCGCCGTCGCTGCGTCTGCCGACCGATCGCGCCATCGCCGCCATCCTCGAAACCGGGCGCGTGCCCACCAACCTGCCGCCGGAGCTGCAACTCCTGTTCCCGCTCTATGCCGGCCCGTTCCTGCAAAGCCTGCTGTCCTTCGATCCGGCCGCGGTGCTCGCCGAGAGCCGCACGCCCTGTCTTCTCCTGCAGGGCGGCGCCGACCGGCAGGTGGTCCCGATGGAGGACATCCAGCCGCTGATCGACGCGCTGGGAACGCGCGGCGTGTCCGGCGAGGCCGTAGTGATCCCGCAGGTCAGCCACAACCTGAAAACCGTGACCGGGCCGCTCGATCCGGGATTCGCCGGGCCGCTCTCGCCCGCCGTCGCCGCGGCTCTGCTGAAGTGGCTGGTGCCGGCGCTCGGCGCTTGATCGACACTCGCGGCCGGCCGATCATCGAGGCGAGAGACGGAGGCCATGACATGAGCGTGACAGTGCGGCCCGTGACCGAGTCGGTCGGAGCGGAGATTCTCGGCGTCGACCTTCGCAACTTCAGTGACGAGCAGTTCGCCGCGATCGAGCGCGCCTGGTACGCGCATTCGATGATCCTGTTGCGCGGCCAGCAGCTCAGCGACGACCATCTGCTGGCCTTCAGCCGCCGCTTCGGCGAACTCGATCCGCCGCCCAACCAGGAGCGCGGCCGCATCAGCCCGCCGGGCTACCCCGACATCTACGTCGTGTCGAACGTGCTCGACGCCAAGGGCGATCCGATCGGCGCGCTGGGCGACGGCGAAGCGGTCTGGCACACCGACATGAGCTATCTCGACGTGCCGCCCGACGCGTCGATGCTCTACTCGCTGGAAATCCCGCCGACCGGCGGCAACACCTGGTTCACCAGCATGCAGGCGGCCTGCGATGCCCTGCCCGCTGCCTTGCGCGCCAAGATCGAAGGCCGCCGGGTGAAGCACGACGGCACCTACAATTCCGGCGGCTACTTGCGCAAGGGCGTGACGCCGACCGACGATCCGATGGTTGCGCCGGGCGCCTGGCACCCGGCGATCCTGCGTCACCCGGTCAACGGCCGCGCCACGCTCTATCTCGGGCGCCGCCGCAATTCCTTCGTCGAGGGCTACACGAAAGAGGAGTCCGACGCGGTGCTGGAAGAGCTGTGGGCGCACGTCACCCAGCCGCGCTTCATCTACCAGCATGTCTGGAAGCTGGGCGACCTCGTGATGTGGGACAATCGCTCGACCATGCACCGCCGCGATCCGTTCGACAAATCGGCGCGTCGCATCATGCACCGCACGCAGATCAAGGGGACGACGAAGCCGATCGCCTTCGCCGCCTAAAAAGCAAAAAGACGACAAAATGAAAAAATGATCGGAGGAAACATGCGGCGGCAGAAGAAGTTCTATGCCTGGGGTTACGCCGACGAGGACCTGACCCAAGACGAGATCAGGCCCTGGGAGGCCGAGATCGCCCAGCGCTACGGCCTCTCCGGCTTCGACGTGAAAGCGCCGCCCAAGGCCGACGAGATCGTGTTGCGCAAGAGCCGCGTCGAGGTGCCGGCGGCGCTGCAGGCGATGGTGCGCACCGATCACCTGACGCGGCTCGAGCACAGCTACGGCAAGGCCGGCTTCGACACGCTGCGCATGTTCATGCGGTCCGTGCCCAACCCGCCCGACGCGGTGGCTTTCCCGGAAAGCGAAGAGGACATCGTCAAGGTCCTCGACTGGTGCGACCGCATCGGCGCCAAGGCGATCCCCTACGGCGGCGGCTCGTCGGTCGTGAAGGGCATCGAACCCTCGGCCGCTTTCGACAAGGTCGTGACCATCTCGACGCGCCACATGGACAAGGTGCTGGAGGTCGACGCGGTGAGCCAGGCCGCGCGCATCCAGGGCGGCATCTACGGACCGGCGATCGAGGACGCGCTGCGCGACACGCCGTTCACGATGCGCCACTACATGCAGGCCTATCGCTGCTCGACCCTGGGCGGCTGGATTGCCACGCGCTCGGGCGGCCACTACGCCACGCTCTACACACACATCGACGATTTCGTGGAGAGCACGCGGGTCGTGACGCCCGAAGGCACGCTGGAAACGCGCCGCCTGCCGGGCTCCGGCGCCGGCCCCAGCCCGGACCGGATGTTCATCGGCTCCGAAGGCATTTTAGGCATCATCACCGAAGCCTGGGTGCGCCTGCGCAAGAAGCCGACCTTTCGGGCCTCGGCCAGCGTGCGCTTCCGCGACTTCCATGCAGGTGCCGACGCGGTGCGCGACATCACCCAGGCGGGGCTCTATCCCGCCAACTGCCGCCTGCTCGAAGCGCGCGAGGCGCTGCCCGGCATCCCGTGGAGCAACGAGGAGGCCGTGCTGGTGCTGGCCTTCGAATCGCCCGACCATCCGCTCGACGCCTGGATGAAGCGCGCGCTGGAGATCTGCGCCGCCCATGGCGGCGTCGCCGACCAGAGCGACGACGACGAGAACGCCCATCGGTCCGGCGCCGCCGGGGCCTGGCGCAACAAGTTCATCCGCGCGCCGCACTATGGCGAGCATGCGGTAGCGCGCGGCATCCTCTCCTCGACCTTCGAGACCTCGATGACCTGGGAGCGCACCCGCGACTTCCACACGAAGATCACGAAGATCGCCAAGGACACGATCAAGGCAGTGACGGGCCGCGACGGCACCGTCACCTGCCGCTTCACGCACGTCTATCCCGACGGACCCTGCCTCTACTTCACCTTCGGCGGCCTGTACGACCCGAAGAAGGACGCGCTTCAGCAGTTCATGGAGATCCTCTCGACCTGCACCGCCGCGACGGTGGAACATGGCGGCACGACCACGCACCATCACGCCGTCGGCCGCTTCCATCGGCCGTTCTACGACAAGCAACGGCCCGAGCTGTTCGCGCGGGCGTTGCGGGGCGCCAAGCGCGAACTAGACCCGAAGGGGATGATGAACCCGGGCGTGCTGATCGATCCGTGACGGCGGGATGTCAGCGCGTCGCGACGGCCGACCGCGGCAGAAAGAAATACATGACAAGGACGTGACGGACGAGCAGGAGCGCGCCCACGCCCACGAAGAAGAGGCCGTCGGCGACGAGGTAGTCGTCGACTTCGCCGGTGTAGATGATGGTGTTGGGGATCTTGATCAGCTCGATGCAGATCTTGGCAATCAGGCCGATGGAGAGCTGGCCAACGCCGTAATTGTGGCACCTATGATTGATCAGTTCCTGCCAAGCCTCGTCCGGCGTCCCCAGCAGACCGAAGATCTCACGCAGAGTCTTGCATTCCTCTAGGAGGACGCCCCAGCCGATCATGATGATGCCAATGCCAGTGACGATTTCCATCTCTTCGTGGATGTCAGGCTTCAGCCACAACAACTTGGGGATTTAAGTCAATGTGATGACCATGAGGATGCAGATCAGCAGGGAAATCAGGCCAAATGCATATTGTGAAAAAAGAACACGCATCAAAGGACGCATCATCGCAAACTCTCTTCTTTCTGTTGCCTCGACCAAGCGTGGCCGCGGCGATGCGACCCTAGTCGAACGGCCGATCGAGGATCAATTTCGGCAGGCGTCATCCACTCGATACTGACGCCTCTCCTCGCTAGAACAGGGCCATGATCGACTGGCTGTATTCGCTCCCCGAGACCCTCGTCCTGGCAATGGGCGCCCTTTTGATGGCCGGCGCGATCCTCGCCCTGCCGTCTCTGGTGCACCGGCTGCCCTACCTGCGGACCAGCAACGAGAACACCGACTTCGTGCTGCGCATGCAGGCCACGCTCTTCACCATGACGAGCCTTGTGCTGGCTTTCACCCTGGTCGAGGCGGAGAGCAACTTCCGCAAGGCCGACTCGCTGGTGGCGACCGAGGCATCGCAGATCAACCGGCTTGACCGGCTGCTCAATCGTTATGGCGACGAGCAGGTCACGGAGCTGCGGCGCAGCCTGATGGCCTATGCGAAGGCGATCGTCGACGACGAATGGCCCGTGATGCTGCGCGGCGAGGCCAGCGACAAGGTGCGCCTCGCCTTCGCGCGCCTCTCGCGCGGCATCTTCGAGATCGAACCGCGGTCCCCCCGCGAGAGGACGATCTATGCCGAAATCCTGGGCTCCTTCGACTCGATCGCGGAGTCGCGCGACGCAAGGCTCAATGCCGTCTCGCTCGCCCTGCCCAAGCTCTACTGGCAGGTCGTCTTGTTCGCCGTCCTCATGTTGCTGTTCATCACCAGCACCATGCAGCGCAGCGCCTTCCGCGCCTAGCTCCGCCTTCGTAGGCGCCCGCTCGTCTCTCCTCTCCTTGCGTGGCTCGGCCTTTCGCGCCGGCCGGAACTGGGCGGCAGGGACCTCTTCCAACGAGATGCAATAGGCGGCGCGATTGGCAGCTTGTACGACTTGCCAGTCCGCGTTGCTTATCTTCGGTTCACGTTCCACGACACCAAGTGGCACTGATACTGCGAGTGCCTGGGGTGTCACGTTGCGCACATGGCAGGCGAACATCGTCTCCCGGTCGAGCTTGCGCATTGATTCGAGGAAATCTCGCTCCGAGCGCATTTCCGATGCGAAGACTGTGGCGTCCCTACTCGAAACACCACCGGCATACTTGATGCTCGTACTAGCGAAGATCGACGCCCGCAAAGAGGTCGAAAGCTGATCGAGGTTCTGATGTGCGAGGACCATGCCCACCTTGTATTTGCGGGCCTGATTAAGCAGATGATCGACCGTGACATCAAAGTAGTCGGCAGCCTCATCGATATACACGAAGGCAGGATTGCGCTCGTGCTGGGGCACCGTCGCTCGACGCTGTGAGGCCTGGGCGATGAGTGCAATGAAGAAGCGTCCGAGGATCGAGGCGCCCTCGTGGCCCAAGAGTTCCTTGGCCGTGTTTACCAGGACGATCTTGCCGCTCTGAAGGGCGCCATACATATCCACCTTGCTGCGTGGATGGCTGAACATCCGGTCAAAGGTCGCATTCGAAAGAACGCCCCAGAGACGTGTGAGAACCTGCTTCTTAGTTTCATTGAACGTGCGGTCAAAGAAGCGCGTTTCAAAGAAGGCGCGGGCAGTGGGTGGCAGGCGCTCCATGTATGGCCGGAACGGCTCGCCGTCCTCCATGAGTTCACGGAAAGTGTGGATGGTGGCATCCGGTATCTCAAGGAGGAGGCGGGCGATGTACTTGAAGATGATGCCTTGCCGGGCCGTGAGTTCGGCGCCCAGTAGCGCTCCGAAAAAGTATTCGTAGAGGTCGATGGTGGCATTGAGGAGCCGCTCCCGATCCACCATCGGCAGCCGCCCCATGCTCCCGCGATCGAAGTCGAACATGTTGAGCGCGACCGGATATTCGACATCGGTCGGATCAACGATGAGCAGCCGATCGGCAAGGCCAGAGGGATCGTCTGGTGCGAAGAGCGACAGCCGCGAGATGTTGCGAATCAGATCGCCTTGGGAGTCGATCACCACGACCGAGCGGTTGTCTTCGATGCTCGCCTCAAGGTCTCTCAGGATGCCAAGCTGGAGGAGCTGGGTCTTACCGTGACCGGAGCCGCCGACAATGTGGGTGTGCTCGAAGCGGACCGGGAACGGGATCGAGAGCGGCAGTCTCGTGTCGAAGAACCTCTTCCATGGCGTACCATCAAGATACATGGCCGCGACCAGGTCCGGTTGGTCCGGTGTGTATGCTGAAGGTGGCACGAACTTGCGTTCGGTCTCAAAGCGTTCATGCCACTCAATGCCTGAAGCCAGGCATGCACGTCGGTCCAATTGCTCCCGTAGTTCGGGAAAGACATCGGCCTTGAGGACCATATCGCTCACAAACGTCGCATACAGCCGCTCAATAATCTCCGGAACGCTGTCCAGGAGATCAACAAGAGGAACTGTGGGACCGTCTGTGGGAGTGGGATCGGGATCGTCCCAGTCCTCTTTGAAAAGTGTTGCCGGGAGCGCCTTGAGCACTCCGGCAATTGCGCCGACGACGGGGCTACGCCATTCGACGAGCAGGTGGGCAGGATTCGAGAGGAAGCGCTCCTTGCGCTTTAGGTACGTGCGGAGATCGACACCTTCATGGGCGGTGAGCGTTTCGAAATGTGGTCGATCGGGAAAGCCGTAGAGTAGGAAGTCAAGGTCAACGAGGTCGCCGACGAGCCGACCAATGGCGTTGATGAGGGGGTCGATAGGGATACGTTCCGCCCGTTCGCCCGCCTCAAGGATGACGCCGACACGAAACGCACCGAACTTATCATCGGTGTACTCAGACGCATCAAAGGCCGCTTTGATCTTGTCATACAGCGCCTCCATATCGCGCAACTCGCGGGATTTGGTACCACCCGCGAAGAAATTAAGGAGGTTGTTCCACACGGCGCGCGCTAACTGATCTCGATGACCTCTTCGCCGCCAAAATGCGCGGCGGCCTCAAGTACGTTCTTGAATGTCTGAGCTGCTTCCCGCACCTGCTCTTCGATCGCAATCATTTCAACGATATCCTTGCAGTCGATGCGCTTTCCATTCTCAAGATCGCCAACGCTGATCGACAGGTTCGTTGCCTTGTGGGCTAGGCGAGAAGCAACGCCGAGGAGCCCTGAGCCAGGATGGATAACTGTAGTTCGCTCGTATAGAATCGTGTCGGAAAGCTTGTATTTCTTGATGTTAGCCCGCTCCTCCTCCGAGAGGTCGGCCCGGACGTCGAGCAAGAAGGTGATGGTTTTCGAAAGCATGCCACTGGACTTTTGGTCCCGGCGCAGAATGAGCTTCATTGTCCTCCCCTTTACCGCTCGTCAATGGCGGCTTTTGTGCATTGCCTTTTACTACAGTTTTGCAACCATGCGAAGAGGGACCTGCGCTTCGACCAGTTGGCCCGTTTGGGGTATCATTGGAAAGTGAAAGAAAGAGCGCATGACGGAAGCTGATACGTGCCGAAGATACGTTGTTCCGAAGCTTCAAGGGGCTGGTTGGGATACTGATCCGCACAGTATTGCGGAGCAACGAACCATCACGGATGGGCGGATCATTCCTGTTGGCTCTGGTTTCGTACGCAAGCCGCCGAAGCGCGTCGACTATCTCCTTCGGTACACGCGAGACTTTCCGTTGGCGGTCGTTGAAGCCAAGCCGGTGTACAAGACAGCCGCTGCAGGACTTCAGCAAGCAAAGCAGTACGCGGAGATGCTCGGCTTGAAGTTCGCGTATGCCACTAATGGCCATGAGATTATCGAATACGATTACACCACAGGGCTGGAAGCCAAGGTGGAAGATTTCCCGACTCCGAAAATACTCTGGGAGCGCTATCGATCCGCTGTCGGCTTGGGCGATCAAGTAAAGGGCGACCAATTGCTGACGCCCTCCAATCACACAGTCGGAAAGGGTGAACGATACTATCAACAGATCGCAATCAACCGGACCATCGAGGCGATCCTTAGAGGGGACAAGCGTTTGCTCGTCACTATGGCCACGGGCACTGGAAAGACAGCCGTCGCCTTTCAGATTTGCTGGAAGCTCTGGAACGCTCGCTGGAACCGCACTGGCGAACACCGTCGGCCACGCATCCTCTATCTCGCTGACCGCAATATCCTCGTCGACCAGCCGAAAGACGGCATCTTTGCGGCTTTTGGAGACGCCCGACACAAGATCACGTCCGGGGAAATAGTGAAGAGTCGCGAGATGTACTTCGCGATCTACCAATCCCTAGCAGAGGATGAGCGTCGAGCCGGACTCTTCAAGGAGTATGCAGCTGACTTTTTTGATCTCATCATTGTTGACGAATGCCATCGCGGAAGTGCTCGCGACGACAGTTCATGGCGATCTATCCTGGAGCACTTTTCGCCAGCTTTTCAGCTTGGTATGACTGCGACGCCGCTCCGCGAGGATAACCGCGACACCTATCTCTATTTCGGCAACCCAGTTTACGAATACAGCCTCCGGCAGGGCATCGACGACGGCTTTTTGGCACCGTATCGCGTACATCGCGTTGTCACAGAGTGGGACGCGGCTGGTTGGCGTCCGACTAAAGAAGAACGTGATCGGTACGGCCGCACTATTCCCGACGACGAATATCAGACCAAGGACTTCGAGCGGGTCATTGCGCTCAAAGCGCGAACCGAGGCAATTGCCAAGCACCTGGCTGACTTCATGCAAAAGAATGACCGCTTCGCCAAGACGATTGTATTCTGTGTCGACCAAGAACATGCATCAGAGATGGCCGCAGCTCTCGGTAACCTGAACGCGGACCTTAGGGTCACATATCCCGACTATGTCGCTCGTGTTACTTCTGACGAGGGTGATATCGGACGCGGACATCTGGGGCGCTTCCAAGACGTTGACACCAAGACTCCCGTTGTCCTGACAACCTCCCAATTGCTTACAACGGGCGTGGATGCTCCGACATGCAAGAATGTCGTTCTTGCTCGTGTCGTTGGCTCAATGAGTGAGTTCAAGCAGATTATTGGGCGTGGCACGCGCGTGCGCGATGACTACGGCAAGCTTTGGTTCAATATTCTCGATTACACAGGTTCGGCCACGCGTCTCTTTGCGGATCCCGACTTCGACGGTGAACCGGCTAGGGTGACGGAAACCGAGATCGATGGCAGCGGGGCGGTCACCAAGGAGAGCGAGTCATCGACGGACATTGGCGATGAATGGGACACTGGTCCGGCAATAAGTGAGCCGCCATCAGATGAACCTCGAAAGTTCTATTTCGACGGCGGACAAGTGACAATTGCTGCCCATATCGTGTCAGAACTCGATCCCGATGGGAAAGTGCTGAAGGTTGTCCGCTATACTGACTATGCCGGCTCGACAGTACGATCGCTGTTTCAGTCGTCGCGAGAGCTGCGGCTAGCTTGGGCGGACAGTGATAAGCGAGCAGAAGTGATTGTCTCGCTTAGGGAGCGCGGCATCGACTTCGAGAAACTTGGCGAATCACTGGGCCAAGTCGAAGCCGATCCATTTGATCTCCTCTGTCACCTCGCATTCAGTGCGCCGCTACGTACTCGTCGCGAGCGTGCCCAAGCGCTCAGGACAGAAAAGCCTGATCTATTTGTGCAGTACGGAGATGAGGCTCGTCAGATTCTCGGTGAACTATTGGAAAAGTACGCTGACCATGGCGATGCCCAATTTGTTCTGCCGGATGTACTGAAGGTGCCGCCACTATCGCACCATGGTCAAGTGAGCGACATCATCCAAATTTTTGGTGGGGCAGATCGTCTGCGTGCCGCCGTAACCGAGTTGCAGAGTCAGCTATATGCCGCGTAGTCCCAAGACAAAGAAAAACGACGCCCCTGCTACCACAGCACAGGCGCTAGGCAGTCTTCTCAAGTCTGCTCGCAAGATCATGCGGAAGGACAAGGGACTTAACGGTGATCTTGACCGACTACCGCTCCTTACTTGGATTATGTTCTTGAAGTTTCTGGACGATCTGGAGGTCGTTCGAGAAGATGAGGCAACCCTTGCAACTAAGCGATTTCGGCCGGCCATTGAAGCTCCTTATCGGTGGCGCGACTGGGCGGCGAATCAGCAAGGTATCACGGGAGACGAGCTGCTCTCTTTTATCAATCAGGACGAGGCGGTTCGACCGGATGGCGTGCGTGGACCCGGCCTCTTCGCGTACCTTCGGTCGCTCTCCAGCAGCAACGGCGACAATCGGCGCGATGTGATAGCAACTGTCTTTCGTGGTGTCGATAACCGGATGAAAAGCGGCTATCTCCTCCGTGATGTGATCAATAAGATCGGGAGCATCCATTTCACGTCTAGCGCCGAGCTGCATACGCTCGGTGCGCTCTACGAATCAATGCTTCGCGAGATGCGCGATGCTGCCGGAGATTCTGGCGAATTCTACACTCCGCGAGCGGTTGTCCGCTTGATGGTCGAGTTAACCGATCCGAGGGTTGGCGAGGTCGTTCTCGATCCAGCAAGCGGTACGGGCGGATTTCTTGTTGAGGCATTCAATCATCTGTCGAAGCAAGTCAGGACCGTTGGAGACCGGAAAAAGCTCCAGCAGGAAACCCTCTACGGTTGTGAGCCTAAATCCCTTCCATATCTACTCTGCCAGATGAACCTGCTTCTTCATGGGTTGGATGCGCCGCAGATCGATGGCGAGAACGCGCTGCGGTTCAAACTGTCCGAAATCGGAGAAAAGGACCGCGTCGACATTGTCCTCACCAACCCACCGTTCGGCGGCGAGGAGGAGAGGGGGATTCAAGGCAACTTCCCCGAAGATCGACAGACGGCAGAGACCGCGCTCCTTTTTCTGCAGCTCATCATGAGGAAGCTGCGTCGGCAGCCGACCAGTGCCAACCGGAAGAGACGTCTCAGCGAGCTGCTTCGACTGGAGGAGGACGCCGTTCGAATTCAACCAGAGGGATCGTATCCGCAGGTTGGACTCAAGAGTTTTGGCGCAGGCTTGTTTTCCAAAGCGGCTATTTCTGGGACCGAAACGACATACCGCGCCTTCAATCGGCTCTATGATGGTGCAGTGGTTCTCAGCCAAGTGAAAGGTTGGGAAGGCGCAGTGGCTGTTTGTCCCAAGAACCTAGCCGATTGGTTCGTGTCCCCGGAGTATCGAACCTTCCGATGCATCGAAGGTGAGGCGAGACCCAGGTATCTAGCGGCGATTGTTCGAACGAAATGGTTCTGGAGTGGCCTCAGCGATGCAACGCGAGGGGTTGGCGCACGGCGAGAGCGGACGCGCCCAGAGCAGTTTCTTAATATTGAGATTCCAATGCCAGATGCGCGAAGTCAGGAAATTGGTGAAAGCGTCTTTGCGGAGGTGGATGTGCTGAAGCGGATGCAGGCGGAGACCGCTGTTGAACTTGAGGCATTGCTTCCATCGATCCTCGATAGGGCATTCAAGAGAGAGCTTTAGCTTGTCCGTATTCCGGTCAGAATTCCTATCGTACGAATAGTCAAAGCACGCCGAACCGCTTAGATCACCGCTGCTGTCACCGCGCTGAACGCCCTGCTCGGCACCCCGTCGATCATTAGCTTCAGAAAGATGTGGTAGTTTGGAAGCGCGATGAGGTCATTCGCGCCGAACACAGGAGCGAACTCTCGACCCAGATGGGGGGCATCCTCCGCCCCGGTGCGGAAGGCAATGATGGTTCCTGTATTGCCAAGGACAGCGTGGCGTACCTCAGGCTCCAGTTGATCGAGCTGCTGGTGAGCCAGAGTGAGGCCTACTCCGTATTTGCGTAGCTCCGAGGCCATGGTGGCGATCGAGAGTGTGGTGAAGCTCTGGAACTCGTCGAGATAGAGGAAGAAGGGGCGCCGTTCCGTTGCAGGCATGTCCGCCCGGCTGAACGCAGCCAAGCCCACCGTCGAGACAAGCAAGCTACCGAGGAGGTTGGCGCTGTCCTCTCCAATCTGGCCTTTGGCGAGATTGACAAGAAGTACCCCGCCCTTGTCCATGATCGCCCGCAGATGGAGATCCTCCCGGGGCTTGGTGAGGATGCGGTTCAACAGCGGGTCAGCGAGGAACGCCCCAATCTTGTTCTGCACCGGTGCTGCGCCATCCGAGCGATACCCAAAGGAGTACCTGGAGAACTCCTTCTGCCAGAAAAGGCGTACCGCCTCATTCTGAATGCCGGCGGCCACCTCCTTCCGGAAACTTTCCTCCCCAAGAAGCCGCAGCACGTCGGCGATAGTGCTGTGGGGCCGTTCGAAGAGGGCATACAGAGCGTTCCTAAGAATGTGCTCCATCCGTACGCCCCAGGCATCGATCCAGAGCTTCCGCATCGCTTCGAGCACGCCTGAGACTGCGAGCGATATCTTGTCCTCCCGGACATGTCGGAGCGGGTTATATCCGTACGGCGATGCCGGATCCGGGACGTTCCAGTAGGTGACATCGGAGCGCCCCGAAAGCGTTGCGGCGCTCGCGATCCTTTCAACAACATCGCCATGAGGATCGATAAAGCAGAAGCCACGACCAGCCTCCAGGTCTTGCCGAGCTATCGAGGCCAGAAGTGTCGATTTTCCGGTCCCTGTCTTACCTACAACATACAGATGCATGAGCCGATCGGATTGACGAATGCCAAAAAGGTGTCGCCGTCGGCCGTTAGTTACTCCTAATCTAGAGACGTCGCCCTTCAACATAGATCTACGATACTCTCCGGCGCGCAACCAACAAGGGACGGAGATGCCAGTCGATGCCTGGTTGCAACTGGGTTCACACAACTACCCGTTTGCTCTTTTGCGGAGTAGAATGTCCCTATCTCTCCCTCAGACTACTCGATGATCGGTATCCGAAAGACAATGGCTCAGGAAAAGTATGCTAAGGGCTCTGAATGGCGGCGCTGGGATTTGCACATTCACACGCCTGCCAGTGTGTTCGCGAATGGCTTCTCGAACGATTGGGATGGTTACCTAGCCTGCATTGAGGGCGCCGACCCCTCGATTGCGACAGTAGGGGCGACAGACTATCTCTCAATTGAAGGATATAAGAGACTCTTAGCGCACAGGAATGAGGGACGACTCAAGAACATTGAGTTACTCGTTCCTAACATTGAGTTCAGGTTTGGCCCGAAACTCGACAAGGGCAATCCACTAAATATTCATCTCATAATTTCGCCTGATGACCCAGACCACGTTGATGAAATCGAAACGGCGCTCGCGCATCTAAGGTTTACTTACAACGGCAAACCCTACGCTTGCACTGATGCTGACTTCACACGCCTGGGCAAGCAGTACGACAAGACGGCGATGACGACGGAGGCTCAACGCAAGATCGGCGTTCTTGAATTTAAGCCAACTTGGGAGATTTTCCGGGACTGGTATAACGAGCAAGGTTGGATCAAGCGGAATTCCATCATTGTCATTCCGAACGGAAATGACGGAGTAGGCGGATTGCCACTGAGTGGCGGGTTGATCTCGCTGAGGTCGGGATAGGTCGCACGATCGTCGGCCATCAGCGCCTCGGGCGCCGGCAGGGTCTGCTGGCCGCGCAGATGGTTGATCAGCGCCAGCAGCGAGGGCGCGGCGATGATCGGCGGCCGGTCGGTGTCGGGCAGGGAGTCGAAGCCACCCCAAGCAGCCTCGCCCCCGCACACCGACGGGCAGATCACGCCACGCCCCGCCGCCTGGGCGGCGATCGCCGCCGGCAGGACGCCGGGCACCCGGCAGAGCGAGCCGTCGAGCGCCAGTTCCCCAAGCACCACGAAGCCCTCGACACTCTCGCGCGGCAGCACGCCCAGGGCCGCCAGCAGACCCAGCGCGATCGGCAGGTCGTAGTGGCTGCCCTCCTTGGCCAGGTCGGCCGGCGACAGGTTCACCGTGATGCGCTGCGGCGGCAGGGCCAGCCCCAGCGCCCGGAAGCAGGCCCGCACCCGCTCGCGGCTCTCGCCCACCGCCTTGTCGGCCAGCCCGACCACCGCGAAGGCGATGGTCCCCGGCGCCACCAGCACCTGCACGTCCACCGGCAGGACATCGATGCCCTGGAACGCCACCGTCCGAACCGTCGCCTGCATGTCCCGCTCCCGTCCTGCACCGGGAACAATTAAAGAACGCATAGGATATAAGTAAAGCACGTAATAGTTGCATATTGCTCTGCGACGCTCAAGCACGCCGCCGGCCGCGACCCGTGCTAGGTTCCGCCCGCAAACGCGGGAGAGTTTCGTGACGGCCAAGCAGAAGATCGACGACCTCAATTTCACGCCGCCGGCGGCGATCACCGACCTGGCCGCCAAGGTGAAGGACTTCGTCAAGGACAAGATCATCCCCTACGAGACCGACCCGCGCTGGACGGCGCACGGGCCGACCGACGCGCTGCGGATCGAGATGAACGAGCTGGCGAAGGCCGCCGGCGTGTTCGCGCCGCAGGTGCCGAAGGAATATGGCGGCCAGGCGCTGAGCCAGGTCGGCCGCGCCCATGTCTTCGAGGCGGCGGGCTATTCGATCCTGGGGCCGACGGCGATCCATTGCGCCTCGCCCGACGAGGGCAACATCCACCTGCTCGACGTCGTGGCCCGTCCCGACCAGCGCGAGCATTTCCTGAAGCGTATGGCGACGGGCCAGATCCGCTCGATCTTCTGCATGACCGAGCCGGGCGGCGCCGGCTCCGACCCCAGCCTGATGACGACCACGGCGCGGCTCGAAGGCAACGAGTGGGTGATCAACGGCCGCAAGTGGCTGATCACCGGCGCCGAGGGCGCGGGCTGCGCCATCATCATGGCCAAGAACGAGGGCGGGCCGATGGACGGCCATGCCACCATGTTCCTGGCCGACCTGCCCGATCCCGCCATCCGCCTCGAGCGCACGCTCGACACGATGGATTCCAGCTTCACCGGCGGCCACGGCGTGATCGAGATCAAGAACCTGCGCCTGCCGGCCGACGCCGTGCTGGGCGAGATCGGCAAGGGCTTCCGCTACGCCCAGGTCCGGCTCGCACCCGCGCGGCTCAGCCATTGCATGCGCTGGCTCGGCGCGGCGATGCGCGCCCAGGACATCGCCACCGACTATGCGCGCCACCGCGTCGCCTTCGGCAAGACGCTGGGCGAGCACCAGGGCGTGTCGTTCATGCTGGCCGACAATCTGATGGACATGAACCAGGCGCGGCTGTCGATCTGGCACACGGCGTGGCTGCTCGACCAGGGCGAGCGCGCCTCCAACGAGAGCTCGATGTCCAAGGTCATCTGCTCGGAGGCCTATTTCCGCGTGGCCGATCGCTGTATGCAGATCCTGGGCGGGCTCGGCATCACGCGCGACACGGTGGTCGAGCGCTTCTTCCGCGACTCCCGCGCCTTCCGAATCTACGATGGCCCGTCCGAGGTCCATCGCTGGGCCCTGGGCGCCCGCATCGTTTCGGGGAAGATGTAGGACGGAGACCATGAACGCGACGACACCGGCCGCAACGCTTGCGGCGCGCCGCGACCGCGCCTTCGGTGCGGGCGCGCCGCTCTTCTACAACACGCCCCTGCACATCGTGCGGGGACAGGGTGTCGAGCTGTTCGACCCCGAGGGCCGGCGCTATGTCGACATGTACAACAACGTGCCCTGCGTCGGTCACGCCAATCCCCACGTCGCCGAGGCGATGGCGCGCCAGCAGTCGACGCTCAACGTCCACAGCCGCTACCTGCACGAAGGCATCGTGACCTTCGCCGAGCGGCTGACGGCGCTGCACGGGCCGGAGATCGAGAGCGTGATCTTCAGTTGCTCCGGCACGGAGGCCAACGAGGTGGCGCTGCGCATGGCGCGCATGGCGACCGGCAAGGCGGGCATCGTCTGCACCAACGCCACCTATCACGGCAACAGCGAGGCGGTCGGCAAGATGACGCGCATCGGCAGCGGCCAGAACACCGCCGGCGACGTGCGCGCCATCCCCTTCCCCGAGATGCTGCGCCCGCTGGTGCCGGGCGCCAGCGAGGACGAATTGTGCGAGGCCTATCTCGACCGGCTGCGGCAGGTCATCCGCAGCTTCGAGGAGGACGGGACGGGCTTCGCGGGTCTGATCGTCTGCTCGATCTTCGCCAACGAGGGCCTGCCCGATGTCCCGCGCGGCTTCATGGCGCGCGCTGCCGAGATCGTGCGTGCCGCCGGCGGCCTGGTGATCGCCGACGAGGTCCAGGCCGGCTACTGCCGCAGTGGCGTCTGGTGGGGCTACGACGTGCTGGGCTTCACGCCCGACATCGTGGTCACCGGCAAGCCGATGGGCAACGGACTGCCGCTGGCGGCTACCGCCGCGAGCCGCAAGCTGGTCGAGACCTTCCGGGCCGCGACGCGCTACTTCAACACCTTCGCCTCGAGCCCGCTGCAGGCGGCGGTGGGCATGGCGGTGATCGACGTCATCGAGCGCGACCGCCTGGCCGCAAACGTCGCCGCCGTGGGCACCTTCCTGAAATCGGCGCTGGCGGAGCGCAAGGGCCGCTTCGCGTCGATCGCCGACGTGCGCGGCCACGGGCTGTTCATCGGCGTCGAGATCGCCAAGACGGATGCCACGCGCGACCCCGACATGGACAAGGCGGTCGACATCATCAATCGACTGAAGGATCGCGGCTTCCTCACGAGCAATGCCGGCGCCTACAGGAACGTCGTGAAGATCCGGCCGCCGCTGGTCTTCCAGCAGAGCCATGCGGAAGAATTCATCGTCGCCTTCGATGCCACGATGGCGGAAGTCGACGGCTGAGCCCTCGATGGACAACGAGACCGTCGATCGGACATTCGCGCCGGCCGCCCGCACCGCCCTGACGGCCTTTCCGATCGATGCGCAGGACCTGACCCTGGTGTCGCTCTCCGAGAATGTGACGTTCCGGGTGACCGACGGCCGCGATGGCCGGGCTTACGTCTTTCGCCTGCACCGGCCGGGCTATCACTCGCTCGAGGAGCTGGTCTCCGAGCGGGCCTGGATCCGGGCCCTGGCCGAGGCCGGGATCGACGTCCCCGACGCCGTGATGACGCGCGACGGGCAGGACTATGTCCCGGTGACGATCCCCGCCACCGGCGAGCAGCGCTTCGCCGGCCTGGCGAGCTGGACGGAAGGCCGCCTGCTCTCCGACGTGCTGGCGGAGACGGCCGACCAGAAGAGGATCGAGGAGTCCTTCAAGCAGCTCGGCGCCATCACGGCCGCGATGCACAACCAGGCCAGCGCCTGGCAGCCGCCGCCCGGCTTCAAGCGACACGCGCTCGACAGTGACGGGCTGATGGGAATGGCGCCTCATTGGGGAGAGTTCTGGGAGCATCGCTCGCTCACGTCGGGCGAGCGCCGCCTCCTGCTCGACGCGCGCCAGCGGATGCACGACCTGCTGAGCGGATTGAGCCGGGAGCCGTCTGCCTACAGCGTGATCCATGCCGACATGCATCCAGGCAACATCGTGGTCGACGGCGACCGGCTGACCGTCATCGATTTCGACGATGCCGGGTACGGCTGGCACCAGTACGACATCGCCACCGCGCTCACGCACTGGCAGACCAAGCCGAATGCCGCGGAGATCGAGCGCGCCTTCCTGGCCGGCTATCGCGACACCCGTCCGGTCCCCGACGAAGCGCTGAGCCTGATCCCGCAGTTCCGGCTGATCCGCTGGATGGCGAAGATCGGCTGGTTCCACCAGCGCCCCGAAGTCAATCGGCCCTCGTCGGTGTTCGAGGAACGGAAGGCCTGGGTCCTCGACCAGTGCGCGGCGCTGCAGCGCGCCCAGCCATGACCGGAGCAGGTGATTCGTCCGTTCAAGCGGACGATGAGCCCCCGCACATCCAGGATGTCGATCAGGATCCTTGCAGCAGCTTCTTCAAGGCGGCGGCGATCAGCTCGGCGGTGAAGGCCGAGGGATGCCCGTCGTGCGGGATCATCAGTCTCCCGACCTCCTGCCCGTAGGTCGCCGACGATTCGCTGAACATCGGCGCGCCGAGCTTGCGCAGCCGCACGAGAGTCTCGACGAGCAACGGCTGCTCCACCTTCGAATCGCCGTAGCGATGGCGCGTCTGCTCGTCGGGCCAGGAATAGACGATGACGAGGGGGGCACCGAACTTCGCGCGCGCATCGGCCTGCAGCTTCGCCATCATGGCGAGGAACAGTTCGATCTGCTCCGCCTGGCGCTGACGCTGGCCGATCGCGTCGATGAAGGCGAACTGCCGGCCGAGCAGGTAACGGAGGCCGGCGATGGGATCGCTCCAGCGGTGTTCGTTGAACGAGCCGGTGTAGCGCAGCACGCCGTTCTCGAGCACGTAACGCGGCGAGGAGCCAAGCCAGGAGCCGTCGCCCGTCACCCGCTGCAGGTGCGCCGGAATGATCCAGGTCACTACGGCCTTCACCTTCCGGTCGGTGTAGCGGTCGAGGAGACCGGCCTCGAAGGCGCGCACGAGGTGGTTGGGCCCGTAACCTGGCACGCCGAGATTGACGCTGCGGGCGGCCGGCGCATTCTGCTTCGTGAAGTGCGACGGCATCGTCTCGTCGTCGCGCAGCCCCTGCCCGAAGATGAACGAATCGCCGATGAACAGGTAGGTGTCGGTCGCGTCCGGTGCCGGCGGCGTCACGCGCGCCGCGGCGGAATCGAAATGATAGGTCTGGCGATAGATGAGCTCGGAGCCCCAGGTGGCCGTAGCGATGACTTCGCTGTCGGGCTTCGGCCGGAAGCCGAGGATCGGGTCGGGCGGCGGCCACCATTGGGGAATCGTGCGGGTCACGACCCCCATGTTCATGGCCTTCGGCGACAGCAGGCCGGCGAAGAGGTCGAGGGCCACCAGGCTGAGCGCCAGCGCGGTCGCGAGGAGCGCGCCACTGCGCCAGCGGTTGCCGCGCAACGTGACGACACCCACGATACCGAGCAGGGCGGCGGCAACGCAGGCCCAGAGGGCCGACTGCAGGACGAGCCCGACCGCGAGGATCACGAGGAGGAAGGCGCCCACCAGCCAGAAATTGCGAAACCTGCCGGCCATTGACCTGAAAGCCTTCTCCCCGGATAGGCTGGGTGTAGGCGTTCGAAAGGAAAAACTCAATGAGCGGACAATTGCCGCTGGAGGGCCTCCGGGTCCTCGACCTGGCCAGCTTCATCGCCGGGCCCGTCGCCTCGACGGTGATGGGCGACTACGGCGCCGAGGTCATCAAGATCGAACCGCCCGGTGAGGGCGACCCGCAACGGAAGCTCGGGCAGGCCCATTCGATTCCGCAGCATCCGGTCAACTTCTGCTGGCACATGACCAACCGAAACAAGCGCTCGGTCGTGCTCGACCTCAAGAACCCGCTGGGGCGCGAGGCGTTCGACCGGCTGGTCGCGACGGCCGACGTCATGGTGGTGAACTTCCCGCTCAAGGTCCGCGAGCGGCTGCGCATGCGCTACGCCGACGTGAAGCCCGCCAACCCGCGCCTGATCTACGCCTCCATGACCGGCTACGGCGAGCAGGGTCCGGACGCCGAGCAGCCGGGCTTCGACTCGACCGCCTTCTTCGCCCGCTCCGGCCTGCTCGACGCCTTGACCTACGAGGGTGGGCCGCCGGCCTTCTCCCTGCCCGCACAGGGCGACCAGATGGCCGGCATGAACCTGTTCGCCGCCATCACCATGGCGCTGCTGCACCGCGAGCGCACCGGCGAGGGCAGCGAGGTCGGCACGTCGCTGCATGCGAGCGGCCTGTGGTCGAACGCGATCCTGGCCCAGGGCGCCCTGCTGGGCTCGTTCGTGTCTCCGCGTCCGCCGCGCACCAAGCCGCGCAGCGCGCTGGCCAACCAGTACCGCACCTCCGACGGCCGCTGGATCCAGCTCACGATCGTGCGCGAGGACAAGCTCTGGCCCGAACTCTGCCAGGCGCTCGAGCGCACCGACCTGATGGACGATCCGCGCTTCGAGACGACCGAGAAGCGGCGCGCCCACGCCCCCGACCTGGCGGCGATCCTCGATCCCGTGTTCGCGGGCCGCCCGTGGCCCGAGTGGAAGGAGCGCCTGCGCCGGCACGAAATCACCTTCGGCCTGCTCGGCGTCCTGCGCGACGTGCCCGACGACGAGCAGGCCGTGGCCAACGGCGCCGTCGTGCCGACCCGCCAGGACGACATGCCGCGCACGATCTCCGCACCGATCCGAATGTCTTTCGCCCCCGAACCGGCGGCCGCCGGCGCCGGCCCGGACCACGGCGCCCACACCGACGAGGTGCTGCGCGAACTGGGCTATGACCGGCAGGGCCTCGACCGGCTTCGCAGCGCCGGTGCGCTGGGCTGACGCCTCGGCTCCGCCTGCGACATTGCGCGGGGCGCGTCCACTTGAGGGGTCGGGCGGGCGGCCTCTAGTATAGCGTCATGGATCGTACGGGCCCCGTTACCGGCAGGCGCGCGGTCGCGTTCGCCGCGGCCCTGTTCGCGATCACGCTCAATTTCCTCCAGCCGCTCGCTCATGCCGCCCTGATGCGGGACGGCGGACCGATCGAAGCGGCACGATTCTGGGGCGTCTTCTGCCTGCCGACCGCCGATAGCGAGAGCGGCGAGGTGCCGGCCCCGGATGCCGGGAAGATCCATCAATGCTGCATCGGCCTCGCCCACGCGACGCCGATGGTCGGACCCCCGGCGGTCTTCAGCGTCGAGCCGCCGCTCGCCCAGCCGTCACCCGTCATGGCCGCCGCCGCCCCGGTCGGTACGGCTGGCATACGCGACGGCCCCCTCCAGGCCCGCGCCCCTCCCGTCATCGCCTGAGTCCGCGCCGCAGGCAGCCTGCGCGCGCCCGTCGTGTGCACCCTCGTCGTCGCACGACGCCACCATCGGGCAACTCCTGCCTGGCGACCGGTTTTCGAGCCGGCCAGCTGCAGGACCACCGCCCGATGCCGAATGCTTCCTCATCCCAGGATCTCCCAAGGAGAAACCATGTCACTCTTCGACCGCTATCGCGGTGCCGCTTTCGGCATCGCCATCGCCATCAACACCGGCTTCTGCATCCTCATCGGCTTCCTGACCGGCGGACTACGTGGCGCCCAGATCGGCGTGCTGGTCGGCATCGGTCTCGGCGTCCTGCCGGCCGCCCTGCGCACTGCCGGCCACCTGCTCGCTGATCCCCATGGCCTGCCCCGCCTCGTGGGACGCGCCATCGCCACCGCCGCCATAACGGCCGGCGCCGCCGCGGTGCACGTGCTGGGCGGCATAACGGGGCCCATCGCCGCACTGCTGCGCTGGCCGCTGTTCCTCGGGCGCTTCGCCGTCGAAATCGCCGCGGGTGTGCTGGGACAGGTATTGGCCGCCATCGGCCGCATCGTCGGCACGCCGCTCGGCCTCGCCAACATCGCGGCGCTGGCCGTGATCGCCGTCAACGTCGCCGGCCTCGAATTCGCGGGGCCCATCGCCTTCCTCGGGCTCGGCATGCTGATCCTCGTCCTGACGGTCAGCGAGAGCGAGGCCGAGCTGGAGAGACAAGAACGACCGCGCGATACGACGCGGCACCGAGCCAGTCAGTAATGAGGCGCACGATCCCTCCGACGAGAATGGCGCGCACTGTCGTCGGGAGTGCAGGTTCGCTAAATTGGACAAAAGGTCCAAGCGGCGAGGAAGGTCAGGACTCCGGAATCGTGCGGTCGATCTGCCAGGTGACGCCGGTGACGTTGGGATCCAGGCTGAGGCGGCCGACGATCTGCTCGAGCGCCGCGTCGTTGCGCTTGGCGGCCACGGCCTGCGCGGTCACCGTCACCTTGGACGTATCGGCGATATCCTCGCTGTCGAGGCGGCGCAGGCCGAGCCCCGCCTGCGCCAGCGCGTTCAGCAGCAGCGATCGCATCTGCGCCTCCTCGGCGCCGCGGCAGACAACTTCGACGGTGTAGTGGGTCTCGGCGTTGCTGCCGGACACGAGGCGGCTGTTCACGCGCCGTATCAGAGGCCGCAGGACGAGGTTGGTGGCGATCACCATGGCGGCCGCCAGTAGCGCCGGGCCGCCATGCCCCGCCCCCGCCATCGTGCCGACCATGGCCGAACACCACAGCGTCGCCGCCGTGTTGAGCCCGTGCACGTTCACGCCCGCGCCCAGGAAGCCGATGCCGGTCACGACCTGTGCGGCCACGCGCGTCGGATCGCCGGCACCGACAAGTCCCGAGAAGGTGACGAAGCCCGCCGCGCCCAGCGCCACCAGGGCGTTGGTGCGCAGGCCCGCCATCTTCTGGTTCCACTGGCGCTCGAACCCGATGGCCGAGCCCAGCAGCAGCGCCACGCCGAGACGCAGGGCGGTCTCGCCGAGTTCGAACAGGTCGAAATGCATCGCTCGTCTTCCTGCGCCACAAGCACCCAACACTCCCTCTAATCGCCGGGGTGTTGCGTTTTCATGAAGGATGTGACGGCGACAGAGCGCGCCTCCGGCCTGCCCGATGCTTCAGTAGATCGACGGCTCCGCGACCGGCTTGCCGAACGCCGTCTCCAGGAAATCGAAGTCGCAGCCTTCGTTGGCCTGCTTGATGTGCTTGGTGAACATCCAGCCATAGCCGCGCTCGTACCGGGGCTCGGGCTTCTTCCAGGCCGCGCGGCGCGTTGCCAGCTCCTCGCCCGACACGTTCATGTCGATCGTGCGCTTGTCGACGTCGAGCGAGATCATGTCGCCGGTCTTCACCAGCGCCAGAGGCCCGCCGATATACGACTCCGGCGAGACGTGCAGGATGCAGGCGCCGTAGCTGGTGCCGCTCATGCGGCTGTCGGAGATCCGCACCATGTCGCGCACGCCCTGCTTCACCAGCTTGGTCGGGATCGGCAGCATGCCCCATTCCGGCATGCCCGGCCCGCCCTGCGGCCCCGCATTGCGCAGGATCAGCACCGTGTCCTCGGTGACGTCGAGATCCTCGCGGTCGATCGCTTCCTTCATCGACGGGTAATCGTCGAACACCAAAGCCGGGCCGGTATGCTTCAGGAACTTCGGCGCACAGGCGCTGGGCTTGATGACGCAGCCGTCGGGCGCGAGGTTGCCCTTCAGCACGGCCAGCGCGCCTTCCTTGTAGATCGGGTTGGCGACGGAGCGGATCACGTCGTCGTTGTAGATCTCCGCCCCCTTCACGTTCTCGCCCAGCGTCCTGCCGGTGACGGTGAGGGCATCGAGATGCAGGTGGTCGCGGATCTGCTCGATCAGGCCCGGCAGGCCGCCCGCGTAGAAGAAATCCTCCATCAAGTACTTATCGCCGCTCGGCCGGATGTTGGCGATCACCGGCACCTTGCGGCTGGCGCGCTCGAAATCGTCGAGGCCGATCTTCTGGCCGGCGCGCCGCGCCAGCGCGATCAGGTGGATGATGGCGTTGGTCGAGCAGCCGACCGCCATGGCCACGGTGATGGCGTTGAGGAACGCCTCGTGCGTCAGGATCCTGTTGGGCGTCAGGTCTTCCCACACCATATCGACGATGCGCCGGCCGCATTCGGAGGACATGCGGATGTGGTTGGCGTCCGCGGCGGGGATCGACGAGGCGCCGGGCAGCGACATGCCGAGCGTCTCAGCCATCGCCATCATCGTGGCCGCCGTGCCCATGGTCATGCAGGTGCCGTAGGAACGCGCGATGCCGGCTTCGACGTCGACCCAGTCGGAGTCGGAGATCTTGCCGGCGCGACGCTCGTCCCAGTACTTCCACGCGTCGGAGCCCGAGCCCAGCACCTTGCCCTTCCAGTTGCCGCGCAGCATCGGCCCGGCCGGCAGGTAGATCGTCGGCAGACCGACGCTGATCGCGCCCAGCAGCAGCGCCGGCGTGGTCTTGTCGCAGCCGCCCATCAGCACGACGCCATCCACGGGGTGGCCGCGTAAGAGCTCTTCCGCGTCCATCGCCAGAAGGTTGCGATAGAGCATGGTCGTGGGCTTCAGCAGGCTCTCCGACAGCGACAGCGCCGGCAGCTCCATCGGGAAGCCGCCGGCCTGCAGCACGCCGCGCTTCACGTCGTCGACCCTGGTCTTGAAGTGCATGTGGCAGGGCTGGGCGTCGGACCAGGTGTTGAGGATGGCGATCACCGGCTTGCCGGCCCACTCCTCGGGCGCGTAGCCCATCTGCATCGCCCGCGAGCGATGACCGAAGGCGCGCAGATCGTCGGGCGCGAACCAGCGCGCGCTTCGCAGCTGGTCGGGAGTCTTGTTCCTTGGCTTGCTGTCCGGCATGGCTTTTTCCTCCGCGCCGGACGCGACCACATTCAAGGGATCGCGGTCAAGCCGCGGCGCCGCTTCGAATCGCACCACCTCATCCTGAGAGGCTGACCGGAAATGAACTGAATTGATTCAAGCACTTACCTCATCCTGAGGAGCGCCGCCCCGCGGCGCGTCTCGAAGGATGGGCAACAAGCATGGTATGTGGCCCATGCTTCGAGACGGCCGCTCCGCGGCCTCCTCAGCATGAGGTTGGTGGTGGCGATTTTCTCCCGCACAAAGAGACTATTGCAGGGGCTTGCTCATATAGACCGTGACGCCGAGTGCCGAGGTCTCCTCGCGATCGATGCGGTAGCCGAAGGCGAGATAGAGCCGGACGTTCGCCTCGAACATCCTGTTGGTGTAGAGCCGCACGTCGGCATAGCCGAGGTCGAGCGCCAGACGCTCGGCGTGCGCGAGCAGGTACCGGCCGAGGCCGCGCCCCTGGAAGGCGGGCGCGACGGCGACGTTCTCGATCACCAGATGATCGCCCTTGTCGATCGTCTCGATGAGGGCCGCGAGGCCGCCGTCGAGAAAGGCGAGGTCGATGCGATGCTGGCGCACCGCCTCGTCATAGTCGGCGCGCATCGGCAGCGGTTCGCGACCGATCACGGGCACCCATTTGGCATAGGCTTCGCGCGTCAGCACCCGCACGGCGGCGGCATCGTCCGCCACCGCGCGCCGCAGCGCCGGCGTCTCGTCCATGACGAAAGTCTCAGCCGAGCTTGAGGCCCGTCGTCTCGTCGACGCCGGTCTTGAGGTTGATGCACTGCACCGCCGCGCCCGACGCACCCTTGCCGAGATTGTCGAGCGAGGCCACGGCCAGCACGTTGCCGTCGGCGTCGTTGCCGTAGACCGCGAGTTCCATCGTGTTGGTGTCGATCAGCCGGTCGGCCCGCAGGAACCGGTCGCGCTCCAGCCACGCCCGGTCGGCGAGCGGCCGCACCGGCACGAAGATCTCGCCGGCATAGTAGTCGCTCAGCACCTGGTGGACGTCCTTGGCCGTCACCTGCTTCGTCGTGATGTCGCGCGTGATCGGCACGGTGACCAGCATGCCCTGGGCATAGTGGCCGACCGACGGCACGAAGAGCGGCGCGTGCGTGAGACCGGAATACTTCTGCATCTCCGGCACGTGCTTGTGCGTGAGTTCGAGCCCGTAGAGGCCGAACGGCTCGACGCCCGGCTGCTCATGGACGGCGATCAGCTCCTTGCCGCCGCCGGTGTAGCCCGACACGCCGAACACCGCGGGCGTGGAATCGGCCCGCACGATCCCGGCATCGACCAGCGGCCGCAGCAGCGCGATGGCGCCGGTCGGATAGCAGCCCGGATTGCTGATGCGGTTGGAGGCGAGCAGCTTCTTGCGCTGGTCCTTGGCGAGTTCCGGGAAGCCGTAGGTCCAGCCGTCGGCCACACGATGCGCCGTCGAGGCGTCGATCACGACCGTATCGCTGTCGCCCATCGCAGCGACGAGTTCCTTGGCCGCCGCGTCGGGCAGGCAGAGCACGGTGATGTCGGAGGCCTTGGCGATCTCGGCGCGCTTGCCCAGGTCCTTGCGGTCGGCCATCGGCAGTTCGAGCAGTTCGATGTCGGCCCGGTCCTTGAGCCGGTCGAGGATCTGCAGGCCGGTGGTGCCGTGCTGGCCGTCGATGAAAATCTTGGTCTTGTTGCTGGTCATGGACTTCTCTCTCGATGCAGGGCCTTGAGGGAAATGGCCGACTGGAGAAGGAAGGATGGAAGCCGCTTCGTCTCTCCAGCGGCTTCACGATACGGCGCGTTTGTTACTGTTGCGCGCGCGCGTTCACTTACCGCTTTTGCGAGCGGCGACGTCGCGACCGGAGGAGGGCAGGCGAAATCATGCTGGGGCCGATATTTCACCGGGGCTCCCCCCTGTCAAGATGCCGCCGACACGCTAGGTTCGATTATTCCCTGTTCTGGAGACAAGCCATGAGCCAGTCGCCCGCCGCTTCCACCCATCCCGAAGGTCTCTCGATGCTGGAGAAGCGCCGCATCGAGGCCGAGATCCTGAAGGAGGTCTACGAAACCCTGAAGGCGAGCCACGGCGTCGAGGTGGCGAAGAAGACGATCGAGGAATCGGTGCGCCGCTCGGCCATCGAGCAGGCCCGCCAGTTCGCCGCCTCGGTGCCCGGAGGCACGTCGCTCAAGTCGTTTCAGGACATCCAGCATCTCTGGACCGCGGGCGGGTCGCTGGAAATCGACGTCAAGGAACAGACCGCCGACACCTTCAGCTTCAACGTCGTGCGCTGCCGGTATGCCGAGACCTACAAGGCGATGGGCCTGGGCGAGATCGGCGCCCTCCTGTCCTGCAACCGCGACGGCGCCTTCTGCGAAGGCTACGACCCCAAGCTCAAGCTCGAACGCACGCAGACGATCATGCAGGGCGCCAGCCACTGCAATTTCAAATACACGTACGAGAGCTGAACAGAATCTTCCTCCTCTCCACCGTTAGGGGGAGAGGCTGGGTGAGGGGGCGACGCACCTCCTGTAACCCCCTCACCTAACCTCTCCCCCTAGCGGGGGAGAGGAATATGAAAAGAGTCAGTTCAAAAACTCCGCCACCACGATGTGGCCGTCCTTGGCGGGCCAGGTGCGGGTCGGGATGGTCTCGTTGTTGAACACGGCCATCACGGTCCGCGTCGGCGCCGCCTCGAAGGCCAGCCGTCCCGTAGAAACGCCGGGCACGCCGTCGTTGATGCCGGGCGGCACCTTGCCGTCGAGCGAGAACTTGTCGCGGCCGACGCCGAAATAGCCGCGCGGCCGGCTCATGAGGGTGACCGCTCCGGCGCCCTCGTCGGCCTTGGCGAACGGCTGCGGCCTGAGATGCACCACGTCGCTCGAGCGCAGGAACGGCGAGCGGTAGGTGTGCGTGGTCGGAAGTCCAGGCACACGGAGCACGAACTCATAGTAGGAATCGGCGCGGCCGACGAAGGGGCCCCAGACGCCGTCCTCGCCGGTGGTCTTGCGATGCAGCGCCACCGCGCTCTTGCGTTCGCCCGTCTTTGCATCGACCTCGAAGATCTCGACTTCGGCACCGGCGGCGGGGATGTTGGTATAGAGGCCTTCGCTCAGTCCGGTCACCTTGCCGTTCAGGATCGGCAGAGGCTCCTGGGCGATGAACATGCTGCTTGGCGGCTTGCCGGTGATCTGCTCGAACATCGCGGCGAAGGCCAGCTTGTGGAACGCGACCTCGCGATGGTCGAGGCCTTCCAGGATGACGTTGCGCGCGCCCCGCAGCTCGGAGGCATCGTAGCTGACGCCGGTCGGCTTGCCGGGCGCGCCGATGAAGCGGCCGTCGGGCTGCGAATACTTGTCGTTCGTGTCCGACCGGATGGCCATCATCTCGACCCCCGGGATCAGGTCATCGGGACCAGCGTTGAGCCCCTTGAGGAACGGAAAGGCGCCGTTGAACTCGCTGCCGACCAGCAGCTGCTCAGAGATCACGATCCCCTTGTTGGGCGTGCCACAGAGAACGGCATGGCTCACCATGTCGACGCCCCCGTTCTTCAGCATCGAGCGGATGGCGTTGCCGCCGCGCGAGGACCCGACCAGGGCGACCTTGCGGCGGCGTGTGGCCTTCAGGACCTGCACCACGAAGGACGTCAATTCCTTCATCTGATCTTCGGCCGAGGACCGCAACGGCTGCGGCTTCGAATCGTCGCTGCGGGCGCTGGGATAGACGAAGTCGATGGCGAAGAGCTGGTTGCGCCTGTAGCCGTTGGCCTCGAAGCGCCACAGGTTGTTGATCCAGAGCGCGCTCGAATCGCCGTTGCCGTGCACGAACACGACCGGCGGCGGCCCGGATTCGGGCTGCTGGCGGCGCGGCCCCGCCTGGGCGTGAGCAAGCCCGGGAAGGGCGAGCGCCGACGCCAGCATGGCAGAGCCGCCGAGCAACGCGCGGCGGGTCGGGCCGTTCTTCGAGGACCTCGAGCCCTTCGTCATCACTCCCCCAAACAATCGCCCCATGTTGGCAAATGCCGGAGGCGGGCGCTACGCTTGCCATATGTCCATTTGTTACGTCGACAGCCCGGTCGGCCGGCTGGCCATCGAGGCGGATCTCGACGCGGTGACGTCGGTGCGCTGGGCCGGCGCCGGTGAACGGGCACGCGACGTCTCGTCGACCCCATTGCTCGAGGAGGCGCGGCGCCAGCTCGACCGCTATTTCGCGGGCAGGCTCAAGCGCTTCGACCTGCCGCTCGCCGCGCGCGGCACTGACTTCCAGAAGAGCGTCTGGAAGATGATGTGCGAAATCCCGTACGGCGGCACCGCGACCTATGGCGGCATGGCGATGGCCCTGGGGTCCGGCGCTCGCGCCGTCGGCATGGCCTGCGGCCGCAATCCCATCCCCATCATCGTGCCCTGCCACAGGGTTCTGGGCAGCGGCGGCAGGGAAGGCGGCTTCTCGGGCGGCCAGGGTCTGCCGACCAAACGCCAGCTGCTGGCGCTGGAAGGCGTCGTGCTTCTGTAACGTGATCACCTCACCCTGAGGAACCATGCGCAGCATGGTGTCTCGAAGGGTGGGCAACAGACGTGGTGCGTGTAGCCCATGCTTCGAGACGGCTGCTTCGCAGCCTCCTCAGCATGAGGCCTGTTCTCGATTGCGTCGGCCGGACGCCCCGGCTACGGAGGCGTCATGCGCGTGCTGATCACCCGGCCGGAACGCGAGGCGACCACGCTGGCGACGGCGCTGGCCCAGCGCGGCCATGTCCCCGTCATCGCGCCGCTGTTCCGTCTTGAGATCCTGCATCCGCCGGCGGGTTTCGCCACGGATCTTTCCGGATGCCAGGCCATCCTGCTGAGCAGCGCCAATGGAGCGCGCGCGCTGGCCGAGGCCAGCGAGCAGCGCGGCAAGCCCATCCTCGCGGTCGGCGACACCACCGCCTCGACCGCGGAGGGGCTGGGCTTCGCCTCGGTCACTTCCGCCGCGGGCGACGGCCAGGCGCTGGCCGAGCTGGCGCGAACGCGCCTCGATCCCAAGGCCGGTCCTCTCCTTCACGTGTCCGGCGTCGAGATCGCCCAGGATTTCGCGGCTGCCCTCGCCCCGGACGGGTTCGAGGTGCGCCGCGTGGCCCTGTACGAGGCGCGCGAGGAGACCACCCTCCCCGACTCGGCGCGAGCCGCGATCGAGGCCCGCGCGCTGGACGCCGCGATGTTCTTTTCGCCGCGCGCGTCCGACCTGTTCGCCCGGCTGGTGCAGGAGGCCGGACTTTCCGCGTCCCTGTCGAGCGTCACCGCGATTGCCATCAGCCCTGCGGCGCTCCAGCCCTTGAGTGCCCTGCCATTCAAGGCGACGGTGGCGGCAGCGCGCCCCACCCGCCAGTGCGTGCTGGACGAGATCGACCGGCTGCCCGTGGATACTGTCGCGGACGCCCCCAAGGCCCCCCGCGAGGCGGCCGTAGAAGGACCGAGCATCATGAGCGATACACCTTCTTCTTCCGAGACGACTGCGCCGCCGGCCTCTCCCGTCACACCCCCGCCCGTGCAGGTCCGCCGCGGCCTCGGGGTGGTCGGGGCCTTCATCATCGGAGTGGTCGCCTCCTCCCTGGTGCTGGCCGGCGCGCTGATCAGCCTGCCCTACTGGCCGGCCGAGATCCGTGCGCTATGGCAGGGCCAGGGGGCGGCTGCGGTGCCGCCGGCGCCGGCCCTCGACCTGCAGCAGGTTCGCCAGGATGCGGCCGCCGTCGCCAACGCCTCGGTGGAGGCGGCCAAGCGCGAGATTTCGGCGCGCCTCGATGACCTGGACAAGCGGGTGCGCGCGGCCTCGGCCGCCGCGGCGGAGCGGCCGGGCAGCCCCGCAAGCAGCGGCCCCGATCCGGCGATCGCCGACCTGCGCCGCAAGGTCGAAGCACTGGAAAGCCGCGCCACAGCCCCCGAAGCCGCAGCACCGGCGCCAGCGCCCGCACCATCGGCCCCCAGCCCGGAGCAGGAGAAGGAGCTCGCGGCCCTGCGGCTCGAACTCGCCACGATGCGCAACACCGTGCAGACGATCGACCAGACGGTCACCGTGCAGCGCGACCAGACGAAGCTGCTGGCCGAGGCCGTCGACAAGGCGCGCGGCGAGGCGAGCGCGCGCAATGCCGGCGAACAGAAGGCGATGAGCGCCGCGCGGGCTTCCGCCCTCATCGGCATTGCGGCGCGGCTGAGCGCGGCCGTCGAATCCGGCCTGCCCTTTGCCACCGACCTCGCCCTGCTGACGCCGTTGGCCCAGGGCGACGCCAAGCTGACCGAGAGCGCCACCGCCCTGCAGACCTATGCCCAGAGCGGCGTCGCCTCGCGCGCCGCATTGGTGGCGGAGTTCCCGGCTGTCGCCAAGGCCGCGCTGGCCGACGATCTCGCCGACGATTCGTTCGGCGAGCGGCTGCTCGGCAAGGTGCGGGGGCTGGTCTCGCTGCGCCGGGTCGGCAACGACGTCGAAGGCGACGGCACGGAAGCGAAGCTCGCGCGGGCGGAAGCCGCCCTCGAGGCGGGCGACCTTCCCAAGGCGGTCGCGCTGGTGAAGACGCTGCCGCCGCCGACGGCGCGGGCCACCGCCGGCTGGCTGTCGCGCGCCGACGCCCATCTCGCGGCCAAGCAGGCAGCCGACCAGATCTCCTCGCAGGCCGTCACCCTGCTCGGCTCGGCCCGGTAGGTCCTGCAATGACGATTTTGCGCACCATCATCTGGTTCGTCTTCGCCATCGTGGCGATGCTGGGCGCGGTGTGGCTGGCCGAACGGCCGGGCTCCGTCACCGCCGAGTTCCGCGGCTGGAGGCTCGATACCAGCGTCGGCGTGCTGATGATCTCCGTGCTGGTGCTGATCCTGGTCAGCGTCGGCGGATGGCTTGTCTACCGCTGGATCGTCGGCGCCCCCGGCGCGCTGCTGGAAGGCTGGGGCGAGAGCCGCCGCCGTCGCGGCTATCGCGAGCTGACCCAGGGACTCGCCGCAGTTGCTGCGGGCGATGGCGTGGAAGCCCAGAAGCATGCGCGCAAGGCCGAGCAGCTCCTGTCCGAACCGGCGCTCACCCTCCTGCTCTCGGCCCAGGCAGCGCAGCTCAACGGCGACCGCGACGGCGCGCGGCGCGCCTTCACCGCCATGCTCGACGACGACCAGATGGCCTTCCTCGGGCTGCGCGGCCTGATCGGCCAGTCGCTGCGCGACGGCGACCAGGCCCAGGCCCTGGCCCATGCCGAACGCGCCTTCCGGCTGCGGCCGCAGACACCGTGGGTCGTGCATTCGCTGTTCGACATGCAGGCGCAGGTCGGCCATTGGCGGGCCGCCCAGGAGACGCTGGAGACGGGCATCCGCCGCAAGGTCGTCACGGCGGACAAGGGTCGCACCCTGAAGGCCCTGCTGGAGGTCGAGCGCAGCCGCGAGGCCGAGCGCGAAGGCCGCCCCAGCGACGCGCTGGCGCTGGCCCGCGATGCGTTCGCGCTGGCGCCGGAACGCATCGCCGTGACGCGGCGCCTCGCCGAGCTGCAGCTCACGGGCGACCCGAAGAAGGCGATGAAGACGATCGAGCGCGGCTGGGCGCTGGCGCCGCATCCCGATCTCGCGTCGCTCTATCTCGACGCCTCGGGCGAAACCGAGGCGCTCAAGAGGATCGGGGTCGCGCGTCGGCTGGCCGGTCTCAACCCGTCCGACATCGAAAGCCACCTGATGCTGGCCCAGGCCTCGCTCGATGCCGGCCTGTGGGGCGAGGCGCGCCGCCATCTCGACAGCGCCGCCGGCAGCAATCCGTCGACCCGCGTCTGCCGCCTCATGGCCGAGGTCGAGGAGCGCGAGCAGACCGGGCAGGACAAGGTGCGCGCGTGGCTCGCCCGCGCCGCCGATGCGCCGGCCGACCGCGCTTGGCGCTGCAACGCGTGCGGCGCCCATCACGAGGCCTGGCGGCCGGTCTGCGAGAGCTGCGGCGCCTTCGGCACGCTGCAATGGCGCGCGCCCGGCACCTACGGACAGATTCTGCCGCCCGAAAGCGTGCCGTCCGAGGCGCTTGCGTCATCGCCGCGCGGATCCAACCTGCCCGTGCCGGCCACGCACAACACGACAAGCTAGAAAAAGAGGAAACGCCATGTTCGAGACGACGCTTGCAGGCAGCCTGCCCAAGCCGGCCTGGCTGGCCACGCCGAATGTCCTGTGGGCGCCGTGGACGCTGTCCGGAGAGCCGCTGTTCGAGGCCAAGGACGATGCGACGTTCCTCGCCATCCGGCGCCAGGAGGAGGCCGGTCTCGACATCGTGAGCGATGGCGAGCAGGCGCGACAGCATTTCGTGCATGGCTTCCTGGCCGAGGTCGACGGCGTCGACTTCGACAAGAAGGTCCGCATGGGCATCCGCAACAACCGCTACGACGCCGATTGCCCGACCGTCACCTCGGCGCTCAGGCGTCGCAGGTTCGTGCACGAGCGCGAGGCGCGCATCGCCCGCGCCGCCACCTCGCGCAAGCTCAAGTTCACCCTGCCCGGCCCGATGACCCTGATCGACACGCTGGCCGACGGATACTACGGCGATCGCGTGAAGATGGCCTTCGCCTTCGCCGAATTGCTGAACCAGGAAGCAAAGGACCTCGAAGCACTCGGCGTCGACGTCGTGCAGTTCGACGAGCCCGCCTTCAACGTCTACCTCAACGAGACGGTGGACTGGGGCGTGCCGGCGCTGGAGAAGGCGGCCGAGGGGCTGAAGTGCACCACCGCCGTGCACATCTGCTACGGCTACGGCATCGAGGCCAACAACAAGTGGAAGGAGACGCTGGGCGAAAGCTGGCGTCAGTACGAACAGACCTTCCCGGCGCTCGACCGCAGCTCGATCCAGCAGGTCTCGCTGGAATGCCGCGACAGCCACGTGCCGCCCGAGCTGATGAAGCTCCTGAAGAACAAGACGGTCCTGGTCGGCGCCATCAACGTTGCCTCCGACAGGATCGAAACGCCGGAGGAAGTGGCCGCGACCCTGAAACTCGCGACCGAGTTCGTCGATCCCGAGCGCATCCAGGCCTGCACCAACTGCGGCATGGCCCCGATGACGCTCGGCGTCGCCTACGGCAAGCTGCGCGCGCTGAGCGAAGGCGCGGCGCTGGCGCGGAAGGCGTTCGCTTAAGCGTCGCTTCTACCGCCCACCATTGTCATCCCGAGCGTAGCGAGGGACCTTTGATCAGAGACCGCTAAAGGTCCCTCGCTGCGCTCGGGATGACAAGGAAAGTGTTGATGCAACTACGACGCCGATAACCGCTGACGTAGCGCGTAGAGGGCGTCGAGCGCCTCGCGGGGCGAGAGTTCGTCGGGGTTGATTTCGGCCAGGGCCTTCTCGACTTCCGATTCCTTCGTCTTCGCCGTGCCGCTCGCGGGACGCGCGGGGGCGGCGGCGAAGAGGGGGAGGTCGTCGGCCAGCCGGGTCACGGCGCTGGACTGTTCGCCCTTCTCCAGTACGGCCAGAACTTCCTCGGCGCGTGAGACGACGGTGGCGGGGAGGCCCGCCAGCTGCGCCACGTGGATGCCGTAGGAGCGGTCGGCGGCGCCGGGCGCGACCTCGTGAAGGAACACGACCTCGTTCTGCCACTCCTTGACGCGCATCGTGTAGGGCGCGAGCGCGTCGAGGCGTTCCTTCAGCGCGCCCAGCTCATGATAGTGCGTGGCGAACAGCGCCCGGCATCTGTTCACATCGTGCAGATGCTCGAGCGTCGCCCAGGCGATCGACAGGCCGTCGAAGGTCGCGGTGCCGCGGCCGATCTCGTCGAGGATGACGAGGCTCCTTGCCGTCGCCTGGTTCAGGATCGCCGCGGTCTCGACCATCTCGACCATGAAGGTCGAGCGCCCGCGCGCCAGGTCGTCGGCGGCGCCGACGCGGCTGAACAGGCGGTCGACGATGCCGATGGTCGCGGCCTTGGCCGGCACGAAGGCGCCGGCCTGGGCCATCACGGCGATCAGGGCGTTCTGGCGCAGGAAGGTCGATTTACCGGCCATGTTCGGGCCGGTCAGCAGCCACAGGCGGCGGTCGGTGCCGAGCGCGCAGTCGTTGGGCACGAAGCCCGCGCCACCCTGGCGGGCCAGCGCCGCCTCGACGACGGGATGGCGGCCGCCCTCGATGGCGAAGGCCGGATCGTCGGCCAGAGTCGGACGCACATGGTTGCTGCTGGCCGCCAGTTCGGCCAGCGCCGAGGAAACGTCGAGCGAGGCCAGCGCACGGCCGGCCGCGGCAATCGACGCCGACACCGCCATGACCTTGGCGACCAGCTCCTCGAACACGGCCATCTCCAGCGCCAGCGCCTGGTCGGCGGCGCGGCCGATGCGGGTTTCGAGGTCGGCCAGCTCCACCGTGCTGAAGCGCGTGGCGTTCGACATGGACTGCCGGCGCGTGAAGCCCAGGGCGGCCAGATCGAGCTTGTCGGCGTGCGTCGCCGTCACCTCGATATGGTAGCCAATCATGTTGTTGTGCCGGATCTTGAGCGACGGCACCCCGCTCGCGGTCCGGTACTTCGCTTCGAGGCCGGCCACCGTCTTGCGGCTGTCGTCGCGCAGGGTGCGCTGCTCGTCCAGTTCCGGCCGGTAGCCCTGCCGCACGAAGCCGCCGTCGCGCACCAGCAGCGGCGGCTCGTCGGCCAGCGCCTCGGCGAGCGCCGCCACGGTGGCGCCGTGGTCGGAGCAGCACATGACGATTTCCGCGAGCGGCGCCGGCGGCGGCAGCAGCGCCTCGGGCTCGGCGCGCAGCGACTGGGCCAGCGCCTCGCCCAGGTCCAGACCGTCGCGGAGGGCCGCCAGGTCGCGCGGACCGCCGCGGCCGACCGACAGGCGCTGCAGGGCGCGCTCGATGTCGGGGGTACGGCGCAGCGCCTCGCGCACCCGCTCGCGCACGGCCGGCCGCTCGACGAAGAGCTGCACCAGGTCGAGCCGGCGCTCGATCTCGACGCGATCGGTCAGCGGCGCGGCGATGCGCTCGGCCAGCAGGCGCGCGCCCGGGCCGGTCAGGGTGCGGTCGATGGTGGCCAGCAGGCTGCCGTCGCGGCGCCCGTCGAGGCTCTTCACCAGTTCGAGGTTCCGCCGGGTCGCCGGGTCGATCTCCATCGTGCCGTCGGCACGCTCGCGGCGCGGCGGCACCAGGGCCGGCCGCTTGCCGGCCTGGGTCAGTTCCACATAGTCGAGCAGCGCGCCGCAGGCCGCGACCTCGGCGCGCGAGAAATCGCCAAAACTCTCCAGCGCCGCGACGTTGAACGCCTGCAGCAGGCGCTTGCGGGCATTGTCGCTGTCGAACCGCGCCGAGGGCATCGGCGTCAGGATCGAATTCCATTCCTCCAGCACGGTCTTGAGCGGCTCGCGCGCCAGCAGCCGGTCGGGCACCAGCAGCTCGCCGGGGGACAGCCGGGCCAGCGCCGCCGCCAACTGCCCGGGCAGCAGCGGTTGGGTCGCGAAGTCGGCGGTCGAGAGATCAAGCCAGGCCAGCGCCAGATCGCCCTGCGCCTCGGACAGGGCCGCGAGGTAATTGTGGCTGCGCGCATCGAGCAGGGAGTCTTCGGTCAGCGTCCCGGGGGTGATGACCCGCACCACGGCGCGCTCGACCACCGACTTGGCACCGCGCTTCTTGGCTTCGGCCGGGTCCTCGATCTGCTCGCAGACCGCGACCTTGAAGCTCTGGCGGATCAGACGCGACAGGTAGGCTTCGTGGCTGTGCACCGGCACGCCGCACATCTTGATGTCTTCGCCGAGATGCTGGCCGCGCTTGGTCAGTGCGATGTCGAGCGCCGCCGAGGCCTTCACCGCGTCGTCGAAGAACAGCTCGTAGAAATCGCCCATCCGGTAGAACACCAGATGGTCCGGATGCGCGGCCTTGATCGCCAGGTACTGGCGCATCATCGGGGTGGCGTCGGCGGGGATGGTGGAACTGTCCGGCACTGGGAGATTCCTCGGGAGAGGTTCGGTCTAGCACACGCCGCAAAGCGATCCATGTGGACGACAGGTGGACGATATTTGGGCATGGAAGTTGCGCTGCAGCGCGGGATGGGTGTCTGGCACGCGCAGCGGAATACCGCCAATATGCGCGCTCAATTGGGAGTGAAAAAGCAGATGGCGGGCAAAAGCTCGGAAGAAATGGTCAGCAACCAGATGGGCGATCTCGACGGCGACTCGCTGATCATGCATCGGACGGGGCGGCCCGGCAAAATCGAGATCATTGCCAGCAAGCCGCTGGTCACCCAGCGCGATCTGGCGCTCGCCTATTCGCCGGGCGTCGCGGCCCCCTGCCTCGCGATCGAGAAGGACCCCTCGACCGCCTACGACTACACGATCAAGGGCAACCTGGTGGCCGTGATCTCCAACGGCACGGCGGTGCTGGGCCTGGGCGACATCGGGGCGCTGGCCGGCAAGCCGGTGATGGAGGGCAAGGCCGTCCTGTTCAAGCGCTTCGCCGACGTCGACTGCATCGACCTCGAGGTCGACACCAAGGACGTCGACCAGTTCGTGAACTGCGTGCGCTATCTCGGGCCGACCTTCGGCGGCATCAACCTCGAGGACATCAAGGCGCCGGAGTGCTTCATCATCGAGCAGCGCCTGCGCGAGCTGATGGACATTCCGATCTTCCACGACGACCAGCACGGGACGGCGATCGTCTCCGCCGCCGGCCTGATCAATGCGCTGCACCTCACCGGCCGCGACATCAAGGACATCAAGATGGTGGTGAACGGCGCGGGCGCCGCGTCGATCGCCTGCATCGAGCTCGTCAAGGCGATGGGCATGCCGCACGAGAACGCCATCCTGTGCGACACCAAGGGCGTGATCTACCAGGGCCGCACAGAGGGCATGAACCAGTGGAAGAGCGCCCATGCGGTGCGCACCAAGGCGCGCACCCTGGCGGAGGCGATGAAGGGCGCCGACGTGTTCTTCGGCCTCTCGGTCAAGGGCGCGGTCACCAAGGAGATGGTGCAGTCGATGGCCGCCAAGCCGATCATCTTCGCGATGGCCAATCCGGATCCCGAGATCACGCCGCAAGACGTGCGCGCGGCCCGCGGCGACGCGATCGTTGCCACCGGCCGCTCCGACTACGCCAACCAGATCAACAACGTGCTGGGCTTTCCCTACATCTTCCGCGGTGCGCTCGATGTGCGCGCCACCACGATCAACGAGGCGATGAAGGTCGCCGCCGCCGAGGCGCTGGCCAAGCTCGCCCGCGAGGACGTGCCCGACGAGGTCGACCGCGCCTATTCCGGCCGCCGCCTGCGCTACGGACCCGACTACATCGTGCCGGTGCCGTTCGATCCGCGTCTGATCGTCGAGGTCTCGGCGGCCGTCGCCAAGGCCGCGATGGAGTCGGGCGTCGCCAAGAAGCAGATCGCCGACATGGCGGAATACAAGCGCAGCCTCAGCGGCCGCCTCGATCCGACCAGCCATTTCCTGCAGAGCCTGTTCGAGCAGGTGAAGTCCAATCCGCAGCGCATCGTCTTCGCCGAGGGCGAGGAGGAGCGCACGATCCGCGCCGCCGTGATGTTCCGCGACAACGGCTACGGCACGCCGATCCTGATCGGCCGCGAGGAGCAGGTGCGCGAGACCATGAAGTCGCTCGGCATCAACGACTCGTCCGGCATGGAAATCCACAATGCGCGGCTGTCGACCAGGAACGCCCCGTACACCGACCTCGTCTACAAGCGGCTGCAGCGCGACGGCTACCTGCATCGCGACGTGCAGCGCATGGTCAACCAGGGCCGCAACGTGTTCGGCGCCTGCATGGTGGCGATGGGCGATGCCGACGGCATGGTGACCGGCATCACACGGCGTTTCCCCGAGTGCTATGCCGACGTGAAGCGCGTGATCAACATCGACGCGGGCAAGGTGCCGATGGGCTATTCCATCGTCGTCTCGCGCCACGGAACGGTGTTCCTCGCCGACACCTCGATCAACGAGACGCCGAGCCCCGAGCAGCTCGCCACCATCGCCAAGCAGATGGTGAAGAACGCCCGCATGATGGGACACGAGCCCCGGGTCGCCTTCCTCTCCTTCTCGAACTTCGGCAGCCGCGAGATCGAGCGCATCGACCGCATCCGCAAGGCGATCCGCCTGCTCGACGCCGAGGAGGTCGACTTCGAGTATGACGGCGAAATGCAGGCCGACATGGCGCTCGACTTCGAACTTCTGAAGTCGACCTATCCGTTCACGCGCCTCACCGGCCCGGCCAACATCCTGATCATGCCGGGGCTCCACTCGGCCCACATCTCCTCGCGGCTGATGCAGTCGCTGGGCGGCGTGACGGTGATCGGCCCGGTGATCGACGGTCTCTCCAAGCCCGTGCAGATCGTGCCGATGGGAGCCACCGTCAGCGATCTGGTGAACCACGCGGCCCTAGCCGCGTACGGAGCGCTGATCTCTCGGAGGTAGCAAGATTCCGTCGTCTCGACCGGAGCCTCGCGCAGCGGGGCTCCGGTCGAGACGACGGATATTTGGCTTTAGAGACGCGACGCCGTGAGGCTCAGGAAACCTTCACCACCGTGAGCCGATGCTCGCGGCCATCGCGGGCCGTCCATGAGATGGACTGGCCGACCGCGAGGCCGACCAGCGCGGCGCCGACCGGCGTCATCACCGAGAGCTTGTGCGCGTCGCTGTCCTCGTCGGCGGGATAGACCAGCGTCTCGGTGAGTTCGTGCTGCTCGCCGTCGGTCCCGGCGTCGGAGCGGAAGGTCACGGTGGAGCCCATGCGCACGACGTCCGCCGGCACCTTGTCCTCGCTCACCACCTTGGCGCGCTCCATCTCGGAGAGCAGCTCTTCGGCCACATCGGGCAGACGCTCCAGCGACGCGGTGGCAAGGTCGGTCAGGCGGTCACAGTCGGCGTCGCTGACGACGATGTTGGGGACGGAACGGTTACGTGCAACGGCGGGCATCGCGGATGCTCCTGCATTTGATGAAGACGAATTGTAGAGAATCGGTGATCGCAGAAACGCGATCGTGCCCCGATGCCGGGACACAGAGGCCGGCTCGGGGACTACGCTTCCGCGATCGGATAGTTCCGTCGCGGGACGCGCGAAAAGGGGTCCAAGAAGCTCATGCGAAGGAGTTAAGCCCCTCCGGTGCCGGCGTTCAAGCCGCTTTGCGCGCACGCTTCGCGAGATAGACCTGCAGGTGCGCGTAAGCCAGGCGCAGGTTGGGCGTGGCGAGTCCGGCCTTCTTCGCGCGGGCGATCATGTCGCCCACGATATGGTCGGCCTCGACCATGCCGCCCTTCTCCAGATCGTGCAGCATCGAGGCGGTGAACTTCGAGCCCTTCACGGTGAGGAACGAGCGAATGGTCTTGAGGCCTTTCTCGCCGGGGTCGTGGCCGGCGGCGACCGCGACCTGGCGCGCCTCCTCGACCGTCTCCAGCACGATCGCCAGGCCCTCGTCGGCTTCGAGCACGTCACCGGACGAGCCGCGCATCAGGCAGCAGGTCGCCGCCAGGGTGCACAGCATGATCCACTTGTCCCAGAGATCCTGCACGATGTTGGCGTTGAGGCCGCCGTCGATGCCCGATGCCTTGATGGCGGCATCGAGATCGTTCAACGCCTTGCGTGCGGGCGCGGCCCCGCGTTCGCCGAACGAGATCACGGCGAAGGGGCTGGTGTGCAGGATGTGCCCTTCCCCGTTCATGGCGACGCCGACCCGCGCCAGGCCGCCCACCACCTTCTCGGCGCCGAAGCGCGCGTCGAGCGCCTCGAGATGGCGCATGCCGTTCAGCAGCGGCACGATCGTCGTGTGGGCGCCGACCGCCGGGGCAATGGCGTCCATCGCCGAGTCGAGGTCGTAGGCCTTGCAGGTAAGCAGGATGACGTCGTAGGGGCCGCCCTCGCCACCGCCGACAACCGTCTTCACGGTCTGGGTGATGTCGCCCTTGGTGCTCCTGATCACCAGCCCGTCGCGCTGCAGCGCCTCGTTCCGCTTCTCGCGCACGAGAAAGGTCACGTCGGCGCCGCTCTGGTGCAGGCGTCCGCCGACATATCCGCCGATCGCGCCAGCGCCGAGGATCAGGATCTTCATGTCAGGCCTCTACTTCAATCCGCCGCGCGCCCGGCGCGCTTCGTACGTCTGCAGGTGGGCATAGGCATAGCGCAGGTTGGGCGCGGCGATGCCGTGCTTGCGCGCCCGCCCCAGCATGTCGCCGACGATCTGCTTGCCCTCGGCCGCGCCGCCCTTTTCCATGTCGCCCAGGATCGAGGCGACGGCCTTCGAGCCCTTCGCCGTCAGCATGCCCAGCAGGTTGGCCACGACCTTGTCGCTCGGCGGCTGGCCCTCGGCCACGGCGACCCTGCGGCTCTCCTCCAGCGTCTCGGCGACGATCGCCGCGCCGTCCTCGCTCTCCATGATGTCGCCGATCGTGCCGCGCATCGAGGCGCACATGCCGGCGATCGTCGACAGCATGATCCACTTGTCCCAGAGATCCTGGTTGATGTTGTCGTTGAGCCCGCCGTCGATGCCGGCCTTCTTGCAGGCGGCGTCGAGCTCGACCAGCGCCGGGCGCGCGGGCTTCCCGTCGCGCTCGCCGAACGACACGCCCGAGGCGCCGCTGTGCAGAATCTCGCCGTTGGGGCCCAGCATGCCGGAGATACGGGCGAGACCACCGGCCACGCGCGCGGCACCGAACTTCGCGTCGAGCGCGGCGAAATGGGCATGGCCGTTCAGCATCGGCACGATGACCGTGTCCGGCCCGACCGCCGGTGCAATGGACTCCATCGCCGAGTCGAGGTCGTAGGCCTTGCAGGCCAGCACGATGACGTCATAGGGGCCGCCCTCGCTACCCTTCGTCACGACCTTGACCGGCACGACGGCATCGCCCTTCGGGCTCTTCACGACCAGGCCTTCCGCGCGCACCTTCCCGGCGCGCTTCTCGCGCAGCAGGAAGGTGGTATCGATGCCGGCCTGCGTGAGGCGCGCGCCCCAATAGCCGCCGACCGCGCCGGCGCCGAGAATCAGGATCTTCACGTCTTGAGGTTCCTTTCGGTCAACCAGTCGTCGAGCCATGTGGCGAGGTCGTCGGTCTGGTGATGGATGTGGCTGAGGTCGGCGTCGGCCGCGCGCTTCACGCTCTCGTCGGTGCGGATCCACACCGTGCGCATGCCGATATCGGCGGCGGGCTTCAGGTTGACGGAGATGTCGTCGGCGAAGGCGGCGCGGGTCGGATCGATGCCGTACTTCTTCACCAGCGACTCGTAGATCTGCGGATGCGGCTTGGGCCAGTACTCGCCCGCGGCGATGTCGAAGATCGCCTCGAAATGATGCGCCACGCCCAGCCGCTCCATCACGCGCTCGGCGTGCGGCACGTCGCCGGCGGTGAAGATGATCTTGCGGCCCGGCAGTGCGCGCAGCGACGCTTCGAGCGCGGGGTTGGCCTCGACCGGCGAGTAGTCGATGTCGTGGACGTAATCGAGATAGTGCGTGGGATCGACGCCGTGCAGGCTCATCATCCCGCGCATCGAGGTGCCGTGATCGCGCCAGTACTGCTTCTGCACGACCCGCGCCTCTTCCGGCGTGACCTTGAGCCAGTCGGCGATATATCGCCCGATGCGCACGTCGATCTGCGAGAACAGGTTGCAACGCGCCGGGTAGAGCGTGTTGTCGAGGTCGAACAGCCAGACGTCCGGATCGTGCGCCGGGGGATCGTATTTGCGTGCCATGGGACGTTTGGATTACCGGCCAGCCGTGCGCTTGTCGAGCCGGCGGATTATAAGGACGGACAATGGATATCCTGACGATCGTCCTCCTCGCCGCCGTCGTTGTGCTGGTTCTCGTCCTGGTCGTCGTGCTGATGCTCCAGGGGGGCGGCAGCCGCGAGGCCGAGCAGCGGATGCAGCAGCAGCTCGCCCTGGCGCTGAGCCAGCAGGCCGAGACCGTGCAGCGGGTCGAGAAGTCGCTGCGCGAGCAGGAGCAGGCGCTGGGCAAGGTCGTCGCCGAGCGCCTCGACCGCACCGAGAAGGCCACGGGCCAGATCGTCACCGACCTGCGCGAGCGGCTGGTCCGGATCGACGAGGCGCAGAAGAAGATCGGAGAGCTCTCTACCCAGGTCGTCAGCCTGCAGGAGGTCCTGTCCAACAAGCAGGCCCGCGGCGCCTTCGGCGAGGTCCAGCTGAACGACCTGGTCCAGAGCGCCCTGCCGCCCTCGGCCTACGATTTCCAGGTGACGCTCTCGACCGGCGTACGCGCCGACTGCCTGCTGAAGCTGCCCAATCCGCCGGGCTCGATCGCCATCGACGCCAAGTTTCCGCTGGAAAGCTACAGCCTGTTGCGGGCGGTCCCCGCGGGCGACGGCGCGGCGCTTCTGGCGGCGCAGCGGAGCTTCCAGCAGGCGATCCGCAAGCACATCGCCGACATCCGGGCCAAGTACATCGTGCCCGGCGAGACCGCCGAATCGGCGCTGATGTTCCTTCCCTCGGAAGCCGTCTATGGCGAGCTGCACGCCAACTTCACCGGCCTGGTCGAGGAATCCTACAGGGCGCGTGTGTGGATCGTGTCGCCCACCACCATGATGGCGACCCTCAACACGGTGCGCGCGGTCCTGAAGGACGTGCGCATGCGCGAGCAGGCCGGCGAGATCCAGAAGATGGTCGGGCTGATCCTGGGCGACGTGAAGCGGCTCGACGACCGGGTCGACAATCTCAAGAAGCACTTCGCCCAGACCGAGAAGGACCTGCGCGAGATCGACACCTCGACCACGGCGATCACCCGCCGCGGCGAACGCATCCTCGCCGTCGACCTCGGCGAGGAGCCGGCGGCGTTACCGCCGAAGGTTTAGCGGGCAGCGCGCAAAGGTCCCTCGCTACGCTCGGGATGACAATGGGTGTCGGGATCGGCGCAGCGCGTCGGATGCAACAAAAGCTGTCATCCCGAGCCTTGCGAGGGACCCTTCCTTAACCCCACGGCCCACGGCGCGGGGTCTGGGGGGCGGCGCCACCCCAAGGACCGCGACGCGGCGCCGACGAGGCCAGCGGGCGCGGCTGGGCGTAGGTCTGGCCGCCCATCGACTGCAGGCGCGCGATGCGCTCCTCCATCGGCGGGTGGGTCGAGAACAGGCTCGACATGCCGCCGGCCAGGGCGAGCGGGTTGGCGATGTACATGTGGGCGGTCGCCGGATTGCGCTCGGCCGCCTCGTTGTGGATCTGCTGCGTGCCGGCATGCAGCTTGGCCAGCGCCGAGGCGAGCCACTGCGGCTGGCCGCAGATTTCCGCGCCCATGCGGTCGGCCTCGTATTCGCGGCCGCGGCTGATCGCCATCTGGACCAGCATCGCGGCCATCGGCGCCAGGATCATCGCGGCGATGGCGACGATCGGATTGACCAGCGGCCGGCCCTCGGAATCGCGTCCGCCGCCCATCAGGCCGCCGAAGCTCGCCAGCATGCCGATGGCGCCCGACAGGGTGGCTGCCACGGTCATGATCAGCGTGTCGCGGTGGCGGACGTGGGCCAGCTCGTGCGCCATCACGCCAGCCACCTCCTCGCGGCTGAGGTAGCGCAGCAGGCCGGTGGTCGCGGCCACGGCGGCATGCTCCGGATCACGGCCGGTCGCGAAGGCGTTGGGCTGGTCCTCGTCGATCAGGTAGACGCGCGGCATCGGCAGGCCGGCGCGCTGCGCCAGCTCGTGGACGATGTTGTAAAGCTCGGGCGCATTCTGGGGCCCGACTTCCTGGGCGTTGGCCATGCGCAGGACCATCTGGTCGCTGTTCCAGTAGGCAAACAGGTTCATGCCCAGCGCGGCGACGAGGGCGATGACGAGGCCGGTCTGGCCTCCCAGCAGGTAGCCCGCCACGAGGACGAAGCCCGTCAGCGCGGCGAGCAGGAGGGCGGTCTTGAAGTAATTCATGCCGGGTAAGTTGGTCTGCAAAAGTGGCAAATCAAGGTAGGGACAGGCATCATGCAGTCATGACCGACAGCAACAAGCCCACCCCGCCGGAGCCGCCCAAGGCGGACCCGGCAACACCCCCCGTCCCCGAGAAGCCCAAGAAGGTCGAGGAGATCGGCGGCCCGCCCGGCCCCGAGCCCACGCGCTACGGCGACTGGCAGTTCAACGGGAAGGTAACGGACTTCTAGGATGCGCACCGACATCTTCCACCCCAGCTTCAAGGCGCAACCCTGGTGGTGGGAGGCGTGGACGCCCAACAACGCGCTGAGCGTCGATCCGCCCGCGAAGACCGACGTGGTGATCGTGGGGGCCGGCTATGGCGGCCTGTCGACGGCGCTGGAGCTGCGGCGCAACGGCATCGACTGCGTGGTGCTGGAGCGCGGCGTGTTCGGCATCGGCGCCTCGACGCGCAACGGCGGCATGCTCTCGGGCGGTACCAACATCGCCAAGGGGCTGGGCGGCAAGAACCCCAAGGTCGAGGCCGAGTTCGAGGCCAACAAGGCGGCGTTCCTGGGCAGCGGCGCCGATTCGCTGCAGACCCTGATCGACATCATCCACCGCGAGAAAATCGACTGCGGCCTGATCACCAACGGCCGCTTCACCGGCGCCTGGACGCCCAAGCACTACGACGACCAGGCGCGCAAGGTCGAGATGTTCAACAAGTACGCCCATGTCGGCGCCGAGATGATCCCGCGCGAGCGGGTGCGCGAGATGATGGCGTCCGACTATTACTATGGCGGCATGTACGTGAAGAGCGGCGGCAACCTCCATCCCGCGCGCTACTACAAGGGACTGCTCGAGGCCGCGCACGGCCAGGGCGCCGTGCTGTGCGGCGAGGTCGAGGCCGAGCGCATCGAAAAGACGAGTAACGCGAAGACGGGCAGCGGCTGGCGCGTGCTGACGGCCAAGGGCCCGATCGCCTGCAAGGAAGTCGTCATCGCCACCAACGGCTATACCGGCGACCTGACGCCCAAGCTGAAGATGCGCGTCGTGCCGGTGGCAAGCCACATCATCGCCACCGAAGAGCTGCCGATGCCGGCGACCGACCTGATCCCGCTGCAGCGCTCGATCGGCGACACCAAGCGGGTGCTGACCTACTACCGGCCCTCGCCCGACGGCCGGCACATGATCTTCGGCGGCCGCGCCCGCTTCACGGCGGCGCCGCCGGAAGTGAGCGCACCGATCCTGTACCAGTACATGATCGACCGGTTCCCGCAGCTCAAGGGCATCCGCATCACCCATGTCTGGACGGGCAACGTGGCCTTCGCGCTCGATTCGATGTCGCACATGGGCCAGGACGACGGCATGCACTACCTGCTCGCCTGCAACGGCAGCGGCGTCGCCATGATGACCTATCTCGGCACCCAGACCGCGAAGAAGATCGCCGGCGGCTCCAACGCCCCGGTCAATGCCTTCGACGGCCGCGAATTCCCCGGGCATCCGCTCTACAACGGCGACCCCTCGCTCTATCTCCCGCTGATCGGCGCCCTCTACCGCACGCGCGACTGGCTCGACCGCAAGATGGCCGGCTGAAACAGGATTTTTTGACCAATGAAGGTTGGCATCGTCGGCGCGGGCGCGATCGCGTTTGGAATGGCGGCGTTTCTCGAACAGGCGGGACATGCCGCCACCCTGTGGTCGCCCTCCGGTGAGCGCACCAGGGCGCTGGCCGCGGGCGAGCCGCTCGTGGCTGCCGGCGCGATCGAGGGATCGTTCACGCCGGCTGTCGCCACCAGCGCCGAGTCGCTCGCAGCCGGTGCCGAGGTGCTCCTGATCGCCTTGCCGGCCTACGGGCACAAGCACGTCTTCGACCGGATCGCGGCGCACGTCACAGCGAAGCAGACGGTGATCGTCAGCTCGCACGCCTCGTTCGGCGCGCTGTACCTCTCAAAACTACTCGCTGCCCGCAGCATCACGGTGCCGATCGTCGCCTGGGGCACGACGCTGGTGAGCGGCCGTCAGACCGGTCCGGCCAAGGTCCAGGTGAACACGGTGCGCAAGTCCGTCGATCTCGCCACACTGCCCGCGTCGCGCAGCGCCGAGGGTCTCGCCCTCTGCCAGACCCTGTTCGGCGACCGCTTCGTCGACCGGCAGAGCCTGCTGGCCATCGCGCTCAGCAATCTCAATCCGACGATCCACATGGGGATCGCGCTCGGCAACATGACGCGCATGGAGCGGGCCGAGACCTGGGGCCAGGCCGAGAACGTGACGCCCAAGGTCGGCCGCCTGCTGGAGGAACTCGATCGCGAGCGTCTCGCTGTTGCGACGGCGCTCGGCCTGGAGGTGCGCACGATCTTCCAGCATCTCAACCTCTCATTCGGTGTGCCCGTCGGATCCGCCTTCGAGATGCATCAGGCTATGCATGCCATCGGCAAGAGCGGCGCCGGCCCGACCACGGCCGACAGCCGCTACGTCACCGAGGACGTGCCGTTCGGCCTGGTCCCGACCGCAAAACTCGGCCGCCTCGCCGGCTCTCCCGCGCCGTTGCACGAGGCCGGCGTCAGCCTCTTCTCGGCGATGTACGGGCGCGACTTCACAGCCGAGAACGACCTGTTGGGCGCCCTCGACATAGACGCGCTTTCTCTGGCGAAGCTCCAGACGCTGTGCCGCGACGGCTATTCTCGTCTGTCGTCCTGAGCGCAGCGAAGGACCTTGCGCAACGACCGAAGTACTGCGGAGCTGGCGTTAGATCCTTCGCTTCGCTCAGGATGACAAGAATTGAGAGCCAAGAGATGAGCACCGACACCCTCCCCGTCTCCCTCGCCGACGTGCGCGCCGCCGCGGCGCGGATCAAGGGCGCGGTGGTCCACACGCCCTGCCTGCGCAGCGAGACGCTGTCGCGCATCGCCAGGGCGGACGTCTGGATCAAGTTCGAGAACCTGCAGTTCACCGCCTCGTTCAAGGAGCGCGGCGCGCTGAACACGCTGCTGCAGCTCACCGACGAGGAGCGCCGCCGCGGCGTCATCGCCATGTCGGCCGGCAACCACGCGCAGGGCGTCGCCTATCACGCCGGCCGGCTGGGCATTCCCGCCACCATCGTGATGCCGTCCTTCACGCCCAACACCAAGGTCAAGCACACGCGCGGCCACGGCGCGCGGGTCATCCTGATCGGCGACACGCTGGCAGAAGCGGCCGCCGAGGCCCATCGCCTGGCCGACGCCGAGAAGCTGGTGTTCGTGCATCCCTATGACGACCCGCGCATCATCGCAGGCCAGGGCACCATCGCGCTCGAGATGTTGGAGGACGTGCCCGAACTCGACACGCTGGTCGTGCCGGTCGGCGGCGGCGGCATGCTGGCGGGCTGCGCCGTCGCCGCGCGCGGCCTCAAGCCCGACCTGAGGGTGATCGGCGTCGAGACGGCCGGCTACTCGGCCATGCGCCAGCTGCTGGCCGGTGAGCCCGTGACGGTGGGCGGCGACACGATCGCCGAGGGCATCGCCGTGCGCGACATCGGCCGGGCGCCGTTCACCATCGCCCGCGCGCTGGTCGACCGGGTGCTGGCGGTCGACGAGGTGGCGATCGAGCGCGCCATCGCGCTGTTCCTCGAAGTCGAGAAGACCGTGGCCGAGGGCGCGGGCGCCGCCGGCTTGGCGGCCCTGCTGGCCCACCCCGAGGTCTTCGCCGGCCGCAAGGTCGGGCTGATCCTGTGCGGCGGCAACATCGACACCCGCCTGCTGGCGTCGGTCCTGCTGCGCGGCCTGGTCCGCGACGGCCGCATCGTGCGGCTCCGCCTGATGATCGGCGATGCGCCGGGCCAGCTCGCCCGCGTGGCCGGCCTGATCGGCGGTGCCGGCGGCAACATCGTCGAAGTGCTGCACCAGCGGCTGTTCGGCGTGGTCGCCAAGGCCACCGAACTCGACGTCACCGTCGAAACCCGCGACCGCGCCCATCTGGGCGAACTCCTGGCCGCCCTGCAATCCGACGGCTTCAAGGTCCGCGTCCTGGAGGGCGCAGACGCGTAAATCCACCGCTTTCTCCCCACCGGAGAGGGAGCTAAAAGACCGGCCATGTCCGCCTCGACCCAGTACGTCCCCTCGCCCACGCCCGACCTGGCCCGCATCCAGCGCGCGTTGATCTCCGTTTCCGACAAGGAGGGCCTGGTCGAACTGGGCCAGGCGCTGGCGGCGCACGGGGTGGAAATCCTGTCGACCGGCGGCTCGGCCAAGTCGCTGCGCGACGCCGGCCTGAAGGTGGTCGAGGTCAGCGACCACACCGGCTTCCCCGAGATCATGGACGGGCGGGTGAAGACGCTGCAGCCCTCGATCCATGGCGGCATCCTGGCCCGCCGCACCGACGCGGGGCACCAGAAGGCGATGAGCGATCACAGGATCGCGGGCATCGATCTGGTGGTGGTGAACCTCTATCCGTTCGAGGCCACGGTCGCGCGCGGCGCCGACTTCCCGACCTGCGTCGAGAACATCGACATCGGCGGCCCGGCGCTGATCCGCGCCTCGGCCAAGAACCACGACTTCGTGACGATCGTGGTCGACCCGAAGGACTATGCCTCGGTGCTGGAGGAGCTGGCCGCGAACAAGGGCGCCACCACCCTGGCGCTGCGCCGCAAGCTGGCGGCCAAGGCCTATGCCCGCACCGCGTCCTACGATTCGGCGATCGCCAACTGGTTCGCCACGCAGGAAGGCGAGACCTTCCCTGAGCGGCTGACCCTGTCGGCCGAGCGCGTGCAGACGCTGCGCTACGGCGAGAACCCGCACCAGAAGGCCGCCTTCTACAGCGACGGCAGCAAGCGGCCGGGCGTCGCCACGGCGCGCATGATCCAGGGCAAGGAGCTGTCCTACAACAATATCGGCGACACCGAATCGGCCTACGAGTGCGTCGCGGAGTTCGCCGAATCGGCCATCGTCGTGGTGAAGCACGCCAACCCCTGCGGCGTGGCGGTCGATGCCGACCAGTTCACCGCCTACCAGAAGGCCTATGCCTGCGATCCCGTCTCGATCTTCGGCGGCATCGTCGCGGTCAACCGCACGCTGGAGGCCCGGGTCGCGGCCGAACTGGTGAAGCTTTTCCTCGAGGTCGTGATCGCGCCCGACGCGACGCCGGAAGCGCTGGCGATCCTCGCCACCAAGAAGAACGTGCGCGTGCTGCTGGCCGGTGCCCTGCCCGATCCGACCACGGCCGGCATGACCCTGAAGAGCGTCGCCGGCGGCTATCTCTTCCAGACGCGCGACAACGGCCACCTTACGAAGGCCGACCTCAAGGTCGTGACCAGGCGGTCGCCGACCGCGAAGGAACTCGACGACCTGTTGTTTGCCTTCACGGTCTGCAAGCACGTCAAGTCGAACGCCATCGTCTACGCCAAGGACGGCGCCACGGTGGGCGTCGGCGCCGGCCAGATGAACCGCCGCGACTCCTCACGCATCGCCGCCATCCGCGCCGCCGAATCAGGCGAGGCCGCGGGCCTCGCGGTGAGCCCGGCGGTCGGCAGCGTCGTCGCTTCGGACGCCTTCTTCCCCTTCGCCGACGGACTCTTGGCCGCCGCCGAAGCCGGCGCGACGGCGATCATCCAGCCGGGCGGCTCGATGCGCGACAAGGAAGTGATCGAGGCCGCCGACGAGAAGGGCCTCGCAATGGTGTTCACCGGGATGCGGCACTTCCGGCATTGAGTCCCACCCGTCGTCCCGAGCGAAGCGCCGCAGGCGCGTAGTCGAGGGACCTCTTTTCCGGCGCACGGTGTGTCGAAGCGAAGAAAGGTCCCTCGACTTCGCTGCGCTCCGCTCGGGACGACGGGCTATTTCCTACCCGACCTTGATCTGCTTCGCCGACGTCATCGCCTTGCGGCGCGCGTCCTTCACCGTGCGGCCGGTCGCCAGCGCGACGGCCATGCGGCGGTGGCCCTTCACCTCGGGCTTGCCGAAGATGCGCACCGACGTGCCCGGTGCAGCGAGCGCCTTGGCGATGCCGGTGTAGGTCGGGTCCTCGAGATTGCCATGGCCGAGCACGGGCACAGAGGCGCCGGGCTGGCAGGTGATCTCGGGGATCGGCAGGCCGAGGATGGCGCGGACGTGCAGCTCCATCTCGCTCATGTTCTGCGTGACCATGGTCACCATGCCGGTGTCGTGCGGGCGCGGCGACAGTTCGGAGAACCAGACCTTGTCGCCCTTCACGAACATCTCGACGCCGAACAGGCCGCGGCCCCTGGCGCCGCACAGCTCGTTCACGACCTTCCTCGCGATGTCGCGCGCCTTGCGCAGCGCCGGCTTCGACATGGCGTGCGGCTGCCAGCTTTCGCGATAGTCGCCGTCGACCTGGATGTGGCCGATCGGCTCGCAGAAGCCGAAGCCGCCCTCGTGGCGCACGGTGAGCAGGGTGATCTCGTAGTCGAAGTCGATGGCGCCCTCGACGATCACCAGCCCGGTGCTGGCGCGCGTGCCTTCCATCGCGATCTTCCAGCTCCTGGCGACGTCGGCAGGCTTGCGCGCCACGCTCTGGCCGTGGCCGGACGACGACATGGTGGGCTTGATGAAGCAGGGAAAGCCCACGGCTTCGGCGCCGGCCTGCAGCTCCTCGAGGCTGGCGGCAAAGCGATAGGGCGAGGTCGGCAGCTTGAGCTTCTCGGCCGCGAGCTTGCGGATGCCGCGGCGGTCCATGGTGAGCTGCGCGGCGCGCGCCGTCGGGATGACGGTCCAGCCCTCCTTCTCCAGCTCGACCAGCGTGTCGGTGGCGATGGCCTCGATCTCGGGCACGATGAAGTCGGGCTTCACCGTCTCGACGACATGGCGCATCGCCCCGCCGTCGCGCATGTCGAACTCGTAGGCGCTGTTGGCGACCAGCATGGCCGGCGCATCGGCATAGCGGTCGCAGGCGATGACCTCGATGCCGAAGCGCATCGCCTCGATGACGACTTCCTTGCCGAGTTCACCCGAGCCCAGCATCATGAGCTTGATCGCGGAGGGCTTGAGCGGCGTGCCGAATTTCTTGATCTTCATGCGCTCATGATAGCAGGCGAACTCCTCCCGCCAACCCACCGGCCACGGCCTGCGCTGGCCGCTGGACGGCTCCGCAAAGCGAGCTGCGACTGCACCAGCCTTGTTCGCGATCGGTCTGAACGCTTGAATGGCCGAAACGTTGCGCGCAGAGCGGGGCGAGCCTCGTTCTTATTCAACCCTGCAGTTGCCTGTGAAACTCCGTTCCCTGGAAGTGCGCCAGTTACTTCGCGAGGAATTGACACCGCCTGATACGGCAACCACATGTCGACTTCGCGACGCAGAATTGTTCGCGGGGGAGTCCAAGTGTCCGTACGTCGCCGCCTGCTGGCTGTCGCCAGCCTCTGCCTCCTGGCTCTTTCGTCCGCGTCTTTCGCCCAGGGCGGCCCGCCGGCCATGCCGGTCACCGTCTCCGAGCCCCTCGCCAAGCGCGTCACCCAGTGGGACGAGTATTCCGGCCGCTTCGAAGCGGTCGCCACCGTCGAAGTGCGGGCGCGCGTCTCCGGCTTCATCGACAAGATCGACTTCCGCGACGGCCAGGTCGTCAGAGAGGGTGATCCCCTGTTCACCATCGACAAGCGGCCCTACGAGATCGCGGTCGAATCGGCGGAAGCCGAGGTTGCACGCAACAAGGCGCAGGTCGATCTGGCGGAGCTGCAGGTCGGTCGCGGCGCGTCGCTGATTGCCTCACGGACCATTACCGAAGCGGAGCAGGATTCCCGCAAGTCGACCCTCGCCGTCGCCCGCGCCCAGCTCAAGTCCGCCCAAGCAGCCCTGCGCAACGCCCAGCTCAACCTCGAATGGACGAACGTCACCGCGCCGATCGCCGGCCGCATCTCTGATCGCAAGGTCGATGCCGGCAATCTGATCTCGGGCGGCCAGAGCGGCGCCACGCTGCTCGCCACCATCGTGACGCTCGACCCCATCCGCTTCGTCTTCGATATCTCCGAGTCCGATCATCTGCGCTACAGCCGCCTGATCCTGTCGGGCGCGCTTGCCTCCTCCCGCGACGGCGCCAATCCCGTCCGCATCCGGCTCTCCGACGAGACCGACTGGAAGCGCACCGGCAAGGTCGACTTCGTCGACAATGCGATGACCGCGCGGTCGGGCACGATCCGCGTCCGGGCGCTCGTCGACAACAAGGACCAGCTGCTGACGCCGGGCATCTTCGGCCGCCTGCAGCTGTTCGGCGGCGAGTACGATGCGCTGCTGGTCCCCGACTCGGCCATCATCTCCGACCAGGCGCGCAAGATCGTCTTCACCGTCGGCGACGACGGCGTCGTGCAGGCAAAGCCCGTCACGCTCGGCACGATCGTCGACGGGCTGCGGGTGATCCGCTCCGGCCTCGCACCCACCGACAAGGTGGTGCTCGACGGCCTCGCCAATCCCATGGTCCGGCCCGGTGCGAAGGTCGTGCCGCAGAAGGGCGAGATCGTCGCCAAGGCCAAGTAGGGGCCCGTCATGCGTTTCTCACATTTCTTCATCGACCGGCCGATCTTCGCGTCGGTGCTCTCGGTCATCATCGTGATCGTGGGCTTCATCGCCCAGCGCGGACTTCCCGTCGCGGAATATCCCGAGATCGCGCCGCCGACCGTCAACATCACGGCGACCTATCCCGGCGCGTCGGCCGAGGTGATCGCAGAGACGGTGGCCACCCCGATCGAGCTCGAGGTCAACGGCGTCGACGACATGCTCTACATCCAGTCGCAGTCGACCGGTGACGGCCGTCTGTCGATCAACGTCGTGTTCAAGCCCGGCGTCGACATCGACCAGGCGCAGGTGCTGGTGCAGAACCGCGTCGCGGTGGCCCAGCCGCGCCTGCCCGAGGACGTGCAGCGCCTCGGCATCGTGGTCCGCAAGGCCTCGCCCGACCTGATGATGGTCGTGCACATGGTCTCGCCCGACGGCAGCCGCGACCAGCAGTACATCTCCAACTACGCCACGCTCTACGTGAAGGACGTGCTGACCCGGGTCGACGGCGTCGGCAATGTGCTGGTGTTCGGCGGCCGCGACTACTCGATGCGCATCTGGCTCGACCCGGCACGAGTCGCGGCGCGCAACCTCACGGCCGGCGAAGTGATACTGGCGCTGCGGGCGGCCAACCTCCAGGTCGCCGCCGGCGCGGTGAACCAGGCCCCCGCGGTCTCGCCGGGCGGGTTCACCCTGTCGGTGCGCACGCTGGGACGGCTGAGTTCGCCCGAGCAGTTCGAGAACATCGTGATCCGCGCCGAGCCGGACGGGTCGGTGACGCGCCTGCGCGACATCGCCCGCGTCGAGCTGGGCGCGCAGGACTACACGCTGAACGCCTACCTCAACAACAAGACCGCCACCGCCCTCGGCATCTTCCAGCGCCCCGGCTCCAACGCGCTCGCCACCTCGGACGCGATCATCGCCGAGATGGAGCGGCTGAAGAAGAGCTTCCCGGCCGGCCTCGACTACACGATCGTCTATAATCCCACGACCTTCATCCAGGCCTCCGTCGACGCCGTCATCACGACACTCTTCGAGGCCGTGATCCTTGTCGTCATCGTCGTGATCCTGTTCCTGCAGACCTGGCGCGCCGCGATCATCCCGATCCTCGCCATCCCGGTCTCGCTGATCGGGTCGTTCGCGGTCATGGCCGCGGTGGGCATCTCCTTCAACACGCTGTCGCTGTTCGGCCTGGTGCTGGCGATCGGCATCGTCGTCGACGACGCCATCGTCGTGGTCGAGAACGTCGAGCGCTACCTGGCGCAGGGCATGTCGCCCAAGGAAGCCGCACACAAGACCATGGACGAGGTCGGCGGCGCGCTGATCGCGATCTCGCTGGTGCTGGTCGCGGTGTTCCTGCCGACGGCGTTCATCACCGGCCTGCAGGGCACTTTCTACAAGCAGTTCGCCATCACCATCGCCGCCTCGACCGCGATCTCGGCTTTCGTGTCTCTCACCCTGTCGCCTGCCCTGGCCGCGCTGCTGCTGAAGACGCATGCCGTGTCGCATGTCGAGAAGCCAAGGCCCGGCCTGCTGGATCGCCTCGCCTGGCCGGTCCACTGGTTCTTCGGCCTGTTCAACCGCGGCTTCGAGGCGCTCTCGAACTTCTACGGGCGCATGACGGCGCGGGTGATCCGCATGGGCGTCATCATGCTGGTGATCTATGCCGGACTCCTGGCGGTCACCCAGCACCTCCTGGTCTCGACTCCGACCGGCCTGGTGCCGCAGCTCGACCGCTCCTACCTGATCGCGGCCATGCAGCTTCCCGCCGGCTCGACGCTCGAGCGGTCCGACGCGCTGGTCCGCAAGGCCAGCGAGATCATCCTGTCGCGGCCAGGCGTCGCCAATGCCGTCTCGTTCGTCGGTTTCGACGGCGCGACCTTCACCAACGCCCCCAACACGGGCGTGATCTTCGTGACCCTGAAGCCCTTCAACGAGCGTCCGGGCATCACCAAGGACATGATCCTGGCCGATCTGCGCGGGCAGATGTTCGCGCTGCGCGAAGCCTTCGTGTTCGTCCTGGAGCCGCCGTCCGTGCCGGGCATCGGCACCGGCGGCGGCCTCAAGGGCTACGTCCAGGACCGGGCCTCGCGCGGGCTGACGGCCCTGGAAGGCGCCACCTGGGCCCTTGCCGGCGCGGCCGGACAGACGCCGGGCCTCACCCAGGCCTTCACGCTCTACAACACGCGCACGCCGCAGATCTTCGCCGACATCGACCGGACCAAGGCCGAGCAGCTCGGCGTGCCGATCGCCCGCGTGTTCGAGACGCTGTCGGCCTATATGGGCTCGGCCTATGTCAACGACTTCAACATCCTGGGCCGCACCTACCGCGTGACCGTGCAGGCCGACGATCCCTATCGGCTTACCCTGCGCGACGTCGAAAACCTGAAGACGCGCAGCGTCAGCGGCGAGATGGTGCCGATCGGCGCCGTCGCGACCTTCGAGGACATCACCGGTCCCTACCGCGTGGCCCGCTACAATCTCTATCCGGCGGCCGAGGTGCAGGTGGCGCTGCAGCGCGGCTACTCCTCGGGGCAGGGCATCGCCACGATGGAAGCGCTGGCGGACAAGGTGCTGCCGTCGGGCTTCGGCTTCGAATGGACCGAGATCGCGCTGCAGGAGAAGCTGGCCGGCAACACAGCGATCCTGGCCTTCGGCCTGGCCGTGCTGTTCGTGTTCCTGCTGCTGGCGGCGCTCTACGAGAGCTGGCTGCTGCCGCTGGCCGTCATCCTGATCGTGCCCATGTGCATCCTCGCGGCCATGATCGGCGTGAACATCCGCGGCCTCGACCGCAACGTCCTGGTCGAGATCGGCCTGGTCGTGCTGGTCGGATTGGCCGCCAAGAACGCCATCCTGATCGTGGAGTTCGCCAAGCAGGCGCACGAGCAGGGCATGAACCGCTTCGATGCGGCGGTCACCGCCTCCAAGACGCGCCTGCGTCCCATCCTGATGACCTCGCTGGCCTTCATCCTGGGCGTCGTGCCGCTGGTCATCAGCACCGGCGCCGGCGCGGAGATGCGCCAGTCGCTCGGCACCGCCGTGTTCTCGGGAATGTTGGGCGTGACGATCTTCGGCCTGATCTTCACGCCGGTCTTCTACGTGCTGTGCGTCGGCCTCGCCGAGCTGCGCTTCAAGGGGCGCAAGCAGGACATCAAGCCCGATTTCACGCCGCAATAGGCGTCGTGGCGGGTGGCGGGCGCATCGACGCGAACGCCACCTGCACGATGCCGGCGGTGAGCCCCATCGCGACGCCCAGGCGCCAGGCGAGGTCGTAGGAGCCCAGCGCGTCGAACAGCAGGCCGCCGCCCAGGGCACCCACGAAGCTGCCGACCTGGTGGCTCATGAAGGCGACGCCCTGGATCATCGCCTGCCAGCGCAGACCGAACATCTCGACCACCGAGCCGGCGACCAGCGGGCCGACCCCCAGCCACAGGAAGCCCATGGCCGAGGCGAAGACCAAGGTGCTGGCCGGCGTCGGCGGCATCACGAAGTAGCCGGCGAGCACGATCGAGCGGGCGATGTAGATGCCGCCCAGCAGACCGAGTTTGGACCAATGGCCGCCGGCCCAGCCGAAGAAGAGACTGCCGAAGACGTTGAACAGCGCGATCGCCCCCAGCGCGCCGGCGCTGAGCGACGGATCCATGCCGCAGATCGCGAGATAGGACGGCAGGTGCGTGGTGATGAACAGGAGCTGCATCCCGCAGACGAAGTAGGCCGCCGTCATCACCAGGAAGGAGGGTTTCCGCAGCGCCGCCATGAGGGCCACGCGCGGCGATGCGGCGCTGATGTCGCCCGTGGCAGGGATGGGTGGCGACAGGCGGTCGACCCGTCCGGCGATCCAGGCCGCCGGCAGCATGAAGACAATCAGCGCGAGGAAGCCCAGCAGCCCGGCGCGCCAGCCGAGTTCGGTCGTGAGCGTCTGGCCGAGCGGCGCGGAGAGCAGCGCGCCCAGGGAGCCCGCTGCCGTGATAGCTCCGAGTACGAAGCTGCGCCGCCTGGCCGGCACGGCGCGGGCGCCGACGGCCAGGGAGATCGCCGACGCAGTACAGGCCAGCGCCATGCCGATCAGCACGCCACCCCCCAGCATCACCCCGGTCAGGCCCTCCGCCCTGGCGAACAGGCCGAGCCCGGCAAGGTAGAGCGCCGCCCCGCCGACCATGATCGGCCGGAAGCCCAGGCGAACCGCCAGCGCGCCGGCAATCGGCTGCAGGAAGCCCCAGGCGAGGTTCTGGACGGACATGGCCAGCGCGAAGTCGGAGACCGTGAGGGCGATGTCGCGCGTCAGCGACGGCATCACCAGTCCGAAGTTCTGGCGTACGCCCATGCCGAGGCTCAACATGACCGAGGCGCCGATCAGGATCGGCAGGACGGGCCGCAATTCCTTTAGGATGGTCATGGCACACCGTCCGCAATTACACAGGTCTGTGTAATCTATGGAGGGCGCCGGCAGGAGGTCAAGGCATCATGGCGAGAGCGGACGTCAGGGCAGCGATGCAGGAGCGCATCCTCGAGACCGCCGACCGGCTGTTCTACGGCCAGGGAATCCGTGCCGTCGGGGTCGACACGATCGCGGCCGAGATCGGCATCAGCAAGCGTACGCTCTACAATCATTTCCCGTCGAAGGACGACCTGATCGTGGCCTACCTGTCGCGGCGGCTGAAACCCGCGCCGCCATCGGACCGGCCGCCGCTGGAGCAGATCATGGGCGCATTCGACCGCCTCGAACGGACCATCGCGACCGGCGTGTTCCGCGGCTGCCCCTTCGTGAACGCCGTGGCCGAACTCAAGGAACCGGCCCACGCCGCGAACCGGATCGCCCTGGCCTTCAAGGAACAGAGGCGGGTCTGGTTTCAGGGCCTGCTGGAAAGGCTCGGCATCGCGACGGCCGAGCCGCTGTCGTTGCAGCTGCAGATTCTGATGGATGGCGCCATCGCAGCGGCCATCGTGCGCGGCGACCCCGCCGTCGCCGCGGCGGCGCGGGCCGCGGCGAAAGTGTTGGTGGAAGCGGCCTCGGTCAGCGGGCCGCGGCCGATACCCAGCGACTGAAGCCGCGGAACAGGTGGGCGACCGCGGCGCTGCGCAGGCGGTGCGCGCGGGCTTCGAGAGCGCGGCGTTCGGTAATGCTGGGGTAGGGAACGGTGAACATGAGATCCTCCAAGGGTTGAAAGGAACCTAATTCCGTTCTTCTCGGAGGTTAATACGGAGAGTATTACGAACACTCATGAATATAATTCACTAATAGCGCAATGATCGATCACGCAAGCGAGATGGCGGCCTTCGTCCGGGTCGTCGAGTCCAAAGGATTTTCCGCTGCTGCGCCGAGCCTTGGCCTGACCCCGTCGGCGGTCAGCAAGCTGGTGACCCGGCTGGAAACGCGGCTGGGCGTGCGGCTGCTGCAACGCACGACGCGGGCGATCAGCCTCACCGAGGAGGGCGAGGCCTTCTACGCCGCGGCGCGGCGCATCGTGGGCGAGATCGAGACCCTGGAGAACCAGATCAGCGGGCAAAGCGGCACGCCGCACGGGCTGCTGAAGGTCACGACGTCGCTGGCCTTTTCGACCCACCAGCTGGCCCCGGTCATCGCCGAGTTCCTCGAACGCTATCCGCTGCTGCAACTCGAACTGATGCCGACCGACCGGGTCGTCGACATGATCGAGGAAGGCGTCGACGTGGCGATCCGCATCGGGCGGCTGGCCGACACCAGCTTCATGGCCCGCAAGATCGGCGAGGATGTGCGCCTGGTCTGCGCCTCGCCCTCCTACCTCAGGAACCGGCGGCCCCTGCAGCGGCCCGAGGACCTGACGCGGCACAATTGCATCGTCTCGCGCGACCGCACCTACCTCAACCGCTGGCCGTTCCGCATCGATGGCGAGATCCGCGAAATCGAGGTCGGCGGCCGGGTCGCCGTCACCGAGGGCGAGGCGCAGATGCGGCTGGCGCTGCAGGGGTTGGGCATCGTGCGCCTGACCCGCCTGACGGTTGCCTCCGCCATCAAGAACGGCGAGCTGGTCTCGCTGCTGGAGGAGTTTCGCGCCGAACAGCCGATCCCGATCCATGCGGTCTATCCGCACCGTCGGCACCTCGCACCCAAGGTGACTGCCTTCATCGACTTCATTCTGGAGAAGTTCTCGCCGCCACCCTGGGAGATCTGACGATACCCACCTCACCCTGAGGAGCGTTCCGCAGGAGCGCGTCTCGAAGGGTGGGCCGCAGACGAGGTGCTCGTGCCCACCCTTCGAGACGGCGCTTCGCGCCTCCTCAGGGTGAGGTCTTGACTCGTTTCCGTTCGGTCAAAAAGGCTCTAGGCTCCGCGCCAACAATCAGGGGAGGCAAGATGGACACCGACACCGATCTTTTCGTGCAGGCCTTCTGGGTGAAATGCCGCGACATCATCCGGCCCGAACTCGACGTGGCCGTGGATGCGTTGCGCCACGCAGGCCACGAGGCCAACATCTCGACCCTGGAATTCTCGCCCGACGAGAAGACCGCGCCCGAGAGCGCTCCGACCCTCACGCTGACCATCCACACCAGTGGCGCAGCCGACACCCGCATGCTGCGCTACCGCGGCGACGTGGCGACCCGGGAAATCGAAGTCATGGCTTCCGGCTGCAAGACCTCGCGCTATGATCTGTCGGCTGTCACCCAGGCCGGCGTGAAGCACGACATCGCGCTCTGTTTCGGCTCGGTGCTCAAGACCAAGTAGACCCAAAGGAGGATCCCATGGCCGATGCCATCGACGACCTGTTCCGCCGCTTCGGCAAGGCTTTCAACAAGGCCGACGTCGACGCGATTGCCGACTGCGTGACCGAGGATTTCGAATGGCGCCTCAATACCGGCGGCTCGCCGACCGGCAGGGTGCTCAAGGGCAAGGAGGCGCTGCGGGCGCACTTCGCCGACAAGAGCACGGCGCATCGCGAGGTCCGTTTCTCCGAGGCCAGCATCCATCGCGCCGGCGACAAGCTGTTCGGCACCTTCCGCGCCACCGGCATCGATCATGCCGGCAAGCCGTTCGATCGCTACGGCATCGACCTCTACGAGGTGAAGGACGGCAGGATCGCGCTCAAGGACAGCTACATGAAGGCCGAGTAGGTAATGACGAACGATACCGTCCTCTGGGAGATCGACCGCCGGGGCGTGGCCACCGTCACGCTGAACCGGCCCAAGGTGAACAACGCCTATAACGGCGACCTCATCCAGGGCCTGCACGACGCCATGGATTCGCTGGGGACCGAGAGCGGCCTGCGCATCGTCGTGCTGCGCGGCAACGGCAAGCATTTCCAGGCCGGCGCCGATCTCTCATGGATCACCGCCGTCGCCACGCAGTCGCCGGCCGAGAACGAGAAGGTGAGCCGTCTGACGGCCGAAGCCGTGAAGCGCCTCGACACCTGCCCCGTCCCGACCCTGGCCCTGATCCAGGGCGGCTGCTTCGGCGGCGGCACAGGCATCGCCGCGGCCTGCGACGTCGTCGTCGCGCAGGAGGACGCGCTCTTCTCCATCAGCGAGACGCGCTGGGGCCTGATGGCCGGCATCATCCTGCCGCAGCTCTGCCAGGCGATCGGCCTGCGCCAGACGCGCCGCTACGCGCTGACCGGCGAACGCTTCGGCGCCCACGACGCGCGCCGCCTCGGCCTGGTACACGAAGTCTGCCCGGTGGGCGGTCTCGCCGAAGCCGGCGAGAAGATCGTCGAGTCCGTCCTGATGAACGCACCGCGCGCCACGACGGCGACCAAGCTGCGTTCGCTCGCCTCGGCCCGCGCCTTCGTCGACGACGGCGAGCTGCGCGACCTGATCGACGAACACGCCCGCACCCGCCAGCAGGACGAAGCCACCGAAGGCCTTGCGAGCTTCAGGGAGAAGCGCAAGCCCGCGTGGTATCCGGGTTAATCACCCCGTCGTCTCGACCGAAGCCTCGTGAAGCGAGGCGTAGCGGAGAGACCTTCTCTCTACAATTCGCCGGCTAATGGCGGAGAGAAGGTCTCTCCACTCCGCGCCTTCGGCGCTTCGGTCGAGACGACGGAGTTTTCTTAATCGGGACCGTTACTCCGCTGCCTGCTTCTGCGCGGTGCGATCCGGGGTCAGCGTATAGGTCGTGAACTGGCGGTTCAGCGCCGGCATCGGGCAGGCTTCGAGATGGCCCTCGGCCGGGCGCATCAGGATCATCGCCGTGGTCGCCGTCATGACACCGCGCGTGTTCATGCGGGGCGGGCGGCAGACCGAATGCGGCGTGCCCCAGTCGTCGAAGAAGGCCTGACGGAAATCTTCCAGGGTGAGTTTGCCCCTCTTGGGCGAAAGCTGGTCGCGCACCCGCTTGTCGCGATAGATCGAGTCCGGCGTCTCGGCGAGGCCGGTGTCCTTCACCTTGGCGCGCGCCGAATCGGCAATCCAGTGGTTGGCGTGCACGTAGAGGCCACGGTCGGGCGCGATCCAGAAAGTCTCGTCGGGCGCACATTCGAAGCCGAAGGCTTCACCGTCACAGTGACTTACCGCCATATGGTTCGAGCCGGGCTTCGGCGTCGACACGATGGTCTGCACCGCGTTGGCGAGATGGGCGGCCTCCAGCACCTTGCGGCGGATGAAGGGCAACGGCACGCCCGGACCGCGCTGATAGTCGCGGTCGCATTCCAGCGCGTTGGCGGTGAGGCCGATGCCGGCCGAGTTGAGACCCGAGCGCGCAAGGCCACCCGCTTCGGTGAAGGTCAGGATGTCAGGTCCGTCGTCGCGGCGGATGCGCAGCACCACGCTCGTCTCGGCGCATTCGGCGCGCCAGTCCCAGTTCTGGCCATGCAGCAGGACGCCATCGGCGCTGGCCTCAGGGAGGGCGAGCGCGGCAGTGCAGCCGTCGGGGAAATGCTTGGCCGCCTGCTGCTTGCGCGCCGCCACGACCATCTCGGTGCGGGCGTTCATCAGCACCACGGCGGCGAAGGGTTCGTTCGCGCCCTCGGCGATGCCGCGCATTTCCTCGACATAGGCCGGATCGAACTTGTCGATGAGCGGCACCATGGCCTCGGCGCGCCGCTCCAGTTCCTTCCAGTCGACGCCCGACTTGAGCAGCGACTCGGCGTACATCTTGGCCCCGCGCTTCAAACGATCCGCGGCGGCCTTACCGTGAATCCGCCCCCGCTCCCTGGGGCCGCCGGACAGATCGATCAGCGGGAAGGGAGCGTAGTCGGTCATGGGAGCCTCTTAAGGGTGACCCAGCAGGGCCTGGCGGAAACGGTCCTTGAGATGCGCGCCATCCTGCGGCGGCATCACGAACTCGAGCTTCTCTACCATGACCTTGACGAGCCGGAACACCGGACCCTTCTTGGTGCGGACGTCCTTCACAAGCTCAGCAACTTCGCTCGACTCGCGCACGGTCGTGGCATCGGCGATGCCGCAGCCGCGCGCGATCATGGCGAGATCGGTGCCGGCGCCGGAGTCGGTCGGGCCGTTGTTGCGCGGGCTGGTGTGCGTGGCCTGGTTGCCGGTCTCGCCGAACTTCTCATTGTCGAGCACGACGATCGCCAGGTTCTCCGGCATCTGCGTCGCCACGGTGGCGAGCGAGCCCAGGCTCATCAGCATGTCGCCGTCGCCGGTGATGACCAGCACGCGCTTGGTAGGCTGCGCCAGGGCGAGACCGAGGCCCATGCCGACCGGGGCGCCCATCGAGCCCCACAGCGGCATGTTGAGCGGACGGTCGCCGGCGGCGGTGATGTCCCAGTTGGACGAGCCGAGGCCCGCGATCACCAGCAGGTTGTCGTCGGCGCCGTCGAGGAGTTGCTTCACCAGCGGGCGGCGCTGCAAAGTTGCTTTGCTCATCCTACTTCTTCCCGAAATTCTTGATGCCGATCAGCTTCTGGCGCAGCAGCACGGCGACCGCCTGGCCGCCGTTGAAGGCCGAGCGCGCAGCTGCATCGACCGTGGCCTTCACCTCGGCGGCATTGTCGACCGAGTAGAGCAGCACGCCCATGGCCTCGAGCACCTTGGGCGTGCCCTGCCCCATCGGATACTGCCAGGAATTGAACTCGCCCCAGTCGCCGCGCATCGTGATCAGGGTCAGGAACGGAAAGCGCAGGGTCTTCGGCATGCCCATCAGGTTGATGGTGTTGCCGACGCCCGAGCTCTGCATCAGCAGCACCGAGCGCTGGCCGCCCAGCCACGCGCCGGCGGCGAGCGGAATGCCCTCCTCCTCGGTCGTGAGGGCCAGGGTGCGGATCGAGTTCGACTTCTGGCAGGCCTCGATCAGCCTTCCATGGCCGGCGTCGGGCACGTGATAGACCTGCTTCACGTCATGGTCCTGGAAGACCTCGAAAATCTGGTCGCGCCAGTCAGGCTGCGTCGGGGCGGCGGTCATGTTTCTCCCATCCGGCTCAAGTCGGCGGCACATTAGCTATAACGCCGACGTAACTCGACGACCGTTGGGAATGAACAGATATAACTATATTGTATATCTCGATGGAGCTTTCCCAACTTCGCACCCTGATCCATGTCGCCGAGCTCGGCAGCCTGAGCAAGGCGGCCGACCGGATCGGCATCGCCCAGCCGGCGCTCAGCCGCCAGATCCGCATGCTGGAGGAGGAGCTGTCGGTTCGCCTGTTCACCCGGCATGGGCGAGGCATGGTCCTCACGGACAAGGGCCGGGAGATCCTCGAACACGCCACCCGCGTCATGACCGAGCTGGAGGAGATTCGCGCCACGGCCTCCGATCTCGACGCACCTTTGCGGGGCCGCATCTCCATCGGCTTTCCGCCGACGGTGGCCGACATCCTCTCGCTGCCCCTGGTCGCCGCTTTCAGAAGGACCCACCCGCAGGTCGAGCTGCGGCTGGTCGGCGCCTACACAGGCCACCTGCTCGACTGGCTGCATCGCGGCGAGATCGACGTCGCCATCCTCTACGATCCGAATTCCGCCAGATCGCTGCGGTCGGAGCCGTTGCTACTCGAGAACCTGTTTCTGATCGGACCACCCGATTCAGGACTCTCCGGCGAACGCTCGATCCCGTTCAAGGACCTCGACGGCAAGCGCATCCTCCTGCCCAGCACACGTCACGGCTTGCGAACGATCGTCGAGCAGTGCGCCGTGGAAGCGGGCATCGCATTGCACATCGCCATCGAAGCCGATTCCTACGCGACCCTGAAGGATCTGGTGCGTCATGGTCATGGCTGGACGATCCTGCCGCTGTCGCCCATTCACGACGACATCGCCGCGGGCCGCCTGGCCGCTGCGCCGCTCATCGATCCGGCGCCGGTCCGGCAGCTGGTCCTGTCCTATCCAGCGGACCGGCCGGTCTCGCGCCTCACGCGCTTTGCCGGCGAGACGATCGCCGACATCGTTGCCGACCATGTCGAGCGGAAGGTCTGGCCGGGACGACTGCTCGGTCGCGGACAGGTCAGAACGCCTTGAGCACCACCAGGAAGACGATCGCGACCATCAGCAGGGTCGGGACTTCGTTCCACCAGCGATAAAAGTTGGCGGGGCGCAGGTTCTGGTCTGCGGCGAATTCCTTGCGCCAGCGACCGTACAGGTGATGCACGACGGTAAGGCCGCAGACCAAGGCGAACTTCGCGTGCCACCAGCCGGCGTGCCACCACTCGCCCTGCCAGGTGAGCGCGAGGCCGAAGACCCAGGCCGCGATCATCGCCGGGTTCATGATGCCGCGCAGCAGGCGCCGTTCCATGATCTTGAAGGTCTCGCTCTGCGCCGAGCCCTTCTCGGTTCCGGCGTGATAGACGAACAGGCGCGGCAGGTAGAGCAGTCCGGCCATCCAGGCGATGACCGAGATGATGTGCAGCGCCTTCAGCACCTCGTAGAGCATCAGGCGGCTCCCGCGATCAGCGGGCACCCACGGTGGCTGGCGCTACAGGGCATGGAGGTCGCCCCATGGCAGATGGGGACCTGAGGCTCGGCCAGGATTGCCCGCACGCGGCCGGCTAGACCCGCGATGAAGGCGGGATGCGTGCCCACGGTCGGTACGCGCACATAGGCCGGCACGCCGCTCTTCTCGCTGAGATGACGATATTCGATGTCGAGCTCGACGAGAGTTTCCGAATGCTCCGACACGAAGGCCAGGGGATAGAGCACCACGGCCTTGCCATCCGTGCCGGCCCGCTCGATCTCGGCGTCGGTCGAGGGACCGATCCATTTCAGGGGCCCGACACGGCTCTGGTAGCAGACCGACCAGTCGAGGCCTCCGATGCGCTCGGCGATCGTCCGGGCGCTACGCTCGACCTGCGCCTGGTAGGGATCGCCAGCCCTGATGATCTTCTCGGGAAGCCCATGCGCAGAGAACAGCACGCGCACGGGACGATCGCCCGCTTCGGCGAGGCCCTGCTTCACGAGATCGACGGAAGCCGAGATGAACCCGTCCTCGTCGGGATAGCAGCAGACGGTCTGTGTCGGCGCGCTGAGCTTCGCGGCTACAGCCGCTTCCTTCCAGGCTTTCACCGACGACGCCGTCGTCGTCGTGGAGAATTGCGGATAGAGCGGCAGCAGCACGATACGATCGGGTGCGAAGCGCTTGACCGAGCGCACGACCGCCTCGGTCATCGGATGCCAGTAGCGCATGCAGACATAGCCGCGCCATTCATGCTCCGGCCCCAGCGCCTCTTCGAGCGCGCGGGCCTGGGCTTCGGTCTGGCCGAGGATCGGCGAGCTGCCGCCGATCTGCGCATAGATCGCCTGCGCCTTGGCGGCCCGCCGGCTGGAGATGAAGCGCGCCAACGGCAGCCGGAGGAACGACGGCAGCGAGATGATCGCCGGATCGCTGAACAGGTTGCGCAGGAACGGCTGGACGGCCTCCGGCGAATCGGGGCCGCCGAGATTGAACAGGATGATCGCAATCTTCATCGCGCGGTCCTCAGCCCGGTTTCCAGTTGCGCACGATCTCGACGAGGCGCGCGACATTGTCGGGCGGCGTCTGCGGCACCACGCCGTGTCCCAGGTTGAAGACGAAGGAGCCGTGCCCGAGCTTGTCGAGAATGCGGATCGCCTCGCGCTCCATTGCCTCGCCGCCCGCCACCACCATGATCGGATCGAGATTGCCCTGCACGCAGATGTGCGGCTGGATTTCCTTGGCCGCCCAATGCGCGCCGATGCCGGTATCGAGGGACAGGGCGCTGAACGTCTCGGGCAGGCGATACATCAGGACGGCGGGACCGACCGCGCGCGGAAAAGCGATGACCGGCACGCCGGGATGACGCTCGCGCAAGGCCTTGGCGATCCGGACCATGGGATCTAGCGACCAATGGAAAAGCTGCTCTTCCGGCAGGACGCCGGCCCAGGAATCGAAGAGCTGAACGGCATCGACGCCAGCATCGACCTGATGGCCGAGATGATCGACCACCGCGTCGATGAGAAGATCGATCAGCAGCTTGAAGGATTCGGGATGGGCGTAGGCCCATTTCTTCACCTTGGCGAAATCCTTGCTGCCGCTGCCTTCGATCATGTAGCAGGCGAGCGTGAAAGGCGCGCCGGCGAACCCCAGAAGCGCCGTTTCCGGCGGCAGCGCCGCGCGCGTCTGGCGGATCGCCTCATAGACCGGCGCCAAGTGATCGGCGATGCGGGCGCGGGAGAGACGGCCGAACTGCGAAGGATCGGTCAACGCCTCGAGCTTCGGGCCCTCGCCCTCCTCGAACCAGACTTTCTGGCCGAGCGCGTCGGGCACGACCAGGATATCGGAAAAGTTGATCGCAGCATCGAAACCAAACCGGCGGATCGGCTGCAGCGTTACCTCGACAGCCTTGTCCGGTGTGTAGCAGAATTCGAGGAAGGACTTGGTCGTGGCGCGGACGGCACGATACTCCGGCAGGTAGCGGCCAGCCTGACGCATCAGCCAGACCGGTGGCGTCGGAAATCGCGTCCCGGCCAGTGTCTGGAGAAACTTGCCCGCTGCTTTCTGCCTGCTCAACTCTTGTCCCTCATGCTTCCTCTTACTCTAATCTTAATAGGTAGTAGCAGTAGT
>NZ_JAUSBN010000087.1 GCF_030651995.1 Reyranella sp.
ATGCCTGACAACCGCGCAATTTTGATTCTCGCGATCCACGTGTGACGAACGAAATGGAATCGCGAGAAGGCGGCCAAGATTCGAAAGCATCTCAAAAGTTCAGCATCCCCATGCCCTGCTCAAAGATTCACAAGCTCTCAGGGTGAGGTGGTGCGCTTAACTCAAGTGCCGGCGGAAGAGTGCCAGCATGCGTTCGTAATGCTTCTCGCGAGCGGCTTCGTGCAGGTTGCCGCGGTCGGAGAAGGCGTAGCCGTGATTTGTGCCCGCCTCGGTCTCGACCCGCGAGGGGAACGGCGCGGAGGCCAGGAGCCGCTCGAACTTCGCGACGTCTGACAACGGCACGTAGGTGTCGTGCTCGGCGAAGGCGTAGTAACCCTCGGCGGCGATGTCGCCCAGCATCAGATGCGGCGAGTCCGGCTTGTCGGTGATCAGGCGCGTTCCGTAATAGGACGCGAAGCAGCCGATCCGGTCGGGATGCGCCGCCGCTGCCGCCGTGACGAAGGCGCCGCTCATGCAGTAGCCGACCAGGCCGACCTTGCCGGGCTTCGCGTCGGACAGTGCGGGCAGCGTGTCCAGCACCGCACCCGTGTCGGACGCGACCTTTGCGTTGGAGAGCGTCTCCATCAGGCCGAACATGCGCTTCAGGTTGGCCTCGCCATCGGGATGGTTTCGGGTCGGCCCGCAGACGAATTCGCGCGTGCTGCGATAGTAGAGATTGGGCAACAGCACGTAGTAGCCGGACTGCGAAATCCGGCGGCAGATCTCCCGCAGTCCCTCGCGCACGCCCGGCGCATCCATCAGCATGATGACGACCGGCAGCGGCCCGCCATCGTCGGGCCGCACGGTGTAGGTGTTCATGGCGCCATCTTGCGTGGCGATATCCAGCTCGCGTTCGATCATGCCCGGACGGTACCGGGCCTCAGGCCCATGGTCTATAACCGCGCCTCCTGTCTGAATTCGAGGAGTGGAACGAGATGGCGGTGGCAAGCGGGGGCGCGCTCGAGGGCCTGAAAGTGATCGACCTGTCGCGTGTGCTGGGCGGTCCCTATTGCGGCCAGATGCTGGCCGACCACGGCGCCGACGTGATCAAGATCGAGCCGCCGCAGGGCGACGAAACCCGCACCTGGGGCCCTCCGTTCGACGCCGAGGGCATCTCGGCCTATTTCGCCGGCATCAACCGCAACAAGCGCACGATCGCGCTGGACCTCTCCAGGCCCGAGGGCCGCGAGGTGCTGCTGAAGCTGCTCGAGACGGCCGACGTGCTGATCGACAACTTCAAGACCGGCACGATGGAGAAGTGGGGCATCGGCTATCACGACGTGCTGGCCGCGAAGTTCCCGCGGCTGGTCCATGCCCGCGTCTCGGGCTTCGGCGCCGACGGGCCGCTGGGCGGCTTCCCGGGCTACGACGCCATGGTGCAGGCCTCGGCCGGCCTGGTCTCCGTCAACGGCTCGCCCGAGGGCGGCCAGGTCCGCATCGGCGTGCCGGTGGTGGACCTCTCGACCGGCATGAACGCCACGATCGGCATCATGATGGCGCTCTACGAACGCAACCACTCGGGCAAGGGCCAGTTCGTCGACGCGACGCTCTACGACAGCGCCATCGCGCTGCACCAGCCGCATGCACCGAACTATTTCATGGCCGGCCTCAAGCCCAAGCTCGTCGGCAACAGCCATGCGAGCCTGGTGCCCTATTCCAACTTCCCGACGAAGACCCGCAACATCGTGGTCGGCGCCGGCAATGACGGGCAGTTCCGCAAGCTGACGAAGATGCTGGGCAAGCCGGAACTGGCCGACGATCCGCGCTTCAAGACCAATAAAGAGCGCGTCGCCCATCGCGCCGAGCTGGAGGCCGAGCTGCGCGCCTTGCTGAAGGACCGCGATGCCAATGAGTTCTCGCAGGAGCTGATGCGGGGCGGCGTGCCGTCAGCCGCCGTTCTGGAAGTCTCCGACGTGATGGAGGCGCCGCACACCAGGCATCGCGGCATGGTGTGGGAGAAGGATGGCTGGCGGAACGTCGGCAATCCCGTGAAACTCTCCCGCACCCCGCCCAAGGTGCGCACCAAGCCCAAGAAGTTCGGCACCGACACCCGAGCCGTGCTTCAGGAAGCCGGCTACTCGGCCGCCGAGATCGACGCGCTCGTCGCCTCCGGCATCGCCCTGACCGAGATCAAGAAGTAGGAGAAAGACCGATGTTCCAACCCGACCTGCTGAAGGGCAAGCGCATCCTCGTGACCGGCGGCGGGACCGGCCTCGGCCGCTCGATGGCGCACCGCTATCTCGAGCTCGGCGCCAACGTGATCATCTGCGGCCGCCGCGAGGACGTGCTGAATGAGACCGCCGCAGAACTCGGCAAGGAGACCGGCGGCGAGATCGAGACGGTGGGCTGCGACGTGCGCATCCCCGACGCCGTCGAGGCGATGATGGACAAGATCTGGGAGAAGCGCCCGCTCGACATCCTGGTCAACAACGCCGCCGGCCAGATCCTCGCCCAGACCCACAAGATGTCGTCACGGGCGATCGACGCCGTGCTGGGCATCGTGCTGCACGGCTCGGCCTACTGCACCGTCGCGGCCGGCCGCCGCTGGATCGATGCCGGCGAACGCAACAAGGTCGTGATGTCGATCCTCACGGTCTCGTCGCTGACCGGCGCGCCCTTCACCGTTCCCTCGGCGATGGCCAAGGCGGGCGTGCTGGCGATGACCAAGAGCCTGGCCGTCGAATGGGGTCCCAAGGGCATCCGTACCTGCGCGATCGTGCCCGGCCCCTTCCCGACCGAGGGCGCCTGGAGCCGCCTGATGCCCAAGGAGCGCGGCGGCCAGGACGAGATGATCAAGGCGATTCCGATGCGTCGTACCGGCGAACATATCGAGCTGGCCAACCTCGCCGCCTTCCTCGTGAGCGACGGCGCGGCCTACATCAACGGCGATGCCATCGTCATCGACGGCGGCAAGATGCTGCAGTCGGGCGGCGGCGGCGCCAACACCTCGGCGATGCTCGACTGGACCGACGAGCAGTGGGACGCGCTCCGGCCGAAGAAGAAGTAGTCAGGGCGCGGGGGCCGGAACGTCGGATGGCTCGACCTTCCGGCCCGCCGCGATCCAGGCGACCAGCAGGTCGTAGAAGACCGACAGCACCACCGGGCCGACGAACAGGCCGATGAGGCCGCCCGCCAACGTGCCGCAGATGACGCCCGCCACGATCACCGCCATGGGCGTCGGCAGGCCGCGCGCCATCAGGATGGGCCGCAGCACATTGTCGAGCAGCAGCAACGGCAGCGTATAGGCAGTGAACAGGCCGGCATGCAGGGCCGGCAGATACATCCACGTCCAGATGATCACCGGGATCATGATGATGTTGGGCCCGACCTGCACGATCGCCAGCACGAGGCAGACGAAGGTGATGGCGCCGGCGAAGGGAATGCCCGCCACCAGCATGCCGATTGCCAGCAGCACCGACTGCAGGAGGGCGATGCCGATGACGCCCTGCGACACGTTGCGGATGGTCGAGCCCGCGATCTCCAGGAAATGCCGGCCGCGCGTCTCGGCCACCCGCGCCGCGAGGGCGCGCAGCGTTCCCGTCAACTCGTCGGAATAGGCCAGCAGGACTCCTGCCACGACGATGGCGCCGGCGAACTGCAGGACCCCGAGGAAGACGCCCGCCGCGATGCCGCCCATCCAGCGACCGACCGAGGCCAGCTGCCCGACATGGGCCGTCACGATGGCTCGCGCATCGTTGGAGGCAGTCAGCCAGAAGTCGTAGACCCGCGCACCGACCATCGGCCAGTCCTTCACCGATTCGGGCGGCGGCGGCACGACATGCTCGCCGCGCAGCAGCATCCGCGCATAGTCGTCGAGGCTTCCCACGGCGGACGCCGCGAGGAGGACGACAGGCGTCAGCAGCAGCACAAGCAGCAGGATCGAGAACAGCGCGGCCGCGACCCCATCCCGCAGATGCAGGCGGCGCCGGGCGATGTCGAACAAGGGATAGACGGCGACCGACAGAATGATGGCCCACATCATGAGCGCCGCCACCGGCCGCAGCAGGAGAAGACTCACGTAGATGACGGTGGCGATCAGCCCGAGGCGGACTGCAACATCGATCGTGAATCGCGTGATATCGGCCCTGCCCTTTTCCGTCTCGATCATCGCCGTCTCCGCCTCACCGTGGTGGTGGACGCTTATCGCATGGCGGCCGGCCCGTATACCGCAGGTACGCCGCGATGACCGGCCGGGATCGCCCGCCCGGCAGGGCATGACGTTTCCCACATGCCGAGGCGAGATTGCCCCTGTCATCCGCCTGGCAGTGCGCTACGGTTGCATGACAGCGAGTGCGCGGGGAGAGCAGCGGACATGGCCGAGTACGACTACATCATCGTTGGCGCGGGTTCGGCGGGCGGGGCTCTGGCGGCACGCCTCACGGAAGTGCCGACCAACAAGGTGCTCCTGCTGGAGGCCGGCGCGGCCAGCCATCCCTACTCCCGCATGCCGCTGTCCTTCGGCCTGCTGATCGACAACCCGGCCGCCAACTGGCTCTACCAGTCCGAGCCCGAACCGGGAACGGCCAACCGTGTCATCCCGGTGCCGCGCGGAAAAGTGCTGGGCGGTTCGAGTTCCATCAACGGGCTGGTCTGGGTGCGCGGCCAGCCCCTCGACTTCGACACTTGGGCGCAGATGGGCTGCCGCGGCTGGAGCTGGCGCGACGTGGCGCCGCTCTTCACCCGCATGGAGAATTTCGTCGACGGCGACGGCTCGAACGGCCGCGGCACCGACGGGCCACTCAAGGTCTCGACCGTGCCCGACCAGAACCCGCTCTACGACGCGCTGTTCGAGGCGTCCAAGGCTGCCGGCTTCAAGACCAATCCCGACTACAACAGCGAAGACCAGGAAGGCGTCGTGAAGACGCAGACCTCGATCTACAAGGGCCGGCGCATGAGCGTGGCGCACTGCTATATCGAGCCGGCGATGAAGCGTCCGAACCTGCACGTCGTCACCAACGCCCATACGCTGCGCGTCCTGCTCGAAGGCAAGCGCTGCATCGGCGTTGAGTACGAGAAGGACGGAAAGACCGTACAGGCCAAGGCTAAGGAGACGATCCTGTCAGCCGGCGGCGTCGCCAGCCCGCAGATCCTCGAACTCTCCGGCATCGGCCAGCCGGAGCTGCTGAAGAAGCACGGCATCGAGGTGAAGCACGAGCTGCGCGCGGTCGGCGAGAACTTCCGCGACCACATCAACGCCCGCATCATCTGGCGCCTGAAGGTCGCCCACGTCTCCTACAACCACATGGCGCGCGGCATCGGTGCGGTGACGCAGATGATGAAGTACCTCGCCACCGGCGGCGGCTTCATGAGCCTGCCCTCGGCGCCGCTGCTCGGCTTCCTGAAGACGCGGCCGGAGCTCGAGACGCCGGACGTGCAGATGCATCTCGTGCCCTACTCGATCAAGGACCCGAAGACCCGCAAGCTGCAGGACTTCCCGTCGATGACGATCGCCTGCTACCAGCTCCGGCCCGAGAGCCTTGGCTCGATCCACATCCGCTCGGCCGATCCCAAGGCGCATCCGGCCATCCGCTTCAACTTCCTGGCCGACAGGATCGACCAGGATGCGATGACTGCCGGCTTCCGCATGATGCGGCGCATCGTCGATGCCAAGCCGATGGATCCCTACCGCGACGAGGAATACTCGCCGGGCCCGTCGGTGCAGTCCGACGAGGAGATACTCACCTGGATCCGCAACAACTCTCAGACCGCCTATCATCCGATCGGCACCTGCCGCATGGGCCCCGAGGGTCCGAACACCGTGGTCGACGACAAGCTGCGCGTGCACGGCATCGCAGGCCTACGCGTCGCCGACGCCTCGATCTTCCCCACCATGCCTTCGGGCAACACCAACGCGCCCTCGATCATGGTCGGCGAGAAAATGGCAGATATTCTTAAGGGCGCTGCCTGAGCAAGCTCTGTCGTCCTGAGCGCCAGCGAAGGACCTTGCGGAGCGACCAGCGGACTTCGTTGCGGGCGCGAGATCCTTCGCTGGCGCTCAGGATGACAAGAGCGGCGGGGCTAGACCACCACCGGCTTGCCGCTGATCAGGGCGGTGCCTGTCATGGCGGCGACCAGCTTGCCGTCACCGCGCACGACGTCGATGCGATAATTCGAGGCCTTGCTGGAGCGCGAGATCTCGACCGCCGTGGCGGTCAGCACGTCGCCCAGGCGGACGGCGACGCTGTAGACGATGTGCGCGTCGATGCTGCCTGAGACGACGCCCTGCGAGTTGCAGGCATAGCCGAAGGCCGCATCGGCCAGGGTGAAGGTGAGGCCGCCATGGCCGACGCCGTTGAAGTTGAGATGACGCTCCTCGATCGTGACGCGCGTCACGGCGCGCCCGAGCGAGGCCTCGACGAACGCGATGCCGAGACCGCGGGTGAACGCATCCCGACTCGCCAAGGCCAAGACGTCGATCATTCCGCGGCCTGCCGCAGCGGCGGCGTCGCGGTCGCGATGGCGGCCAGCGTCGTCGAGAGCGATTGCCCCTCAGGATCGGCCAGCGCTGCCACGCGGGCATTCGCAACGGCGTCGGCCGCGGCGCGCGGTGTCATGCGGCCCGCCAGGGCCGGCGCGATCACCTCGTCGGCGATACGCCGATAGTTGCCGAGCCCGCGCTTGTGGGTGTCGCCATAGCCCTTGATGAGGCGGGCCGATTCCGTGATCTCGCGCGCGAGGTCGAGCCCCAGCGGCGCGGCGTCGCGGATCTGTCCGAGCCAGCGCTCGATCTCGGCCTGCTCCTCCACATAACGGGAGGTGCGCGGCCGCCACCAGCGCAGGCCGGCGACGAGCCGCAGCCGTGCAAACCCAAGGATCGTCGTCGTGCGCACGTGCATCGAGAAGTAGGTCTTGCCGAGGCGGCCGGTCCGCTGGCCCCAGGCGAGCAGGCGCCTGGCCAGCGGCGGCGGCAGGACCGCGGCGATCTCCTCGATCCCCGGCTTGAAATGCTCGGTGATCTCCAGCGGCTCCTGCTCCTTGGCGCGGACTTCGGCCCGCACGCGCGCCATGCGATCGGCCGCGGTCTTGGCCAGGGCGACGCGGATCACGTCCTCGAACGACATGCGCACGGCGAGATGGCGCGCCACCTCGCGCAGCAGTTCGGCCGAGCCCAACGCCTGGATCGTGTCGAGCCGGTCGAGGTAGAGCGCGGCGTAGCGGCGGTCCTGGTAGGCGGTCAGGCGGCGGATGCCCTCCTCGACGACATCGAGGCTGGCCGCCGGGTAAGCCCGGCGGGCGCGCTCGATCAGGTCCTCGGCGCCCTGCACGGCCGTCTGCCGCTTGCGATGCTCGCGCACCGCCTGGTCCAATTCGCCACGCGCATGGCCGCGACCGAAGGCAAAGGCTGCGAGGTTGGTGTCGACCGACTTGCCCGCGTGCCGGATCGCGGCCTCGAAGGCGCTGTCGGGAATGGGCACCCTGCCGGATCCTGCCAGCGCCCCCAGCAGCACCGCGTTGAGAACGCCGCCGGATTCCTCGGCCGCCTGGTCCATGTCGAACAGGATCTGCTCGCGGCTGCGCTCCTTCACGGCGCGCAGCAGCCGCCCGACGTCGAAGCTTCCGTCCCCCATTGCCATGCGCTCGCCGATCGCCAGAACGCGATGCGTGGAGGCGATCAGGGTCGTGCGGTCGGGCGTCACGAAGCCGTTGAAGATCATGCGGCCGGCTTCCAGCAGCTCGGTCGCCAAGGCGACATCGACCTCGCCTATCGCGGGATTGAGGGCCAGTACCGACGAAGGCGCGGCGCCGACCGGCATCACCTCGACATAGTAGGTCGTGGCGCCGGTGCGCTGCGCAACGCCCGGGATCTGCGTCGCCTGAACGCCAAGCCCACGACTCTGCGCCGCCGACACGATCCAGTCGCAGAGCACGCCCCCGCCATCGCCGCCCAGCGCGCCGATCAGGAGGGTGATGTGCTTAGGCACCGGCCATCGCTCCGATCACCTTCGACCGGACCTTCCACTTCAGCCGGTCCCACCAGGTCGCGTTCTGGACGATGTCCGCCCTGTAGAAGGACGGGCAGAGCACGGCGGCGTCCGCCACCTCGCCACACAGGCCGCAGCCGACGCAGCCATTGTTGACGCTGGCCACCGGATCGCTGCGGAGCGGATCGGGATTGGGCTTCACCACCAGCGAGGGACAGCCGGAAAGCCGGATGCAGGAATGGTCGCCGGTGCAGACTTCGTCGTCGACACCGTAGCGTGTCCGCACGACGCGCTCGCCGCGCTTCAGCTGGGCGGCGATCTGGGGACGGATGCGGCGCTGGCGGGCGAGCTGGCATTCGCCATCGGCCACGATGACCTTGAGGCCCTTGTGCTCGGTGCTCATCGCTTCGCGCAGCGTCTTGAGCATGGTGCCGACATTGTAGGTGCGGATGGTGCGCAGCCAGCCGACGCCCATTGCCTTCAGGGTCGCGGCGATGTCCGAGGTCGTTTGGCCGTCGCGGCGATTGCCCGACGTGTTGGGAATGAACTGTGCCCCGGTCGCCGAGGTGTAGCCGTTCTGCATGATGACCAGCACGCGGTCGCCGCGATTGAACATCGACGAGGCGACGCCGCTCAGCAGCCCGTTGTGCCAGAAGCCGCCATCGCCCATCACCGAGATCGTGCGCTTCTGCATCACCGGCGCGACCGCACCGGCAGCCGCGAGCGACATGCCGAACCCCAGGATGGAGTTGCCGAGATTGAACGGCGCCAGGGTCGCGAAGGAATGGCAGCCGATGTCGCTCGAGATGTGGACCTTGCCGACTTCGCGTTCGAGCAGCTTGATGGCCGAGAAGACCGGCCGTTCGGGACAGCCGACGCAGAAGCCCGGCGGCCGCAGCGGCAGCGGCCCGCCCAGCAGGCGCTGCGCCTCCGCGCGGCCGGCACGGGCGGCCTCGAAGCGCTCGCGCGGGCCGCTCAGGTCGATGTCGTTGGCCGACTGGGCGAAGAACTTCAGCAGGCCCTCGGTCACCACTTCAGCGGTGTACTCGCCGGCCATCGGCAGCACGTCCTTGCCGTAGATCTTGGTGTCGATGTCGCGCTTGCGCAGCAGGACGTGAACGGCCTGCTCGATATAGTCGGGCGCCCCCTCCTCGACGACCAGCACGGCGCGCTTGCCTCTGCAGAAGTCGGCGATCTGGTCCGGCGCCAGCGGATGCGTGACGTTGAGGACCAGGGTCGGAATCCTGCCCCCGACCTCCAGCCGGTCGAGGCCACGCACCAGCACGTTGGTGATGCCGCCCTGCACGATGATGCCGAGATCGGACCGCTCGCCCGGCAGGTGCTCGTTCAGCCCATGCTCGACAATGAAACGCTCGGCGGCGGGCTGGCGGACTTCGACCTTGATCTTCTCATGCGCATAGGTCGACGGCGGATGCGAGATGCGGTCGTAATTGTGCGCGGCCGGCTCGGCCAGACGATGGTTGCGCGAGATGGCGGGCGGCACATTGTCCTTGGCCACGAACTCGCCGGTGACGTGGCAGGCGCGGATGCGCAACTCCATCATCACCGGCGTGTTTGTCGCCTCCGAAAGCTCGAACGCCTTTTCCGTGCAGCGCACGATGGTCGGCAACGACGGCCGCGGGTCCATCAGCCAGACCGAGGATTTCAGCGCATAGGCCTGGGTGCGTTCCTGGATGACCGACGCGCCCTCGCCGTAATCCTCGCCGACCACGATCAGCGCGCCGCCGATCACGCCCGGCGAGGCGAGATTGGAGAGCGCATCGGCTGCGACGTTGGTGCCGACGATCGACTTCCAGGTGACGCAGCCGCGCATCGGATAGTTGATCGAGGCGCCGAGCAGCGCCGCGGCGGACGATTCGTTGGTACAGGTCTCGAGATGAACCCCGAGTTCATCCAGCAGGTCCTGCGATTCGACCAGCACGTCGACCAGATGCGAGACCGGCGCACCCTGGTAGCCGCCGACATAGGCGACGCCGGATTGCAGGATCGCCTTGGTGACGGCCAGGATGCCCTCGCCCCGGAAGAGCTCCCCGTCACCCAGCCGCAGCGCGCGGACTTCCTCGGTGAAGGAGCGTTCCGGGTTGGTCCGCTGGGAAACGGGAAGTTGGGCCGCCGGCTGGTCGAGCATGGCGCAAAGTATAGGGGTGGCTAACGCCGGACGCGACGATCCCGTTTGGAATCGCGAACACCCTCGCGCCGCGCCTTCGCCAGCAGGGCGCGAAACGGCACGAGGAGTCTCTCCCGCACTGCAGCATCGCCTTCGAGGACCTGCAGCGCCAGCGCCACCGCTTCCAGGGTCGAGACGGCATCGGGGCGTGCTTCGCGCCGCAGGTCGCCGTAGAGCGACGGCCCATCCGGCACCACGACGAAGCGGCGCAGCTTGGTCAGCCACGCATTGCGCCACCACAGCGCCTTGGCCTGCGCCCAGTTGCCATCGAGCGCGATCAGCCCCTTGAGGCCTGCGCGCGCCGTTTCCTGGTCGGCCAGCGGCTGGCCCTTGCCATCGATGGCGACCAGCGGCGCCGCCTGTCCCTTCGTCTGGGTCGAGCCGAGATAGAGGACACCCCAGTCGCGTGGCTCGGCCGGCGCGCCCAAGGCGTGGGTGAGATTGCGCCACGACAGGCCCACAACCACCTTGGCGTTGGCCAGCGAACCGGCCAGCAGGCCCGCCGTGCCCAGCACGCGGTCCTGCTCCTGCGGGTGCTGCAGGACGAGAATCGTGACCTTGTTGTCCACCGGCTGAGTCATGGCCGACGTATAGCCTCCCCGCTAGGGTTACGCGATGTCCGTAGCCATCCTCGTGTTCGATAGCGTGACCAAGCTGCCGCCCGAAGCGGACGGTGCGGTCGTCATCGGCGGCAGCCACGCCGCCGTCTATGCCGCCTACATGTCGGCAAAGTTCGGCTGCCGCGCCGCGATCCACCATGATGCCGGCATCGGCAAGGACGAGGCCGGGGTCGGCGGCCTGGCCTATGCCGACAAGCTCGGCATGGCGATGGCGGCCGTGGCGACGGCAAGCGCCCGCATCGGCGATGGCGCCGACCTGCAGGCCCGCGGCATCATCAGCCGGGCCAATCGGCTCGCCACGGCCTGCGGCGTGGTGGCGGGCATGCCGGCCCGCGAGGCAGCCGAACGGCTGAAGCAGGCGCCCTGGCCGCACGCGATGCCGCACGCCAAGGGCGAAAGCCGTCATGAGATCGACGGCGCCATCTGCGCCGATTCGGCCACGCTGCTTGTCCCCGAAGATCGCGGTCGCATCATCGCGACCGGCAGCCACGGCGCATTCAACTCCTACAAGGCGACGGCGCCGTTTCGGCCGCTGCTGCTGATGTTCAACGACGCGGGTTTCGGCGCCGATCGCGGCGGCGTGCTGGCCCTGCCCGAACTCGACAAGGAGGGCATCGCCGCCATCGCAGTCGCTGCGCAGTCGGCACGCATCGGAGATGGCCGATCGACTTTGCAGGACGGAACGATTTCCGAGGTCAACACCACCGCATACCGGCTTGGCGCGAGGGTGGGAGGCTCCGCGCTTGCACTCGCGCGCACGCTGGCCGAAAAGTCAGGACAAAGCTGAACGGGAGATACCTGGGGCATGGCCGTCGTCAACGTGAAGTCCGAAATCGCCGGCAATGTGTGGAAGATCCAGGTCAAGGCAGGGGATCGGATCGAGGCTGAGGGCGAGATCATGATCCTCGAATCGATGAAGATGGAAATCCCCGTCCTGTCGCCCAAGGCGGGCATCATCAAGGAACTCAAGGTCAGCGAAGGCGAGGCCATCGGCGAAGGCCAGCTCGTCGCCGTGCTGGATGCGTAACAGCGCCGTTGCTGCCGACCTCGCCAAGCTCTGGGCTCCCGACAATCTCCGCCGCTCGGCACCGGGCATCGCCCTGTGCGCCGTCATCGCGGCCGTGGCCTACTACGCCGACACGAGGAGTCTGCTGCGTTTCGGCGCGGTCTGGGTGCCGCCGCTGATCCTGACTCTGGTCATCGGCATGGCGCTGCAGCCGCTGTCGGCCAGGCCCGTGCTGAAGCCCGGCCTCGAATTCGCCGGCCGCACGCTCCTGCGAAGCGGCGTCGCCCTGCTGGGCGCGCGTCTCACCCTCGGCAATCTCGTCGAGGGTGGCGCGCTGCCGATCGTCGTGGCCGTCGCTGCGGTCGGATGCACCATCGTGTTCGGCGCCTGGGCGGCGCGCCTGTTCGGCCTCAGCCGGAATTTCGGCCTGCTGACCGGCTGCGCCACTGGTGTCTGCGGCGCGGCGGCCGCATTGGCCGCGTCGGCCGTGCTGCCGAAGCACGAGAATTCGGACCGCGACCTCGCCTTCACCGTGATGGGCGTCAACTTCCTCAGCACGGTGGTGATGGTGATCTACCCCACCCTGCGCGAGGTCCTGGGCTTCTCGCTGTTCGAGATGGGCGTGTTCCTGGGCGGCGCAATCCACGACGTGGCGCAGGTCGCGGGCGCCGGCCAGACGATGGGCCAGCAGGTGCTGAGCGACGCGGTCGTTACCAAGCTGCTGAGGGTGGCGGCCCTGCTGCCCGCGATCGCCGGCATCGCCTGGTGGGTGGCGAAGAGCGGCGGCCCGCAGAGTTCGGCGCGACCGGCGCCGCCGGTCTTCCTGTTCGGCTTCCTGGCGCTCGCCGCGCTGAACTCGCTCGGCGTCATTCCCGCTGCCGTGCGGGACGCCGTCGGCCAGATCTCCGCCTTCCTCATCATCACCGCCATCGCGGCGCTGGGCATGAAGACGTCGCTTCTGGCGCTGGTGCGCATCGGCATGGCCCCGGTGATGCTGCTGATCACCGAGACGATCTTCGTCGGCCTGCTGGTCGTCGGCCTGATCTACGGCTTGCGAGCCGCGGGACTTTAGCTCCCCGGCTTGGTGCCGGTCGCCTTCACCACCGCGCCCCAGGTGTCGATCTCGTTCTTGATGAACTCGGCGAACTGGATGGGCGTGCCCGGTGCCGGCAGGGCGGCGCGCTGCTCGATCAGCTTGATTACGGCATCGTCGTTCAGCAGCGCCTGCATGTCCCGGCTGACCTTCGCCACGATTTCCAGTGGCGTGCGCGCCGGCGCCGCGAGGCCAGACCAGCCGGCCGCGTTGAAGCCCGGGATCGTCGCGGCGATCAGCGGGATCTTGTCGAGCGGCGGCGGCGCGGGACGCGACGTCGTGACGGCGAGCGCCTTGATGCGACCGTCCTTGATGTGATTCAGCGCTGACGCGGTGCTGTCCATCATCAGCTTGACGTGCCCCCCGAGCAGGTCGGCCATCGCCGGCCCGCTGCCCTTGTAGGGAATGTGCACGATGTCGACCCCTGCCTTCAGCTTGAACAGCTCCATGCTGAGATGCTGCGAGGTGCCGGGACCCGCCGAGGCGTAGGAAAGCTTGCCCGGCTCCTTCTTGGCGAGCGCGATCAGCTCCGCCAGCGTGTTCACCGGCAGGCTCGGATGCGCCACGATGACCAGCGGCACCAGGAAGATGTTGGAGATCGGCAGGAAGTCGGTCAGCGGCTTGTAGGGCAGATCGGGGTACAGGCTGGGATTGACGCCGAACGTGCCGCTCGACACGACCATCAGCGTGTAGCCGTCCGGCGCTGCCATCTTGCCGTACTCGGTGGCCGGGATACCGCTGCCGCCGGCCTTGTTCTCGACGATGACCTGCTGCTTCCACTTCTCGGACAGCTTTTCGGCCATCAGGCGCGCGAAAATATCGGCGGCCTGGCCGGGCGGGAACGGCACGACGAAGCGCACGGGCTTGTTGGGCCACGCGGATTGCGCGGTGGCCGGTGCGGCAAGCGTTGCGCCGGCCGCGCCAGCGAGCGCCATGACATGGCGACGCGTCGGATTCATTTCTGGAACCTCCCAGTTCGTTTCGGGTGACAGGGTAGCACATGCCCCGGAAAATGACCGCATGACACGCACGATCCATATCGCTCCGCCCCGCGAACCGTCGGATTTCGACGCCATCGCCGAACTGGTCCGGGAATATGCTGGATCGCTCGGCTTCTCCCTCGAATATCAGGACTTCGAGGCGGAACTCGGCGACCTCCGCGCAAAGTATGGCCCACCCGGCGGGGCCCTGTTGCTCGCGCGGGTCGACGGCGACCCGGCCGGCACCGTGGCGCTTCGGCAACTGGAGACGGGCATCGGCGAGATGAAGCGGCTCTATGTCAGGCCGGGCTTTCGCCGGGAGCGCACCGAGGCCGGCGTTTCGATCGGGCGGGAGCTCGCCTTTCGCATCGTCGAGGCGGCGCGCGCCTGCGGTCATCGACGTCTCAGGCTGGACACAATCGGCCCCCAAATGGAGGCGGCGATCAAGCTCTATCGGACGATGGGCTTCACCGAGATCGCGCCCTACTACCCCAGTCCGGTGCCCGGCACCGTCTACATGGAGCTGGTCCTTTGACCGATCGCTTCTTCGAGGATTTCAAGGTCGGCGACCGCTTCATGAGCGGCGGCATGACGATCACCGAGGCCGCCATCATCGACTTCGCCCGCCAGTGGGATCCACAGCCCTTTCACACCGATCCCGACTTCGCCTCGAAGTGGACCTTCGGTGGCCTGATCGCCTCCGGGCTCCACACGATGGCGGCGACGCTGCGCCTGTGGCTCGATCTCGGCATCTTCCGCGCCTGCAGCCTGGGCTCTCCCGGGATCGGCGAGGTCCAGTTTCCCCGTCCCGTCCGGCCAGGCGATACGTTGCGCGTGGTGTCCGACATCGTCCAGCTGCGGCCCTCGGCCTCCAGGCCCGACCGCGGCATTGCCCGGCTGCGCCAGGTCACGATCAACCAGCGCGGCGAACAGGTCATGGAACAGGAGACGACGGTCTTCCTGAAGCGCCGCCCCGCGGCCTAACGCCAGGCGAAGACCGGCTGTTCGTAGTGGTCGACCCGCGTGTCGCGGCCGGCCAGCGCCACTTCGCGGAACTGGAACAGCACCGCCGCCGTCGGCGCGTTCACCGTCGCCACCGGCAAAGGCAGGCGGATGATCGGACGGTCTGATTCCTCGATCGCCACAATCTCCGGCGAACCGTCGCGGAAGAGCTCCCCGCAGCCGATGCGGTAGGCGCCTGCCACTTCTGAAGGGTTGGGCATCAGCGTCACGCCCGGCGCCCAGACCACCACCGGCGCGATCAGGTAGCCCGACCGGGTCGGATAGTCATCGAGTGTGCCCAGGATATCGTCGGTGGAAGCCAGCACGCCCAATTCCTCGTGCAGTTCGCGCAGAGCGGTCTGCTCGATCGTCTCGCCGGGATCGACCCGCCCGCCCGGCAGGGCCCACTGGCCGCCGTGGGCCCGCAGTCTCGGGGTACGCTTGGTCAGCAGGAAGGCAGCCTCGCCGGGCTCGTCGCCTTCGGCGATGACGATCGCCACGGCGGCTCGCTTGAGACCGCCGGCATCGACGCGACGGCGCAGGTCGAAGCGCCCAAGATGCTCCGTGACCCGGGCGCGCAGGGCCTCATCCAAGCGAATCGGGTTCACGGGCCGGGGGGTCTCCGGAATGTCCAGACGACGGCGGGGGGCATGTTCCGCCAGATGCGCGGCCCCCGCGTGCCGACGAGCCGCAGCGCCTGGGAAAGGCTGCGCGGCACCGGCTGCGCTGGACCGTAAGTGAACTGAACCAGCGCCCCGCCGCGCGGCAGGGCGTCGAACACGCCCTCCACGATACCGCGCACGACGTCTGCGGGAAGCGACAGCAGCGGCAGGCTCGACACCACCGCCGACACCGAGCCGATCCCCTGCTCCGAAAGGATCCTGGTCAGTCGGGCGGCATCGCCCTCGACGATCCGGGGGCCGGAGAAGTGCCGCCGCAGGAACGAAGCGAGTTCGGGATCGCGCTCGACCAGCGCAAGCCGGTCGGCGGGAATGCCTGCCGCCAGGAGCGCCTTGGTGACCTCGCCCGTCCCCGCGCCCAGCTCGATCACGTGGCCCTCGCGGCCCTTCATCTCCGTGAAGGTCGTCCGCGCCATGGCCTCGGCCAGCAGCCGGCCGCTCGGCACGACCGCCCCCACCGCAAACGGCCGGCGCAGCCAGCGTTTCAGGAAAAGGGCAGTGCCGGCACGCGAGCCGAGGTCGTCACGATTCTCGATCGGGGGCATGGCGGAACGCTAACAGACGCCTTTCCAAGTCGACAGGAAAAAGCAGCCGCTCCCTATTGCGCGGGTTGCATGGCCGGGTCCGTCGCAGGCGCCGGAGCCGGCGCCTCGAACACCGGCTCGGCATGCCGCATCTGCTCCACGGCGTTGACCATGGAGACGTACACGGCGGCCACGTAGGGCAGCGACTGTACGATCATGAAGAGCGACCACAGGCGGGCCTCGGGGTCGACGACACCGTTGCCGAACCACAAAACCGCTGCCGCGATCCACAGCAGCACGGCCAGGATCGCCTCGCCGCGCGCCATGCCGAGCGCCATGCCCAAGGTAGCCCTCTCGTCCATCTTGGGCGTGCGCATGAACGGCAGGCGGCTGGTCGCCAGCCCGTAGATCACCGCCCGGCCCACCGTGTAGGTCAGCGCCAGCCCTGCCAGGGAGGCGCCGATGCTCTGGCGGAAGGTGCAGCGCACGCGGTCGAAATACAGGCCGAACGAATAGAGCAGCTTGAAGACGAAGATGCCGATGGTCGGGGCGATGAACTCGGCCGGCGGCAGGCCGACCGGCTTCATGCCGAACATCGGCGGCACCACGACCGCCAGCACCCAGGCCAGCCCCGCCCAGGTGAAGATCAGGTTCAGCGCATCGGCGAACCAGGGCATCCACCCGGCAACGAAATGGTATTTCTGCCAGAAGGTCAGCTTGGTATCGCCGAAGAACATCTTGCCGGCATGCGCCTTCATGATCTGCATGGCGCCGTAGGCCCAGCGGAAGCGCTGCTTCTTGTAGCCCGAGAAATGATCCGGGGTCAGGCCGTGGCCGAAGCGCTCGCGGCTGTACATGGCGCCATAGCCGTTCTCCATCAGGCGCAGGCCGAGCTCGGTGTCCTCGGTGATGCACCAGGTCGCCCAGCCCCCCATCTCCTCCATGCAGGATCGGCGCACCAGGGTCATCGTGCCGTGCTGGATGATGGCGTCGTACTCGTTGCGCAGGCACATGCCGATGTCGAAGAAGCCGGCATACTCCCAGTTCAGCATCTCCTTGAACCGGTCGCCACGCCAGTCGCGGTGGTCCTGCGGCGCCTGAACGTAGCCTATCTTGGCGTCGTCAAAATATGGCACCAGCGCCTTCAACCAGTTCGGCCGCACCATGTAGTCGCTGTCTATGACGCCGATCACCTTGGCGTCGGGCGCGGTCTGGCTGAGCACGAAGTTGAGCGCGCCGGCCTTGAAGCCCTTCATGACGTCGAAATGGAAGAACTTGAAGCGCTCGCCGAGCTGGGCGCAGTAATCCTGCACCGGGCGCCACACCGCGGGATCCTTGGTGTTGTTGTCGATGACGATGACTTCGAAATTCGGGTAGTCGAGCCCGGCCAGCGAATCGAGCGTCTGCATGACCATCGACGGCGGCTCGTTGCAGATCGCGAGATGCAGCGAGACTTTCGGCCAGTCGCGGTCAGCCGGCTGGCGGGCGATCATCTCGGCGGCGGGCAGCGCCTCGCGCGTCCAGCGGCCACGCCAGATCGTCTCGGCCATCTCCAGGGCCTGCACCAGCGCCATGCCGAGGCTGGCCACCAGGAAGAAGGCCAGCACGCCCCAGCCCACCATCTCGGAGGCGACCATGTAGGTGCCGGCGGCAACGAAGGCACCATAGGCCACGGCACTCGCCGACAGCGCCACGAGGGCGCAGAAGCCGACCTGCCCCGCCATGCCGAGGCGCGGCCATCGCCACAGGAAGAGCAGCATCAGCGGCAGCGATGCCGCCAGCGACCAGGCTGCGCAGGAGAGCCACTGCGGGAAGGTCTCGATCGAACCGGTCCAGGCGAATTTCTGCTGCCGGTCGGCGTTCCAGAGGCCCCAGTAGCCGCCTGCCTTGCCCTCGAGGTCGTAGGACTTCCACGGCTGGTCGACGGCCTCGACGACGAACGTGTCGATATTCTGCGAGCGCAGCCACGCCACCATGTCGCGCACGTTCCGGGCCTGCTCGGCCGGCGTCGCATGCTTCACAATGCCTGAACCAGGGCTGCGGCGCGAGGCGCCGTTCGACGGCCAGCCGACCTCGGTGACGATGATGTTCTTGTTCGGGTAGAGTTTCCGCAGCAGCCCGATCTTCTCCTTTACATACTCGAGCGGCGTCGAACTCGACTGCTCGTCCCAGTAGGGCAGAATGTGGACGGCGAGGTAATCGACCTCCCGCGCGAGGTCGGGATAGCGTTCCCAGATGTGCCAGGGCTCGGCGGTGCTGACCGGTACCTTCACGTTGCGCTTGACGTTGCGGATCTCGCGGATGAGCTGCGCGGGGCTGATCGCGTGCGGATCACGCAGGTTCTTCTCGCCGTCGAAGCGGAGGATGTTTTCGTTGCCGACCAGCACGCGCTCGATGCTGGGGTTCTGGTTGGCCATGCGGATCAGTGCGCCGGTTTCCTCGGCATTGACCTCGCTCGCCTCGCGGCCGAACTGCAGCTTGGCTTCGTTGCGGCTGTAGATCCAGGCGCCCGGTACCAGCTTGAGGCCGTACTTGGCGGCCAGGGCGGGCATTGAGTCGCCCCCATCCGTGGTGCGATAGGTGCGCACGTAGTTGACCTTGCCGCCAAGCATCGCGAAGTCGCGCTCGATCTGATCCTTGCGCGGCTTGATCTGAGGCACGGGCGCGTCGTTCACCGCGGTGCGCAGGAAGCTCCATACGCCGCTCGCCTTGCCGGCCAGCGGATCCTGGTCCTTGGCCCACGGGGCATAGGTGACGCCATGAAGGGGCCCCGCTACGTCGGCCGCCGTCACGCGACTGTCCAGCAGACGCCAGCCGACCAGGGTCGCCGCGACCACAATCAAAAGAACCAAGCCCCGACGCATCATAGAGGGACGATCGCTCCGGCAAATCCGCCGATGGTGAACGCTCGCTTCGGGATCGCGGTCGCATGTCTCCTGCGGACGACAATCGTCGACGCAAGGACCGTGCCCGGATCGACTCTTGCAGCGAGCCGACTACCACGCAGTGCGGCGGACCTCTTCGAGGTTTCCTTGCGCCCGATTTCCTCGGCTGCGACCCTTCGCAGCCGGTAAGGCGACGCCGTGTTCTATAGCCTGCGGCTCCGGGTACGGTAAAGAGACCCAAAGCGATGATGGCTAAAATGCCCAATTGTCGCTGGCCTTGTCGCCTGTCCTTCGTCAAAACGCCACAAACGATGACCGATCAGGCCTCCGCCGCAGCGCCCGCTGCCGTTCCTCCCTCTCTTCGCGCAACCTATCGCGCGGCAGATCGTTTCGGCTTCCTCGAACGCGCGGGCGCGCGCCTCCGTTACGCGTGGTGGAATGCCCTGGGCACCCCCCGCGGCACCGTCGTCATCCTGACGGGGCGCGGCGAATTCATCGAGAAGTACGCCACCGAGGTGGTGGGTGAACTGCTGGAGCGCGGCTTTGCGGTCGCCGCCGTCGACTGGCGCGGCCAGGGCCTTTCCGACAGGCCGCTCCCGGATCGCGGCAAGGGTCATATCGACACTTTCTCGACCTACATGGCCGACCTCCGGCTGTTCCTGGAAACCGTCGTTTCGCCCGAAGCGCCTCGCCCGGTGCTCGCCCTCTGCCATTCGATGGGCAGCCACATCATGATGCGGGAGATGGCCGAGAACGGGAGCGGTCCCTTCTCCGCCGCCCTGTTCGTGGCCCCCATGACCGTGCTCCGGCGCGAGGCGATGCTGCGGTCGGTCCTGATGATCATGCCGGAGGTCCCCGCCGTCGAGGATCGGTACCTGTTCGGGACCGGTCCCTTCGTCCTGCTGGCCCGGGAATTCGCGTCGAACTTCGTGACCCATGACGAGCGCCGCTATCGCTTCACCGAGGACTGGTTCACGGCCGATCCGCGTCTCACGCTGGGCGGTCCGACGATCGGCTGGTCGCGGCAGGCCGTCCGGTCGATGGCCGCGGTCCACGCCCCCGGCTATCTCGAGCGCATCGACATTCCGCTCCTCGTCATCACCGCCGGCGAGGACCGGCTGATCGACTCGCGGTCCCATGCCCCGCTGGTGGCGCGCCTGAAGCACGGCGAGCACTTCACCATCGGCCATGCGCGCCACGAGATCATGATGGAGACCGACGAGATCCGGGCCCTTTTCTGGGAGGCGTTCGACCGGCTGGTGAAGGGAGTGCTGAGCTGACATGACCGAGATCCAGATGCTGGTAATCGCCGGCGCCTTCCTGGTGGCCGGCGTTGCCAAGGGCGCCATCGGCATCGGCCTGCCGCCGATCGCCGTCGGCCTTATGACCCTCGCGCTGCCTCTCGAAGACGCGCTGGCGATGATGACCATCCCGACGCTGGCCACGAACGTCTGGCAGGCCGGCTACGGCCCCGGCCTCGGCCGCCAGATCCGGCGCTTCTGGAGCTTGGCGGCGACGGCTATGGTCACGCTCGTGATCGTAGCCGCGACGCTCGGCGAGCTAGGCTCCGCCAAGGCCACGTCGATCCTGGGCCTGCTGCTCGTGGCCTATTCCCTGCTGGCGCTGGTGGCCTGGCGGCCGCACGTGCCGCGCCATGCCGAGCGCTGGGCCAATCCGCTGGCCGGCGTGGCGACCGGCTTCATGACGGGCATCACCGGCATCGCGGCTGTCCCCTTCCTGCCTTACATGCAATCGCTCGAAATCCAGAAGGACGATCTCGTGCAGGCGCTAGGCCTGCTGTTCATCGTGATCACGGCCGCCCTCACCCTGGCGCTGTTCCGTCAAGGCGCGTTCGACGCCGCCAACGTCATTGGTGGCTGTGCCGCCATCGTGCCGACCTCGATCGGCGTCTGGCTCGGCCAGAAGTCGCGCAATGCCCTGTCGCCGGAAATGTTCCGCCGGGTTTTCCTGGTCGGGCTGCTGGCCCTCGGGCTGCACATGGCGCGTGGCTTGTTGTAGGGTCGGGCCATGTCACTCCCTCCCTTCAAGGTCACGATCTGCGGCATTCCCGAACTGCCGCAGCACTGCGCGGTCGGCGTAAGCCACGTCCTGTCGATCATCGACACCCACGAACCGCGCCCGCCCGCGCTCGACACCTACGCGAGCATCGAACACGAGTTGATCCGTTTCGACGACGTGGTGGCGGAGTATCCCGGCTTCGAGGCCTGCACGCAGGCCCACATCGAGAAGGTCCTGGCCTTCGGCGAGCGCGTCCATGCGCGGCCCGACGGGCATGTGCTGGTCCACTGCCACGCCGGCATTTCCCGCTCGACCGCCGCCGCCGCCATCCTGATGACGCAGTTCGCGCCGGGAACCGAGGAACAGGCCTTCCTGAAGCTGCTGGAACTGCGCAAGCATGGCTGGCCCAACACCCGCATGGTCGAGTTCGCCGATACACTGCTGAAGCGCGACGGCGCCATGCTGCGCGGCCTGGTCGCCTACCGGAAGGCCCTCCTCGAAGTGAAGCCGCACCTCAAGGACGTGGTCCGCAACATCGGTCGCGGCCACGAGATTCCGACTTAGCTGTCGTCCTGAGCGAGGCGAAGGACCTCACATAGCGGCCAGCAGACTTTCCTGCGGACGTGAGATCCTTCGCTAGCGCTCCAGGGCGGGGGTTACCCCGCCCGCGATGACAAGATAGAGCGCTGCGTCTGGTTTACCGCGCCTTCATCGGAAGGCTCGCCAGATGCACGCCGGCGTCGACGATCAGGAACTCGCCGGTGATGTTGCTGGCGCTGGTCAGGAAGAACATCACGGCCTCGGCCATCTGCTCGGGCGTGCCGGCCTGGCGCAGCGGCGTGTTCTGCTCCTGCCCCATCTTCATCTTGTTGTAGTTCTCCTCGCCCATGCCGCCCAGCAGCCAGCGCGTCTGGATGAAGCCCGGACAGACCGTGTTGACCCGCACCGCCGGCGACAGCCAGCGCGCGAGCGTGAGGGTCAGGGTGTTGAGCGCGCCCTTGGAGCAGGCATAGGGGATCGAGCTGCCGACCCCCATGACGCCCGCGATCGAGGAGATGTTGACGATCGAGCCGCGATCCTGCTGGGTCTCCCACTGCTTCTTCATCACCGGATAGACGGCGCGGCTCATCATGTAGGGGCCGGTAACGTTCACCCGCAGGATGCGGTCGAAATCCTCCGGCGTGACGCCGTCGAGGTCACCCTGGTTCTGGAACTTGGTGGTGCCGGCATTGTTGACCAGGCCGTCGATGCGGCCCCACTGCTTCATCGTCTCGTCGGCGAGCCTTTTGCAGTCGGCGTCCTGGCCCATGTCAGCCTGGACCAGGATCGCCTCGACGCCCTTGGCCTTCACCGACTCGTAGGTCTCATCCGCCTCTTTCTTGCTCTTGGTGTAGTTGATCGCGACGTTCCAGCCGCGCTCGGCCAGGTCGAGGGCGCAGGAGGCGCCCAGTCCGGTCGCCGACCCCGTCACGATCGCCACCTTGTTCGATTTCGCCATGTCGTTTCTCCCGATATCTCGCGGCACCTTTCATAGGCTAGGATCGGCCCCCAAGGCAAAGAAACGCATGGCAGGCGGGGACATGGCCGATCTGTTTTCGATGAAGAATCGCGTGGTGCTGCTCACCGGCGCCTCGCGCGGGCTGGGTCGCGACATGGCGCTGGCCCTGGCCGGCGCCGGCGCCACCGTGCTCTGCGCCGGCCGCACGGTGAAAGAGCTCGATCAGACGGCCCGCGCCATCGTCCGCAAGGGTGGCAACGCCCATGCGGTCCCGCTCGACATCACCGACGAGGCCGACGTCGTGGCCAAGGTCGGCGCCATCATCTCCCGGCACCGCCGCATCGACGCGCTGGTGAACAATGCCGGGATCATTCATCGCGAGAACATCGTCGACACCGCGACGCCGGATTTCCGCAAGGTGATCGAAACCAACCTGATCTCGCAGTTCGTCGTGTCCCGCGAGGTCGGTCGCCACATGCTGGCGCGCAAGTACGGAAGGATCGTCAACATATCCTCGGTCCTGGGAGTCGTGGGCCGGGCATCGGTCGCGGGCTATGTCTCCGCAAAGCACGGGCTCATCGGGCTCACCAAGAACCTGGCGGCTGAACTCGGGCCGCACGTCACGGCCAACGCGATCGCGCCGGGCTATATCCGGACCGAACTCAACGTGCCGCTGCAGCAGAACAAGGATTTCAACGCGATGCTGGAAAGCCGCACCGCCGTTGCGCGTTGGGGCAAGCCAGAGGATCTGCGGGGTCCACTCCTGCTGCTGGCTTCGGATGCCGGCAGCTACATTACCGGCCACACGCTGGTGATCGACGGCGGCCTCTCCCCGATCCTTTCCTGAGCCGACGATGACCGGTATTCCGCGCTGGGCGATGCTCCTGCTGGCGGCCGCGCTGGTTCTGTACGGGATCGCAGCCTCGCAGGGCTGGCTGCGCGACCCGTCTCTGGCCAAGGCCGACTATGTCGGCACGATCGACGTTTCGGTCGACGATGCAAAGCTCTACCGGACCGTTCCCTTCGAATGGCAGGTGAACAGCACCGCCGGCAGCTTCAAGGGCAACGACATCGCCCATGTGCGCATCGATCCGTCGGGCGAGCGCACGGTACTCTGCGGCTGGGTCCCGCTCGACAAGGGCGGTGCCTCGCTGCGCGCCACTCGCTGGCTGAGCGAAGCGCGTCTCACGGTAGGCGACATCAAGGTCACCGCCCTGTTCATCGCCCCGGTCGACAGGAAGCCCGGAGACGGACTCAACGCCGGCTGCCTGCGGCTCGACGAGGGCATCAGGCCCGCCGCCGACGCGGCCCTACGGCTCGAAGGCCCGCCGGTTCGCGAATAGACCGGCTCCCGCCGCGACGTGAAGTGGAACGCTCGATCGCGTCCTCGGAGGACTTCATTGGCGGCATCGTTGAGAATGCCGCGGACAAGGGCTACTGAAACACCCGCATGGGGCAATCTTGCGTCTCTCGAACGGCGTCAGGCCGCCTCCCCCCTCAGCTGGGCCAGTCCCCGCTTCATCAGGGCCTTGGTGTAGCGTTCGCGGCCGATGTCGGGCGGAACCGCCTTCTTGTCCGGCGGCGTCGTGAATATGGCGGTCAGTTCCTTCAGTTCCGCCTCGGCGAGCTTGAAATTGCCGCGCTTCATGTAGCCCAGGGCGCGGAAGAGGCACTCCTCCTCCTTCCAGTTGGGCTCGCGGTTCCAGTCGTCGAGCTGATGCAGCGCCGCCGCGAAACGGGCCAGTATCGTCGCCTTGAATTGGGAAGTTACACGATACATGACATCCGCCCGTTCCTGTTGTCTGACGCGATGGTGCGCGCGCGGCGCCCTTGCCGCAAGCGCCGTGGCCTAAGCCGCCGGCCGTCCCGATGACGCTTCTGGCTCCCTCCGATCCCTTGCGGCACAACCACACGCCGCGCGGCACGCTCGTCGATCTTGCGTTGCTCGTCGTCGGCAGCAGCGCCGCGCTGATCGCCCTCATCCTGTGGTTCGACAATGCACAGGGCGGATTGACGGGCAATGGCGTCTTCAAGAGCCTCGAGCTGAAACCCTGGGTGGTCGATCCGGCGAACGCCCCGCTCTACCCCTCCAACTATCTCTTCTACCCCGTCTACGGCGTCCTCTGCCGCCTGCTCGACCTCCTGGATGTCTTCGCCGGCGATCCGCGACGTCAGCTCACCATCCTGAATGCCGTGAGCGCGAGCCTCTGCACCGGGGTGGCCTATCTGCTCGCCCGTGCGCTGACGGGCGACCGGGTCATCGCCTGGCTGACGGGCGCGTTCCACCTCGCGACCAGCCACGTGATGTTCCTCGCCATCGTGAACGAGGACATCATGCCGAGCTACACGGTGATGTTCGCGGCGATGGCGCTGGGCGCGGTCTGGTTCGCGCGGCCGTCGGCGGCACGGGTCGCCGCGGTCTCGGTATTGTTCTCGATCGGCTGGCTGTTCGAATGGCGGCTGATGTTCCCCACCCTGCCGGCGATGCTGGCCGCGCTCTGGCTGTGCGAGCCGCGCCTTCGCCAACGCCTCGCCTGGATCGCGCTGTTCCTCGCCTGCATGGTCGCCACGGCGACCGTCGTGGCGCTGGCCTGGCGGGACCATGCCGGCGCCGTCGGCCCCTTCGATCTCATCTGGACGGGCAAGGCGGTGCGCTCGGTGTGGGCGGGCTTCACCTGGGCCAAGGTCGGCTATCTGTGGGACGGCATCGTGGCCTACCTGCTGGGAACCGGTGTCACGACCTTCGACAGGCTACCCGGCTGGGACATCTGGCGCTTCGCCACGACCTTCTGGCTGCTGGGCATCGCCGCCGTCGCGGGCTCGGTCCTGCGGCGCGCCGACGATGGCCCGGCACGCGCCCTGCTGGCGGTGTTCGGCGTCACCTTCCTCGCCGGCGAGGTCTTCAACCTCTACTCCCAGCCGCAGGACCCGCAGATGCAGATCAACGTCATGGCCTGGGTGACCCCGGCCTGGGCGCTGGTGCTGCTGGCCGCGCGAGGCCGCTGGCCCACGCGCGGCCTCGCCGCCATGGCCGCCGTCACCGTGGCGCTGTTTGCCTACAATGTCTGGAGCATCGCGCCGCTGCGCGGGCTCGACAGCAAATGGCGCAGCGCCATCGAGCGGCTGGAGCGGCAGGGCGACCCGGCACGCACCGTCTTCCTGCTGCACGATTTCGACTGGACGATGGTCTACGCCTCGCTGCACTGGGGCACGGCGGAGCCCGGCCTCGCCGGGCTGGGGCCGGCGCCGCAGGCGCTGCCGAAGTTCAAATGGATCGGCTTCACCGGCGACGTCCTGCGGCACCCCGACTGGAGCACCGAGCGGCATGTCGAGTCCCTGCGGCGACAGATCGACCGCGCCCTGGAGCTTGGCTACGAAGTGATCGTCGTGCGGCTGTGGAACATTCCCGAGGCGCAGCTGCTGACCGAGACCGGCATGGTCGCCGACGTCGGCCGTCTCGGTGCGCTGCAACGCATGCTGCGCACCGACTTCGTCGCGACGCCGGTGTCGGTCGACCCGGTCGCGGGTTCGCTGTACCGGCTGCAGCGCGCCGCCGGCCGCTGACGACCTACATCGTCGCCTGCTGGATGCGCCGCTCGTCGAGGCCGACCGAGCGCGCCGTCTCCACGATGGCGGCCCAGGTGTCGTCCGGCAGCGGCACGCCGTCGGCGAGGCGCTGGGCGCGGGTGCGCGATTCCTGCTCGCCCGGCACCAGGATCTCGACGCCGGGAGTGGCCGGCCTGGAGCCCTTCACGAACGAGACGTACTTGGCGATGTCCGTCGGGAAGAAGCCCTCGGCGTCGAACACCTTGGGATCGACGTAGAAGGACAGCATGCCGTTGGCGAAGCGGCCGCGCTTGGGATCGGTCGCCCCCGTGCCCGACAGCGACCCGCCCAGGATCTCGCACATGAAGGCGAGGCCGGAGCCCTTGTGGTCGCCGAAGGCGCGGATGGCGCCGGTGCCCTTGCTGTGATCGCGCGGGCCCGTGGGCGTGTAGTCGCCATAGAGGAGATGCGGATCGGCGCTCGGCTTGCCGTCGGGGCCGATCAGCGCTCCCTCGGGCAGCTTCTTGCCGCCCTGGCTCGTCACCAAGACCTTGCCCTCGGCCACGATCGAGGTGGCGAAGTCGAGGACCAGCGGATCCTCACCGGGCCGCGGGACTCCGACGCAATAGGGCGCCGTCGAGAAACGCCGCTCGACGCCACCATAGGGCGCCACCAGGACGCTGCCCGACGCATTCACCAAATGCACTGACACTAGGCCCGCTTCGGCCGCCATCTCGGCCCAGTCGCCGACCCGGCCGACATGACCTGCATTGCGCAGCGTCACGGCCGAAAGGCCGTTCTTCAGGCACTTGTCGATGCCGATCTGCACGGCCTGCGGCGTCACGGTCTGGCCGAAACCGTACTTGCCGTCGACGACGGCGATCACCGGCGTATCAACCAGCACGTCGACGGTCACATCGGCGACGACCGTGCCGCTCTTCTTCTGCGAAGCGTAGCGCGGCACGCGGACGACGCCGTGGCTGTCATGGCCCGACAGGTTGGCGCTCACGAGGTAGCGGCCGATGCGACCGCCCTCCTCGTTCGAGCATCCCGCGGCGGCAAAGATGTCCGCGACGAAGGATTCCAGCTCCTTCGCCTTGATCGTCACGCTGCCCATGTCAGGACTTGCCGCGCTGCAGGCTCGCGACGTAGCCGCGGTTCCAGGTCGGGTTGATCATCACCTCGTTGATGACGATGTGCGGCGGCAGGCAGGCGATGTAGCGGATCAGGTCGCCGACATCCTCCGACTGCGCCATGCGCTTGCGCTCGGCCGGGGTGATCGGAATCGGCCGCTTGTCGAGGATCGGCGTCGCCACCTCGCCCGGGCAGACCACGCAGGAGCGGATGCCGTTGACACACTCTTCCATATTGATCGTGTGGCTCATCGCCACGACACCGTGCTTGGCCGCCGAATAGGCCGGGCCCGACAGCAGGCTCGGCACCTTGCCGGCGACCGACGACGTATGGATCAGCACGCCGCCCTTGTTCTTGCGCATCAGCGGCAGCACCGCCGAGGTGCAGTAGAAGGCGCTCGACAGGTTGCCGTGCACGACCTCGTCGACACCCTTCGGCGTCAGCTGCTTCCAGCTCCGCTTCTGGATGTTGAGGCCGGCATTGTTGACCAGGATGTCGATGCGCCGGTGCTTCTTGGCGATCGCCGCGACCGTCTTCTCGACCGCGGAGGCCTTCATCAGGTCCGCCGGCTTCACCTCGGCCTTGCCACCCGCCTCGGCGATCATCGCCGCGGTCTCCTCGAGCGGCGCCCGGCGCCGGCCGGTCAGCACCACGGTCGCACCATCCTTGGCCAGCGCCACCGCTGCCGCCTGGCCAATACCCGAGCCAGCACCAGTCACCCAGGCGACCTTGCCCGTCAACGAACCCATGACAATCTCCTCAACGCCGGTAAGCGGCGATTAAAGCACCTTGCCGGTGCTGTCGTCGATCAGGTGCATGTTGCTGAGGTCGGCCCTCAGCTTCATGGAACGTTCGGCCTCGGCTCCCGCGTTGGGATTGACGCGGCCGCAGATCTCCCGGCCGTTCACCGTGAAGTAGACCAGCGTTTCCATGCCCATCGGCTCGACGACGTCGATCAGCATGTCGAAGTCGTGCTGGTTGGACTCGGTATGCGGCTTGGTCTCGGTGATGTGCTCGGGCCGCAGGCCCAGCATCAGGCTGGGCTTGCCGACATGGGCCGTATAGCGGGCCGTGCGGTCGGCTGGCACCGGAAACGACAGGGTGTCGTTCAGGCGCACGCGCAGGGCGCCGGCCGCCTGCTCGAGCTGGCAGGAGATGAAATTCATCGCCGGAGAGCCGATGAAGCCCGCGACGAACTTGGTCGCCGGGGAGTGATAGAGATCGTTCGGCGAGCCGACCTGCTCGATCAGGCCGCCGTTCATCACCACCACGCGGTCGGCCAGGGTCATCGCCTCGACCTGGTCGTGGGTCACATAGACCGTCGTCGTGCGGACCTTCTGGTGCACCTTCTTGATCTCGGTGCGCATCTGCACGCGCAGCTTGGCGTCGAGATTGGACAGGGGTTCGTCGAACAGGAACACCTTGGGATCGCGCACGATGGCGCGCCCCATGGCGACGCGCTGGCGCTGGCCGCCGGAGAGCTGCTTGGGCTTGCGATCCAGCAGCTCGGTGATGTCGAGGATCTGCGCCGCCTGCTTGACCCGCTGATCGATCACGTCCTTCGGCGTCTTCTTGAGCTTCAGGCCGAACGACATGTTCTCGTAGACGTTCATGTGCGGATAGAGCGCGTAGTTCTGGAACACCATGGCGATGTCGCGGTCCTTGGGCGGCACGTCGTTGACGACGTGGCCGCCGATCGCGATGTCGCCGTCGCTGATCTCTTCCAGTCCCGCGATCATGCGGAGCGTGGTGCTCTTGCCGCAGCCCGACGGGCCGACCAGGACGATGAATTCCTTGTCGTTGATGTCGAGGTCGATGCCACGGACGGCGAGGACTTCGTCGTACTTCTTGACGACTTTACGCAACGTTACCTGAGCCATGTGTCGACTATCCCTTTGTCGCGCCCGCGGTCAGACCCGCAATGTAGTAATCCATGAGGAAGGCGTAGATGATGAGGGGCGGCGCCGCGCCGAGCAGCGCGCCCGTCATGATCTGCCCCCAGTTGAAGACGTCGCCCTTGATCAGCGTCGTGATGATGCCCACCGGCAGCACCAGTTCGCTGGTCGAGGTGGTAAAGGCCAGCGGGTAGAGGAACTGCGCCCAGGCCACGGTGAAGGTGAAGATCGTCGCCGCGATGATCCCCGGCAGGGCCACCGGGATGAAGATCTTGGTCAGGGTCTGCATCCAGGTCGCGCCGTCGATCAGCGCCGCCTCGTCCAGCTCCTTCGGGATCGACGCGAAGTAGCCGATCATGATCCAGGTGGCGAACGGCACCGTCAGCGTCGGGTAGAGGATGATCATCGTCCACCAGTGATTCATCAGCTGGACGCCGAAGACCTCGTTCACCCAGGCGAACATCTTGAACAGCGGGATGAACAGCAGGGTTTCCGGGATCAGGTAGGTGAGGAACACCCCGGTCGCCAGCGTGGCAGATCCCCAGAACTTCATGCGGGCGAGCGCGAAGGCGGCGATCACGCTGATCATCATGGTGATGATGACGACGCAGATCGACACGATCGCGGAGTTCCGGAAGAACACCAGGAACTGGTTCTGCGACAGCAGATCGATGTAGTTCTGCAGCGTCGGATTGCTGATGAACCAAGGGTTCTTCGCGGCCGAAATCTCCGCGCTGGTCTTCAGCGAGGTGATCAGCATGTAGATCGGCGGCATCAGGAAGAAGATGGCGAACAGCACGAGGAAGAAGTAGGACCAGCGCAGCGCCCAGGTCCGGTCGCGGCTCATGCTGCCGTAGTTGGGACGGGTCGACGCTCCGGTTGCGACTGCAGTGTTGGCCATCAGACTTCACTCCCCCGCTTGGTGATGTCGCGCAGGATGAAGGTCGCGGCGACGGCCAAGATCGGCACCATGAACAGCGACACGGCGGCGCCGAGCGGAATGTCTCCGCCCTCGATGCCGACGCGGAACGCCCAGGTCCCGAAGATGTGGGTGCTGTTGAGCGGACCGCCCGCCGTCAGCACGCGCACGATGTCGAAGTTTGCGAAGGTCACGATCAGCGAGAACAGCGCCGTGATCGCGATGATGTTGCGCATCATCGGCAGGGTCACGTACCAGATGCGCTGCCACCAGGTGGCGCCGTCGATCGAGGCCGCCTCGTAGAGCTGCTCGGGCACGGACTTCAGCGCCGCGAGGTACATGATCATGAAGAACGGCGAGCCGATCCACACATTGACCAGGATGACCGAGAAGCGCGCCCAGCCGGCCTCGCCAGTCCAGGGAATGCCTTCGATGCCGAAAATCGCCAAGAGCCAGTTGAGGGCGCTGTAGGAGGGATCGAACAGCCACAGCCAGGCGAGCGTGCTCATGGCCGGCGGAATGACCCATGGCACCAGCAGCATGCCGCGCCACTTGCGCTGGCCCTTCGCGGGAATGTTGTGGACGAAGTGGGCGACCACGAAACCGATGATCGCCTTGAATATCACCGCCGTGATGGCGAAAAGGCAGGACTGGTAGACGACCAGCCAGAACGTGTCGCGGCCGAACAGGAACTCGAAGTTTCCAAAACCGACGAAGCGGGTCATGCCCTTGTTGAGCGTCGCGAGATAGACCGCGTAACCCGCCGGATAGGCGACCAGGATCGTGATCAGGAGGATCAGCGGCAACGCCATCAGGAAGGCGATGGTCGACTTGCGCTGCATGAGCTTGTGCAGGCCGCTGCGCTGCTGTGTCGGATGCCCGGCCGGATTTCGGGCTGCGATGTCTGCCATCGGGTACTCCAGACCCCCTCGGGCCATGCGGGAAACGCCAGGTGAAACAGGCTACAAGAACAATCTGGACCGCACTTCCGGGACGGGAGCGGCGGGCTGTCCCACCCATGGCAGGACCGCCCGCGCACCCTTCCCGAACCGATCCTGCGGACCGATTCCGGGGCCGATACCGGAACCGCCCGCCGATCCCCCCCGTTCGAGGGACCTGCGGGCGGCTTCGCGTTAGTTGCGGCTGAAGCCCTCGAGTTCCTTGGCCGCCCAGTCGAGCGTCTTGTCCATGGCCTCGCCCTTGGCGTAGCGCACGACCATCTGGGTCTGGATCGCCTGGGTGTAGATCTGCTCCGCGATCTTGTGCGGCGCGGGCGCCGCGGCGATCGAGAGCGTCTGGTGGTTGTGCGGGTTCGGGTAGTGGTAGAGCGTGCCCTTGGGCGGCGACTCTTCCGCCCACACCTTGAAGGTGGTGAGCTTCTCGAACGATGGTATGTCGTACCCCTGCGACGCGTTGGTCATCTTCTCGGCGGAGCTGGCCTGCGAGAGATGGGTGATCAGGCTCTTGGCCGCAGACTGGTTCTTGCTGAAGTTCCAGACGCCCCAGAAGAACGGCAGGAACGGCGCGTAGCGGCCCTTCGGCCCGACCGGGAAGCCGTGCGTCCAGAGCTGCTCGGCGATCTGCGGCGCATCGCGCTTGGCGACCGCCCAGGCGCTGGGCGGGTTCATGATCAGCGTGCCCTGGCCCGACACCAGGAACTTGTTGTTCGAGGCGTCGTCCCACGACGGCACGTCAGGCGGCAGGAACTGCATCAGCTTCTTGTAGTAGTCGAGCACCTGGCGGACCTGGTCGTTCTTCACGACGATGTCGCCCTTGGCGTTCACGAGCTGGGCGCCGAAGGCGTGGAACAGCGCGCCGGCGCTGTCGACGCTGTCCGACGTCTGGCCGAGGCCGATGCCGAACGGGTTGCCACCCTTCTGGCAGGCTTCCGCCGCCTTGACGAAGTTGTCGAGGTTCCAGGCATCCGCCTTGGGTGCCTGTCCAGCCGGGTACATCGCCTGGATGTCGATTCCTGCATGCTTCTTCAGGAGATCGATGCGCGAGCAGGGACCCTTGATCTGGCTGCCCGCCGTGGCCGGCACGGCGAGCCACTTGCCGTTCAGCTTGCCGAGGTATTCGACGGTATCGTTGACCTTGCCGTTCTCCTTGATGAGCGGCTCCATGACGTCGTTCATCGGAACGAGCTGGTCGGCGTAGCGCGCGGGGAGCCAGGTCGAGAAGGCGAGCACGTCGTGACCCGACTTGGCCTGCGATTCGGCGGCGGTGGTGAGCAGCAGCTTGTTGCCCTGCGAGGTGATGAAGTCCATCGAGACTTCGACCTTGTTCTTCTCGGCCCACTCCTTCACGAGAGCCTCGGTCGCCTTGTTGGCGCCCGGTACCCAGTGATCCCAGAAACCGACCGAAAGCTTGCCGGCGGCGTTCGCGCTACGAACGAACGGCGCCGCCACGAGCGCCGCGGAAGCCGCAGCGGTGCCGGCGACGAATCGACGACGATTGACCTTCATCGAGACCATGTTTCCTCCTCAGAGCCGATTTCGACCGGCAGATTTATCCCAGCCCACGCTGACGCTTGGGGCGCTGGCTCTCAGACGGAGCCTTGACGCGATGCTATGCACAAGATGGCGGGCAAGCAATGCATTTTGACATGGGGTCCCGATTCGAGCGGAATTTGACAGGCTGCAGCGAGACTTGGATGCTCCGCCGCCCGGAGCGGTAAAGGGACCTGCAATTCATGCGAGAATGTTCTTTTGATTGCGTCCTGATCGAGCTCCATCGCCGGACCTCCCGGTACCAGAATTGAAAGAAGCGTCCGCCTCCTCATGAATACCGTTCCGACCGCCAATCCCTGGCTCGCCGCCGTTGCCCCCTCGCCCATCGGCGAGACCAAGCGCTGGGTGCTGGGACGCAGCTTCCCAGCCGACCGGCCGCTGATCGACCTCAGCCAGGCCGTGCCGGGCTATCCGCCGGCCCTCGAGCTGCGCCAGCATCTGGGCGAGCTGCTGCTCGATCCCACGATGCACGGCTACACACCGATCCTCGGCCTGCCGGTTCTGCGCGAGACCTATGCGGGCCATCTCTCCGATTTCTATGGCGCAACGATCGCGCCCTCCGAAGTCGGCATCACGTCAGGATGCAACCAGGCCTTCTGCCTCGCCCTGATGAGCATCGCCAAGGCGGGCGACCAGGTGATCCTGCCGCGGCCCCACTACTTCAATCACGACATGTGGATGCGCATGCAGGGCGTCGAGCCGGTGTCGCTCGACTTCCGGCCGGGCTCCGGCGCGGTGCCCAACGCCGAGGATGCAGAGAAGCTGATCGGTCCGCGGACACGCGCGATCGTCCTGATCTCGCCCAACAATCCAACGGGTGCCGTCTATCCGCCGGAAACCATCCAAGCCTTCTACGAGCTCGCGAAGAAGCACGGGATCGCCCTGCTGCTCGACGAGACCTACAAGGATTTCCTGCCCGAAGGCGAGCGTCCGCACGATCTCTTCAGCCGACCCGACTGGCGCGGCACGCTGGTGCACCTCTACAGCTTCTCGAAGGTGTTCGCTCTGACCGGCTACCGGGTCGGCGCCGTCACCGCGGGCGCCGCGCTGATGGCCGAGATCGAGAAGGCAATGGACTGCGTCTCCATCTGTCCGCCGCGGCTCGGGCAGGAGGCCGCGCTCTACGGTCTGCGCAAGCTGCTGCCCTGGGCGCGGAACAATACCGCCGGCCTCAAGGCGCGGGCCGACCTGCTGGGCCAGGGACTAGAACGCTCCAACCGCTGGCGCCTCGTCAGCATCGGCGCCTATTTCGCCTATGTGGAGCATCCTTTCGCCGGCACACCCTCCACCGAGGTCTCGAAGCGCATAGCCGACGAGGAGAACCTGCTCACCATCCCCGGCGACATGTTCGGCGCGGGTCAGGAACGCTTCATCCGACTGGCCTTCGCCAACGTGACCGACGACAAGATCCCGACGGTGCTGGAGCGGCTGGAACGGTTCGGGGTTTAGCCAGGGCGCTGCGCGTCCTGGCTTCCGCGGGACCTTGTCCAACGTCTTGCCCCTCTACCGCAGCCCGACAAGCCCCGCTCTGCCACCAGCTGGCCCGACGTCGACAACGGGCACGCCCGACACGTGCCTCAGCTTGAAGTCGGACAGTGCTGTCGCTTCAAGTGGCTTGCGGCCAAGCTCGCGGGCGCCACCCTTGAAAGACAGGAAGCGCAGGTACTTCCGGTCTTTCGTCGGCACCGCCAGATCGGCGACACCGTCGCCATCGAAGTCCGCGACCGCTGAAAGTCCGAGCTGCGGCGATCCGATCACATGATTGGATGTGTCCGGCATGCTCGCGATCTCGGCCAGCCGACCCGAGCGCAGAGTCCAGATCCGCAGCAAACCGAGCACATGTGGCATCTGCACGTACGCTATGTCCGCCATTCCATCGCCATCGAAATCGGCGATTCCCGCCGGGTTCAACCACGTATTGGGCGAGCCCGTCGGTGGCGTCTCGGCGACAATCGACAGTGCTTCGCCTCGAACGGCGATGACCGCAAGAGCGGCGCCGCGACTGAGGTAGGAGCGAACGAGCACAATTTCATCGATCCCGTCGCCATCGAGATCGGCAAGGCGGGGCTGCCGATCCTCGAACACCGAATCGTCTGGCAGCGTCAGTCGCAGAAGTTTGCCGTCGCGCAGACGCACCATCAGGCTGGCCGCTTCATACGGGGAGCCGAGCACGAAGTGCCGATACCGCGTGGTCGCGTCTGCCAGCCACGCCTCGGCAATCGTACCAGCGCCGCGAGCAACACGCAGATCCGCTATGGCGCCGGGATAGTCCGCGGCACGACCTTCTGGCGCGGGCGCAAGCGCGGCGACGACGATGGCCATGGCGATGGCCCGCCGGCCGACTGAATGCAGCCATCTCGAGCACATCATCGACTTTCCAAAGCGTCGGTCAGGTTGGCACCTGACGGGGACAATGCTTTTCCATGACTGCGATGCTAGCCTATCCGGCGCCGCCATCAATGATGCAAAGAGGAACGCGCCATGCCCCACGCCACCACGTCCGACGGGGTGAAGCTCCATTACGAGGAAGCGGGCAGCGGCACGCCGATCCTGTTCGTCCATGAATATTGCGGCGACTGGCGCGCTTGGGAGCCGCAGATGCGTTTCTTCGCGCGGCGCCATCGCTGCATCACCTACTCCTTCCGCGGCTACCCGGGCTCCGACGTCCCCGCGTCCGGCGACCTGTACGGCCAGCAGTTCGCCGTCGACGACGCCCGGCACATGCTCGACCACCTCGGGATCGCGAAGGCGCATATCGTCGGCCTGTCGCAAGGCGCCTTCGCGACGGCGCATTTCGGACGCTGTTATACCGATCGCGCCCTCTCCCTCACCCTGGCAGGCGTCGGTTCCGGCGCCGGTCGCGAGGGACACGAGCAGTTCAAGAAGGACGCCGTCACGACGGCCGGCCTCATCCGCAAGCACGGCATGGCGAGGTACGCGGAGAGCCTGACGACCAACCCCACCCGCTCGCGCTTCAAGACCAAGGATCCGCGCGGCTTCGCCGAATTCACGAGGCACCTTTCCGAGCATCCCGACGTCGGCGCCGCCAACACCATGGAGAACTACCAGGGCAAGCGGCCGTCGCTCTACGACTTCGAGGAAGAGTGGAAGAAGCTCGACCTGCCGACGCTGATCATCTGCGGCGATGAGGACGATCCCTGCCTGCAGCCCAGCCTCTACCTGAAGCGCGTGCTGCCCAATGCCGGGTTGGCGATGTTCGCCAAGACGGGACATACGGTGAACCTCGAGGAGCCCGATGCCTTCAACCGCGAGCTCCTGAACTTCATCATCCTGTCGGAAGCCGGCAAGTGGACGAGCCGACTGCCGGTCGCCGAGGGCGCCGGCCTTATCTGACCGTCACGGCGTGATTGAGCGGGCCATGACCGCGTCCGTAGCCGGGCGCGGTCTCGATGGCCTTGCGGACATAGTCGCGCGCCCGAGCCACCGCGTCGCGCAACGTCATCTTCTGGGCGAGCCCCGCCGCAATGGCCGACGCGAGCGTGCAGCCGGTGCCGTGGGTGCTGCGGCTCACGATACGGGCATCCTCGAAACGGTCGAACCTCCCGTCCTGGAACAGCAGGTCGACGACGCGGTCGCCCTCGAGATGGCCGCCCTTCATCAGCACCGCGCCGGCGCCCAGCGCCGCCAGCCGCTCGGCAGCGCGCTTCATGTCGGCCTCGATCCTCACCGGAAATCCCACCAGAACTTCCGCCTCCGGAAGGTTGGGCGTGATGAGCGCCGCCATCGGCAGCAGCCTGTCGCGCAGCGCCGCCTCCGCCTCCGTCAGCAACAGACGGTGCCCGCCTTTGGCGACCATCACCGGATCGACCACCAGCGGCACGCCCGCCGCATGCTTCTCGATTCCGGCGGCCACGACCTCTATCACGGCGGCGCTGTGCAGCATGCCGGTCTTCACGGCGTCGGCGCCGATGTCGCTCAGCACGACTTCGATCTGCTGGGCGATGAAGGCCGGTTCGACGCCGACCACCCCATGCACCCCCTCGGTGTTCTGGGCGGTCAGCGCCGTGATGGCGGTGGCGGCAAATCCGTTCATCGCCGTGACCGCCTTGATGTCGGCCTGGATGCCCGCGCCGCCCCCCGAATCCGAGCCCGCGATGATCAGCACGCGGCCCTTCATGCCGCCTGCCGGGGAATCGCCTCGATGATCTGATCGACGACGCTGTGCACGAGGTCGCAGTTGTCGCCCTCGGCCATGACACGGATCAGCGGTTCGGTGCCCGACTTTCGCACGAGAATGCGCCCGCTCTTGCCGAGCCTGGCCTCGGCGGAGGCGATCGCCTTGACCAGGGACGCGGCGTGCAGGGCCTGATTGGCGTCGGCAACGCGCACGTTCTTCAGCAGCTGCGGCACGGGCTCGAAAGCGCGGAAAAGCTCGCTCGCCGGCCGGCCGGTGCGAATCAGGACAGACAGCGCCTGCAGCGCCGCCATCAGGCCGTCGCCGGTGGTGGCGTGGTCGGTCATGATGATGTGACCGGACTGCTCGCCGCCCAGATTGTAACCGTCGGCCCGCATGCGCTCGAGAACGTAGCGGTCGCCGACCTGCGTGCGGACCAGCTTCAACCGCCGCGCGTCGAGATAGCGCTCCAGGCCGAGATTGGACATGACAGTCGCCACCACGCCGCCGCCCGACAGCAGGCCGCTCTGCGTCCACTGGTCGGCGATGGTCGCCATGAGCTGGTCGCCGTCGATGACCGCGCCCGTCTCGTCGACGATGATGACGCGGTCGGCGTCGCCGTCCAGTCCGATGCCGATATGGGCATGGTGCGCGACGACCTGCTCCTGCAGCACGCCGGGATGCGTCGAGCCGCAATTGCCGTTGATGTTGAAGCCGTCCGGAGCGACGCCGACGCGAATGACCTCGGCGCCGAGTTCGGTCAGCACCGTCGGCGCCACCTTGTAGGCAGCCCCATTGGCGCAATCGATGACGACCTTGAGATCGCTGAGATCCAGCCCGCGCGGCGCCGATGCCTTGACCGCCTCGATATACCGGCCCTGCCCGTCATCCAGCCGCTGCGCGCGGCCGATCGCGGCGGCATCGGCGAGAACGAGATCCGACGGCGCCATCACCAGCGCCTGGATCTCGGTCTCGACCGTATCGGAGAGTTTGAAGCCGTCCGGACCGAACAGCTTGATCCCGTTGTCCTCGTAGGGATTGTGCGAGGCGGAGATCATCACCCCGACATCGGCGCGCATCGACCGGGTGAGGAAGCCGACCGCGGGCGTCGGAATCGGCCCCAGCAGGAACACGTCGACGCCCACCGAGAGAAAGCCGGCGGTCAGCGCCTGCTCCAGCATGTAGCCCGACAGGCGCGTATCCTTGCCGATGACGGCGCGGTTGCGATGGGCCCCGCGGTGAAACACCTGTCCCGCGGCCATGCCGATCCGCATCGCGATTTCGGCGGTCATCGGGGCGCTGTTCGCACGCCCGCGAACGCCATCTGTACCAAAAAGTGAACGAGCCATGACCGTGATTTACCGCATCGCCTCGAAGACCGCGAGAGCCTGCCGCGTGGCGACGACGTTGTGGACGCGTACGATCGAGGCCCCGCGCCGCACGGCCTCCACCGCCAGCCAGACCGATGCCGGATCGCGATCGGCGGGCCTTTCGACGCCCGTCAGCCGGCCGATGAAGCTCTTGCGCGAGCAGCCGATCAAAACCGGGTAGCCCGCCTCCGCCAGACGCGATGTCCCCGCGATCAGCGCCAGTTCCTCCTCGACCTTCTTGCCGAAACCGAGACCGGGATCGAGGGCGATGCTGTGTCGTTCGACGCCGGCCGCCTGGCTGGCAGCGGCGCGATCGAGCAGGAACCGCCGGACATCCTCGACGACGTCCGCATAGGCCGGACCGGCATAGCGCTCCTCCGGCCTGCCCCGCCGGTGCATCAGGACGACCGCCGCCTTGCGCCGAGCCACCAGGGGCAGCATGGCCGGGTCGTCGCGCAGCGCCGACACGTCGTTCACGATGCGCGCGCCCGCCGCCAGTCCCGCCCCGGCGACCAGGGCGCGACGTGTGTCGAGGGAGACGACGGCGCCATGCCGAACCAGGCCTTCCACGACGGGGAGAACCCGCCGGCATTCCTCCTCGGGGGAGACGGCCGCCGACCCGGGGCGCGTAGACTCACCGCCGACATCCAGGATGTCGGCCCCTTCCGCCACGAAGCGCAGGCCATCGTCGATGGCCCGCGCCGGGTCGAGGCGTTCACCGCCGTCGGAAAAGGAGTCGGGCGTCACGTTCACGATCGCCATCACGAGAGGGCGATCGAGCGCGAGGCCCGCGAAGCTTCGCGTCAAACGCCCGGCTGAGGCTCGGGACTGGCGCCCGGCGCGGGGCCGGTGGTGGTCGGAACCGAGGCGCGGCGACGGCGATCGGACGTGCCGGCGCCACCGGTGTCGTCGCGCACGACTTTCTCGCCGCGCAGGACAGTGCCGATCTCGTCGTTGCTCAGCGTCTCATACTCGAGCAGCGCCCTGGCGACCGTATGCAGATCCTCGAGGCGCTCGGTCAGGATCGTCCGGGCACGTCCTTCGGCCTCCTCGATCAGGCGGCGGACCTCCTGGTCGATCAGTTGCGCGGTCGCCTCGGAGACGTTCTGCGTCTGTGTGACGGCGTGGCCCAGGAAGACCTCCTGCTCGTTCGCCTGGTAGCGCACGCGGCCGAGCTTCTCCGACATGCCGTAGGCGGTGATCATGCCGCGCGCCGTCTGGGTGGCGACCTGGATATCGCTGGCGGCGCCCGTGGTCACGTTATCCGGTCCGAACACCAGTTCCTCGGCCAGCCGGCCGCCGAACATGATGGCCAGACGCGACTCAAGATACTGCTTGGTGTGGCTCAGGTGATCGCGCTCGGGCAGCTGCATGGTGACGCCCAGCGCGCGACCGCGCGGAATGATCGTCACCTTGTGCAGCGGATCGCTCTTGGGGACATGCATGGCGACCAGCGCGTGGCCCGCCTCATGATAGGCCGTGAGCGTCTTCTCCTCGTCGGTCATGGCCATCGAGCGACGCTCGGTGCCCATCAGTACCTTGTCCTTGGCGTATTCGAAGTCGCCCATCGTGACCAGACGCTTGCCGACGCGAGCAGCGCGCAGGGCGGCCTCGTTCACGAGGTTGGCGAGATCGGCGCCGGAGAAACCCGGCGTGCCACGAGCCAGCACGCGCGGATCGACGTCGGGCGCCAGCGGCACCTTGCGCATGTGGACCTTGAGGATCTTCTCGCGGCCGCCGACGTCGGGGTTCGGCACCATGACCTGGCGGTCGAAGCGGCCCGGACGCAGCAGCGCGGGATCGAGCACGTCGGGACGGTTGGTCGCGGCGATCAGGATGACGCCCTCGTTGGCCTCGAAGCCGTCCATCTCGACCAGCAACTGGTTCAGCGTCTGCTCGCGCTCGTCGTTGCCGCCGCCCAGGCCAGCGCCACGATGGCGGCCGACCGCATCAATTTCGTCGATGAACACGATGCAGGGCGCGTTCTTCTTGGCCTGCTCGAACATGTCGCGCACGCGGCTGGCGCCGACGCCCACGAACATCTCGACGAAGTCGGAGCCCGAAATGGTGAAGAACGGCACGTTGGCTTCGCCGGCGATGGCGCGCGCCAGCAGGGTCTTGCCGGTACCCGGAGGACCGACCAGCAAGCAGCCCTTGGGAATCTTGCCGCCCAAACGCTGGAACTTCTGCGGGTCCTTCAGGAAGTCGACGATCTCCTCGAGTTCGCCCTTGGCCTCGTCGATGCCCGCGACGTCGTCGAAGGTGACACGGCCATGTTTCTCGGTCAGCAGGCGCGCCTTCGACTTGCCGAAGCCCATGGCGCGACCGGTGCCGCTCTGCATCTGGCGCAGGAAGAAGATGTAGACGCCGACCAGCACGAGGACGGGCAGCCAGCTCACGAAGATGCTGCCGAGGTTCATGCCCTCTTCCGCCGGTCCCGCGTCGACGCGGTCGACGTTCTTGATGAGCATCGGCATCAGCTGGTCATCGGGCGGCGTGCTCGGCGCGTAGGTCGAGAACTTCTGCACGCCATTGCGCGGCTCGCGGAAGGTGCCGTTGATCGTATTGCCCTGGATGCGGACATCCTGGATCTGCCGCTGCTCAACGGCGCGAACGAACTCGGAGTAGGAGATGGTGTTGCCGGGGGTCCGCGTCGCCCCGCCTTGGAAGACGCTGTAGAGCAGCGCGAGCAGCAGGACGATGACAATCCAGAGGGCAGCGTTGCGATTGAACGGGTTCACTGAGGGCTTCCGTTAAAGAGGGCTACGACCAAACATGGGTTGCGGCCGCGGGGTCGCAAGCGAAAAATGCAGCGGGAATCAACGGCTGCCTCCCTTTCCTGCCATTTTCAGGTCGGACAATCCACTCAAGCTGCCGCGAGCCGACAGCCTGACGCAGGGCGAACTGGCATCCCGACAGGGTGAAATCCTCTCCCCGGCCGGATTTCCCGCGGTTCGGCACTGCGGACATCCGGACCAAGGCCCGGTCGAGCCGATCCCGCCGGGGCGGATGGTGGCCGCCTCCCAGAGCCTGCACGACACGGCTCACCAGCCGGGTGCGAGTATCGGGCGGCAGCCGCCCGAGGGACACACGGTCGATCGCCACACTGCCGTCCTCCCGCGACTGGAGAAGCGCGGCCCCCGCCCGGGCGGCCCGCACCTCCCGGTCGGCGCGCACACGGTCTGCATCGGGCTGCCCCGCTTCGATCGCGCCCGCGAGGCGCAGGCGAGCACGCTCGAAGCGCGGATCGATATTGGAAGGATCGTCGATCCAGGCGATACCGCGCAACACGAGCGTCGCCGACAGGCGTGCCCTCGGCACGGGGAGCAGCGGCCGCAGGAGGCGAACCTCCGGCCACTCGACCAGGGCCGCCATGCCGGCCAGCCCGTCCGGACCGCTGGCGCGCGCCGCGCGCATCGCAATCGTCTCGGCCTGGTCATCGGCATGGTGGGCCACCAGAAGGTGGAGAATGCCGCGCTCGCGGCAGACATCGCGCAGCAGCCGGTAACGGGCCACGCGCGCCGCTTCCTGGAGGCCGGCCTGCGGCTTGGGCCCTGCCCAGCGCAACACGAGGCTTTCGATACCGCGGCCTTGCAGCAGGTTCGCCGTCTCCGAGGCTTCCCGCGCCGCCTCCGGTCGAAGGCCGTGATCGACGATCAGCGCCAGAACCCGGCCGCCGCGCCCGGTCGACCATTCGTGTGCCAGCAGGCTGAGGCTGAGAGAGTCGCGGCCGCCGGATACGGCGACAGCCAGCTCGGGACGTGCCTCGAAAGGTCCCAACGGCGCCATCAGGCGCGCGAACGCCGCTCCGTCCACGGGACGCGGTTCGGCGGGATCGCTCACCCGCACCCGTTCTTCTGCCGCTCCTGTTCGATACGGCGCTTCTGCAGGTCGGTCGCCCGCGGATAGTCCTGGCTGAAGCGCGCGAACACCGCGCAGGCATCGGGCTTGCGGCCCAGCACGGACATCGTGATGCCGAGCTTCAGGAGATTGTCGGGCCCCTTCGGGCTCGTCTTGTAGACCTTGTAGCCCTCGGCAAAAGCCGTGAGGGCGCTGTTGTAGTCGCGACGCGCGTAATAGGTCTCGCCCAGCCAATATTGCGCGTTGCCGGCCAGCCTGTTCTGAGGGTTGCGCTGAATGAAGGTCTTGAAGCCCCGTTCTGCGGCGGCGTAGTCGCCTTCCTGCAGCTTTTTGATGGCCTCGTCGTAGAGCTGGTCGGCATTGGCCGCACCTGCCGCGGGCGTCGGCGCAGGTGCTGCAGCCTGCGCGGCCGGACGCGGCGCGGCGCCACCGGGGCGCCCCGCTCCGCCCTTCTCGAGCTGCTCGATGCGGTACTCGTAGTCCGCCTGCATCTTCTCCATCTGCTGCTGCAGCTTCGCGTTGCGATTCTGCAGCTGCTCGATCTGGCCGGTCAGATTGGTGAGCGACTGCTGGAGCTGATTGAACCGGTCTTCGATGTAGACCGCGTCTCCCCCGCGCTGCGCCGCGGCCGCCGTGGGCAAGGCGAGGGCAACGAGGAGGGCGAGCCGGGACAGGAGGATCTTCATGGGCAACGCTTTGTTCACATCAAACGCGGCCATTTTCAGGCATGACCGTCCTGCCTCCAAATGAAAACGCCGGTCGCATGACGACCGGCGTTTCCTGCACTCGCCTCGTTTGAGGCGGTCTACTCCAGGGCCGTTACGGCGCGGCGGTTACGCGCCCAGGCCGCTTCGTCGGAGCCGACCGGATCGGGACGCTCCTTGCCGTAGCTGACGGTCTTGAGGCGCGACGCAGGAATGCCCTGAGCGATCAGGTACTGGCGCGCGGCGTTGGCGCGGCGTTCGCCCAGCGCCAGATTGTACTCGCGCGTGCCACGCTCGTCGCAGTGGCCTTCGATGGTGATCTGATAGTTGCCGTACTTCTTCAGCCACTCGGCCTGACGATTCAGGGTCTGGCGGCCGTCCTCGCGCACGTTGGAGGAATCGGTGTCGAAGAAGACGCGGTCGCCGACGTTCTGCCGGAAGTCACCGACCGATCCGGGCGTCACGGTTGTGGTTGCGGCAGAGGCCGTCTGCGTCTCGTTATTGCTGCAGGCTGCGATGAGGAACATCGCCGCAAGGGCCGACAAAGCCTTGATCATGCTCATATTTCGATCCACTCCCTGACGGAATCGACCCGGGCGAGGGGTACGCGCGGGTCGACAAATTGATCATATATTTCGCTACTGCGGAATCAAGGGCGACCAGGCCGGATCCGACGCATCCGTCGGCGTCGGCACCTGCCGCTCGAAGCGGCCAGTGATATCGATCTGGTGCAGTGAGGCCGAACCGACGCGACCGCCCGAGCTGGGCTGCTGGCGGAAGAACATCAGCACGCGTCCGTTGGGCGCCCAGGTCGGACCTTCGACGAGGAAGCCGCTCGCCAGCATGCGTTCGCCGCTGCCGTCCGAGCGCATCACGCCGATACCGAAGCCGCCCGATCCGATCTTGGTGAAGGCGATGAAGTCGCCACGCGGCGACCAGACCGGGGTTGCGTAGCGTCCGTCACCGAAGCTGATGCGCCGCTCCCCGCCTCCGCCGGCACTCATCACGTAGAGCTGCTGGGCGCCGCCGCGGTCCGAGTTGAACACGATCTGCGATCCGTCGGCCGAGAAGCACGGCGAGGTGTCGATGGCCGGCGAGTTGGTCAGGCGGCGGAGCTGCCGGCCGCGCACGTCCATCTCGTAGATGTTGGTGCGGCCGTTCTCCGCGATGCTCATGACGACCTTGGTGCCGTCCGGCGAGAAGCGCGGCGCGAAGCTCATGCCCGGGAAGTTGCCGAGCAGCTCGCGGCGGCCGCTGTCGACGTTCTGCAGATACACCCGCGGCGGCCCGTTGTTCTCGCCATAGGCCATGTAGACGATCTCCTGCAGCGTCGGCGAGAAGCGCGGCGTGAGAGCGATGGTCTTGCCGTCGGTCAGGTAACGGTTGTTCGCGCCGTCCTGGTCCATGACGGCGATGCGCTTGGTCCGGTTGTTGCCCGGGCCGGTCTCGGAGACGTAGGCAACGCGGGTGTCGAAATAGCCCTCCTCGCCGGTCACGCGCTTGTAGATCGCGTCGGAGATGATGTGGGCGAGGCGCCGCCAGTTGCTCGGCTGGCTGGTGAAGGACAGGCCGGTGGCCTGCTGGCTCGTGACGACATCCCACAGCCGGAAGTCGACCTTGATGCTACCGCCGACCGAGGTGACCTGGCCGACGACGAGGCCGGCCGCGCCGACGCTGCGCCAGTCCTGGAATCGCGGCGGCGAGGTCGCGTCGACGTCCTTCTGGATGTAGGCGCTGGAAGGAATGACCCGGAACAGGCCGCAATTCTGCAGATTGTTGCGGATCACGCCCGCCATCTGGGCGCCCACCGCGTCACCCTTGAAGTCGACGATGGCGATCGGCACCGGCTCGAAGCTCGGCCGGGTCATGTCGATTGTGAGTTGGGCGCGTGCCGTGCCTGCAACGCCGATCGTGGCGAGGGCTGCACCGCCCAGCAGGGTCGTCCGTCGGGGAAGCATCATGTCGGACCTCTTCATCTCAAGGCTTCTATTAGGGTGGAGGGGTCTTAGTAGTCACGTGGATCGAAATTGAAGGTGATGGTTCGCCAGCTCGTGAACTTTTCTGGCGAAAGCGGCCAGGGCTGGCAACGCGGATTCATGATGGCGCGATGCGCGGCGTCGGCTGCGGCGCGGAAGACCGGATCGCTGTTGTAGCGCCCGGTATCGCGCAGCTCGGCCTTCACCGGCGTGCCGTTCTGGTTCATCTCGACGGTCAGCGTGATGATCATCGCCTGGTCACGCGAGCCACCCTGCGTGTTCCAGCACGGCCGGATCTTCTGGCGCACGCCCTCGATCTCGCTCGCCGTGACGACGGCGGCCAGGTTCGGCGCGGCCGGCGCCTGGCGCGTCACCTGCTGCACGGGCTTGGGGCTCTGCTCCGGCGTCTGGATTTTCTGCTGCGACTGCTTGTTCTTCAGGATGTCGTCGATCATCGAATCGACACTCTGCTTGGGCGGCGCAGGCTTCGGCGGCGGCGGCTTCGGCGGCTCGGGCTTCTTGGCCTCGGGCGTGGGCTTGGGAGGCTCCGGCGGCTTCTCGACCTTTGGCTTCTCCGGCTCCTTGGGCTTCATCGCCACCAGATCCTCGACCGGTTTGGCAGCCTCCGTCTTGGGCTTCTCCTCCGGCTTGGGCGGCGCCGGCGGCTTGGGCGGCTCGACGACCTCGGGCGGCTTCGGCGTGGGCGGCGACGGCGGCGGCTCGGCCGACTTCACCGGCGGCGCCTTGGTCGTCTCCTGGGCGATCGGCGCATCCTTGGGCTGCGGCGGCAGGTTGGCCACGGTCGGCGCGCCCGCCTTCTTGTCGATCGCCTCGAACTCGACCATCACCGGCTCGGGTTCCATCGGCGGCGGCTTGCCGAAGAAGTCGAGATTGAGCACCGCCGCCCCCAGCACGAAGACGTGCACCATCGCCGACACGACGGCCGGTGTGCGCATCTCGATGCTGGCGGGGTGAAGGCGAGCCATCGTCCTCTTCGTGTCCGTTGTTTCAGCGCCGGGGCGTTGGCGCCGTGGGTTGCTGCTGAGGTTGCGGAGCGGGGGGAGCGGTCTGGCCGGGCGTGGCCGGCGTGACGGTACCGCCGCCCCGTCCCAAGGCTTGCGCCTGTTCGCCCAGCAGGCCGAGCTGGCGGAAGCCGCTGTCGATCACGACGCCCATGACCTCCATCATTTTCCCGTAGTCGACGCTCTTGTCGCCCCGCATGAAGACACGCTGGTCGGGCTTCTCCTCGTGCACCGCCTTCAGCTTCGCGCCGAGTTCCGCGATGTCGTACTTGGTTTCGCCGAGGAACACCTCACCCTGCGAGTTCACCGACACCACCATCGGTTCGTCCTTGCCACCGACCTGCTGGGCGCTGGTCTTCGGCAGGTCGACCGGCACGCCGACCTGGAGCAGCGGCGCCGTCACCATGAAGATGATCAGCAACACCAGCATGACGTCGACCAGCGGCGTCACGTTGATGTCGGCGATCGGCGTGTAGCTCCGCCGCTTGAACTTGCTGCCCGACGAGTTGGCGCCGGGTGCCGGAATGACGCCCGACATCAGACCTGTTCCTCGAGCTGACGCGACAGGATGGTGATGAACTCACCGGCGAACGCCTCGAGCTGCTGGGCGTAGCGCGAGACCTGGCCCGACAGGATGTTGTAGGCAGCCGCCGCGGGAATGGCCGCGACCAGACCGATCGCGGTGGCGAACAGCGCCTCGGAGATGCCGGGCGCCACGACCGCCAGCGAGGTGTTCTTCGACTGCGCGATATGGCTGAAGCTGTTCATGATGCCCCAGACGGTGCCGAACAGGCCGACGAAGGTGGCATTGGCGCCGACCGTGGCCAGAAAGCCCAGCCGCTTCTCGATCGCCTCCATTTCGCGCTGGATGGTAACGCCCATCACCTGCTCGATGCGCTGGCGGAGTGCCGCGCGTGCCGTGGCGCTGGAGGCAAGGCCCTTGGAGACCGACCGGCGCCATTCGCGCATCGCCGCCGAGAAAATGCTCGACATCGGATCGTCGGGCTTGGCACCGACCCGGTCGTAGAGGTCTTCCAGCGACACGCCGGACCAGAAAGTGTCCTCGAAGGTCTGGGCGCTGCGCTTCAGGGAGCGAAGTCGGAGAACCTTCTCGAATATGATCGCCCACGACCAGAACGAGGCCAGCAGGAGCAGGATCATGATGGCCTTGACCACCCAGTCGGCCTGCATGAACAGGCCGTATACGGACATGTCAATTGTCCCCGTGCCGCCGCCGAGGGGGGCTCCGGCGACCTGCGCAAACGCGTCCATTTATGTTCTCCGTTGGTTCAAGAGGGTTGTATCCGAATATGGCGTGAGCGGGGCGATCCGCTCACGGCTACCTGGGCCAGGGCAGTCCGCACGAGCGGCGGCAATCGGACAGGCCGACCGCCTTCGCCCATGCAGGCGACGACGAGTTCGGCTCGAACCAGGATCTCTTCATTGCGGCGCGCATACTGAATCATGTCGAGCGACGCGCCGCGCAACTCGCCGCAGCGGGTGACGATCTCGATCGTATCGTCCAGCCGCGCAGGCTTGAGGTAGTCGATGGCACAGCGGCGCACCACCCAGTTGATGCCGCGCTCTTCGCGCAGCGCCGTGTGCTGCTGTCCCAGCAGCCGCAGCAGTTCCGTCCGCCCCCGTTCGAGGAAGCGCAACCAGTTTGCGTAGTAGACGATGCCCGCGGCATCGGTGTCCTCATAGTAGACGCGCAGCGGCAATACGTGGCTGCCGTCGTGGAGGCGGCCCGAGGTCGGCGCCGCGTTCACGCATCCTCCGGCGGGTCGCCCGCAGCCAGAAGGTCGAGCTGCTGCTTCTGCCCTTTGGGCATCGACAGTCCGATATGCCGATATCCGCCCTCGGACAGCACGCGGCCGCGCGGTGTGCGCATCAACAGGCCGAGCTGCATGAGATAGGGCTCGATCACGTCCTCGATGACGTCGCGCTGTTCCGCCAGCGCCGCCGCAAGCGTCTCCGCACCCACCGGCCCGCCGCCGTAATTCTCGGCGATGCAGGCGAGGTAGCGGCGATCCATGGCGTCGAGCCCTCGCCCGTCGACTTCCAGCCGCGTCAGCGCCGCATCGGCCACCCGGGCATCGACGCCGGCGTCTCCGGCGACGGCCGCGAAGTCGCGGACCCTGCGCAGCAGTCGATTGGCGACACGCGGCGTCCCGCGTGACCTTTTGGCGATCTCCGCACTGCCATCGGGTGCGATCGTCATCTTGAGGACGCGGGCGGCCCGCTGCACGATCGTCTCGAGTTCGGCCGGCGTGTAGAACACCATGCGCAGCGGGATGCCGAAGCGCTCCCGCAACGGCCGGGTCATGAGGCCGGATCGCGTCGTGGCGCCGACCAGGGTGAACGGCGGCAGCTCGATGCGCACGGAGCGCGCGGCAGGCCCCTCGCCGATCATCAGGTCGAGCTGGAAGTCCTCCATCGCGGGATAGAGGACCTCCTCGATTGCAGGATTGAGACGGTGGATCTCGTCGATGAACAGTACATCGTGCGGCTGTAGATTAGTGAGCTGCGCCGCGAGGTCGCCGGCCTTCTGGATCACCGGTCCAGAGGTCGCGCGAAAACCCACGCCCATCTCGCGCGCGACGATCTGCGCCATCGTCGTCTTGCCGAGGCCCGGAGGTCCATGCAGCAGGACGTGATCCAGCGCCTCGCCACGCCCCTTGGCGGCGGCGATGAAGATCTTGAGGTTCTCGCGGACCTGCTTCTGGCCGATGAAGTCGTCGAGCGTCTGCGGGCGCAGCGCGAGTTCGGCAGCGTCTTCCTCGGAGCGCTTGCCCGTCACCAGGCGTTCGGGCGCGGTGGTCATCGCGCTAGCTCCTGCAGGCCGGCACGGATCACGGCATCAAGCGGGGCTTCGGCGCCGAGCCGTTGGGTGACGCGGGCAACGGCGCCGAAGGCCTCGACGCGCTTGTAACCGAGATTGACCAGGGCGGAGACCGCATCTTCGTTAATCGATCCGGGCGTGCTCGCCGACGCACCCGGCCCGCCTGCCGTTGCAGGCGCGGGGGCTATGCCGAATGCGGCCGCCTTGTCCTTCAATTCGGTCACGAGACGCGCGGCGAGTTTCGGCCCGACGCCGGGCGGACGGCTCAGGGTCGCGCGATCCTGCGCCGCGATCGCGCGGGCGATCTCGTCGGGCGACAGGGTCGACAGGATCGACAGCGCCACGCGGGCACCGACCCCCTGCACGGTCGTCAGGATGCGGAACCAGTCGCGCTCCCGGGTCTCCAGGAAGCCGTAGAGTGCAATCGCATCCTCGCGGACGATGGTCTCGACCAGCATGGTTGCCGCTCCCCCGACGGAGAGGTCGCGCAAGGTGCGGGCCGAGGCCGAGACGAGATAGCCGACGCCCCCGACGTCGATGACGGCGCTGTCGGTGTCGACCGAGTCGACGAGGCCCTTGAGCTTGGCGATCACAGCGCGGCCTCGATGCGTCGCGCGGTGGCGCGGTGATGGGCGTGGCAGATCGCGACCGCCAGCGCATCGGCGGCGTCCTGCTTGGCATCGACGCCCGGCAGCAGCCGTCCGACCATCATGGCGATCTGGTTCTTGTCGGCGTGGCCCGACCCGACAACCGACTTCTTCACCAGGTTCGTCGAATACTCGAAAACCGGCAGGCCAGCGCGGGCCGGCGCCAGCATGACGACGCCACGCGCCTGACCGAGCTTCAGGGTGGAACCCGGATTGACGTTCACGAAGGTCTCCTCGACCGCGGCCTCGATCGGCCGCTGCGCTTCGATGACGCCGGCGACGCCCTCGAACAGTTCCCTCAGCCGCTCGGCGAGCGTGCCCGCCGTCGCGACCTTGACGACTCCATGCGCCACATGGCGCAGCCGGTTGCCCTCGACCTCGATCACGCCCCAGCCGGTCAACCGCAGGCCGGGATCGAGGCCGATCAGTCTCATGCTGCCCGGCTCAGGCCGCGAACTTCGCCAGGGCGTCGTCCGACACCTCGAAGTTGGCGTAGACGTTCTGGACGTCGTCGTTGTCTTCCAGGGCCGCGATGAGATCGAGCAGCGTCTGCACGGTCTCTCCCTCGACCGGCGTGCCGGTCTTGGGACGCCAGGTCAGCTTGGCGACGCTGGGCTGGCCCAGCGACTTTTCGAGCGCCTCGCGGACCAGGTTGAAACTGTCTTGCGCGCAATAGATCTCGTGAACCGCCCCCTCGCCGTCGCCGCTCACCACGTCATCGGCGCCGGCTTCGATCGCCTTTTCCAGCACCTCGTCGGCACTGCCGACGGACAGCGGGAAGCGGAACTCGCCCAAGCGGTCGAACATGAACGACACGCTGTTGGATTCGCCCAGGTTGCCGCCGTGCTTGGAGAAGCTCGACCTGACCTCGCCCGCCGTGCGGTTGCGGTTGTTGGTCAGGGCCTCGACGATCACGGCCACGCCGGCCGGGCCGTAGCCCTCGTAGCGCACCTCGTCGTAGTTCGCGTCCGCATCGGGCCCCGAGCCGCGCTTGATCGCGCGATCGATCGTGTCGCGGGTCATGTTGGCGTCGCGCGCGGCGATCACGGCCGCCCGCAGCCGCGGATTAGACGCCGGATCTGCCGCACCCAACCGGGCTGCCGTCGTGATCTCGCGGATCAACTTCGTGAAGATCTTCGCCCGCACGGCGTCCTGACGCCCTTTGCGGTGCATGATGTTCTTGAACTGGGAATGCCCCGCCATCGCCAACAACCAGATTAGGTAACAGGAAGAGGCGCCTATACCACTTCTCGTGGGTTTTGGCAGGCTGGAGACGCCCGAACCGGCCGTTGGGGCAAAAAAAGGCGGGGGCCGAAGCCCCCGCTAAATAACGTCGGAACCTTGATTCCGACGCCCCCTCTAACCTTGAAGACAGTACGCCAATCCGGCGAAAAACCTTTTAACATCAAAAGGATGCCGGTTTTTCCCCAGGCCGTCAACGACCTCTTTCAGGCACCCCTAATAGGTGTGCGGAGCGGCTACGGGATACAAGATGCGGGAATGTCAGGCGGCGGGAGCCAGCCGGCCCCCGACCCTGATCGGCCGGATCGACTTCGCCAGCCCGGTTTTGTCTTCGGTTTCGACAACCGCCGCGCACAAAGTGCCCTCACCTTCGGCCGGCGAGAGGCGTTCACCTGGCATTTTCCGGATGAATCGCTGCATCGCGACCTCCTTCTTCATGCCGATCACACTATCATAGTCGCCGCACATGCCGACATCGGTCTGGTAGGCCGTGCCGCCGGGCAGCACCCACCCATCGGCCGTGGGGACATGGCTGTGGGTGCCCAGCACAGCCGACACGCGGCCGTCGCAATAGTGGCCGATCGACTGCTTCTCGCTGGTGGCCTCGCCGTGGACGTCGACCAGGATCAGGTTGGCGGTGCCACCCAGTGCATACTTCGACAGTTCGGCGTCGAGCGCGCGAAACGGATCGTCGAGTGCGTCCATGAACAGGCGGCACATCACGTTGATCACCACGATCTTCTGCCCGCGCGGGGTCTGGAACAGGTTGGCGCCCCATCCCGGCGTACCGGGCGGAAAATTGATCGGCCGCAACAGGCGCTTGTCCTGTGCGATGTAGGGAATGATCTCGCGCTGGTCCCAGGCGTGGTTGCCGGTGGTGATGCAGTCGACGCCCGCCTCGTGCAACTCGCTGCAGATCTTGGCGGTGATGCCGAAACCGGCCGCCGCATTTTCGCCGTTCACCACGACGAAATCGAGCCCGAGTTCGCGGCGCAGCCGCGGCACTTCCCTGACGACCGCGTCGCGGCCGGCGCGACCGACGATGTCGCCGCAGAACATGATTTTCATGCGTCAGACAAAGGCGCAAGCGCGACAGTCGGTCAACAGCCAATCGAGTCGCTGGTCGTCCGCGCCGTGCGGCACCTCCGCAACGAGCTGGCGATCGAAGCCGACGCCGATGGCCGTCACCTTGCGCCGCCGGCGCAGGTCTTCGAGCGTGCGATCGTAGAAGCCGCCGCCATAGCCCAACCGCCAGCCTTCGGCATCGCAGGCCAGCAATGGTACCAGCAGGACGTCGGGCTCGAGCGTCTCGCAGCCGGCCGAGGGCTGCAGCGTGCCGAAAACGCCGGATTCCAGAGGGTCGCCGGGTTGCCAGGCGCGGAACGACAGCCGTTGGCCGCGGCCCTTCACGACCGGCAGGGCCAGACGGCACCCTTCTCCATTCAGGTGGGTCATCAGCGGCCGGATATCGATCTCGTCCTTGATCGGCCAAAAGCCGGAGACGATGGCCGGCAACTCAGCGGGCTGTTCGAGCTGGTAGATTTCGAGGACCCCGGCGGCGGCAGAACGGCGATCGCGCTCGTCCAAGCCTTGCCGTCGGATCTGCATGGCGGCGCGAAGCGCCCGTTTGCGTTCGATCAGGGTCATGCCGGCAAAAGAATCAAGTGGGGCGGCTCCACGATGGGCCGTGGCTCGTAGAACCTCCAAGGCCTGCGTAAGCAGGTGGGCGTCGTGTGGCCTAGACCAAGGTCAGAGCCAGGAACAACTCCCAGGAGTTCTTATTGGCCCCGGGGTTTTAAGCGGGCCACGCACCGCGCAGAATTCCGCCCCACCACCAATGTAGGGACTCGGAGCACCCGTCGCAATGAGAGGGCCCCATACGACCACAAATCCCGCGCGTCGCGCGGAATGTCAGGATCCGCCTACGCGGCTCCTGACACCTTCTTCGACATCTTGTCGACGCGGGCGGTGATCAGCTCCTCGAGCGCCGTGGCCAGGGTATCCGCGCTGTCCGTCGCCGTGACGCGCGCATTCTCCGCGGCCTTGGCGACACCGCGCGCCTCGCGGCTTTCCTCCGCCAGCAGCAGCGAGGCGAACACCAGAAGCTTGAATTCCGGCGTGCCGGGGAGCTGGCGGCGGAGGTCGCTCACCTTGCCGTCGACGTAGGCGGCCAGTTCCTGGACGCGCGCTTCCTCGCCTTCGCCACAAGCGAGTTCATAGGTACGACCGGCGATCTGAACCGAAACCTGCGGCATTTTCCGCTTCTCCTGTTTTATTGCGCCTTGTTCGGCGTCTGAGGGGTGGTGAAGTGTGCCACGTCGCATCCGGCGACGCACGCCGGGGGCTGGGGAAAGAAGATCCGTCAGGACTGGTCGGCCGCCAGCAGGGAGCGGATGTATTCCATCGCGCGCTCGAGGCGGCTTTCGACCTCGGTCGCTACCCGCTTCAGCTCTTCGTGCTCGCTTTCGACCTTCGCGAGGCGGGCGGCGAGCTCGTCGGAACGCTCCCGCTCGACGCGCAGACGCTCGTCGACCATCGCCTCGAGCCGGCTCAGCGCGCTGTCGACTCGGTCCGTTACGCTGGCTGCCTTGGACATTATTCCCCCGACAGCGGATCGCCGTTGGTCACCCGGCTGAATCTGCTCCATCGAGCGAGATTAAGTGGTGTGCCTGTGAGCGGTCAACATCTGGTCCCTGTGGAGGGCATACGCCCGCAAGATGTTGGCTTTGCCCGAGTTTTTGCGCATTGACGGGCAAAGGGGTGGTCGTCATGTTGCGCGCCATCCGAAAACCCATACGGCACAAGCATAAAATGACCGATCAAACCGCTGCCCCGCGTGACATGGCGAACGCCATCAGGGCCTTGGCCATGGATGCCGTGCAGCTGGCGGATTCGGGTCATCCCGGCATGCCGATGGGCATGGCCGACGTGGCCACGGTCCTGTTCTCCAAGTTCCTGAAGTTCGATGCCTCGGAGCCCAACTGGCCCGATCGCGACCGCTTCATCCTGTCGGCCGGTCACGGTTCGATGCTGCTCTATTCGCTGCTGCATCTCACCGGCTACGCCGACATGACCCTCGACGAGCTGAAGAAGTTCCGCCAGCTCGGTGCCCGCACCGCGGGTCATCCCGAATATGGCCATGCGAGCGGCATCGAGACGACCACGGGTCCGCTGGGCCAGGGCCTCGGAAACTCCGTCGGCTTCGCCCTCGCCGAACGCCTCCTCGCCGAGCGGTTCGGCCGCGAAGTCGTCGACCACTACACCTACGTAATCGCCGGCGACGGCTGCCTGATGGAAGGTGTCGGCCAGGAAGCCATTACCCTCGCCGGCCATCTCGGCCTCGGCCGCCTGATCGTGCTGTTCGACGACAACGGCATCTCGATCGACGGCCCGACCTCGCTGTCGACCTCCGAGGATCACAAGAAGCGCTTCGCCGCCGCCGGCTGGCACGTGCTCGCCGTCGACGGACACGATCCCGAGGCGGTCACGCGCGCCATCCGCAAGGCGCGCAACGTCACCGACAAGCCCTCGCTGATCGCCTGCAAGACGGTGATCGGCTACGGCGCGCCGACCAAGGCCGGCACCGCCGCCACGCACGGCTCGCCGCTGGGCAAGGACGAGATCGCCGGGGCCCGCGCCAAGCTGGGCTGGAATCACGAACCGTTCGACATCCCCGAGGCGCTGTTCTCCGCCTGGCGCAAGATCGGCGCCCGCGGAAAGTCGGCCCGCCGCAAGTGGAACAAGAACCTCGCCGCCATGGCGCCCGAGGATCGCGCCGAGTTCGACCGCCGCCAGAAGGGCGACATTCCGCCCGCCGTTGGCGAGGCGATTGCCGCGTTCAAGGCTAAGATGGCCGCCGAGAAGCCCTCCTGGGCCACCCGCAAGTCGAGCCAGGAGGCGCTCGAGGTCATCAACCCGGTGCTGCCCGACACGGTCGGCGGCTCGGCCGACCTGACCGGCTCGAACAACACCAAGACCGCCACGCTGAAGGGCGCCTCGCGCGCCGATACCGCCGGCCGGTACATTTATTACGGCATCCGCGAGCATGCGATGGCGGCGGCCATGAACGGCATGGCGCTGCATGGCGGGATCATCCCCTACGGCGGCACCTTCATGGTGTTCACCGACTATTGCCGGCCCTCGATCCGCCTCTCGGCGCTGATGGGCGTGCGGGTCATCTACGTGATGACCCACGATTCGATCGGCCTCGGCGAAGACGGCCCGACCCACCAGCCGGTCGAGCACCTCCCGGCCCTGCGCGCCATTCCCAACTTGCAGGTGCTGCGTCCCGCCGACGCCATCGAGACGGCGGAATGCTGGCAGATCGCGCTGGAAGCCAAGCACGTGCCGAGCGTCCTCGCGCTCACCCGCCAGAACCTGCCGACCGTGCGCGGCGCCGGTGACGAGAACCTGTGCGCCAAGGGTGCCTACATCCTCGCCGGCGAAGAGTCCGCCCCGATCCGCCTGATCGCGTCGGGCTCGGAAGTGCAGCTCGCCCTCGCCGCCCGCGAGCTCCTGGCCAAGGACGGGCTCACCGCCGCGGTCGTCTCAATGCCGTCGTGGGAGTTGTTCGCGGCGCAGGAAGACACATATCGCAGCAAGGTGATGGGCGGCGACGGCACGATCCGCGTCGCCTGCGAGGCGGCGACCGGCTTCGGCTGGGAACGCTGGCTCGGATCGAAGGGCGCGTTCGTGGGCATGAAGGGCTTCGGCGCTTCGGCCAAGGCCCCGGAACTCTACAAGCATTTCGGCATTACGGCCGAAGCGATCGCACAAGCGGCGCGCCGGTTGGCGCAATAACGGAGGGAATTAAGATGGCTGTTCGTGTTGCAATCAACGGCTTCGGCCGCATCGGCCGCAATGTGCTGCGCGCCATCATGGAATCGGGCCGCAAGGACATCGAGGTCGTGGCGATCAACGATCTCGGCCCGGTCGAGACCAACGCCCACCTCTTCCGCTTCGACTCGGTGCATGGCCGCTTCAACGGTGAAGTGAAGGTCGTCGGCGACACGATCGATGTCGGCCGCGGCCCGATCAAGGTCACTGCCGAGCGCGATCCGTCCAAGCTGCCGCACAAGGCGCTGGGCGTCGAGATCGTGCTCGAGTGCACCGGCTTTTTCACCTCGAAGAAGGCTGCCTCGGCCCATCTCGAGGCCGGCGCCAAGCGCGTGCTGGTCTCGGCCCCCGCCGACGGCGCCGACCTGACGGTTGTCTATGGCGTGAACCACGACAAGCTCACCAAGGACCACATCATCGTCTCGAATGCCTCGTGCACGACGAACTGCCTGGCCCCGGTCGCCAAGGTCCTGCACGATGCGGTCGGCATCGACCATGGCTTCATGACGACGATCCACGCCTACACCGGCGACCAGCCGACGCTCGACACGATGCACAAGGACATGTACCGCGGCCGCGCCGCCGCGCTGTCGATGATCCCGACCTCGACGGGCGCCGCCAAGGCCGTCGGCCTGGTGCTGCCGGAGCTGAACGGCAAGCTCGACGGCGTGTCGATCCGCGTGCCGACGCCGAACGTCTCGTGCATCGACTTCAAGTTCGTCGCCAAGCGCAAGACGACCAAGGAAGAGATCAACGAGGCCGTCAAGCTGGCCGCCGCCAACCAGCTCAAGGGCATCCTGGGCTGGACCGACCAGCCGAACGTCTCGATCGACTTCAATCACGACCCGCACTCGTCGACCTTCCACATGGACCAGACCAAGGTCATGGAAGGCACGCTGGTGCGCGTCATGAGCTGGTACGACAACGAGTGGGGCTTCTCCAACCGCATGGCCGATACCGCCGTCGCGATGGGCAAGCTCGGCTGATCCAGCCACCCCGCGAACAAACTGACGGGCGCCCCTCGGGGCGCCCGTTTTCGTTTGGTCCCGAGATCAGCTCTCAGTCGCGGTCCGGCCTCCGCGCCTTGATCCCCCGAAAGGCTTCCGGCAGATCGACCGGCTCATGCCGCGGCGGGTGCGCCGCCTGCAGGGTCACCAGACCTGCCAGGTGACCGAGCATCAGCTTCGCGGCCTTGTCGGCCTTCCCGCCCAGGATCGCCTCGGCGATGTCGCCATGGTCGTGCGGGCCGGCGCAGTTGGTGAGCTGGCGCGGCGCGGCCAGCGAGAAGTGCATGGTGGAGCGCGTCAGCAGGCCGCGCAGCAGGCGTGTCAGCTCGTCGTTGCCGCACAGCTCGGCGAGCAGGACATGGAAATCGCCCGACAGCTCGAACAGGCGGCCGCGATCGTCGCGCCGGGTGGCAGTCTTCTCCTCGGCGACATGCGCCTTGAGGCGCTTCGCCGCCGACGCCGTATGGCCCTCGCTCAGGCGGCGCACGATCGCCGCCTCCAGCATCGAGCGCACGTCGTAGATCTGGCGCATCTCCTCGATCGTGAGCGAAGGCACGAAGGTTCCTCGATTGGGGATAGCGGTCAGCCAGCCTTCGTGCACCAGCCGGTGCAATGCCTTGCGCACGCGCTCGCGGCTGACGCCCAGCACGCGCGCCAGCGCCGGCTCCTGCAGCTTGGTGCCGGGCGCGAGCCGGCCCATGTGCATCGCCCGCCTGATCGCGCCGTAAACTGCCTCGTCGGCGGCGACGTCGCCTTTCCTCGGCTTACGCGGCATCGATCTCCTCCACCGCGGCGACCAGCAAGCGGAGGCCCTGCGCGAAGTCGACGAGGTCCATCGCCTCGTCGGGATTGTGGCTGCCATGCTCGTTGCGGATGAAGATCATCGCCGTGGGCACGCCCATGATGCCGAACACGGCTGCGTCGTGACCCGCGCCGCTCGCCATCGGCAGCGCCTCGATGCCGAGGTGCTTTGCCAGCCGTTCGAGCCGTGCGCGGTGTCCGCGGTCGATCGGGCCGGGCTTCGCGTTGGTGAACGCTCCGAGATCGATCGAGACGCCGCGACGCGCGCCGATCTCCTCGGCGATCTCGCGCAGCCGCCGGTCGATGGCGAGCAGCACCTCGTTGTCCTCGCTGCGGATGTCCATCGAGAACCAGAGCTCGCCCGGGATCTTGGTCATGGTGTGCACTTCGGTGTCGGTGTGGAACTGGCCGACCGTGCAGACCAGATCCTTGCCCGCCGCCTCGTGCTCGAGCCACAGCGCCTCCAGCCGCGACACGAATTCGACGCCGGCCATTACCGCGTCGTTGCGCGACAGCCGCGGCTCGGCGCCGGCATGGCCGTACCGGCCGACGATGTGCGGATCGCGATAACGCAGGTTGCCTCTGATGCCCGTGACGATCCCGATCGGCAGGCCGCGCTGCACCAGCACCGGCCCCTGCTCGATATGCAGCTCGAGGAAGCAGGCGATGTTTGCGGGATCGAGCTGAGGCTCGCGGGCGCGGATGCGGTCGGGTGCGAAGCCCGCCTCTTTCATGTGCTCGGCCAGCGTCCGTCCGGTGTCGGGACGCCGGCAGGCATCGAGCGCCCCGGGCTCCAGCAGGCCGAAGGCGGCGCGGCTGCCGATATAGGGGGCGGGAAACCAGGAGAGCTCCTCGGCGCGCACGCCCATGACGGTGATGTCGCGCTTGGGCCCGCGGCCGGAGCGATGCCAGCGCGCCAGCATCGCCATGCCGGCGACGACGCCTGCCGCGCCGTCGTAGTTGCCGCCCTCCGGCACCGAATCGAGATGCGAGCCCGTCATGATGGCGGGCAGCGAACGGTCCTGCCCCGGCAGGGTCACGTAGAGGTTGCCGGCGGCGTCGGTCCGAGTCTCCAGCCCCAGTGTCTGGCCGATGCCTTGCATCAGGTCGTGCGCCATCTGCTCGCCCTCGCCGTAGGACGCGCGGGTGACGCCGAGTCGGGCCCTGGAATGCGATCGAAGATGCTCGAACCATTGGCCCGCCAAGGCGGTTTCTGGCTCGAGGTCGCGGTGGAGTTCGGTCATGGGCCTGCCGGCAGTTGGTAAAATTATGTGCACATAACGTCAAGAAATGTGCACATTCAGTTGGAGGACGAGATGCAAGGCGTGAGCCAGACGCGCGACCTGGTGGGTTATGGCGGGATGCCGCCGGCCTGGAAGCTGCCCGGCGGGGCCCGCCTCGCGATCTCGATGGTGGTCAATTTCGAGGAAGGCGCGGAGTTCGCCGTCAGCGACGGCGATCCGCAGGCCGAGAAGATCTCCGAGGTGGTGAGCGTGGTACCGCCCGGACGCTGGGACCAGGGCAACGAGCAGATCTTCGCCTACGGCATGCGTGCCGGCATCTGGCGCATGCTCGCCGCACTGGAGAAGCACCGGGTGCCCGCGACCTTCTACATGTGTGGCCGCGCCGTCGAACGCCTGCCGCAGCTCGCCCGGCGGATCGTCGAGGCCGGACACGAGGCCGCCTGTCATGGCTGGCTGTGGCGTCCCCATGCCGAGTACGCCGACCGCGAGAGTGAGCTGAACGATCTCCGGCGCTGTATCGAGGTGATGAAAAGCGCGACAGGTCAACGTCCTACGGGATTCTTCTGCCGCGGCAGCGAAAGCCCCAAGACGCGATCCATCCTGCGCGAGCTGGGCTTCGGTTATGCGAGCAACGGCTTCGACGACGACTTGCCCTATTGGGACCGGACGGACGCGCAGCACCCGCTGCTGGTCCTGCCCTATGCGCTCGACAGCAACGACATGAAGTTCTTCCACCCCAACGGGTTCGTGCGCGCCAACGAGATGGTCGACTATGTGCGCGACGCCATCGACATGCTTCTGGAGGAAGGTGAAGCCGGCCATCCGAAGCTGCTGAACATCGGCTGGCATCTGCGCATCGCGGGCCGCCCCGGCCGCTTCGCCGCCTTCAAGCGCGTACTCGCGCTGCTCGACTCTTACGGCGACACGGTGTGGATCGCGCGGCGCGACGCCATTGCAAAATCGTGGCGCGAGCAGTTTCCGGCATGAGCCAGTATCCCAAGGTGGTTGGCATGCCCCTTGCGTTTGCAGAGGCAGGGAGGCGGAACAGTTGCAGCAAGCAGTGAAAGCCAACGCAGCGCGCGCGCTGGACGTCGAGGGCCTGAGCGTCCGCTATGGAACGTCGACCGCCGTCGACGGCGTGACGCTCGCGATCGAGCCCGGCGAAGTCGTGGCGCTGCTCGGACCTTCCGGCTGCGGCAAGACCACTCTGCTCAGGGTCATCGCCGGTTTCGTGCGCCAGGCGGCGGGCCGCGTACGCGTCGACGGCGCGACCATTGACCACCTGCCCCCCAACCAGCGCAACATCGGGATCGTCTTCCAGAACTACGCGCTCTTCCCTCACATGACGGTGGCGGAGAACGTGGCCTACGGGCTGCGCGCCCGCGGCCTCAAGGGGCCGGAAGTCCAGGCCAGGGTCTCGCGCTTCCTCGATACCGTCCAGCTCGGTGGCTTCAAGGAGCGTCTCCCGCGCCAGCTCTCGGGCGGCCAGCAGCAGAGGGTGGCGCTGGCGCGCGCACTCGCGATCGAGCCCTCGATCCTGCTGCTCGACGAGCCGTTCGCCGCGCTCGACCGCAATCTGCGTCTCGACATGCAGATCGAGATCAAGCGCCTGCAGCGGACGCTGGGCCTCACGACCATCCTGGTGACGCACGACCAGGACGAGGCGATGAGCGTCGCCGACCGAATCGCCGTCATGCACAAGGGCAGGGTCGAGCAGTTCGACACGCCCGTCGCGATCTACGATCGTCCGCAGACTCTGTTCGTGAACGGCTTCATCGGCACCACCAACCTGATGAACGGCACGGTCGCCTCCCTTCAGAGCGGCACCGCGACAGTCGCGCTGGACGCCGGCGCCACCCTCACCCTCCCCGCGCCCGCCGGGCTGAGCGTCGGCACGCCCGTGCTGATGTCCGTGCGGCCCGAGCAACTGGTGCTCTCCGCGGTCCCCGGCCCGGGTGCCTGGAGGATCGAGCCGGGACTTGCGCTGCCGATCGGCGCCCAGCTCGTCCACGAGGCCCGTGCGACCGACGGCACATTCCTGAAGATCATCGAGCCGCGCCGTGCGGTTTCGAACGATGCGGTCCGGACCTACTGCACCCTGGCCGCCGATGCGCGTCCCACGCTGTTCCCGCGTACCACCTGACAACCACGGAGACTCTTCGATGTTCAGCCGCAGACGCCTGCTTGCCGGTGCCACCGCCCTCGGCGGCGCCGCGTTCCTTCCCTCGATCGCGCACGCCAAGGGCAGCGTCGCCGCCGCCATCTATCCCGGTACCTGGGAAGAAGCCTTCCGCGCCATCGTGGCGCCGGCCCTGAAGAAGAAGGACAGCGTCGACCTCGAACTGCAGCCGCTCTTCGCCGTCGACCAGGTTGCCAAGGCCAAGGCCGCGCGCGGCGCGCCGCCCTTCGACGCCTTCGTGCTCGATCCGGGCCCTCGCATCACCGCGATCCAGGACGGGCTGTTCGACAAGATCGACATCAAGAAGATCAGCAATGCCTCGAAGCTGCCGGCCGGGCTGGTCGACGAATGGGGCGTGGGCGTCAACGCACAGGTCGTGGGCATCGCCTACAACCCGAAGAAAGTGCCTGCGCCCAAGGGCTGGAAGGACCTGTTCAGCGAGCCGTGGGTGTCGCGTCTTGGCCTCACGGGCTTCCAGACCACGTTCGGCACGGTGTCGCTGATCGAGATCGCCAAGGTGTTCGGCGGCTCCGAGACCAACATCGAGCCGGCGCTCGTCGAGCTGAAGAAAGTCCTGCCGAAGATCGCCGCAGTCGGCCAGCCGGCCGCCATGCCGAGCCTGTTCCAGCAGGGCCAGTGCGACGTGATGTACACCAACACCCAGACCGTCGCGACGCTGAAAGGCCGTGGCGTCGACATCGAGTTCGTGAAGCCCGAGACCGGCGCCATCACCTTCCTCACGACCTTGCACATCGCCAAGGGCGCCACGGACGTCGAGAACGCCTACAAGTACATCGACATCGTCGCCGGCAAGGAAGTCCAGGAGGCGCTGACCAAGCCGCCCTACAACTTCATCCCGGTGAACAAGGATGTGCCGGTCCCGTCCTACCTGCCGATGAAGAGCCTGGACGAGATGTCGAGCTTTGTCCGTCATGACTGGGCGAAGATCAATCCGCTGCGCGCCGGCTGGATCGAGAAGTTCAACAAGGAAATGGCGAAGTGATTTCAGCTTGCCTCCCCATTCAAATGGGAGGTGCTCCCGTCTTCGGGGGCGGAGGAGTCATGATCGATGCGCACGATGACCCCTCCGTCACCTGACGGCGCCGCTTCCCCCGCTGATGGGGGAGGAAAGCGCTCCGTCCTGGCGGAGTGGCAGCTCGCGCTGCCGCTCGCGCTGGCCTTTGCATCGATCTTCCTGGCGCCGCTCCTCATGCTGGTCGGCGTCAGCTTCTTCAATGACGAAAAGATCACCCAGCCGGGCTTCGGTCAGTGGGCCAAGTTTCTCGGCGATCCCTTCAGCTACAAGGTGATCGCCGACACCATGCTGCTCGGCCTCAAGACGGTGTGCGCCACCATCGTGATCGGCTATCCGCTGGCGCTGATCTATCTCGACGCCTCGCCGCGCCTGCAGAAGGTCCTGATCTTCATCATCGTGATGCCGCTGCTGCTGTCGGTGGTGGTTCGCACCTTCGCCTGGATCGTCGTGCTGGGCCGCGAGGGCGTGGTGAACACGCTGCTGCTGCAGCTCGGCATCATCTCCGAACCGCTGCGCCTGCTGCAGACCGAGCTCGGCCTCGTGATCTCGCTGACCCAGATCGAGATGCCCCTGATGCTGCTGCCCCTGATCAGCGTGATGTCGCGGCTCGATCCCAACCTGCGCGACGCCTCCTCCGCCCTCGGCGCCTCGCGCTGGCGCACCCTGTTCAAGGTGATCGTGCCGCTCAGCATGCCCGGCCTGGTCGCCGGCTGCCTGCTGGTGTTCGCCAGCTCCACCACCGCCTTCATCTCGCAGACCGTGATCGGCGGCGTCCGCCTGATCTATCTGCCGCTGCTGATCTGGCAGCAGTCGCTGGTCGTCTTCAACTGGCCCTTCGCCGCCGTGGTGTCGCTCACGCTCCTCGTCTCGGTACTGACCGTGGTGAGCGCGCTGTCCTATCTGGGACGCCGCTCCGGAGGCTATGTCCATGGGTAGGCGCCGCAGTCTCGCCGACCTCTCCTACGGGCTGGTGATCGGCAGCCTGGCCGCGCTGGCGCTGCTGATCATCGTGGCGCCGGTGGTGATCGTGCTGACGACGTCGTTCACCGAGGGCCGCTCGCTCAAGTTCCCGCCGACCGGCTTCTCCCTGCAATGGTACGAGGCCCTGTTCGACGCCTCGAAGTCGCGGCAGATCCATCGCGCCGTCTACAACTCGCTGGAGGTGGCCGCCTGGTCGACCGGCTTCGGCATCCTGTTCGGCAGCATGGCGTCGCTCGGGCTGGCGCGGAACCGCCACAGGCTGGCCCGCGTCGCCGACGGGCTCTTCATGTCGCCGCTCGTCCTGCCCGGCCTCACCTTCGGCCTGGCGGCGCTGATGTACTTCACGCTGATCGGCTTGCGGCCGTCGCTGAACCTGATCATCGCCGGCCACATGATCGTGACCGTGCCGTTCATCATCCGAACGACTTCCGCCAGCATCTCGCAGCTCGACCCCGCGCTGAACGATTCCTCGCAGAGCCTGGGCGCGAGTTGGTTCTACACGATGCGCCGCGTGACCCTGCCGCTGATCGCGCCCGGCATCTTCGCCGGGGCGTTTCTCGCCTTCATGGCGTCGATCGACAATGTGCCGGTGTCGCTGTTCCTGTCGACGGCGCGCACCGACATGCTGCCCATCCGCATGTGGGGCATGATGGAATCGACGCTCGACCCGCGCATCGCCGCCGTGTCAGGCGTGTTGATCACGGCAGCCTTCCTGTTGATGCTGATCATGGAATGGACGGTGGGACTGACCCGCCGCATGCGCGACTGACGAGGACCCGCCAATGGAACTGATCCCCCAGCCCCTCACCAAGGAAGCGTTCGCCCCGTTCGGCGACGTGATCGACGTGCCCGACGTCGCCGGCCGCACCTACTACGAAGACGCGCTGGGCAACCTGCGGCCGACCGCGCATGCGAGCCTCTCGGTCAGCCTGAAGGCCGAGACGCCGGACCGGCCGCTGCGCAGCGACTATCTCGAACGTCACGAATTCTCCTCCCAGACCTTCGTTCCCCTCGATGTCGAGCGCTGGTTGATCGTCGTGGCGCCGCATGCCGCTGCGGGCGGTCCCGACGTCAGCGGCATGAAAGCCTTCATCGCCACCGGCAAGCAGGGCGTCACCTACCGGCCCGACACCTGGCATCACGGTCTCACGGTGCTCGACCGGCCGGGCCGCTTCGCCGTCTTCATGTGGCGCGACGGCGGCAAGGGCGACGAGGAGTTCGTGCCGGTGACGCCCTTCACCATCCCCATTCCCTGATCCGGAGCTGAGACGATGCCCTACGAGGTCCGCCGCGATTTCATCGGCTACGGCGCCAACCCGCCCGATCCGAAATGGCCCGGCGGCGCGCGCATCGCCGTGAACTTCGTCATGAACTACGAGGAGGGCTCCGAGCCCTCCATCCAGGACGGCGAAGGGCACACGGAAATCGGCCTCAGCGACGCGAGCCGCATGGGCCAGTCCATCCAGGGGCGCGACCTCGCGGCCGAAGGCCTGTTCGAATATGGCAGCCGTGTCGGCTTCTGGCGGCTGATGCGGCTCTTCCAGGAACGCGGCCTGCCGATGACGATCTTCGGCTGCGGGCTGGCGATGGAGCGCAATCCCGAAGCGTCGGCCGCCATCGCCAAGTCGGGCTTCGACGTCTGCTCGCATGGCTGGCGCTGGATCAAGCACTACGAGCTCGACGAGGCGACCGAGCGCGACCATATCCGCAAGGCGATCGCCGCCATCCAGAAGATGACCGGCGAGCGACCGCTCGGCTGGTACTGCCGCTATGGACCGGGCGTGAACACGCGCCGCCTCGTCGTCGAGGAAGGCGGCTTCCTCTACGACAGCGACTATTACGGTGAGGAGCTGCCCTTCTGGCTGACCGTCGACGGCAAACCGCAGCTCGTCGTGCCCTACTCCGTCACCAACAATGACGGCCAGTTCGCCGCGTCGATCGGCACGTCGGACCAATGGTTCTCCTTCGTGCGCGACGCCTTCGACATGCTCTACCGCGAGGGCGCGACGCAACCCAAGATGATGTCGATCGGCCTGCACATGCGCCTGATCGGCCATCCCGCCCGCGCCGTCGGACTGCAGCGCCTGCTCGATCACATCCAGAAGCACGAAGGCGTCTGGGTGACCCGCCGCCTCGACATCGCCCGGCACTGGATCAAGACCCATCCCTATCCGGGCAAGGGCCTGAATGAGTAATCTTTGTCATCCCGAGCGCAGCGAGGGATCCTTCAATCCACGGGAAAGGTCCCTCGCTACGCTCGGGATGGCAGAGTGTATTGTCGGGACCATGGACCATCCGGTGATCCTGGTACGCGACTGGAAGCAGACCGAGGCAGCGCTGCTGGCGGCGCGCGCCTCGGGCACGGCGCCGGTGCTGCTGACGCCTGAGGATGCCGCCTCGTTCTACGGCGCTGGATATCTCGGCGCCCTGCAGGAGCGCGCGCGCGAAGAGTTCCCAGACGTGGCCTTCACGCTGATCGTCGATTGCGGCGACGCGCCGGGCTACGCGCTGGCCTGCCTGCGTGCCGGCGTGCGCACGCTGTCGATGCGCACCTGGAACGACAAGATTGCCGACATCGCCCGTCAGATGGGCGCCGAACTGGTGAGGAGACCTTCATGAGCTGGCAACCGACTCGCGACCTGATCGGCTATGGCCCCAATCCGCCCGATCCGAAATGGCCCGGCGGCGCGCGCCTCGCGATCAACTTCGTCGTCAACTACGAGGAAGGCTCCGAGCCGTCGGTCCAGGATGGCGAGGGCTACACCGAGACCGGCCTCACCGAATCGAGCACCTCCTCGATCGGCCTTAAGGGCCGCGATCTCGCCGGCGAGGGCATGTTCGAATATGGCAGCCGGGTCGGCTTCTGGCGCATCCATCGAGCCTTCCAGGAACGCGGAATGCCGCTCACCGTGTTCGGCTGCGCGCTGGCGCTGGAGCGCAATCCGCTGGCCGCACAGGCGATCCGGGCCGCAGGCTGGGACGTCTGTTGCCATGGCTGGCGCTGGGTCCGCCACTTCCAGCTTTCCGAAGCGGAGGAACGCGAGCATATCCAGAAGGCCATCAAGTCGCTGGAGCAGACGGTCGGCGAGCGGCCGGCCGGCTGGTACTGCCGCTATGGCCCCAGCGTGAACACGCGCCGCCTGCTGATCGAGGAAGGCGGCTTCACCTACGACAGCGACTATTACGGCGAGGAACTGCCCTTCTGGCAGACAGTCGAGGGCAAGCCGCACCTCATCGTGCCCTATTCGCTGACCAACAACGACGGCAAGTACGCCGCCGGCATGGTCCACTCCGAGCAGTGGTTCGGCCTGGTGAAGGATGCATTCGACGTCCTCTACAAGGAAGGCTCGACGCAGCCCAAGATGATGTCGGTCGGCCTGCACCAGCGCCTGATCGGCCATCCCGCCCGTATGGCCGGCCTGTGGCGCTTCCTCGATTATGTTCAGAAGCACCAGGGCGTCTGGGTCACCAAGCGCATCGACATCGCCAAGCACTGGATCGCGACGCACCCCTATCCGGGCAAGGGCTTGAATGAATAAAGCTCTCCGCAGGAGCGTGTGAGAGCCAAAGGTCCCCCTGAATTCACAAACGAAGTGCAACACCAGCTTAGGGTGTTGCAATGGGCGAACAATACGACCAGCTCAGTCTTGAAGAGCGCGGCAAGGTTGCCGAGCTACACCAGGCCGGCCATTCGATCCGCCAAGTC
>NZ_JAUSBN010000088.1 GCF_030651995.1 Reyranella sp.
GACTTGGCGGATCGAATGGCCGGCCTGGTGTAGCTCGGCAACCTTGCCGCGCTCTTCAAGACTGAGCTGGTCGTATTGTTCGCCCATTGCAACACCCTAAGCTGGTGTTGCACTTCGTTTGTGAATTCAGGGGGACCTTTCCTTATCCTCGCCTGCATCGCGAAAATCTAAACCGCAGACGCGGAGCGGATGAGGCCATACACTCCCGGCCAGGGGGATAAACGTCGTGCCGCTCTGGATACCGATCACCGTCGCTGCCGCTCTGTGCCAGAACATCCGCACGACGATGCAGCAGAAGATTCGGGGCATCCTGAGCGTCGATGGCGCCAACTTCGTGCGCTACCTCTACGGTGCCCCTCTGGCGCTTGGCATGCTGGCCTTCCTGGTCTTCGTGACCGGCCGGCAGGTGCCGTCGATCTCGCTGCATTTTCTGCTGCTGGTGACTATCGCGGGCGTGGCGCAGATCGTGGCCACCTCGCTGATGATCCACGCCTTCTCCCTGCGCAATTTCGCGGTGGGCACGGTCTATTCCAAGACCGAGACGGTGTTCGTCGCCCTCTTCGCCACCTTTATCGCCGGAGAGCCGCTTAAGCTCGGCGCGTGGGCCGGCATCCTGGTCTGCCTGGGCGGTGTCGCCATCCTGAGCGTGCGGGGGAAATTCTCCGACGTGCGCGGCGTGCTGGCCGACCTCACGCACAAGGGGGCGCTCTACGGCATCCTGTCCGGCGCGATCTTCGCCATCGCCGCCGGCACGATCCGCGAGGCCTCGAAGCTGCTGCCCGAGGGCGATTTCATGGTGCGCGGCATCACCGTGCTCGCCTGCATGAACACCATCCAGGTCATCCTGATGGCACTCTATCTCGCGCGACGCGACCGGCCGCAGCTTTCCAAGGTCTGGTTCAACTGGCGCTCTTCGATCTGGGTCGGGATCTTCAGCGTGCTGGGCTCGGCCGGCTGGGCGCTCGCCATGACGCTCGAGAACGCCGCGCTGGTCCGCGCGGTCGGCCAGATCGAGCTTGTCTTCACCTTCATCTCCTCCCGCCTCATCCTCAAGGAGCGGCCGTCCCTCGGTGAGTGGATCGGCAGCCTCCTGGTGGTCGGCGGGGTCGTTCTCATCCTCGTAACCCGGTGACCTCATGACGGACATGACAAGGCCGCTCGATGGCCTGCGCATCCTCGATTTCTCGACCACCATCGCGGGCCCGCACTGCAGCCGCCTGCTCGCCGACATGGGCGCCGAGGTGGTGAAGGTCGAATCGACCGAAGGCGACCTGATGCGCTCGCGGCCGGTGCAGCGCGACGGCTTCAGCACCATGTTCGGCCAGCTCAACGCCGGCAAGAAATCCATCGTGCTCGATCTCAAGAAGCCGGAAGCGGTCGCGGCCATCAAGAAGCTGGCCGCCACGGTCGACATCCTGGTCGAGAACTATCGCCCCGGCGTCATGAAGCGGCTGGGCCTCGACTATGCCGAACTGTCGAAAGTCAACCCGCGGCTGATCTACTGCGCCATCTCGGGCTACGGCCAGACCGGGCCCGGCGCCGGCCGTCCCGCCTATGCGCCGGTGATCCATGCCTCGACCGGCTACGACATGGCCCATCTCTTCTACCAGCAGGGCCGCCAGCGCCCCGACAATTGCGGCATCTTCGTCGCCGACTATGCGAGCGGCGCCTATGCGATGGGTGCGATCCTCGCGGCCGTCCACCAGCGGCATGCAACCGGCAAGGGCCAGATGGTCGACGTCTCGATGTTCGAAACCCTGGTCGGCATGCTGCTCGGCGAGGTCAACCGCGCGCAGTTCGACTTCGAGATGCCGTCGCGGCCGATGTACGGCCCGATCGAGGCCAGCGACGGCTACGTGATGCTGGCGACGGCCAGCGAAAAAACCTTTCAGGACATGGCTACCGCGGCCGGCCGCCGCGACTGGCTGACCGACCCGCGTTTCGAGAAGTACCAGGACCGCCGCATGAACTGGGGACTGCTGGTCGACGAACTCGAAGAGTGGTCGAAGAAGATGAGCGTCAAGGACGTCGTGGCCGCGCTGGAGAAGCAGGGCGTCCCCTGCTCGCCCTACGTGACGGTCACCGAGGCCCTGCAGGACCCGCAGGTCGAGCATCGCGGCTCGCTGTGCACCATCGAGGATGGCGGCGGCAGCTACAAGTCGCCCGCGCCGCCCTTCCGTTTTTCCGGCTCCCCGCTGCAGAGCGGCCCCAAGGTCGCCGCACTCGGCGAGGATACCAAGGCCGTGCTGGCGCAGGCCGGCCTGACGCCGTCCGAAATTGAGGCCCTCGTAAAATGATCGATCCGCGTACCCCCATTCTGGTCGGCGCTGGCCAGATCACCGATACGGTCGGCAAGCCGTCGAGCGAGCGCTCGCGCGTCGCCTTCTGCGCCGAGGCCGCCAACCTGGCGCTCGAAGACACCCAGGCCGCCATCGGGGGCCATGCGCTCGGCCATCTGGTCGACGCCATCGCCGTCATGGAGTTCTTCAGCGACATCAGCCCGCGCTTCGCCTCGCCCTACGGCCGGTCGAGCAACCCGCCGCAGAGCGTCGCCAATCGCCTCCACGCCGATCCGAAGCAACTGCTCTACACCCACTCGGGCGGCAACATGCCCCAGTATGTGGTGAACAAATTCGCCGAGCAGATCGCCAGGGGCGCGACCGAGCTGGCGCTGATCTGCGGCGCCGAGCTGCTGCGCAGCACGCAGAACGCCCGCCGCGCCGACATGAAGATCGACTGGAACGAGGATCCGGGCGGCGGCGAGCCGACGCGCATCGGCGATCCGCGGTTCGGCTTCAGCGAGGAAGAGGCGCGCCACGATCTGCGTGCCGCCATTCACTTCTATCCGCTGCTGGAGAACGCCATCCGCGGCGGGCTGAAGCGCGACGTCGACAGCCACATGAAGGCGATGGGCCGGCTGTTCGAACGCCTCGCCGCAGTCGCCAAGGCCAACCCGCTGGCGACGCGCCGCGAGGGCTACAGCGCCGAGGCCCTGTCGACGATCTCCCCCGACAATCGCTGGATCTGCTTCCCCTATCCGCGGCTGATGAACGCCAACGCCATCATCGACCAGGCGGCGGCCGTGCTCGTCACCTCGGTGGGCAAAGCCCAGGAATGGGGCATCCCGCAGGACCGCTGGGTGTTCCTGCACGGCTGCGCCGACGGCACCGACACCTGGGTGGTGTCGGAGCGCGACAAGCTCGACGCCTCCCCGGCGATCCGCGGCTGCGCCCGCATCGCCCTCGACATGGCCGGCAAGAAGGTCTCCGACATCGACGCCTTCGACCTCTACAGCTGCTTCCCTTCGGCGGTCGAAGTCGCGATGACCGAGATCGGCATCGCCGAGGGCGATCCGCGCCCCATCAGCGTGACCGGCGGCCTGCCGTTCTTCGGCGGACCCGGCAACAACTACGTCACCCACTCGATCGCCGAGATGATGAACGTGGTGCGCGCCAAACCCGGCTCCTTCGGGATGGTGACGGCCAACGGCAACTACCTCACCAAGCACTCGGCCGGCCTCTATTCGACCGAACCCACCAAGGGAGCCTGGAAGCGCGAAGATCCGAGGACGTTCCAGGCCGAACTCGATTCCGGCCCCAAGCGCAAGGTCGAGACGAAGCCCACGGGCACTGGCACGATCGAGACCTACTGCGTCACCTACGGAAAGGACGCGCCCGAGCGCGGCTATATCCTGGGCCGCCTCGACGGCACCGGCGACCGCTTCGTCGCCATGACCCCGGACGACCCCGCTCTGGTCGCCGACATGCTGACGCGCGAGCAGCTCGGGCGTAAGGTGTTGGTCTCCGAAACGGGCGGCCGCAACGTCTTCCGCCCCGTCTGAGGCGAGGTTGCGATGCCGAACGTCCTGAGTGCGGCGCAGACCGCGGAGTTCAACGAGAAGGGCTTCACCTATGCGCGGGGGCTGTTCGCGCCCGACGAGGTGAAGCTGCTGACCCGTGCCATGGAGGAAGACCCTGCCGTGCGCGACAGCATCCTCGACCGCCGCGATGGCGAGGGCCGCTCGACGCGCATTGCTCTCTGGAACCGGGCCGGCGACAGCGTCTACGGACTCGCTGCCCGCGTGCGGCGCATGGTCGATACGTCGGCGGCGCTGCTGGGCGGACCCGTCTATCACTACCAGTCGAAGCTGACGGCCAAGGAGCCCGAGGTCGGCGGCGCCTGGGAGTGGCACCAGGATTACGGCTACTGGTACTACAATGGCTGCCTGCGTCCCGACATGCTCTCGATCATGATCGGGCTCGACCGCACCAATCGCGAGAATGGCTGTCTGCAGATCGCCACGGGCTCCCACCGGCTCGGCCGTATCGACCACACGCCGTTGTCACCGACCCAGAACGAGGTCGATCCCAAGCGGATGCCCCACATCCTCGAGAAGTGCCCGGTCGAGTATTGCGAGCTGGAGGCCGGCGACGCGCTGATCTTTCACTGCAACGCGATCCACCGCTCCGACGCCAACCGCTCGCCCAATCGTCGGTGGACGCTGCTGATCTGCTACAACAGAATCGATAACGACACGTTCACCAAGGTGGACGACCGCTACTACGTGCCGCTCGAGGCGGTCGACGACGACGCGATCCGCCGGGCCGGCCTGCGCTTCGCCCGCGGCGACGGGCAGGAACATTTCGCCAGCAAGCCATACGTGCCGGACCTGAGAAAGGTGTCGTAACGAACATGTCGGGCTCCAGACTGATCGAGATCCTGCTCCGCCAGCGCGAGGGACAGCTCAAGGACGGTGCGCCGCCCGCCGAACTGCGCATCGACCGGCTCAACCGGTGCATCGGTCTCCTGGTCGACCGCCGGCGGGACATCGAAGAGGCCCTCGCCGCCGACTTCGGCGCGCGCTCGCCCACCGTGACCGCCTTCGCCGACGTCGCCAGCTCGATCGGCCCTCTCAAACATGCGCGCGACAATCTCAGGAGCTGGATGAAGACCGAGCGGCGCCGCACGACGCCGCGCATCCTGGGTTTCCTGGGTGCCCGGGCCGAGATCCGCCACCAGCCCAAGGGCGTGGTCGGCGTGATCAGTCCGTGGAACTTTCCGGTAAACCTCACTTTCACGCCGCTGGCCGGCGTTCTGGCCGCGGGCAACCGGGCCATGATCAAGCCGTCCGAGACGACCCCGGCCACCTCCGAGCTGCTGAAGCAGATGTTCGCCAGCGCCTTCGACGAGAGTGAGATCGCCGTGGTTACCGGCGGCCCGGAGGTCGGGCAGGCATTCTCTTCCCTACCCTTCGACCATCTGGTCTTCACTGGCGCGACCTCGATCGGCCGCCACGTGATGCGCGCGGCTGCCGAGAACCTCGTGCCGGTGACGCTTGAACTGGGCGGCAAGAGTCCCGTCGTGATCGGGCGCTCGGCCGACATGTCGGTGGCCGCGGCGCGGATCATGAACGGCAAGACGCTCAATGCGGGGCAGATCTGCCTGGCCCCGGACTATGTACTGGCACCGGCCGACCGCCTGCCCGACTTCGTGGCCGCGGCAAAGACCTCGGTCGGGCAGATGTTTCCGACCATTCGCGAGAATCGCGACTACACCGCGGTTGTCTCCGACCGGCACTATGCGCGCCTCATGGGGTATCTCGACGATGCGCGTGCCAAGGGTGCGGAGATCATCGAAATCAATCCGGGGGCCGAGGACCTGCGCCAGCAGCCACACCGCCGCATCGCGCCGACTCTGATCCTCAACCCGACCGACGACATGAAGGTCATGCAGGAGGAGATTTTCGGGCCCCTGCTGCCCGTGAAGGCCTATCGCGACGTCCAGGAGGCGGTCGACTACATCAACATGCACGACCGCCCGCTTGGCCTGTACTATTTCGGCAGCGACGCCGCCGAGCGCGACCGTGTGCTCGACGGGACGACCTCGGGAGGCGTCACCGTCAACGACGTCGTCATGCACGTCGCCCAGGAGGAGCTGCCGTTCGGCGGCATCGGCCCGGCCGGCATGGGCGCCTACCACGGCCATGACGGATTCCGCGAGTTCAGCCACCGCAAGTCGATCTACCACCAGATCAAATGGGACCTGGCGCCGCTGCGCATGCTGCGCCCGCCCTATGGCGCGGGGCTGGCGAAGTATCTGAGGATGCAGATCAAGCGCTGAGAGTGAAAGGTCCCTCGCTGCGCTCGGGATGACAACGTCTTTGTAGTAGCGGCTTCGAGCAAGCGCACGGAGCCACCACCAACAAAATTGTCATCCCGAGCGTAAGCGAGGGACCTTTATAGTCACGCCGCCTTGATGTTCGAGCGCTGGATGTGGTCGAGGTTGGCGCCCTCGATGCGCACCAGCCTGGTCAGGCCGTCGCGCTTCGGCGAATGGACGACGCCGACGTCGTAGAAGTGGCTGTCGCCCGGCTTCAACACGTAGGTGTTGGCGGGCTCGACCAGGGTCGGCTCATTGTCCTCGCCCTTCTTGACGATCCGCCAGTCGGTCATCTCCGTGTCGCCGGTGGCCAGTCCGTAGATCGCCCAGCTGGAGCCGTGATCATGCGGCCCACCGTGCGCAGCCGTCTCGTACACATGTCCGCAGATGCAGAAACCCAGCTCCGGATCCTCGTACAGGACCTTGCGCGGGCGGCACTGCTCGGCGGTCAGGTGCGTGGCGACGAATTCATCGTCCAGCAGCACCTTCGACACCAGCTTGCAGACTTCCTGCTTACCCGCGATCCCGGAATCGGCCTTGAGGGCCTTGCGAATATCAGCGCTCAACTGCTCGAGGGTGTAAGTCATCTCTTGCCTCCGTTTGAATATCCATATTCGCACGGTGGATACTGGAGATCACCTCTTCCCCACCGCCGCCAATCGCTCTGCGAGCCGCGCTCTCTCGCTAAACGCCAAGCCTCTCCAGCGCCGTGCTGAGCCGCGCACCGGTCTGTTCGGCCTGCGCCCGGCGCTCGCGCTGCTCCTCGACGACCTCTTCCGGCGCGCGTGCGACGAAGGCGGCGTTCGCGAGCTTGGCGTCGATCTTGCCGACCTCGTCGGCGAGCTTCTTGATCTCCTTCTGGAGACGCGCGCTCTCGGCCTTGAGGTCGATCACGTCGCCGACTGGCAGGGCATAGGTCGCCTCGCCGACGACGATCTGCAGCGACGCCTTGGGCGCCGATGAAGCCGCCTCGACGCTCTCGATGCGGGCCAGCCGCTCGATGGCGGCGCGATGGGTCTCCAGTCGCGCCGCAGTCGCTTCGTTGCCGCCGATCACCAGCAGCCTCAACTTGGCGCCGGCCGGCACGTTCAGCTCAGCGCGCGCCGAGCGGATGTCGGAGATCAGCTTCACCAGCCAGCCCATCTCGGCATCCGCCGCAGCGTCGGTCGAGGTCGGCGCGGGCCAGGGCTGGCCGATCAGCGGCCCGTGCTCGGCGCGGTGGCCGAGCTTGTCCCACAGCTCCTCGGTGATGAAGGGCATCACCGGGTGCATCAGCTTCACCGTCTCTCGCAGCACGAAGGCGGTGACGGCGCGCGTTTCGTCCTTCTCCGGCCCGTCGGCGCCCTGCACGATCGGCTTGGTCAGTTCGACATACCAGTCACAGACCACGCCCCACACGAACTCGTAGAGGGTATTGGCGGCCTCGTTTAGGCGGAAATCGGTCAGGGCCTTGTCGATCGCCTGGTTGGCGCGGGCGAGTTCACCCAGCATCCACTTGTTGACCGTGAGCCTGGCCGACGTTGGCTCGAACCCTTTCGGCAACGCCGCGCCGTTCATCTCGGCGAAGCGCGTGGCGTTCCACAGCTTGGTTGCGAAGTTGCGGGCGCCCTCGACGCGGGCGGGCGCCAGCCGCAGCCGGCCGGCCTGGGATGCGGCCAACGACGTCATGGTGAAGCGCAGCGCATCGGCGCCGTATTTGTCGATCAGCTCCAGGGGGTCGATCACGTTCCCCTTGGACTTCGACATCTTCTGGCCCTTCTCGTCCGTCACCAGCCCGTGCAGGTAGACGGTTCGGAACGGCACCTCCTTCATGAAGTGCATGCCCATCATCATCATGCGGGCGACCCAGAAGAACAGGATGTCCCAGCCCGTGACGAGCGTGCTGGTCGGATAGTACTTGGCCAGTTCCGGCGTCTGGTCGGGCCAGCCCAGCGTCGAGAACGGCCACAGGGCCGAACTGAACCAGGTGTCGAGCACGTCGGGATCGCGTTCCAGCGCGACCTCCTTGCCGTAATGCGCCCGTGCCTCTTGATTCGCCTCTTCCTCCGAGAGCGCCACGAACACCTTCTTGTCCGGCCCGTACCAGGCCGGGATCTGGTGGCCCCACCAGAGCTGGCGCGACACGCACCACGGCTCGATGTTCTCCATCCAGCGGAAGAAATCCTCGCGCCCGCGCTCGGGCACGAACTTCACGCGGCCGTCGCGCGCCGCCGCCAGCGGCGCCTCCGCGAGCTTCCTGGCATCGGCGTACCACTGCTCGGTCAGGTAGGGCTCGACCGGCACGCCGCCGCGATCGCCGTACGGCACCGCATGCGTATGCGGCTCGATCTTCTCGACGAGCCCCAGCTCCTCCATTTCCGCCACGACGACCTTGCGCGCCTCGAAGCGGTCGAGGCCTCGATACTTCTCCGGCGCCTTGTCGTTCACGCGCGCGAACTTGTCGAAGATGTTGATGGCCTCGAGATTGTGGCGGCGGCCGACCTCGAAATCGTTGAAGTCATGGGCCGGCGTGATCTTGACGGCACCCGAGCCCTTCTCCGGGTCGGAATATTCATCGCCCACGATCGCGATCCGGCGGCCGACCAGCGGCAGCACCGCATGCTTGCCGATCAGGTGCTTCCACTTCGGATCGTCGGGGTGGACGGCGATACCCGTATCGCCCAGCATGGTCTCGGGCCGCGTGGTGGCGACCACGATGAACTCGTCGGGGCTGCCCTCGATCGGATACTTGAAGTACCAGAGATGTCCCTTCACCTCGCGCGACTCGACCTCGAGGTCGGAGATCGCGGTCAGCATCTTGGGGTCCCAGTTGACCAGCCGCAGGTCCTTGTAGATCAGGCCCTGCTTGTAGAGTTCGACGAACACCTTGAGCACGGCCTTCGACAGGCCCTCGTCCATGGTGAAGCGCTCGCGGCTCCAGTCGCAGGAGGCGCCGAGCCGGCGGAGCTGGCTGGTGATCGTGCCGCCGGAATAGGCCTTCCACTCCCAGACCTTGGCGAGGAACTCCTCGCGGTTCAGGAGCTTCCTGTTGGCATCCGTCCTGGTCGCACCTTCGACCGCGAGGCCGATCCCCTCCTGCTCGAGGTTGCGCACGACCACCATCTGCGTGGCGATGCCCGCATGATCGGTGCCGGGCTGCCACAGGACGTCGTCGCCCTTCATGCGGCGCCAGCGAATCAGCACGTCCTGCAGGGTGTTGTCGAGCGCATGGCCCATGTGAAGGCTGCCCGTGACGTTGGGCGGCGGTATCACAATGCAATAGGGCTGCTTCGGCGACTCGGGATGGGCGCGGAAGGCCCCCGCACTCTCCCACTCGGGGTAGCGTCGGGCCTCGATTTCCTTGGGGTCGTAGGTCTTGTCGAGCATCTTCTGGCCTTAAACGAAAAACGCCACGGTTGCGACACCGTGGCGATGAAGGAGGGTGGCGCCTGGGGTCAGCGGCGTGTCAGCCGGGCAATCTCGCGTTCGACATAGCGCTCGACCATCGGCGGCAGATTGGTGTCCAGCCACTCCTTGAGCATCGGACGCAGCATTTCCTTGACCAGATCCTCGATGGTCTGCCCGCCAACCGACGGGCCGGGATTGGTGGCCGCCGGCGCCGGCACACTGTCCTGCACGGCCTGATTCAGACGCGCGAAAGCCGAACTCGCCACCCCCGCCACGCCGTCACCGACGAGCAAATCGGCCTTCACGGCGCCCGTCGAGGGCGACGGCTGCGCAGGCGGAGCCTCGTTGGCCGGTTGCGGCATCTCCGCCGGGTTCATGGACTCGACCGCCCGCAGCGGCGTCGGCTTTTCATTCGACATGGACTTGGGCTCTTCCACGATCTCGGTAAGCAGGAGAACATCGTCACGCGTAGGCGGCGGCGACGGAGGTGATGGCGGTATCACAGGCGGACGCTCTCCCGAATTTGCATTTCGCAGGCTTCCGACCTGCGCCCGGGCCTCGTCGTCCGAGATGATCTTGCGGATGGACGCCAGAATGTCGTCCATCGACGGGTCCTTGTTCGGAGGCCCCTTGTCGTCGTTCATTTCCCGCCGCTCCCGGTGGGGGTGCTCCTCGTGGGGGCACTCCCGGCGACGCCGGCCGGAGAAGTGGACGGCGGGATGATGCCCGTACCCGATTCGCCGCTGCTGCCCCAGCCGATCCAGCGGGAACCGACGTCCTTGTAGTAGCGCTCCTCGTCGTAATACTCGACGGGCAGCGCCAATGTGCGGGCCGTCAGGCGACCGATTCCGGCCAGCACGCCATAGTAGGCGACCTGCACGTCGTGGCGCGCCTGGATCAGGTTGACCTGCGAGTTGAGCAGCTCCTGCTCGGCGTTCAACACGTCCAGCGTGGTACGCGAGCCGACCAGCGCTTCCTGCCGCACGCCGTTCAGAGCGACTTCGTTGGCGCGGACCTGCGATTCGAACGACGTAACCCGCGAGCGCGACGAATCCAGCTGGCGCCAGGCACGGATCACGTTCTCCGCCACGGTGCGACGGGCGCTGTCGAGTTCGTTGCGACGCTGCCCGACCAGTTCGCGTGCAGACCGGATGCGCGACCATTCGCTGCCGTTCTGGAAAATCGGGATCGTGGCCTGGAGGCGAACGGCGTAGTTGTAATACTTGTCGTTCGGGACCTGCAGGTCGAACTGCTGCTGCAGCGCGCCGATCAGATTGACCTGCGGCAGCAGGTCACCCACCGCCGAGTTCACCCCGTAATTGGCCGCCGTGATGCGGTGCGCGGCGGTTACGGCGCGCGGGCCGGCATCCATCGCGAGGCCGATAGCCTCCTCCTCCGACGACGGCAGCCCACCGATCAGCGGAATCTCGCCCAGTCTTCCCGGCTTCTTGCCAATCGTGCGCTGGAAGGCCGCCTCGGCGATGCGGACATTGGTCTCGGCCTGGACCAGGTCGGCCTTGGCCAGTTCGAGGCGGGCCTCGGACTGCGCTACGTCGGTGATGGTCAGTTCGCCGACCCGGAAGCGCTCGCGCGTCGCGTCGAGCTGCTGCACCAGCACCCGCACGTTGTTGCGTCGGGCGTCGGCGATGCCGATGTTCTGCACGAGGTCGGCATAGGACGTCACCGCCGAGAGCAGCACGTTCTGCTCGGTCTCGGCGAGCTGGGCTCGCTGGGCCTGGATGTTCGACTGCGCCTGCTTCGTCTCGGCAATGGTCTTGCCGCCGCGGAAGACCGGCTGGACCATCTGCAGGGTCGTGAACTTGCCGTTCAGCGCATAGAAGGTCGGCGATGTGCGCTGCGAGTAGGAGTCCTGCTCGACCTTGTTGTACTCGACGTTGAGCGTGACGCGAGGGCGCCAGTTGGCGACCGCCTGCGACAGGGTCTCGTCGGTCTGACGCAGGATCGCCCGGCTCGCCAGCAGGTCGGGGTTGCTGTTGTACGTCGTCGACAGGGCCTCGATCAGGCTCTGCGACCACGCGCTGGAAGCGCCCCCGAGCCCGACCGCCAGGATGCACGCGGCCGCGGTGCGGGCATGCCTCAAACCGGGCCGGATACGCATTGTTCTACCCTCATCTTTGGACGGCACCCTAGCATCAGGCGGAACACTATTGGTAGCCCTCGGCATGGGAAAGTCCCTGACGCGTCAGAAGGTGAATCGCGCAGGAGGGGCGAAGCCGGGCAGCGCCGGCGTACCGGCGTCGAAGAGTGGCCGCCCCGACACGACGCCCCCTTGCTTCACGAACAGATGGGCGACGCCAAGGGCGCCACTCGGATCGGCGACCACGGTGGCCAGCCGGCCGCCTTCGGCGAGCTGGTCGGCAATGGCCTTGGGTACTTCCCGCACCGCACCCTCGATCAGGATCACGTCAAAGGGGCCGGAAGAAGCGGCGCCCTGCTCGGCCTCTCCCGCCACCTGCTCCACCCCCGACACGCCGAGCTCGCGCAACGTCTTCTGTGCAGCGGCGGCCAGGCCCGCATCGGCCTCGACCGCAACGACCGACTGGACCAGCCGCGCCAGGATCGCCGCGCCATAGCCCCGTCCGGCAGCCACGACCATCGCCTTGTCCCCGGCCTGAGGCTGCAGGAACTGGATCAGGCGGGCCAACACCATCGGCTCCATCATGAAGCGACCATTGCCCAGCGGCACGTCGTCATCGGCATAGGCGACCGAGCGCAGGCCTTCGGGCAGGAAACGCTCTCGCGGCAGCTCCCCGAGAGCGGCCAGCAGGCCGGCATCGTTGACCCGGTTGGGCCGGAGCTGCCCTTCCACCATGTTGCGTCGCGCGAGCGCGAAATCCGTCATAGGCTGCCCCCTAGATGTAGCGGTGTTATATAGGCGGCGGCGGACGACAGCGTCAAAGGTCTCTCCGTCGCGGCCGGCTTGACCGGTCTGTCTCGCCGCGCGTATAGCACCGCGCGCGCACTTCGGGCGGCCTGGTGACAGAGTGGCTATGTAGCGGACTGCAAATCCGTCAATGCCGGTTCGATTCCGGCCCAGGCCTCCACGAATTGCACATGCGACAGGTCTTGCATGAGTGGACACGCTCTGTCACAAGACCGCGCCTTCGCGGCACCGTTACCGCCGTCGCGACGAATTCCATTCCGGAGTAGCTCAGCGGTAGAGCAGGCGACTGTTAATCGCCCGGCCGTAGGTTCGATTCCTACCTCCGGAGCCAATTGGGGGCCGTTCTCGAAAGGGAGCGGCCCCTTTTCGCTTGTGGAGTGCAAATCATGCCCTCTGTCCCCCTGGCCGGCGAAAAGGCCGAACTCGTCGAACGGACCGTGCTCTTCCAGGGCTACTTCCGCCTTGCTCGCTACCTGTTCCGCCACAGCCTCTATCGGGGTGGCCTGAGCGGCGAATTCAGCCGCGAGGTCTTCGAGCGCGGCCAGGCCGCGGCCGTGCTGCCCTACGATCCGATCCGCGACGAGGTGGTGTTGATCCGCCAGTTCCGCGCCGGCACCTTTGCCGCCGGGCGTCACCCCTGGTGCTGGGAGATCGTGGCCGGGATGGTCGAGGAAGGCGAAGCGCCCGAGGACGTCGCGCGGCGCGAGGCAGTCGAGGAAGCCTCGGTGCAGATCCTGGACCTCGTTCCCCTCTACAGCCTCGTGCTCAGTCCGGGTGCCTGCTCGGAAACCTGCAACATCTTCCTGGGCCGCATCGACGCGACCGGTGTCGGCGGCATTCACGGCCTCGAATCGGAGAACGAGGACATCCTTGTGCAGGCCATGCCGTTCGCCGAGGCGCGCGCGCTCCTCGGCCGCGACGAGATCGACAACTCGGCGGCCGTGATCGCGCTGCAGTGGCTGGCGCTCCATCGCGACGAGTTGCGCAGCCGCTGGGGCTGATCGCCCGAAAATCTACTCGTAGAGATATCCGACCGGTTTGCCCTGGGTACGCTGCGGGCGCGCATCCTTGCGCGTGATGATCTGGCCGGCCAGCCCGTCGATCTCGTCGCGCTGCGCCGACGTCCACCGGCGGAGATCGTCCATGCCCTTCAGGAGGCCGAGCCGGAGGAGCTGCGTGTTCTCTCCCACTCCGACCAGCGTCGCCGAGTTCCTGCCCACAGTGACCGAATCGCCGGTCGCGAGCTCAAAGCCCTTGCCGGCCGCCTCCCTGAATTCGGCGGTCCCGCGAATGACGCGATAGACCACGACCTCGCCCTTCTCGAGGCCCGCGACATCCGCGATGGGCGACGCGCTCTTCGGCAGCAGCGACTGGCCGCGCGGATCGGTGGCGACGATGTGGCCGGTGACCAGGTGGCCGCTCGGCGCCTCGATGCCCAGGTCGCGAACATGGACGGGCATGGGCGACTTCACGATCCCGGCCGCCAGCGGTCGGTAGAGCGCGTCGAGCGACAGCGGATCCTGGTACCAGAAGCCTGCCTCGCGCGGTCGGTCGTGGAACGGATGGCTCCAGGCCAGACGCGGCGTCTCGGCTTCGTCGATTTCTTCCGAGTGCACCACCGTCGGATTGGGGAAGGTCGTCGGCTCCGTGATGAACGCCTCGATGAACTTGCCCGAGTAGCCCATGGAGAGCGGGTCGGGCACGACGGTCTGCGGAGTCTTCAGGTTTGCGTCCGTCGGAAGCCCCGACCAGCTGTAGGAACTCTGCCGGTGCACGATCGCGCTCTGCAGGATCAGCGCGCCCGGCCCGACATGGTGCATCAACCCGTCGTAATCGAAGGTGAACAATCCCGACGTGACCAGCACGAGCTGAAAGGCGCCCGGAGGGAGATGGAGATGGAAATCAGTCGGGCCGGCATCCGGCCGGTAGATGGGCAGGTTCGTCGCGACTTCCTGCAGCAGGAAGGCCTCATTGTTCGCATGAAAGCCGTTGATCACCCGGTTGTAGAGCGCCTGGGGCCGATAGATCGGGTCGTAGGTCGCGTCCCGGTCCCGGTCGATGGCCACGAAATCCTGGGTATTGAGACGGATCGGATCGCCGTTCGGATGAACCAGGCTCGCCCAGTTCGAATGGACAGCAGCATGCGCATTCATGGGAACTCCCAATCTGGGCTATGCGGGGCGCACGAGCCCGCACAAAATCATGCGAATTCCGGGCCAATCATGCCGCCAACCGGCACGGTCCGGTTGCGATCCCCCCTGCTCCCTGTTTACGGTCGCGCCGGGGACGGCGCAGGGTCCAGCAGAGCGAGTAAGTCATGAACGTCCGGTCGGGTTTTATCGATAGCATCGGCAACACGCCGCTGATCAAGCTCCGCGCCGCGTCCGAGGCGACGGGTTGCAGCATCTACGGCAAGGCGGAGTTCCTCAACCCGGGCGGCTCGGTGAAGGATCGCGCCGCGCTCGCCATCATCGAGGACGCCGAGAAGAGCGGGAAGCTGAGGCCCGGCGGCGTGATCGTCGAGGGTACCGCCGGCAATACCGGGATCGGCATCGCGCTGGTCGCCAATGCGCGCGGCTACCGCTCGGTCATCGTGATGCCCGAGACGCAGAGCCAGGAGAAGAAGGACATGTTGCGCCTGTGCGGCGCCGACCTGCGCCTCGTCCCGGCCGCACCCTATTCCAATCCGAACAACTATGTCCGCTTCTCCGGCGCCCTGGCCGACGAGCTGGCGGCCAAGGAGCCGAACGGCGCGATCTGGGCCAACCAGTTCGACAATACCGCCAACCGGGACGGACATTACCGGACGACCGGGCCGGAAATCTGGGACCAGACGGACGGCAAGGTCGACGGCTTCACCTGTTCGGTCGGCAGCGGCGGCACCCTGGCCGGCGTGGCGCGGGCCCTGAAGGAGCGCAACCCCGAGATCAAGATTGCGCTCAGCGATCCCATGGGCTCGGCGCTGTTCAACTGGTTCGCCAAGGGCGAGCTCAAGGCTGAGGGAAACTCGGTCACGGAAGGCATCGGCCAGGGCCGTGTCACCGCGAATCTCGACGGCACGCCGATCGACATGGCCTACCAGATCACCGACGAGGAGGCCCTGCCCGTCCTGTTCGACCTGATCGAGCACGAAGGCCTGGTGCTGGGCGGGTCATCGGCGATCAACGTCGTGGGCGCCATGCGGCTCGCGCGCGAACTGGGACCGGGCAAGACCATCGTCACCATCCTCTGCGACGGCGGCAGTCGATACCAATCGAAGCTCTTCAATCCGGCATTCCTGCGCGAGAAGAACCTGCCGCTGCCGCGCTGGATGAAATAAGCTCACGCCGATGAGCCGGGTCGTCGTCTGCGGCAGCCTCAACATGGATGTCGTCGTGCAGAGCGCGCGACGGCCAGCACCCGGCGAGACGATCCTGGGCGCCGAGGTCTCGTTCCTGCCGGGCGGCAAGGGCCTCAACCAGGCGATTGCCTCGGCCCGCCTGGGCACGCCCACCGCGATGGTCGGTGCCGTCGGCGACGACGCCTTCGCCAACAGCCTGCGCGGCTTCCTGGCCGACAACGACGTCGACAGCACCGGCGTGACCGAGGTCGACGGGCCGGCGACCGGTGTGGCGTTGATCCAGGTGGCGGAAGGCGACAATTCGATCACCGTCGCGTCCGGCGCCAACATGCACTTCGCTGCCTCGATGCTGCCGGACGAACCGCGACGCGACGAAGTGTGGGTGGCGCAGTTCGAGACGCCGCTCGCGGCCACACGGGAGATCCTTGCGCGCGCTCATGCGGCCGGCGCCCGCACCGTCCTCAACCTGGCGCCGTACACCGACCCTCCGGCGAACCTGCTGCAGTCGGTCGACGTCGCGGTGCTGAACGAGATCGAACTCTCCCAGGCGACCGGCACCAGGCTCGACGCCTCCAGCTCGACGGACGAAGTCGTCGCCGCCTGCAACGTGCTGCGCAAGCGCGGCGCGCGGGCCGTGATCGCCACCCTGGGCGCACGCGGCGCCATCGTCGTCAGCGCGGTGGGCGTCGACACCATCCCCGCCTTTCAGACCAAGGTCGTCGACACGACGGGCGCCGGCGACTGCTTCGTGGGTGCCCTCGCCTCGCGCCTCGCCGCAGGCCTGACGCCGGCAGAGGCCGCACGCTTCGCCAGCGTCGCCGCTTCCTGCTCCGTCGAACGACTTGGCGCCGCACCTGCCATGCCCACGGGCGAGGAAGTTGCGGCGCGTCTGGCGAAAGCCTAAATCCCGGTCATGGTCGAAGAACTCTTCAGGCACGACGCCTACATCAAGGAAGCCGACGCCACCGTGACCGCCGGCGAGGAGCGCGGCGTGCGGCTGGACCGCTCGATCTTCTATCCCACCGGCGGCGGACAACCCGGCGACACCGGCCTGCTGCGCTGGGACGGCGGCGAGGCCCGGATCGTCGACTCGGTCAAGGCCGACGGCGGCGACGTGCTGCACGTGCTGGCGCCCGATGCGCCCCGCCCCGAGGTCGGGACGAAGGTCCACACGGTGCTCGACTGGGAGCGCCGCCACCTGCACATGCGCATGCACACCGCGCTGCACGTGATGTCGGCGGTCATCAAGGGCAACGTCACCGGCGGCCAGGTCGGTGCCGACAAGAGCCGCCTCGACTTCAACCTCGAGGGTGAGATCCCGACCAAGGAATGGGTGACCGAGGAGGTCAACAAGCTGATCGCGCTCGACCGTCCGGTGACGCAGCAATGGGTCACCGACGAGGAGCTGACCTCGCGCCCCGAACTCGTGAAGACGATGAGCGTTCGGCCGCCGATGGGCGCCGGCCGCGTCCGTCTCCTGTCGATCGAAGGCGTCGACCTGCAGGCCTGCGGCGGCACGCACGTCGCCCGCAGCGGCGAGATCGGCCGCGTCGAATGCATCAAGATCGAGAACAAGGGAAAGATGAACCGGCGCTTCATCATCGCGCTGGCCTAATTCAAGCTCCTCTCCCCCTAGCGGGGGCGAGGAACATGAAATTCTAAGGGGAAGACTTCCGATGGACTACGCAAGGCCCGACGCCCTCGTCAGCACCGATTGGCTCGCCGCCCGCCTCGATGCGCCCGACGTGCGCGTCGTCGACGGCTCCTTCTACCTGCCGGCGCAGAAGCGCGATCCCAAGGCCGAGTTCGTGCAGCAGCACATTCCGGGCGCGGTGTTCTTCGACATCGACGAGATCGCCGACACGACGAACCCGCTGCCCCATATGCTGCCGCCGCCGGAGAAATTCTCCGCCCGTGTCCGCAAGCTGGGGCTGGGCGACGGCAACAAGATCGTGATCTACGACACCACGCCGATGACCGGCGCCTGCCGCGTCTGGTGGATGTTCCGCGCGATGGGCTACAAGGACGTGTCGGTCCTCAATGGCGGCCTGCCGAAATGGCTGAGCGAGGGCCGGCCCGTCACGGACGATCCGACGCCGCCGCGCGAGCGCCACTTCACGTCGCGCCTGAACAATTCGCTGGTCCGCTCGGTGGACGACGTTCTGGGCCTGATCGAAAGCAAGCGCGAGCAGATCGTCGATGCCCGCGCCGCCGCCCGCTTCCGCGGCGAGGCGCCAGAGCCGCGCGCCGGCTTGCGCGGCGGTCACATGCCGGGTGCCTTCAACCTGCCCTACAACGAGCTGCTCGATCCTGCGACCGGCACGATGCTGCCGGCCGACAAGCTGGCGGCCCGCATCGCCGCGTCAGGCATCGATCCCTCGAAGAAGGTGACGGCGAGCTGCGGCTCTGGCGTCACCGCCTGCGTCATCGCCCTCGCCCTCTATATCACCGGCTCTCCGGAGGCCGCGGTCTACGACGGTTCCTGGACCGAATGGGGCGGCCGCGCCGATACGCCGATCGTCACCGGACCCTGACCTCCCTTCAACGCCTTGCCATAGTTGAGTCATGACCTCCAAGAAAACCTATACCCGCCCCGACACCGTCTTGGCCGTCTCCGGCCGCGATCCCGACAACAACTTCGGCATCGTCAATCCGCCCGTCTATCACGCGTCGACGATCCTCTCGCCGACGATGGACAAGTTCGAGAACCGCATCCCGTTCGAGGGCTTCGGCTACGGCCGCAACGGCACGCCGACGCAGAAGGCGCTTGAAGACGCCGTCGCCGCCATCGAGGGCGCGCACCGCTCCATTGCCGTCCAGTCGGGCCTGGCCGCCGTCACCGGCGCCATCGTGGGCTTCCTGAAGACCGGCGACCACATGCTGGTGACCGACAATGCCTACGGTCCGGCCCGCCGCTTCGCCAACACGACGCTGAAGGGCTTCGGCGTCGAGACCACCTACTTCGACCCGATGATCGGCGCCGAGGGTATCGCCAAGCTGATGCGGCCGAACACCAAGGTCCTCTATCTCGAAGCGCCGGGCTCGCAGACCTTCGAGGTTCAGGACGTGGACGGCATGGCCGCGGTCGCCAAGAAGGCCGGCGCGGCGGTCATGATCGACAATACCTGGGCGACGCCGCTCTACTTCAAGCCGTTCGACCATGGCTGCGACATCTCCATCCACGCTGGTACCAAGTACATCGTCGGCCACTCGGACGCGATGATGGGCATCATCTCCTGTGCCACCCGCGAGATGTTCGAGACGGCGAAGACCGCTTGCCAGTCGTTCGGCTTCCACGCCGCGCCCGACGATTGCTATCTCGCGTTGCGCGGCCTTCGCACCATGGGCGTGCGCCTGCGCCATCACGAGAAGAGCGGCCTCGAGATCGCGAACTGGCTGAAGACCCGGCCCGAGGTCGACAAGGTGCTGCACCCCGCCCTGCCCGACTGCCCCGGCCACGAGAACTGGAAGAAGCAGTTCCAGGGCTCCTCGGGCCTCTTCTCGTTCACGCTGCGCGACGGCATCAAGCGTCCCGCGGTGGCGGCGATGCTCGACGGCATGGACATCTTCGGCATGGGCGCGAGCTGGGGCGGCTACGAGAGCCTGATGATCCCCGCGCACCCGGATCAGTACCGCACCGCCGTGCCGTGGCCCGAGGGCAAGCAACTGCTGCGCATCCATATCGGGCTGGAAGACGTGGAGGACCTGAAGACCGACCTGGCCGAAGGCTTCGAGCGCCTCAACCGGGCGCATAACGCCTGATCAACGACCCTAACGGGCTGCGTCAACGCGAGCATCACACACAGACCTCACGCTGAGGAGGCCGCAGAGCGGCCGTCTCGAAGCGTGGGCACACGCACCGTGCTTGTCGCCCATCCTTCGAGGCGAAGCGCTGCGCGCGTCTCCTCAGGACGAGGTGGTACGATGAAGTCGAAAAACCCTAAGCGGCGCCCCGGCACTCGCCGCAGATGCCGGTCACTTCCAGCGTCATGTCGCGCGCGGTGAAGCCGCGCCGGGTGGCGCTGGCGGAGATGGCTTGGGACAGGCCGTCGCCCTCGATCTCCTCGGCATTGCCGCACTCGCTGCAGATCAGGAAGAAGCCGCGATGGACCTCGCCCGGGTGGCTGCAGCCGACGAAGGCGTTCATGCGCTCGATGCGGTGGATCAGGCCGTTCTCGATCAGGAAGTCGAGCGCGCGATAGACCGTCGGTGGCGCCGAGCCGAGGTCCTCGTTGCGCAGGCTGTCGAGCAGCGCATAGGCGCCGACCGGCTTGTGGCTCGACCAGACGAGTTCCAGCACCCGGCGGCGCAGGGGGGTAAATCGCAAGTCCTTGGCCGCGCACAGTTTCTCGGCCGCGGCGATCGCGTCCTCGACGCAGTGCTCGTGATCGTGGGCATGCCCGGTGGGCGCCGCTTTGGCCGGTTTTTTCAAGGGACTTCCGATTTGCCAACCGAAGAGGTGGCTATTATACGCGCCGTTCCTTCCGGAGGCCAAGGCTCGCCCCATGAGCACATTGATGTCCCCAACGACCTACAAACAGCCCGAAATCGACACAGCCCTCGCCGTCATCAAGTTCGATGCCCAGGGCCTCGTGCCGGCCATCGCCCAGCAGCACGACACCGGCGAAGTACTCATGATGGCCTGGATGGATCGCAATGCCGTGGCCGAGACGATGCGCACAGGCCGCGCATGCTACTGGTCGCGCTCGCGCAAAGGCCCGTGGCGCAAGGGCGACACGTCCGGGCACATCCAGACCCTGGTCGAACTGCGCATCGACTGCGACGGCGACACGCTGCTGGCACTCGTCGACCAGACCGGTGTCGCCTGCCACACCGGGCGCCACAACTGCTTCTTCCGCGCGATGCGCGGCGGCGTGCTCTCGGAAATCGCCCCCATCGAGATCGACATGGACAAGGAAACGGCTTGAGCACCCTCGCATCGACGCGCCGCGGCTTCCTTCTCTCAGCCACTCTCCTGCCGCTGGCCGCCTGCGCCACGACGCCCTCGCCCAGGCACACGCTCTCGCCGCGCGGCGACCGTCTGGTCGCGCTGATCCAGAGGACCGGCCGGGACAACATGACGGCGCCCGAGGCGTTGGCGCTGATGGGCATCACCAACCAGGGCCGCGACATTCCGGTGCGCCAGCTGGCCGACGACGGGCCCGACGGCCGCTACGTCGTGAACCTGGTGAACATCCGCCAGTATCACGAGTTCGTCTTCCAGCGCCGCCAGGGCGACGTGCTGATCCTCCATTCCGCCGACACGGCCTTCAAGCGACTGGTGAGCGTGCGCTACGCGCGTAACGGCAAGCCGACGGTGACCGCCGACACCGCCTTCGCCGAGCGTGACTACCAGCAGCAGACCGCCTTTTGGTTCGACCGGATACCGGGTCGCTAGTATTGTGACGGTGAGATGACAATCACCGTCTCGTCGCCCGCCACAGCCCGCCGCACCCTCACCGTCTGCGGTGGCGCGCATGCCCTGCACGACGGCTTCACCGACCTGCTGAACGTCCTCTACCCGTTGCTGCAGTCCCAGTTCGGATTGAGTTACGGTGCCATCGGCGCGCTCAAGACCTGCTATTCCGGCGCCATGGCCACCGGCCAGATTCCGTCGGGCCATCTGGCCGAACGCTTCGGCGGTGTCCGAATCCTGGCCATTGGAACGATGCTGATCGCCGCCGGCTACTGCCTCGCGGGGCTCAGCGGCTCGCTCTACGGCGTCATTGCCGGACTGCTCCTCGCCGGCCTGGGCGCCAGCACGCAGCATCCCATCGGCTCCAGCCTCGTCGCGGCCGCCTATCGCGGCCCGCGTTCCCGCACCGCGCTCGGCACCTACAATTTCACCGGCGACGTCGGCAAGGTCCTGCTGCCGGCATTGTTCGCGCTGATCGCCGCCGCGCTCGGATGGCAGCAGGCGCTGGTTATCATGGCCGCCCTCGCCGTGCTCGGCGCCGGTATCATCCTGGCCTCGCTGAAACCGATCGTTACGCACGGCACGGCAGAACCGTCGAAGGCGGTCGCCGGACAGGACCGCCCCTGGGCCTACTGGCTGCTCTTCTCCATCCACATCGCCGACGATCTGGTGCGGACCGGCTTCCTGATCTTTCTGCCCTTCCTGCTGCGCGACAAGGGCGCGGACTTGCCGACCATCGGCCTTGGCCTCTCGCTGATGTTCGCGGGCGGCGCCGCCGGCAAGCTGGTGATGGGCTGGGTCGGCGAAAAGCTCGGCGTCGTGCCCTCGGTCGTTCTGACCGAAGTCGCTACGACCCTTCTCATTCTGGCAGCCCTGCCGCTGTCGCTCGACTACGCGCTGCTGCTGCTGCCGGCCGTCGGGCTGATGCTGAACGGCACCTCGTCGGTCCTCTACGGCACCGTCCCCGAATTCGTGAGGCCGGAACGGCGCACCAAGGCCTTCGCGGTCTTCTACACCGGCGGTTCGGTCGCGAGCGCAACCGGACCGCTGCTCTTCGGCCTGCTCGGCGACCAGACGGGACTGACGACGGCCCTTGTCGTCGTGTCCTGCGTGGCCCTCACGACGGTACCCATGGTCTGGGCATTGCGGCCCGCCTTCGCCGACGACTGACGCTCAGCCGCCGTGCACCGGGCCCATCGGCTTCAGGCGGATGCCCTTGCGCAGGTGTTTGTACGGCATCTCCATCGGATCGGTGATGTGCGCACCGGGCGACTGCACCACCAGGATCGTCTCGGCGATCGGCTGGAAGTCGGCACGGAAATGAACGGTCGACTTCAGGGCCAGGATCGGCACTTCCGATGGCTCGACGCCGACGGCGCGGAACATCTCCTGGTCGGCCGCCTGAACGCGCTTGCAGGCGACAACGGCCGACACGCCCGAGGCCTCGTCGGTCAAGAGCGCCATCGGACCGATCTGGAACTTCGCGCCACCATAGAACGGGCCGGTGCCGGTGAAGACCCCGTCGCTCAGCTTGACCACGCGCCAGTCCGCTTCGACCGGCTTCTCGCCGCCATAGCCCACCACGGCGCCGATGCCGCGATGCATGACGTTGCCCTCGCCGGTCTCGACGGCAGCCCTGGCCGCGCCCTCGTCGACGATCATGCCGATCACGGCTCCCTTCGCCTTGTGGCGCATCAGGGCCGCCAGCAGGCCGATCGTGTCCGAGGTGCCGCCGGCACCGGGATTGTCCTGTACGTCGGCCAGCACGATCGGCTTCGTCGCGTTCCTGGACAGTTCGATGGCGCGAAGCGCGGCCTGGTCCGGATCGAGCAGTTCTCCATCAAACGCCTTCTCCTGGGCCTTCACCGTGGCGGCGAGCTTGTCGGCGGCCGCCTCGACCGCCTCCCGGTCGTGGCCGTAGACGACCAGCGCCGGGCCGCACTGTGCGATGTCGGCCGGCGGGAAGCCCGGCGTGTGCGTCACGCTGACGATGCCCTGGTTATGGCTCTTCTCGCCGGCCTCGAGCTCGCCCACGAGGTCGAAGATGCCCTTGGCCGGCTCGATGAAGGTGCACTGCCAGACCAGCGGGATCAGGAAGTCGAGCTGGCGGTAAGCGCGGTAGACCGGACGCTTCTCGCGCAGCAGCTTGTCGAGGAGCTCGATCGCGCGGCTGCCGGTCACCGCCATGTCGATATGCGGATAGGTGCGATAGCCGACCAGGGCCGTGGCGAGTTGCGCCATCTCGGGCGTCAGGTTGGCGTGATAGTCGAGGCTGGCGACGATCGGCAGCTCGTCGCCCACGATGCCGCGAATCCGGCGCAGCAGCTCGCCCTCGCCGTCCTCGGTATTCTCCGCGACCATGGCGCCGTGCAGGTCGAGATAGACCGCGTCGAACGGACCGTGCTTCTTCAGGTCCTCGTCGAACAGCGCCCACATCTTCTCGTAGGCGTCCTCGGTGACATAGGAAGCCGGCGCCGCGGCGGCCCAGGCCAGCGGCACGATCTCGTGCCCCAGTTCCGTAAGCTTCCTGATCGCCCCGGCGATCGGGATGTTGAAACCCTCGACCCCGGCGATCATCTCCGGCCCGCGCAGCAGCGGCGGCCAGGCATCGGCCCGCACGAACTCCTCCCAGGTCGCCTGCTGGGGCGCGAACGTGTTCGTCTCATGCTGAAATCCGCCAACCGCGATACGCGCCATTCCATGTCTCCCCGAAGCCATCCATCCAGGCTGCGGACAGTATTACGCATGTGAGGCAGCGAATGCGAGATGCCCGCGTTGGGATTGCCATGAGCAGTCTGTCCTGCCCAGCCTTCGTCAAGAATTTTCCGCAAGGCCACATCGTGGCTGCAGTGGCCGTCGACGTCGGAGCAGACGAGATAGGAAGCCGACGGCTGCGCGGTCTACGTGACCTGCTTCACCGCGTTAACGGCCGTATGGCGTCGAAGGGTGCCTTCGCGCTGACGGTCTCGCGGGCCGCAGGCTTTCCCGAAATCCTGTGCGCTTTCGAAGCCCAAGCCGACGCCGACGCTCTTGCAGAGCTGGGCCACGCCGAGTCCACCGACCGGTATCCCGGCTTCGCGACCCAGCGCGTGTTCAGGCTCGATGCCACGTTGGAGGCCTCTCTGCAGGCCAGTCTGCTGACCGACGGGAACATCGACAGGCGCTGAGCCAGGCATCGAACGACGCAACCCGATTCCCGTCTCGCCGCCATCTGCGTACGAGACAAGCGATATCAGATGACCCGGTAGCGACTACACCTTGCCGGTCGCGTCCGCGATGGCCTTGAGCAGGACCGGCCAGTATTCCTCGCCATGTCCCAGTTCGACGGCGCGCTCCATGACCTCGCGAGCCACGTCGGCGCCGAGGGCCGGCACACCCGCCTGCTCGGCCATGTCGATGGCGTAGCTCAAGTCCTTGAGTGCGTACCTGGTCGAGAAGGCGCGCTCGGGAAAGACGCCCGGCAGCAACGCCTTCATGCCGTGATTGCGCAGCGCGAAGGAATCGGCCGAGCCCTTGGTGAGCGTCTCGAACAGCACCTTGCCGTCAACGCCGTTCGCGCGCGCGATCGACAGGCCCTCCGCCAGCGCCACCACGGTCTGAAACAGGATCATGTTGTTCAGGATCTTCACCGTCTGGCCGGCGCCGACGTCACCGCAATGCGTGACCTCGCTCGCCATGTGGCGCAGGAGCGGTGCGATGCGCTCGAACGTGGGCGTGGTGGCTCCCACCATGATCGAGAGCGTGCCGTCGATCGCGGCCTGTCGCGTACGCGCGACCGGTGCGTCGGCGAAGGCCGAGGCCTTGCCCTGGAATTCCTCGTACAGACGCCGCGCCAGGATGGGTGGCGCGGTGCTGAGATCGACCACGTTCCAGCCGAGCCTGGCCTTCGAGACCAGGCCGTTGGTGCCCAGGCAGACTTCCTCGACCTCCCTGCCGCCCGGCAGCGACAGGAAGATGGTGCGGCAGCTTTCGCCGATCTCGTCGACAGACGCCGCCTTCACGCCGTCGACCGCCAGCCTCTCGAGAGGCGCCGTGTCGCGATCGGCCGCGAGCACGGTCATGCCGCTCTTGCGCGCGAGATTGCGGCACATCGGTTCGCCCATGGTGCCGACGCCGATAAATCCGATCATGTCCGTCATGTCAGTCCACTATGAAGAGTTTGGCGCCCGATTCCGTCCGCGACCGATGGCCGAGCGTATTGTCGGCAACCTGGTAGCTCTGGCCCTGCTTCAGCACAACCGTGCGGCCGTCCGCCAGCTCGGTCGACAATTCTCCCTCCAGCACCAGGAGAATGTGGCCCTTCTGGCACCAGTGATCGGCGAGATAGCCTGGCGTGTACTCGACCATCCGCACGCGCATGTTGTTGAAGGTCCGGGTGCGCCAGAACGCCTTGCCGGTTTCGCCCGGATGCTCCGTGCGTTCGACGCTTTCCCAATCGGTCGTCCCGAAGGGTATTTCAAACATCAGCATGGTTTGCTCTAGCACATTGACCGGCTAGGACGGATATACGAAATAGACACCATGATAACTGCAAAAACGACGAAGCGCCGCCAGAACAAGGCCGAACGCATCGCGCGGGTCGGCAAGCTGGCCCGCGGCAAGTTCGTGGCCCCGGGGAAAGTTCCGGACGTCCTGCGCCGCATCATCGAGCCCGGCGACATCCTCTGCCTCGAAGGCGACAACCAGAAGCAGGCGGACTTTCTCGCCAACCAGCTGGCCACGCTCGAGAAGAAGGATCTGCGCGACATCCACCTGGTGATGTCCTGCATCACGCTTCCGGCTCATATCGAGCTCTTCAAGAAGGGCATGATCAAGCAGGTCGACTTCTGCTACGCCGGACCGCAGGGCACCGCCGTCGCCGATCTCGTGAAGGCGAAGAAGTTCCCGGTCGGCGCCATCCACACCTACAACGAGCTGTACGCGCGCTACTACATCGACCTCACGCCGCGCGTCGCGTTGATCGCCGCGGCCCAGGCCGATCGCAAGGGCAACCTGTTCCTCGCCGCCAACACCGAGGAGACGCCCGCGATCGTCGAGCCGACCGCCTTCTCCGACGGCATCGTCTTCGCGCAGGTCAACGAGATCGTCGACAAGCTGCCGCGCATCGACATTCCGGCGGACCAGGTCGACTTCGTCGTCCAGGCCCCCTACCCGATGCACCTGCAGGCGCTGTTCACGCGCGACCCGGCCGCCATCACCGACGTTCAGGTGCTGATGGCCATGGTGGCGCTGCGCGGGATCTACGAGAAGTACGAAGTGCAGTCGCTGAACCACGGCGTCGGCTTCAACACCGCCGCCATCGAGCTGCTCTTGCCGACCTACGGCGAGCGTCTCGGCCTTAAGGGCAAGATCTGCAAGTACTGGATGGTGAACCCGCTGCCGACCATGATCCCGGCGATCGAGTCGGGCTGGGTCGAAAGCGTCTTCGCCGTCGGCGGCGAGGTCGGCATGGAGCGCTATACCGCTGCGCGTTCCGACGTGTTCTTCACCGGGCGCGACGGCAGCTTCCATTCCAACCGCGCGATGGGCCAGCTGGCCGGTCACTACGCCCTCGACATGTTCATCGGCGCATCGCTGCAGATCGACATCAACGGCAACTCCTCGACCGTCTCGAAGAACCGCATCACCGGCTTCGGCGGTGCGCCCAACATGGGCTGCCAGCCGACCGGCCGCCGCCATCCGACGAAGGCCTGGCTCAAGGCCGGCGCAGAAGCCAATCCCGGCCCCGGCTCGCCGCCCGGCCGCAAGCTCGTCGTCCAGATGGTCGAGACCTTCCAGGCCGGCCGCGTGCCGACCTTCGTCGAGGAACTCGACGCCACGGACCCTAGCATCCGCAAGGCCCTGCACGGCGTCACGCCCGTGATGATCTATGGCGATGACGTGACGCACGTCGTCACCGAGGAAGGCATCGCGAACCTCGCGGCCTGCCGCTCCGTCGCCGAACGCCAGGCGGCCATCCGCGCGGTCGCCGGCTACACGCCGGTCGGTCTCAAGCGCAAGAAGCGCGAGACCGAGGACCTGCGGGCCCGCGGCATCGTCCAGCTGCCCGAGGATGTCGGCGTGCGCCCGTCGGAGGCGAGCCGCAGCCTGCTGGCCACGCAGGACATCAAGGGCCTCGTGCGCTGGTCGAATGGGCTCTACGACCCGCCCTCGCAATTCGTCGACTGGTAGGACCCATCAGCATGGAAAAGTTCACCAAGTCTTTCCCGTCCAAGCCGCTCGGCGCCAAGACGGCGAAGCCGTGGGCGCTCGCGGGCGTCGTCGGCTCCGGCAATCTGGAAGTCCTTGTGGAGCGTGGCGGCAAGCCCTCCGATGCGATGGAGTGCCACGTCGAGACGTCGATCCCGGGATACAAAGCCTCTTGGCTCGCGGCCCTCGCCGACTTCGCCCATCATTATCCGGCCGGCGGCACGAAGGTCACGATCAACGACCAGGGCGCCCCGCCCGTGCTCGTCAATCTGCGCCTGCGCCAGGCCTACGACCATCTCACCAAGGGCGACAAATGACCGGCGCCATTCTTTTCCACGAACTGACCGCGCGCCAGCGCATCGCTGCCCTTGCCGACGCGGGCTCGTTCACCGAGCTGTTGCCGCCGCCCGAGCGCCTCACCAGCCCCTATCTTGCCCAGCTCGGCATCCCGGTGTCGTTCGACGACGGCCTGGTGATCGGCCACGCGCGGATCGGCGGCAAGAAGATCTATCTCGCGGCGCAGGTCGGCCAGTTCGTCGGCGGCGCCGTCGGCGAGATCCACGGCGCCAAGCTCACCGGCCTGTTCAAGGCCGCGGCGCGTGACAAGGTGCCCTGCGTCCTGGTCATCGAGAGCGGCGGCGTGCGGCTGCACGAAGGCTCCTCCGGCGAGATCGCGATCGCCGAGACGATGCGCGCGATCTTCGAGTGCCGCGCCTTGAAGGTCCCGACCATCGCCGTCATCGCCACCGACATCGGTGCCTTTGGCGGTATCGGCATCCTGTCCACCTGCTGCGACTTCCGCATCATGACCGAGCACGGACGACTGGGAATCTCCGGTCCGATCGTCATCGAGAAGTGGATGGGCAAGAAGGCCTATGATTCGGCCAACCGCGCCCTGGTCTGGAAGACGAGCGGCGGCAAGACCAAGTACCTGCTCGGCGATGCCGATGCTCTCGTGCACGACACCGCCGACGCCGTGCGGGACGGCATCTCGAAGTTCCTCGGCAAGTCGAGCGCCGTCAGCCTCACTTCCGTCAAGTCGCGCCAGAAGGAGCTGGAAAAGCGGCTCAAGAAGTTCGGCGCGACGAGCGACCCCAACGCCGTCTGGAAAAGCATGGGCGTGCGCGACATCGAAGCCGCGTCGCTGGCCTCGGGGCCGGAATTCGCGGCGCTCGCCAAGCGTGGGAAGTAGGTCATGAAGAAACCGACACCGAAGAAGCCGTCCGCCCGGGCCGTCCTGGCCCGCCTGTTCGGCGCCTCCGCCAAGGACATCGCCATCGAGAAGTCCGTGCTCACGGGCTACGCTGCGGTCGACGGCAAAAAGGTCTGCGTCATCGGCACTTGCGACGGCACCTACATCGACAATGGAGCCGCCCTGCACCTCGCCGCGCACGTGATCCAGTGCATCGAGCGCGCGCCGAAGACGCCGATCGTCATGCTGGTCGACAGCGCCGGCCAGGAGCCCAACCGCGTCGCCGAGATGCTGGGCCTCGCCAGCTATTTCGGCCATCTCCTAGCATGTCTGGAACTGGCGCGGCGCAAGGGCCACAAGCTCATCACCGTCGCGACCGGCCAGGCCGTGGGCGGCGCTTTCCTGTGCTACGGCATGTTCGCCGACCGCATCTACGCCCTGGACTCGGCCAGCGTCGGTCTGATGCCGATCGCGGCGATGTCGGCCGTGACGAAGATTCCAGCGGCCGTCCTCGAGAAGCTTTCGAAGACCATGCCCTCGCTGGAATTCGGCGCCGCACCGTTTGCGCTGCTGGGCGGCGTGGAGGAAGTCTGGTCGGCCAGCGACGACCTCCCGGCGAAGCTCGCCGCAGCCATCGCGGCCTCGTCGACCGAGGACAATCGCGCCGAGCTCGGCAAGAAACGTGGCGGCCGCAAGCTCGCCCTCGACATCCGAAAGAAGGTCCTCGCCGAATCGGCGCGATGACCGGCCTCCGGCGGCATACGCTGGTCTGGCTGTCGCAGGCCCCCGGGGCAGAGACCGCGGACGATCGCACCCGGGCGGCGATCTGGCATGCGGCCGGTCGCCCCTTCGTCGTGACGCGCCGCCGGAACGACGGCAACGAAATCGGCCTGGGGTTCTGCACCACCGATCCGACCCATCCGGAACTGCGGCCACGTCGCGTCGCGGCCCTGACCGACCCGGCTCACATCGTTCGCCACGCGCGGCCACCGCGCCTCGAGGAGATCGCGCGCTGTCCTGCCGCGATGTCACAGGCTCCTTCGTTTTCCCGTCTGATCTCCGCCGCAGCCCAGGCCGGCCATGACCTCCGTGTCTATGGAAGCTGGATGTGGCAGGCCTTGACCGGCGAACGGCATGTGCACGAGGCGTCCGACCTCGACGTGGTGATCGACGCCGCCGACCCGGACACCGCCCGGCGCACGGCCGGTTTCCTCGCGCGCACGGAGCAGGAGCTCGCCTTCCGCATCGACGGCGAGCTTTCCTTCCCCGGTCTCGGCGAGGTCCAGTGGCGCGAACTGCTGCAGGACCGGGACGAGGTCCTGCTGAAGTCGGTCGAATCGATGCAGCTCGTGTCGCGCACGCACCTCGCCCGATGAACCGCGATGACCAGGCGCTGGCGCGGGCCGCAGTGACGGCCCTGCGCGACGAGCTGCAGGCCTATCCCAAGCCCGGCCTCGTCAGTCCCGTCGATTCGGGCGCCCATGCCGACATGGATTTCGACCTGATGTGCCGGTCGGCCGATTCGCTGCTGCAGCCTTTCGCGTCCCTCGCCGCGGCAGGCCGTGTCGCCGGCTCGTTCGAGCAGACCCTCATGCCGCTCGGGATAGAGGCGGAGCACGGCATGCTGGCCGTCACGGGCGGGATCAACACCCATCGCGGCGCAATCTTCTCGCTCGGCCTGATGATCGCCGCCATCGCCCGCGCCCAGACGCTCCGGGCGTCCCCCTCGCCGGCCGCCGTCCGCGCGGTGCTCAGGGAAACCTGGGGCGCCGCGCTCGACGCGCATGCCGAACGCGACCATGAGGCCAGCCATGGCGGCCTCGTGCGGCGCAGGACCGGCCGCGACGGCGCCCGCCACGAGGCTGCCCGCGCCTTTCCCGCCGTGTTCGAGACGGGCCTCCCCGCCTATCACCAGGCGCGGGAGGCCGGCCTCGACGACAATGCGGCCGGTATCCAGACCCTGTTTGTCCTGATGTCGTCGATCGACGACACGACGGTGCTCTATCGTGGCGGGCTGGAGGCCCACTCGTTCGTGCGCCGGTCGGCGACGGACTTCCTCGCCGAGGGCGGCTGCCACCAGCCCGGCTGGTTCGAAAAGGCGGAAGCGCTGCACCGCGCCTTCATCGCGCGCAACCTGTCGGCCGGCGGCTGCGCCGACCTGCTGGCCTGCACGCTCCTCGTCTCACGCTGCTGCAGCGGCCCCTAACCCCAGCCCGCCAACGCTCGTTCGAGGCTCTCCGGACCGCGATAGAGCATGGCGCGCCAGCCGGCCATGCGGGCACCGTCGACGTTGCTCGTCTTGTCGTCGACGAACAGGATCGACTGGGCAACCGTGACTCCCATGCGGGCCTGGGCGTTGGTGTAGAACACGCGCTCGGGCTTGCAGACGCCCAACGCCGCCGAATAGACGATCTCGTCGAAATGCGCGCCGAGGCCGAGACGGTCGCGCAGGTACGCGATGCGGTGGTGCTCCTGGTTGGTCGCGGCATAGACCCGGCCGCCCGTGCGCCGACGCCAGGCATCGGCCTGCGCGAGGACGCCGCGATCGATATCGGCGTCCTTCTCGAACCAGTAGGCGATGAACTCCTCGAGCCGGTCGGCCAGGCCCTTGGTCTCGAAATACTCGTGCAGGGCCACGTAGAGATCGAGCCGGCCGCGCAGGACCTCCATGAATTCCGGTTTCAGGAAGAATTCCGGCGCCAGTTCCTCGTCATGGCTGAGGCCCCAGTCCTCCTTCAGGGTCGCGTACCACGGGTGTGGCGAGCCCGGCTGGGCGAGGGAAACGACGCCATCGATATCGAGGACGAGGACAGGGCTGGAACTCATGCGGGCCTATGTTACAGCACCCGCCGCCTCAAGGGGAAAGTCAGTTGCAGCTCATCGTTCCCGACCTCGCCCATCTCGACGGCTATGCCGATGCGCTCCGCCGCGGCTGGTCGCCCGACAACGTGCGGGTGGATGAGGCGCCGCGTGAGGAACTGGCGCGCATCGCGGCCGATCCGGCGGCGTTCGTGGCCTCGCTGGACGATCCCGAAGCCAAGGCCGGCCCGGTCACCCTGCCCGACGGAACGAAGGTCCCGCGAATGCCCGGCTACCGGCGCTGGATGTGGGACGGCGAATTCTGCGGCTCGATCGGGTTTCGCTGGCAGCCCGGGACGGCGGCGCTCCCCTCGTACGTGCTTGGCCATATCGGCTACGCCGTAGCTCCCTGGAAACGCCGTCGCGGCTACGCGACGCTGGCGCTCGGAATTCTCCTGAAGGAAATCCGCCGGCACGGGCTGCCGCATGTCGACCTGACGACTGATCCGGACAATCTGCCCTCGCAGAAGGTCATCACGGCCAATGGCGGCGTCCTCGTCGAGCGCTTCACCAAGGTCGCGGCGCATGGCGGTTCGGAAGCGCTGCTGTTCCGCATCACCCTCTGAACATCGGCCCGTTCAGGGTCGGGCGAAGCGCGCCACTGTTTCGGCCATCGCCGCCAAGGCGGCCAATCCCCGGGCCTTCAGGGCCCGGGAGGAGTCGCGGCCCCCGATCTCGCCTTCGAGCACGAGGATGATGAACCCGTGCATGGTGGCCCAGGCGAAATCGGCTGCCTGCTGGCGAACGTCATCCGATGCCTCCAGGAGCACATCGTCGAGTACTGCCGCCAGCAGGCGGCGGAGGCTCGCGGCGCCCTCGTCTCCCGCCTTGGCCTCGATGTGGTTGGCCTCTCGGCTGAACATGAGCTGGAAGAGCGTGGGATTGGCTGCGGCGAACGCCATGTAGCCCACGCCAAGACCGACCAGCCGCGCCGCCGGCTCGTCCTCCGCCACCCGCTCGGCTTCGGTCGTCATGGAGGCCGTCAGTTCCGCGAAGCCGCGGCGAACCAGTTCGGCCAGGAGATCGTCCATGGAGGCGAAATGGTGGGCGGGAGCGGCATGGGAAACTTCGGCGCGGCGGGCGCACTCGCGCAAAGTGAAGCCGCGAATGCCCTTTTCCTCGACCAGCTTGCGGCCCGACGCGACCAGCGCTTCGCGCAAGTCGCCATGATGATAGCCTCGCGCCTTGGAACGGGTCATTCAGCCTCCAGCAAGATCAAATACCTCGCAATCTTGACGTTGGAAAGAGGCCAAATTTCGGCTGACGCTTTCGTTTGGGCGTGGCTTGATCGGAGAAATCCACGAGGAATTCATGTCATTCGAAACCTGGCTCGCCTTCGCTGCAGCGTCGAGCGTTCTTCTGGTGATCCCCGGCCCGACCGTCCTGCTGGTCGTGTCCTATGCGCTCGGCCAGGGCTGGCGAACTGCGCTGCCGATGTCGGTCGGCGTGGCGCTAGGCGACTTCACCGCCATGACCCTCTCGATGCTGGGCCTCGGCGCGCTGCTGGCGACCTCGGCCACGCTGTTCACGGTCCTGAAATGGGTCGGCGCCGCCTACCTCGTCTATCTCGGCATCAGGCTGTGGCGCGCCGGCGGCACGCTTGACGCCGCCCCGCGGACCGACGCCGTTTCCGCCGCGAAAATGCTGGGGCATGCCTGGCTGGTGACGGCGCTGAACCCAAAGAGCATCACCTTCTTCGTGGCCTTCCTGCCTGCTTTCCTCGATCCCAAGGCGGACTTCCTCACGCAGATGCTGGTCTTCGAGACCACGTTCCTGGTGCTGGCCTTCGCCAATGCCTTCGGCTACGCGCTGGTCGCATCGCGGGCGCGGCGGCTGGCCTCCGATCCACGCGCCCTCGGCATCGTCAACAAGGTGGGTGGCGGCCTGCTGGTCGGCGCCGGCGTCGCCACGGTGAGCTTCGCCGGAACGCGGAGCTGACGCTTATTTGCGCGCCGGTTCGCTGACGAAGGCGATCTTGGAGAGGCCGCCCTTGGAGGCGTCGGCCAGGGTCTCCATGACGTAGCGGTAGGGCACGGTGGCGTCGGCGCGGAGATAGACCTCCGGCTGCGGCCGCTTGAGGCCGGCCTCGGCGAACTTCTCCATCGCCTCCTCCCGGGTCAGCCGCTCGCCGCCCCAGAACAGCGAGCCTTGGGCGTCGATCGCGAACTCGATCTTCTCGGGCTTCTGCAGGTCGGCGTTGGCCGTCGCCTTGGGCAGGTCGAGCTTCACCACGTTGGTCAGCAGCGGCGCCGTCACGATGAAGATGACCAGCAGCACCAGCACCACGTCGATCAGCGGCACCATGTTGATCTCGGCCATCGGCTGGGACGAGGTCTTGCGTTCGAA
>NZ_JAUSBN010000089.1 GCF_030651995.1 Reyranella sp.
GACTTGGCGGATCGAATGGCCGGCCTGGTGTAGCTCGGCAACCTTGCCGCGCTCTTCAAGACTGAGCTGGTCGTATTGTTCGCCCATTGCAACACCCTAAGCTGGTGTTGCACTTCGTTTGTGAATTCAGGGGGACCTTTATCTTGCGTGCGATTGCTCTGCTGACCGAGGGGCAGGGCGCATATTCGAAATAAGCGAAATAAACGAAATAAATGAAATAGCTTGGGGGTATCCCCCCGGAAGGGTACCTGGATACCGCGAGGATCGGTGTCGGGACGTCCTGGATTGCCTCGGCCGAGGAACCCGATCAGCCGCGCGCGCGTTTCAGGATCGTCCGGAAGACGATCGGGCCGGTGATGATGATCAGGAACAGCCTGAACAGATGGTGGGTCGCCACCATCGCGACCTCGATGCCGAGGGCGAGACCGATCAGGCTCATCTCGGCGAAGCCGCCGGGGGCGTAGCTCAGGACTGTGGCGTCGAGGTTGAGGCCGGTCAGCGCGTGTGTGATCTCGGCGAAACCGACCGCGCAGGCGATGAGGATGAAGGCGGCGCCGACCGAGGCGGCCATCTCCTTGTGCAACTTGTCGAAGTTGGTGCCGACGAAACGGCAGCCGATGCCGGTGCCGACCACGACCTGCGCCGCCGCGACGAGGAAGCCCGGCGGCTGCGAGTTGGTGAAACCGCCGAGATGCGCGATGGCGCTCACGATCATCGGGCCCATCATGAAGCTCGCCGGCAGGCGCAGCAGGCGGCCGACGATCGCGCCGATCACGCCGCAGGCAATGAGTATGGCATAGTCCTTCCAGTCGTTGCCGGTCGGTCCATGGACCATGGTCAGAACGCTGGTCTGCGCGCCGTTCACCAGCCGGTACCAGACCGGGATGGTGAGCACGACCGTCAGGATGCGCAGTGCGTGGGCCAGTGCGATCGCGCGCTCCTGGCCGCCCATGGCGCCGCCCATGATGGTCATGTCGTTCAATCCGCCCGGCATGGCCGCGAAGTAGCAGGTGACCCTGTCCCAGTCGGTGACGCGCCGCAGCCAGGCGTAGCAGAGCGTGGCGCCGGTCATGGTCATGCCGGTGAGGACGCAGAGGCTGACCGCCCATTCTCCGAGCCGCTGCAGCAGTTCCGGCGTAAAGCTCGCCCCCAGCAGCACGCCCAGGATGATGATCATGCCCTGCCGCAGCCGCACCCGCATGCCGACGCGCAGGCCGAGGAACGCGGCCACGGTCGAGAAGACGCAGGCGCCCAGCATCCAGGCCAGCGGCATGCGCAGCCAGTCGAAGACGAAGCCGCCCGCCGTGCCGATGGCGAGCGCCAGGGCGAGAGGCTGCCAGCCCTCGTGGCCGATGATCCTCTTCTTCCCCGGCTTGGAGGGAATGTCCTTGCCGCTCAAGGAGCGAACTGCTCCTTCAGGATGCGTTCCTCGAGATCGTGCTCGGGGTCGAACAGCAGCGTGAGTTTCTTGTCGCTGGCCTCGGTCACGGCGACATGGGCGACGTTGGGGATCTCCACCGAGTCGGCCGCCGCGGCGACGGGACGCTTCTTCGGATCGAGGATCGTGAATTCGACCTTGGAGGTGCGCGACAGCAATGCGCCGCGCCAGCGCCGCGGCCGGAAGGCGTTGATCGGGGTCAGCGCCAGCAGGCCGGCGCCCAGCGGCAGGATCGGTCCGTGGGCCGAGAGGTTGTAGGCGGTCGAACCGGCAGGGGTCGCCACCAGCACGCCGTCGCAATGCAGCTCGGGCAGACGCTTCTGGCCGTCGACCGCGACCTCGATCCGCGCGGTCTGGCGGCTCGACCGCAGCAGCGACACCTCGTTGATGGCGAGCACTTCCGAGACCTTGCCGCGCGTGTTGGTGGCGAGCATGCGCAGCGGCGTCAGCGTTACCTGGCGGGCCTTCTTGAGGCGCTTCAGCAGGTTGGTTTCCTTGTAGGTGTTGAGCAGGAAGCCGACCGTACCGAGGTTCATGCCGTAGATCGGCTTGAGCCGCCGCATGTTGCGATGCAGCGCCTGCAACATCAGCCCGTCGCCGCCCAGCGCGACGATGATGTCGGCCTCGGCGGCCGTCGCCGCGCCATAGATCGCTTCGAGGCGGGCCTTGGCCTCGCGGGCCGTGGGCGTGGCGGCACAGACGAAGGCGAGGCGGGGAGCGGGCTGGGACTGGACGGCCATACGGGATACAGCAATGCCTCGGGTGCAGGAATCGCACTATAGCCGCCCGCCGCGCCGGTGCGATAAAATCCCGGTCACAAAAGAAACTGCGAGGAGGAACGCAATGGAACTGATCCCGCTGGCCGATGGCTTCGGCGTCGAAGTGAAGGGTGTCTCGCTGCTCGACGTCGCGACGGATGCCGAGGCCTACAAGGCCATCCGGCAGGCTTTCGAGACGCATTCACTCCTTGTGTTCCGTGACCAGCAGATCGCCGACGACATCCAGGTCGCCTACAGCCGCGCCTTCGGTCCGCTGGAACTGACCAAGGCGGCATCGCTCGGCGAGAACAGCTTCTATTCGCGCCTGACCAATGTCGGCCAGCAAGGCGAGATCGTGCCGCCCGATCACCGCCAGGTGCTGATCGCCAAGGCCAATGCGCTCTGGCACACCGACTCGTCCTTCAAGAAGACGCCGGCGCTCGCCTCCGTACTGACCGCGCGCGTGCTGCCGGGCGAAGGCGGCGAGACCGAGTACACCTCGACGCGGCTCGCCTGGGAACGGCTGCCGGCCGACCTGCAGGAGAAGCTGAAGACGGCGGTGGCGACCCATTCCTACGCCAACAGCCGCGACCAGATTCATCCCGACCTCGCCAATGCCGAGGAGCGCAAGGCGCTGCCGCCGGTGCGCTGGCGGTTGAACTGGCGCAATCCGGCCAACGACCGACGCGCGCTCTACGTCGCCAGCCATGCCTATGCGATCGACGGCATGGACGACCGCGACGCGCGCCAGCTTCTCGCACAGCTCCTCGACGAGGCGACGCGGCCGGAATTCGTCTACAGCCACAAATGGCGCCAGGGCGACGCGGTGATGTGGGACAACCGCGCCATGCTCCATCGCGGCCGTCCGTGGGACTACACGCGTGAACGCTCGATGGTGCGCACGACGATCTCTGCGACCGAGGCCGACGGCCTCGCCGAAGTGACGCCGAAGGTGGTTCACTAAGGAATTCGAGGGAGACTGGCGGCTCCGTGCAAAGCACGCGCCGCCAGCTCGATGTGCGCCGTTATTCCGCGGCAGCCAGGCGCTGCTGGTTCTGCTGGGCCGCCACCTTGGCGCGGGCGAGATCCTCGCCGCGGCGCTTGTTGACGGCCGCACCGCCGCCCGAGGTCTCGGCGAACAGCGACAGCTTGTCCATGTCGTCGTCCATCACGGGCTGCAGCGCGAGATCGGTGTATTCGAGGCGCTTCGGGTCGTTCTTGACCTTGCGGCCGATGGCGATGCCCTGCAGCGTGAGGCGCGCGTAGATCTTGAGCTTGCGCCAGAAATCCGCCGCCACCTTGTAGTGGAACACGCCGATCGGCTCGATCGGCATGCCGTGGCGGCGGTCGAGGCGATACTTCATGCGCACCGCACCGCCTTCCAGCGGGTGCACGCCCTCGGCCTCGAACATGATCTTGAACATGGTCATGAAGCGCGCCGGCTCGGCCGGGTCGCGGCCGGGGATCGCGCCATGGCGACGCGCCACCGTCTCGATGTGCTCGGGCGTGTAGTAGGACGCCCAAGCCTCGCGATAGACCTGCTCGAACTCCTCGTCGCTCATCTTCGGATGGTGCACGCAGCGATGATGGACGTCGTACTTGTTGAGATCGGGGTCCATCCAGACGCCCTGCTTCCACAGGGTCTGGTGATCCTCCGAACCGGGGAGCGGCGTCAGCATGAACAGCTCGAGGATATCGAGCGGCAGCTCCTTCTTGATGATCTCCATGTCGCGCAGGATCGAGGCGCGCGTGTCACCGGGGAAACCAAGGATGTAGCCGGCCCAGGTCGAGGCGCCGCTGTTGTGCCACGCCTGCAGCATCTTGCGGTACTCGGTGATCTTGTTCTGGCGCTTCTTGGCGGCCAGCAGATTGTCCGGGTTGACGTTCTCGAGGCCGATGAAGACGCGATAGACGCCGGCCCAGCGCGCCTTGTTGATGAAGTTCGGAATGCGGTGGCACTGGGTGTCGACCTGGATGATCAGGGACAGCTGGATGCCCTCGTTCTCCTTCAGCTCGATGAGCCGGTCGAAGAAATCCTCCCAATGCTTGTTGCGGGCCATGTTGTCGTCGGTGATGAAGAACGACGTAATGCCCTGCTTGTAGTTCTCGCGAATGATCGCTTCGAGATCGTCGGCGGTGCGGAAGCGGCTCTTGCGGCCCTGCACGTTGATGATGGTGCAGAACGAGCACTGGAACGGGCAGCCGCGGCCGAGGTCGAAGCTCGACATGCCGCCTTCGTTGCGCGCCAGCGCCGACGGCGGCAGGTGCGGGGTGGGAGCGCCCTCGAGGCCCGGCAGATCGTCCATGTAGTTGTAGAGCGGCTTCATGGTGCCGTTCATCGCGTCGCGCAGTACGAGGTCGAAGCGGCCTTCCTCGGCCTCACCGGCGAAGATCGAGACGCCCATGTCCATGGCTTCCTGGATCTCGGGCGGGATCACCGGCAGCATCGACAGGCAGCCCGACACGTGGAAGCCGCCGATGGCCACCGGGAAGCGGCCCTTCAGGAACTTGCGGGCCAGATCGACCGCGTGGGGATACTGGTTGGTCTGGACGCCGACCAGGCAAATCAGGCCCTTGCCACCGCTGCGCTCGATCTTGGCCATCAGGTGGTCGGGGCGGACACGGGTGTTGGTCTCGTCGATCGGGTGGATGACGATGTCAACGTCCGGCCCCAGGACCTGCCGCGCACGGCAATCCTCGCCGAGACCATAGAGCGCGGCCAGCGTGTTCGAGGGGATGTGCGAACGAAGCCATGTGATCGGATAGCCATCGTCATCGTAATGAGTAGGCTTGATCAGAATGAGATGAAACTTCGTACGCTTCACGGCACCGCCCATCGCGGACTTCTCCAAGACAAAACCCGCACGCGGTTCGAACCATTTACCGCTTGACGGCATTCATTGTCACAATGCTCTGAGCCGGTCCTCAACGCAACCGGGAGCCGGTCAAAATTCTCAGAATGAAGGCGCAATAGAACCACTAGAATTAGGGTTTTCTGGAGCCAAGCCCCGCCATTAGTGCGGATTTGCCATGCCGAGGCGATCCTTGCAGTCCGTGGCGTGAGAGCGCAGCCTCACAATGCCTGAAGCGCCCCGAGAGAATGCGCAGGGCGAGGGAACGAACAGGAATTGAGCCTCATCACACGTGCGCCCGCCCTGGCGCCTTTCCGGATTCGAAGCTTCCGCTTCCAGTGGCCGTCCGATCTCCTTGCGTCCTGGGCGTTCGAGATGGAAGGCGTCATCCTCGGCTGGTTCGTGCTGGTGTCGACCGGCTCGGTCCTGGCGCTGGCGGTATTCGGCTCGCTGCAGTTCCTCGGCACGTTGATCTCGCCCCTGTTCGGCATGGCGGGCGACCGGATCGGTAACCGCAACGTCCTGCTTCTGATGCGGCTGGGTTACCTCATCCTGGCGGCCTGCCTGATGACCCTGTTCCTGACGGGCCTGGCGTCGCCGGTGCCGGTGTTCATCCTCGCCACCCTGATGGGGTTGATCCGTCCCTCCGACATCACGATGCGCAATCTGCTCGTCGGCGAGACCATGCCGGCCGACTACCTGATGCGGGCGATGGGTGTATCGCGCACCACCGCCGATTCAGCCCGGATCGTCGGCGCGCTGACGGGCGCCGGCCTGGTCGCGGCCCTGGGCTCGGGTCTGGCCTATGTGGCGGTCTGCGGCATCTACGCTCTCTGCCTTGCGCTGACGCTCGGAGTGGGCATCCGTCGGCTGCGGGTTCTGAGCGACGGTGAGGTCGCGATGTCGGCTCTTGCGGCCCTGCGGCAGGGCTTCGCCTATGTCTGGTCGACGCCGGTCATCCGTGCGGTGATGCTGCTGGCCTTCCTCGTGAATTTCGCGGCCTATCCCTTGACCGGCTCGCTGCTCGCCTATGTGGCCAAGGACGTCTACGGAATGGACCAGACCGGCCTCGGCTGGCTGATCGCCAGCTTCGCCGGCGGAGCCCTGGCCGGTTCGATCCTGGTCTCCCTGTACGGCGCTCATATCCGGCCGGCGCGCACGATGATCGTCTGCGCGCTCGTCTGGATGTCCTGCAATCTCGTCTTTTCTTGGCTGACGACGCCGTTGCCGGGGGAGATCGTCCTGTTCGTTTCGGGCCTCTTCCAGAGCTTCTGCATGATCCCGATGTCGGTGATCCTGCTCCGCGTCACCGAACCCGCGCTGCGGGGCTGCGTCATGGGCGTTCGAATGCTCGCGGTCTATGGCATGCCTGTCGGACTGCTGCTGTCCGGCCCAATGGTCGAGTGGGCCGGCTTTGCAGCTACAGGGACCCTGTACAGCTTGGTCGGCATCGTCTTCACCGTGGTGATCGCGGTGTGGTGGCGGGCTGACCTGTGGGCCCGCGCAGCCCCCGTGAACGTTCGCTGACCGCAACCTAACGACGGCCGTTGCGTTCCTGCGGGAATGCATCACCCCTTCGCCACGACCATCGCTCTGGCGATGGCCGTTCTGTTTGCCGCCTCCGCTCCGGCCGGCGCCCAGTCCTCCAACGAAGAGAAGCCCGCGCCGCGGCCCTCGGCCACCGAGGACGAGCAACGCAGCATCTACACGTTCCAGGTGGAGAACGACGTGTTCAACCGGTTCGGCCGGTCGGACCGAGACTATACCAGCGGCGTCCGCATCGGGTGGCTGTCGCCCGCCATCATGGAAATGCCCCGCGGGATCGTGGCGATGACCACCATTCCGACCTTCCTGGGGGAAGCCGCGGCCGATTCAGTGATCCGGCGCGTCGCCATCTCCGCCGGACAGAATATCTACACGCCTGAGAACACCTATGTGACGAACCCGATCTACAATGACCGGCCTTATGCGGCCTGGCTTTATGCGAGCTTTGCGCTGCAGTACACCTACAAGCGCCACGATCCCAGGACCGGCATCGACGAGCCGACACGCCTCGATACGCTGCAGCTCGATCTCGGCGTGATCGGCCCTGCCGCAGGCGGCGAGTTCGTGCAGAACAACTTCCATAAACTGATTGGCGTGTCGCCCGCCTATGGCTGGGGCAACCAGCTCCACAACGAACCCACGGTCGGCCTCTCCTTCGAGCGGCGCTGGCGCACCGGTCGTGCCGTCCTGATCGACAGTCCCAAGCTCGAGGTGGACTTCATCCCGCGCGCGGCATTTGCAGTCGGCAACGTCGCGACCTACGGCAGCGTCGGGGGCACGGCGCGCATCGGCAAGAACCTGCGGGACGACTTCGGGCCGACGCGGGCCCGCCCGGCCCTGCCCGGATCGGACGCCTTCATCGGCGACGGAAGCTTCGGCTGGTACCTGTTCGCGGGTATCGACGGGCAGGCGGTCGCCCGCAACATCTTCCTGAACGGCAATACCGACGGCTTCAGTCAGAGCGTGTCGCTCAGGCCCTTCGTCGGCGAGGTGCAGGCGGGACTGGCCGTGCTTTGGGGCGGCATGCGGATTTCCTATACCCAGATCCTGCGCACACCTGAATTCTTCGAGCGCGACCGCATCACCCAGTTCGGCTCGATCAATCTCACCTTCCGATACTGACACCAAGATAAAAGGGGCGCCCGAAGGCGCCCCCTTGTCTGCGGAGTGGACCGCTATATGCGTCCCATCAACAACAGGATCACGACGATGATGAGCACCAGTCCGATACCACCGCTCGGGTAGTAACCCCAGCTGCTGCTGTACGGCCAGGTCGGCAACGCCCCGATCAAAATCAGATCAGGACGATCAGAAGAATGGTGCCCAGCATTGATTGCTCCTTAGCCGAGGTTTGCCTCGGCGAACGACCAGTTCGCGAGCTTATCGAGCCAGGCCTGGATGTGATCCGGCCGGCGGTTCTGGAAGTCGAGGTAGTAGGCGTGCTCCCACACGTCGGCGACGAGGAGCGGGGTGCCGCCATGGGCCATCGGAGTGTCGGCGTTGGCGGTCGTCTCGATCTTGAGCTTGCCGTCCGCGCCCTTGACGAGCCAGGCCCAGCCGCTGCCGAACTGACCGACGGCCGCCGCCTTGAAGGCCGCCTTGAAGGCGTCGAGGCCGCCGAAGCTGTCGTCCAGTGCCGCCTTGATCTTGCCGGTCGGCTCGCCGCCCTTGGGCGCCATGCTGTTCCAGTAGAAGGTGTGGTTCCAGATCTGGCCGGCGTTGTTGAAGATCGCCTTGCCCTTCTCGTCCTTGGCCGACTTCTTCACGACCTCTTCAAGTGACAGGCCTTCGTAGGCGGTTCCGGGAACGAGCTCGTTCAGCTTGTCGACATAGGCCTTGTGGTGCTTGCCGTAGTGGAAGGAAATGGTGTTGGCCGAGATCACCGGCGCGAGCGCGTCATCGGCATAGGGGAGTTTCGGAAGAGTGAAGTTGGACATAACGCTATCCTCAGCTGGCTGGCCCGGAACGTCCCGGGCGGGCGGCGTCCGACATGAACGCACCTCACCTTATGACGTTGCGCGTTGCGATGGCGCTACGTTTTTTCCTGTAGGATCCTAAAGCCCTGATTCGGCGTGTGGGATCGTGCGGCGCTATCGCCGGCATGTGGGACGCGTCTGAATCGGGCAAGTCGTTCTCACTCGCCGCACCTGGAACCGTTGCGCACGATTTTATCAGCGAACGTTTCTCAGTCGCTCACTCTGTGGTTGCGTGCCCGGACTCGGTGAGTATTTGTGAGGGCCGACTCATTCAAAGAGGAAGTTCGCCATGAAGGGCAACCCGCAGATCATCGCCGAACTCAACAAGCTCCTGAAGAACGAGCTGACGGCGATCAACCAGTATTTCCTCCATGCCCGCATGATGAAGCACTGGGGCTTCGATCGCCTCGGCAAGAAGATCTACGAGGAGTCGATCGGCGAGATGAAGCACGCCGACAAGCTCATCGAGCGAATCCTCATGCTCGACGGCCTGCCCAACCTGCAGGACCTGGGCCGGCTCGCGATCGGCGAGAACGTGCCGGAGGCTCTCGACGCCGACCTCAAGCTGGAGACCGCCGCGCGCGCCGCACTGGTAGAGGCCGTGACAGCCTGCGAGGTCGCGAAGGACTATGTCAGCCGCGAGATCGTGGTCGACATCCTCGAGGACGCGGAGGAGCACATCGACTTCCTCGAGACCGAGATCGGTCTGATCGAGAAGGTGGGCGTGCAGAACTACCTGCAGAGCCAGATGGGCGAAGGGAAGGGCCCGAGCTGAACGCTCGAGACGCGACGTCAGTCGGCCGCGAGGAGCGTCGGCTCGACCGAACACTCATGGGCGATCGCATGGGCAATGCGGTCGCGCATGTCACAGGCGCAGGTTCCGCATTGGGGGCTCTTTCCGCAGGCCCGGAAGACGTCGGCTGGACGCCGGGCCCCGGCCCGAACGGCCGCATCGACCTCGCGTTCGCGAATGGCTTTGCAAATGCAGATATACATGCCTTGAAGGCCGTTTCTTCCCAGTGTTGCGACTTACTCGCAGGTGCACGATAAGGGCAGGTGCCCGGGCCGGTCAAGCCCCTCGCGGCCCCCTGAGGATGTGTGTCGTCCGACCGGCGCTTGCGGCTCGATACGGAGCTTAGAGCGGCGCCACCCTGAACGGCCCGATGGCCGTAATGGCGCAGTCGGAGCCGCCGGCATCGCGGCAGGCCTGCAGTGCCGTCGAGATGGCGTCCTGCTCGCTCGGCCGGTTCGTGGCGATGCCGATACGACCATTGGCGCCCAGCGCGACGGCACGCCAGCCGTCGGCGATCAGGTATTGATCCAGCGACTTGGTCTGGGCGTCGTCCAGGCCACTCATGTCCTGGGGGGTGAAGATGTCGGTGACGCGCATGGTCTGCGGCGTGCGAACCAGCACTTCGTTGTTCAGCGCGTAGACGACGCAAGGCCGCCCGGTCAGGTGACCGCAGATCTGCAGGTTGCGGCGGATCGCGTCGGTGTCGCTTTCGCTCGGTGTCCACCAGTCGACCCGATTGTGCCCCAGCACCAGGGCGCGGCTGTGTTTGCTGGAGAGGTAATGGGTCGTCAACCGTTCGCGGGCTGCCGCACCGAGCAACGGCGCCGTCGCGGGATCGAAGGTAATCGGAGGGGACGGCTTCGTTGTGGGCACATAGGGCGGCGGCGGCATGGGCGGGGGCCGGAACGACCAGACGACGTCATTCTCGAGGGCGTAGAGCGTACAGCGGTCGTAGGCGCGCACGATCGGTACGTCTCTCTCGACCTTCCGGTTGCAATCTTCGAGGGCGACCCGGCGCGCGGTCGCCTCGTCGATCCGGTCAATTGCCATCGCGAAGATGCCGCGTACGTTCAGCGCCAAGGCCTTGGCGCCGGGGGCGTCGGCATAGTTCTGCAGGGCGCGCCAATGGAAGTCGGGAACGAACGGCACATCCCTGGCTGCGAAGCGACGAGGCGCAGCGGAAGCCTGCGGGGCAGTTCGAGGGGCCGCCGGCACCGGAGACGCAGCCGGGGTCGTCACGCGGGGCACGGCCTCCGTGGCGACAGTGTCCGGTACGGGCGCGTTCGTGACCGGCAGGGCCGAGGTTGGTTCGGCGGTCTGCAAGGAGGGCGATGCCGAAGGGTGGCGCAGATAGAAGGTCCCGGCGAGCGCGCCCAGGACCAGGATCGCCATGACCCCTCCAGCCAGGAACAGGCGCGTGCGCGGCATAGACCGAGCCACGGCATGTGCGGGATGGCCAGCGGCGCCGGAGCGCGCGCCGTCGACCGTCAGACGATAGGCATGGATGGGGCGGGGGATGTTCTTGACGTGCTGCTCGCCGATATCCTCGGCGACCAGCATCAGCTTTCCGACGATCTGGTCGTAGACGGACGACGAGATGCAGATGCCGCCGGGGGCGGAGATCGATTCGAGGCGTGCTGCAACGTTCACGGCATCGCCCATGAGATCGTCGCCGCTCTCCACGACGTCGCCCAGGTTGACGCCGATCCTCAGGATGAGCTGGTCGTCGGCCTTCGCGCCGGCGTTGGCCGAGCGCATGGCCTCCTGAATCTCGAGGGCGGCACGGACAGCCTCGACCGGACTTGCAAATTCCGCCAGCAGCCCGTCGCCGGTCATCTTGAAGACGCGTCCGCGATGCTGGCGCATGAGCGTGCCGGCAGAATCGAGGCGGACCGCCAGCAGGGTCAGCGCGCGTTCCTCGTCGCGCGCCGACATGGCGCTGAACGCGACCACGTCGAGGGCGAGGATCGTGGTGAGCCGTCGGACGAGATTTGTATCGGTCATTGCGCGCTGGTTTCCGGGCCCAAACTACCATAGCCCGCGCCGGAGGACATGCTTGCGTGATGGCCCATGCTCTGCGAAGACCGACTCATGCAATCCGAAGAACCCCGCTACTGGGAAGACTACGAAGTCGGCAGGAAGTACCCTCTCGGCTCGACCAGCTTCACGGCCGAGGAAATCATCGAATTCGCCGAGAAGTTCGATCCGCAGACCTTTCATGTCGATGCCGAAGCCGCCAAGTCCTCTCTTTTCGGAGGGCTTTGTGCGTCGGGCTGGCACGTCGCCGCCAAGCTGATGAGACTCTTCGTCGACAACTACGTCGACAAGCGCACGGCGCTGGGCTCTCCGGGCCTCGACGAGTTGCGCTGGCTGAAGCCGGTGAAGCCGGGCGATACGCTCACCGCCTGGGTCGAGTGCGCGAACAAGGTGCCGTCGAAGAGCCGCCCGACCATGGGTGTCATCCACGAGCACTGGACCGCGGTGAATCAGAATGGCGAACTGGTCATGACCTCCAAGGGGGTCAACATGGTGCGCAGGAGGCCGGCATGAAGCGTGCGGTGAAGGGGCTCGACCATGTGGTTGTCATGGTCGATGGCATCGACGCGGCCGAGGCGGCCTACAGGAAGCTCGGCTTCCAGGTCCAGCCGCGCGGCTTCCACAAGAAGCTCGGCACGGCCAACCACCTGATGATCTTCGACACCGACTATTTCGAGATCCTGGGCATCGTCGAGGACACAGAGTTCAACGCCGAGCGGCGCGAATGGCTTAAGGGCGGGGGCGGTCTCGCCAACGTGGCCCTTGCCACCGATGGCGCCGACGTGGCTTACGAAGCCTTCAAGGCGGCCGGTCTCAATCCCGATGCGCCGCTCTTCTTCGACCGTGCGGTCGAGGTCGCGGGAAAGACGGAACTCGCCAGGTTCCGGACCGTGCGCATTCCCAAGGACAACATGCCGGTCGTCGGCTTCTTCGTCTGCGAGCACCAGACGCCCGAATTCGTCTACCGGCCGGAATGGGCCGCCCATCCGAACGGAGCGCGCGGCATCCTGGGCGTCACCGTGATCGCCGAGCAGCCGGCCAAGTGGATCCCCGAACTCGAGAAGTATTTCGGGCCGGGCTCCGTCAAGCGCGAAGGCGAAGGCCTGGTGGTCGACACCGGCACCCAGCCGATCCGCTACATGACGCCCAAGGACTATGCCGTCCGCTATCCCGGCATCACGCCGGTACGGTCGGGAGATCATCCGGCGCTGCTCACCGTGCGGGTCGAGAACCTCGCGGCGTGCCAGGACCTGCTGAAGAAGAATGGCGTCAGGTTCACGAAGCCCGACTCCGGCCGGCTGGTCGTCCCGCCGTCGGAAGCCGCGCATCTCACCCTGGAATTCTCGGAGCTCTAGTCTTCATGGCGTTCGATCTCGCCGACCGCGGCATCTACGGATTCTCGACCACTGAAAACCTGCGCTTCGCCGACGTCGACGCCAACGGGCACATCAACAACGGCGCCTTTCTGGAGCTGCTGGAGAATGCCCGTGTCACCTACCTGCGCCAGATCGTGCGAGCGGGGCTGCCGCGTTTTCGCCTGGTCGTCGGGCGCATCGAGGCCGACTTCAAGCGCCAGATGTTCTACCCCGGCACTGCCGTCGCCTGCTGCCGCCTCATCGAGGCGCACGACCGCAAGTGCGTGATCGGCCAGGGCCTGTTCGACGGTGACGGCAACTGCACCGCCGTTCAGAAGGTGATCATGGTGTCGCTCAACGAGGAGACGCACCGCGCAACGCCCTTCGATCCGGTGGTGCGTGCCATGCTCGACCGGCTCGTGACCTCGAAGGACGGGCTCGATCCATGACCGCTTCCGTGCCGGAAGGCTTCCGCAGGCTCGATGTCACCGACGACTTCGTCGGGCTCGTGGGACCGCTCTGGTTCAAGGCGGAGGAGGACGGTCTCAGGATTGGCCTGCCGCTGGAAAAGCGGCACGGCAATCCGATGGGCTGGGCGCATGGCGGTCTGCTGGTCACAGTCGCCGACATGGTGATGGGCGTGGGCTCGGGCTTCTCGACCGGCATGTTCTGGCCGCATCCCACGATCTCGCTGACCAGCGAGTTCGTGCGCGGCGCCCGGCTCGGCCAGTGGCTCGAAGGCAAGGCGCGCATCGCGCGGCGTACGATCAACTTCTGCTTCGCCAGCTGCGACCTCGTCTGCGATGGCGAGATCGTCCTCGTGGCGTCAGGCGTCTTCAAGGTGCCGGATCCGGAGAAGATCCCGGAGGCCGCACGCGCCGCTGCGCTGTCGCCACCGTGGAAGATCTGAGCCTTCTGTCATCCTGAGCGAAGCGAAGGATCTTACGCCAGCCAGGGAGTACTTCGGTCGCTCCGTCCGGTCCTTCGCTTTGCTCAGGAAGACTTTACTTTTTCGACTTCTTCCGCCGGTAGATCCGGTAGCGGTCGAAGTCCATCAAGTGTTCGTAGTTCTCGAAGGCGTCGGCGAACACCCGGTTCTGCATGAAGTAGTCGAGATAATCGAACTCCTTGCCCTGGCAACGCGGCACGCCGGCGATGCGGTCGACGATCAGCAGGTCGGGATGCTCGCGGGCGAAGTCCTCGCTCAGCGTGTCGAACACGAACTTCTCGGAGTCGCCCATCGTGTCGGGCGGATTGTAGAGGGCCGGGAAGTCGTCGCAGGTCGCATAGACACCCTGCAGCACCCACATGGTCAGGAACCGCGTCGTCATGCGGCCGCCGATGTAGTTCACCATCGGCCAGAACGGATAGATGCCGGGCGACAGGACGAGGATGGTCCGGTTCGGTGCGTTCTGCTCGATGATGTGCTGCAGCCGACCGCCGATGGACGCCTCGAACTGGCGCTGCTTGTAGAAGGGCGGCGTATAGAGCGCGGCCTGGAAGTAGAGCAGCACCATGAAGGTGGCGCAGATCACCGCCACCGGCAGGCGGTGGGCGCTGCGGCTTATCGGCAGGTAGCGGTCCACGGTCTGGGAGACCGTGAGGGCCGCCAGCAGGATCGCGGCCGAAAGCGCCGGCAGCACGTGATAGGGCCAGCCTTTGGCTTGGCCGATCGCAGACAGGGCCGCACCCACGCCGAAGACCACGAGGACGCGCGCGGCGATGGTCTTGGTGAAGACGATGGCCAGGAGGCCGAAGATGGCCAGCGCCAGCAGCGTGGGCCCCAGCACGTTGCTGGTCAGCACCTCGCGCCAGCCCGACTCGCCGATCGGCGCATAGGCCTCGACCGCCAGCGGCAGCACGAAATGACCGAAATCCGGGAACACCAGATACATGATCGCCAGGTGGGCGACCGCCATGAGGCCGATCGCCCAGGGGATCGGGTCGGTGAAGGTCGGGCGCACGCCGCGCCGGAACAGCAGGTAGAGCTCCACTGCCGCCGGGATGGCGAGATAGTGGGGCTTCATGGCGAGCGCGACGCCCGCGACGAGGCCGATGACAATGGAGGCGAAACGCGACGGATTCACCCCCTCGGCGCGCGCCATCGAGGCGATCAGGTAGGGCGCACAGGCCACGAACATGATGTGCTCGCGCTGGCCGAAATGCTCGTTGGGCAGCACCGTGAACAGGAACAGCAGCACGGGCGGCAGCAGCGCCTCGGTGAGCGCATGGTCGGCGGACGGCACGAGACGGATGAGCCGCCGGCAGGCCCAGAACGAGGCGAAGATGCCGGCCACCATCCAGGCCGTGAACCAGAAGGCCACGGTTCCGGGCAGGATTTTGGCTGTCAGGACCGGCAGTCCGTGCACGATGAAGGCCAGCGGCAAGTTCTCGTCCAGCACCTCGACATAGAGCTTCTCGCCGCCGATCCAGCGGGTCGACACGTCGAGGATGGCGGCCACGTCGTGGTTGATGGGCGGAAAGAAATAGCCGGCGAGCCAGAGGATCGGCAGCGCGAACAGCGGGACCAGCAGGAGCTGCTCGACACGCGGCGGAATGGTCGGAGGTTTGGTGTGAACGGTTGGCAAGGCGGTACGAAGATATCATAAGCGGACGGGAAGGGGAGACTTCCCGGGAGAGGCCGCTTCGTGGAACGGGCCGAATACGAGCAGATGCATGCGGTCGAAGACCGCATGTGGTGGTATCGCGGCCTGCGCCGGCTGGTCGCGGACCAGCTTGCCCGGGCGCTGTCGCGAACGAAGGCTGGCGGCCCGGTCCTCGATGCCGGATGCGGCACCGGCGGCATGCTGCGGGTGCTGGGGGCGGCCGTCGGCGGCCGGCCGACCATCGGTCTCGAATACGACCCGGTGGCCGCCGGCATGGCAAAGGCCAAGGCGGGACGGCCGGTCTTTTCCGGCTCGGTCAATGAAATGCCGATCGGCGGCGGAACGCTCGGGGCGTATGTCTCGCTCGACGTACTCTGTCACGCCAACGTCGAACCCGCGCGTGCCCTGAAAGAGGCGCATCGCTGCCTCGGGCCGGGCGCGATCGCGGTCTTCAATCTGCCCGCCTATTCCTGGATGCTGTCGGCCCACGACAGGCGTGTGCACAATGCCCGCCGCTTCACGCGCGGCGAGGCCCGCGCCCTGATCGCCGCCTCGGGCTTCCGTATCCTTCGGGCAAGCTATTGGAACACGCTCCTGTTTCCCCTGATGCTCATCCACCGGCTGGTCGAGCGTGGCGACGCCGAGAGCGACGTGCGCGACTATCCGCGCTGGCTCGATGCCATTTTCTCAACTGCGCTCGCCATCGAGCGCGCTGCCGTTGGCGCCGGGCTCAGCCTGCCGTTCGGCGGTTCCCTCATGATCGTGGCGGTACGTGATGCTTGAGACTTCCGAAGAGACGCCGTCGCTGTCGCCGGCCCTGTCCATCGTCGTGCCGGTCTATAACGGTGCGGCGACCGTCGGCGAACTGGTGAAGGCCTTGCGCGCCCTGGAGATCGAGGGTGGCCTGGAGATTGTCCTGGTGGTCGACGGCAGCCCCGACAACAGCCTCGACATCTGCAAGCAGCTCGCGGCAGAGCCCGGTGCGCCGGTGACCGTGCTGAGCCTCAGCCGAAATTTCGGCGAGCACAATGCGGTCATGGCGGGTTTCGCGTGCGCGCGCGGCAGCTACACGATCACCATGGACGACGACCTGCAGAACCCGCCCGAGGAGGTTCGTCGGCTATTCGAGCATGCCCGCGACGGCAGGTACGATGCTGTCTACACCTACTATGAGGAAAAAAAGCACGCAGCCTGGCGCAATCTCGGCAGCCGCTTCACCAACTGGTGCGCCGACAAGCTGATCGACAAGCCGCCCGGCCTCTACCTCTCGAGCTTTCGCTGCGTTTCACGCTTCCTGCGCGAGCGGGTCGTGTCGAGCTACGAGGGACCGGCACCCTATGTCGACGGCCTGATCTTCCAGATCACCCAGAACGTGAGCCGGCTGCAGGTCAACCACCTGCCGCGCGCCGAGGGGCGCTCGAACTACACGCTGCGCCGCCTGCTGCGACTGTGGCTGGCCATGTTCCTCAACTTCTCGGTGATGCCGCTCCGTATTGCAACGATCCTCGGCCTGGTCTTCGGCGCCCTGGGTGCCCTGGCCGCCGGCATCACGATCGTGGAGGCGATCATTTCCGACAAGCCACCCCAGGGATGGGCTTCGTTGATGGTCGCCGTACTCGTGCTGGCGGGCGTGCAGCTCCTCGTGATCGGCATGATCGGCGAATATCTCGGCAGCATGTTCCTCGCCGTCAACCGCAAGCCGCAATACCTGGTGCGGGAAGTGTTTCGCCGCGGACCTGGGCCCGGGGGGCTCGACATCGAGCAGCCGAAGGTCGATACGCGGGCAGCCGGCCAGCCGCATCGCGAGCCTTCGCACGAGCCGGACCGCAGGGAGAGCTGAAGCATGACGATCTACTACGTGGCGCTGGGGATCGGCATCCTGGCCGGCATCGGCGGCCAGATCCTCCTGAAGGCCGGTGCCGATGCGCCGGACTTCGTGAGCCAGCTTTTCCGCCCCTCGACCATCATGGGCCTGGCGCTCTACGGCTCCGCCGCGTTCCTCTACATCGTCGCGCTGCGCAAAATTCCTGTTTCGGTCGCCTTTCCCAGCGTGTCGCTCTCCTATGCGATCGTTGCAGTGCTCGGGCACTTCCTTTTTGGCGAACCGTTCGGCATCAAGCAGATCGGCGGCATCGCGCTGATCGTGGGCGGTGTCGTTCTCATCAACCAGAGCTGAGGGGCGCCCCGTGAATTACGAGCAGATCAAGTACGAGACCAAGGACGGCATCCTCACCGTCACGCTCAATCGCCCCGACAAGCTGAACGCCTTCACCGGCAAGATGCTGTCGGAGCTGCTCGACGCGATGGACCGCGCCGACCGCGACGACGACGTTCGCGCGGTCGTCTTCACCGGCGCCGGCCGTGGCTTCTGCGCGGGCGCCGACCTGTCGGGCGGCGCCAACACCTTCAACGCCGAGAATCGCGGGCCGGTCGATCCCGGTCTCGACGGCCACCGCGATGGCGGCGGCCTCTTCACCCTGCGTCTCTACGAATCGCTGAAGCCCACGATCGCCGCGTGCAACGGGCCGGCGGTCGGCGTCGGCATCACCATGCAGCTCGCCATGGACATCCGTCTCGCCTCCGAGGCGGCGCGCTACGGTTTCGTGTTCACGCGCCGCGCCATTGTCATGGAAGCCTGCTCGAGCTGGTTCCTGCCGCGCCTCGTGGGACCGCAGCAGGCTTTGGAGTGGGTCATGACCGGCCGCGTCTTCTCCGCCGAGGAGGCGCTGAACGGCCGTCTGGTGCGCTCGATCCACAAGCCCGACGACCTTCTGCCGGCCGCTTACGCGCTGGCCCGCGAGATCGCCGACAACACCGCGCCGGTTTCGGTGGCCCTCACCCGCCAGCTCATCTGGCGCATGGCCGGCGCCTCGCACCCGATGGAGGCGCACCGGGCCGACAGCCGCGCCATCCAGGCCCGCGGCCGCTCGGGCGACGCCAAGGAGGGCGTGACCTCGTTCCTCGAGAAGCGTCCGCCCGTCTATCCCGATCAGGTCTCAAAGGACGTGCCCGACATCTGGGATCACTGGAAGGCGCCCGCGTTCGACTAGGCGCCCAGCAGTCTTCGACATCCCAAGGCGGCGCGCTCCCAGGCGCGCCGCCTTTCGTTTGCACGGCGCTTGACCACACAGGCGGCGGTGCGACCGGAGTGGTCAGGTAGTCGCTGTCGCCAACTCTCACAGACAGCCGGGGATTGTCTCTCTCGGAGGCCCTTTCACTTCAGGTCCTAACGTATTCGAGTAACGGTATTTCGAGGTTGTGCATGGCCGTCGATGCCGATAATGACGGGCCACTGATTTTGTGAATCGCTCGACGCCGCACGGGGCGCGAATAACTTCGGAACCAAGTGAAATGGACGAAAAGACAGACGTCATCGAGATGACGGCGGATATCGTGTCCGCCTACGTCGGCAACAACACTGTGGCCGCCG
>NZ_JAUSBN010000090.1 GCF_030651995.1 Reyranella sp.
ACGCGAGGTTGGCACCCGTATCGGACAGCGTCACCACATCCGCCACCGTCAGCGCCACCGTCCCCAAGGCGTTGAACTTCGCGACCGTGAGGTTGAGCAGGTTGTCGGTCGCATCGACCCTGTCGATGCCCCGGCCGGCCAACTCCGCGATCCGAGCGGCCGTTAGCGCCGACAAGGCCGCTCTCGTGTCCGCCAGCGTGACTTCGTCCGAAGCCGTCAGGCTGACTGTTCCGCTTGGGCCGGGAATCGTTGCACCGTCACCGCCCGACAAGACGCTCACCCCAAGCGCGGTGTATTGCTCAACAGTCAGCGACAGGAGCCCGTCGCTGGAGTGGAGTATGGAGATGCCCTGCCAGACGAACATCTCGAACTCGTCGAGGGTCATCGCGGCAATAGCTGCGCCGGTGTCGACGATGGCAACGGGATAAGGGCCGGGCGCCGGGGAGTAGCCCAAGGCTCTATACTGGGCAACGGTTAATGAACTCGCATAACCAGCCATCGCGTATCCCCCCAAAGGATAACTACTGCGAGACGAATGTTAGTTGCGTTTTGCTTAAGATCGGCTGCCCCAAGCCGCAATCGATGCCCTCATCGGGCGCCCACACATACACGCAGGCCACTCAATTTATAGCGCGCGCAACTATTTCTTGCCACCTTATCCATGCGCTTGGACATCTACGTCGGGAACCACGTCTACGTAGTCCCAGCGGAGGGAGGCAATTTTCGTCCGTCGCGCGCCGGACAGGACCAGCAGACGGACAATTGCCAAGATACTGCAATTGGCAACCTGCCGCTCCAGCGTAGCCATCGCTTTGCCCAGCCTCGCCCCCTTCTCCCCGGACAGAAAGCGCTCACGCTTGGTCGGCTTGTTGAGGTGCACGCCCGTGGCCAGATTGTAGGCTCGCGTCCCACGGCCCATGACAAATGCAAATGCGCAAGCGCCTCGCCGAGGGGTCGCCCGAGCTGCGGCCGGCCTATGTGCGTCTATTGCTGGAAAACGCGACGGTCGATCACAACAGCATCCTGCTCGAAGGCTCCCCCGTCATCTTGGAAATGCTTGCGAGCCGGGGGAGCAGACCACCGAGCTCACGGGCGGCGCCAATGCTGCCAGCCGGTTTCGAGGTATCAAACCAGTAGCGCGTCGACTGCGTGCGATTTGATTTTCTCAGCCTCGCGGCGCCTTTTCCTTGCATCCCCGTTGGCAAAAGTCATCTTCTTTTCAATCACTTAGGAGATTGAAATGGCGCCAACACCCTTCATCGGGACGATTGAGTTTGTCCTTTCCATTCGAGCGTTCGACGAGCGTACCCCTCCGCCGAGTACCGCGGGCGGAGTTCTTTAAACAGCTAGGGCGTCGTGAACGGGGTTTTGCTTTCGCCAGTTCCGGGGCATCAGCTCATCGAGCTTTTGGTCGGGATGATCGCCAGCGACAAGCCAGGCCGCGCCGTGATCTACGCTCGTGTCTCAACCATGCGGCAGGCAGAGGCCGACTTGTCCCTGCCTGACCAGATCAAGCAGCTTCGGGACTATTGCGCCCGCAAGCAGTTGACCGTCGTGGACGTCTTCACCGAGCCGGGCGCGTCGGCGCTCGACGAGGACCGCCCAATATTCCAAGAAATGATCGGGCGGGCTACGTCGGGTGGCCGGCCGTATGACCTCGTGGTTGTGCATTCGCTCAGCCGCTTCAGCCGCGACACCATGCACTCCGAGTTCTACGTCCGGAAACTGGCCAAGGCTGGTGTCCGACTGGTCTCCATCACCCAGGAACTGGGCCAGGACGGCCACGGCGACCTGATCCGAAAGATCGTCAACGCCTTCGACGAGCACCAGTCGCGCGAGAACGCCAAGCACACACACCGCGCCATGATGGAGAACGCTCGGCAGGGCTTCTGGAACGGCTCTGCCCCGCCCTTCGGGTATGCGACCGCCGTAAAGGAGCGGCGCGGCAACAAGGACAAGAAGGTGCTGGTGATCGACGAAGCCGAGGCTTCGGTTGTTCGTACGATCTTCGACCTGTGTCTAGGCATGGACGGGCACCCCCTGGGCGTCAAGGCCATCGCCAACCACTTCAACAATCGAGGTGTCACGCGCCGCGGCCGCCGTTTCAGCACCGGTAGCCTGCACGACCTGCTGACGAGTTCCACCTACTGCGGCCGACATCACTTCAACCGGACCGACAGCCGAACCCTCGAAAAGCGTCCGCCTTCGCAGTGGGTCGAACTCGCCGTACCGCCCATCGTCGACGAAGAGACCTACAATCGAGCCCAGGCTATGCTTCACTCGCGGGCACCCAAGGTCATGGCCCCGCGCAATGTCAACGGGCCCACGATGCTGGCCTCGGTTGCCCGCTGTGGCGGCTGCGGCTCGGCCATGATCCTCAACACGGGGAAGGGCGGCACCTACCGGTACTACAGCTGCTCCCGGGCCATGAAGCAGGGCAAGACCGCTTGCCCCGGCCGGCGCATCCGTATGGACCGTCTCGACGAAATGGTTCTGGGGCACCTCTCCGAGCAGCTGTTTGCACCGGACCGGCTGGCCGAGCTGCTTCAGGGCTACATGCTCCAGGCGAAGGAGGGGCGCGCAAGCCAGCGCGAGAAGCTCCGCCAGGCCCATGATGCATCTGGCCGAGCTGATGCCGCGGTCTCCAGATTGCTGTCGCTGGTCGAGAGCGGCGTCATGGAACCCGACGCACCGGAGTTGCGGGAGCGCCTGGTAGCCCTCCGCTCGCAGAAGGCGGAGTTGGGCCACGACATCGCCCGCCTGCAAGACAATTTGCAGACCGGCAAACTGGAGCTATCGCCCGAGAAGCTGAAGACCCTGTCGATGGAAATGCGCAAGCGCCTCGCCGAGGGGCCGCCCGAACTGCGGCAGGCCTACATGCGGCTGCTACTGGAAAACGTGACAGTCGACCACGACAACATCCAGCTCGAAGGCTCCCCCGTCATCCTGGAGAAGCTCGCGAGCCGGGGGCTGTCAAAGTCGTCTCCCGAAGTTCTCTCTTTTGTTCGGGAGTGGCGTCCCCGAGAGGATTCGAACCTCCGACCTCCGGTTTAGGAAACCGCTGCTCTATCCGGCTGAGCTACGGGGACGTGGCGGCCATATAGCATCCGAAGCATATGGCGTCTGCCTCATTTGATCCGGCCCCATCTGGCTGATGCCAGCCCAAGTCCAAGACGGGTCTTGTCGGGGACTCTTGTCGGGGATTTCTGTTCACCCTCCCTTCTAGTCGCAGCTTCCAATCAATCGCCCCGGCTTCTTTGCACTTACCGGGCAGATACACCTGCCCGAAGATCTTGCTCGCTTCACACTCGCCGCTCCGGTGAACCGGGCGGTATGTGGACCTCCTAGTCCCTCGCCAAGGTTGCCTCGCAAGACGGGCAGTCTTCAGGGATGCCGTCCATCACCCGCTGGATCAACTCCGAAAGGCTAGCGCCGGCGGGCAGAACGAATACACCGGAGGTAATTTCGGCAAGGGCGGCGTCGCGAGCACTTTCAACTGCATCAGGCTCGCAATTGTCGATAACGACGCCCTCGTGCAGCTCGCAATATCCGATGGCTCCCGCTTCCCTGAGCAGCGATCGAATGTGGCCTTCTTCATTTCTGCGGAATCTTGGTTCGGTCAATGGACACCTCCTGAGCCAGCCCTGTTGACCACTGCTACGCCGGTACCTGCGACTTGTCATCCGACGAGGAACCGTCGCCTTATGGCCGATGCACCCCAGTAGCCGAAGCCGAGCAGGTGCTCCCCAGGGTCGTAAGCTAGAGTTGCCGACTGACGCGCCCGAACAGCCCCCCCTCTCCGAGCTGGCTCCACACGGGACCGGGTGCCGTGGGCTTTGTCAGCCTCTTAAGCCTACCCGGAAGCTGGTGCAGATCCGTCCATGGAACGCCTCGCGTCGGACTGGTCGCGATGCACGGTGCGCCCCGGCCAACGTTCTGCGCCAGAATCGATCGTCAGCCATGCGCAAGGTCCTCCGAAGTCTTGGGTCGCTTGCTACGATCGCCCCATAAGTTTGGGCTTCAGGTTCTAGATCGAAGATCACGCCCCCCTCTTGCCTCCGACTATGCGGAGGTAAACATTACTGGCCGTGACTTCGTTTTCCAACACCGATCCAGAACCGGACCCAAGGCGGATGGTGGTCGTTTGGGTCATCGCAATTGGTCCGTTTTCGGCACTTACGACCATAACGCCTTAGGCGAGACAGAAATCGCTCGCTTCGCCTCAAGGTCGTCGATGAACGCTGCCCAGGGATCGCGTCCCATCCTCATCGAAGCATAAGCAGCCGCCATGGCGGAGAACGCTGAGAGCACTCGCTCCAGATCGTCAACGAAACCCGTAAGGAGTGCCGGCACGGACTTCCCGTACGCCAGGTAAATCGAATCCCGATAATTCGCTTTCCCGCGATAGCGCGACGCTTCATGGAGAAACCCAATTCCCCTCTTGTCGTACCTCGCGTCTCGTAGCTTCTTCGCAGCAGCGGTCCGAAAGCTGTCCGTTCCCAGATCTTTGAATTCGCGTGTGCCCTTCACTTGTTCGCGGATATTCCATTTTTCCCAGCCAGCCGTACCCGAAAGGTATTCGGTACAGCAGCCCCACGCTTGGGCCACCGTCGTAGGAACGACTGTCAACGAGTGCTTCCCTCGCTCGCGCATCGGGGCGAGTTCCGCTTCTACTGCTGCATCTGACAGGTTCGATAATCGGTCCGCAAAAGGCGCCATCGCGAGCCGGTTCATGGGGAAGTGCCTAGCCCATTGCGTAGCTGTTGCGGCATGAGTGTCAGGAAAGGACCCGTCCGCTGCGGCAACCATCGCGGAGGCTGCGCCATAGATTCCGTAGTACCAGGCCACGATGCCGATCCGCGCGACGTCGGCTTTGTTGGGCACGTTCGCAATGGCTCGTAGACTGGCAATTTGATGTAAGGCGAAGAGAAGCTGCTCGCAAATCGAGTTGGCCTCCCTGTCAGAAACAGCGCGACGTTGCACATTCGCATAAAAGTGGCGCGCCGCCCCAAAATCTAGCGCCAAGTCGTCGACCAGTATGGCCAAAGCCCGCATCCAATTGATAGTCGAAGGGAGTGCAAACCTTGCGTCCGGGACGTCGATTGGCGCTTCGGCCAGCGTTCCATGCGTTCGTATTCGAGAGTACAAAGAAAGTTCGGTCACGGGTGCTCATGCGTCCTTTCAGTGAGCATAGCCTGACTCGATTTCGGCGGGTCTCGCAACATGTTGCGTGCCGGCGCGGCTGGACGGGACAGCCCGAGGCAGAGCTATCTAAGAGCTAGCCCGAGTATGCCAACCGGGTCGGCATCGAGCGCTCGGACAAGGGCAAGATGACCTCGACAGATGCATCGTCGGTGAGGCCAACGTAGTCGCCCGGATCGCGCTCGGCGTCGTGAGTCTTGCCGGATCCTTTGGAACGGTCCAGCTCACGCCCCATAATGGCGATTTTGGCTGCTGCCTCCGGAGTGCGGATGAAGCTTGGCACGCCATTTGGAAGCTTCTCGACGGCAATGGCGGAAACCCACTCAGGGCCCGTTGCCCCCCAACTAAGGGCCGCTTCGGACCCGCCAAGGCAGAGTCCAAAAACCAAGATCGGCAGGCTGGTGGTCAGCCTCCGCCGTGTTGTCATTCCCATGAGCCCCCTGAAACGCTCTCCGAGCGAGCGCCATCCCTACCTGTAAGCCATTGCACTTAGCGCAGATCTACATCAGCCCAACTTCAGCTTGGCAAAAGCATCTTGTCAGAGCTTGCGCATCCAATCGATTGTTCTTATTTTGTTCCTATTGGCATGTTGGGAACTTCCGAGGGACGAACGCCGTTCGGCCATTGCAAACTTGAGTTGAATTCGGGAAACTCCACCGGCGATCCAACCACATGTAGCCGCCGGGCTTATAGGAGGCACTACTGGTTGAAAGTGGAGCGGGACGTGAGCATCGCGATCGATACAAAAGACGACCAGAGGGCGCGGCCGCGAAGCCGATATCGTCCCCCGACGAATTGGTCGAAGACTAGCGCTCGCACGCTACTTGACGGCACCGCGCGAGAACTTGCGGGCCCTGCCCAACTGAATCTGCTAACTCGATTGTCGAAGAGCGAAGACGCCAAAGATATTCCCGTCTTCGTCGCGGGTGATACCTCTCTGCTTCGTCGAACATGCGTTTCTGTGATCGGTACGCGCCGGGTAAGCCAAGAAGGCGCTGCCCGTGCCCGCCGCCTTGCTCGCGGCCTGGTAGATGCTGGCATCGTGGTTACGAGCGGTCTGGCGGAGGGTGTCGACATCGAAGCAATGCGGGCTGCAGTTGCACATGGGGGCAAGACGATCGGCGTCATCGGAACGCCTCTCGATAAGGCCTATCCAGCAAAGCACGGCCCCTTCCAAGAGTCGGTTTATACCGAGCATCTGCTCGTCAGCCAGTTTCCCCAAGGCTCGCAGACGTTCCCCTCGAATTTCCCCGCACGTAATCGGCTGATGTGCATGTTGTCCGATGCGAGCATCGTGATCGAAGCTTCCGACACGTCGGGAACGCTTCATCAGGCGGCGGAGTGCGTGAAGCTTTCTCGATGGCTCTTCATCGCTCGTAGTGTGATCGACGACACAACTCTGAGCTGGCCCTCGAAGTTTCGTTCTTACGAAAAATGCGTAGTGCTCGATCGGATCGAAGACGTAACTGAGAGGCTTCGGTAAGTCTTGGCCCTGACCGTATATGCGTGGGGCGCATATGCGACCTACAACCACCGCCAGATCGCCTACCGAGACGAAGACTCTCAGGTCTACGTGATGGTACAAGTTGCCAAGGGCGAACTCACTTCCCGGCAGTTTAGCTACGTCACCGCGCTCGATGGAACCAGGTTGCGGGTCAGCAAAGACAATCCAGCTGCAGTTCACGAGATCTTTGGCCAATACGGTGCCTGCACACTCCGGCTGTGCCGTAATAGCCTAATCGTTCCGGTACCGTCTTCGAGTCACACTGTACTAGGCACACCATTCACCGGATCAAAGCTTGTCGATGCTATCGTCAAAAAGCTTTCACCGATGGCTAACATGCAGGCTTCGCCCATTCTGGCATTTGACCAAGTCATGCCGAGAGCCAGCAAGGGTGAAGCCAATGGACGAGACAAGACTTTTATTCAATCTCACTTGATTACTAAGGCCAATTCCCTTCAAGGCATAAACGTAATTCTAGTCGACGACGTATGCACCTCTGGTGCTCACTTGCTGGCGTGCGCCGATTACCTACGCGCCAAGGGTGCGACGGTGGCGAATGCAGTTTGCATCGGCAAGACCTCACCAACACAGCATCCGACGCCGCTCGCAGTAAAGCCTGAAGACATCGAAAACCCCTTTTCGATGTTTTTTCAACAATAGAAGAGCTTTACGTCACGCCCGCTTAGATCGGGAAGTAGTTAGGTAGATCGGCAGGATCACCGTCCCCCGGAAACACTCGAAAGGCAAAATAGGTTGAACCGTCGGGCCGCTCACGCACGACGCGCGTCGCCTGCCCGAGCAGTTGCATAGTGCCGACGTCGTACTGATTTTGCGCTTCGTCGACCCCACTCCAACGAGGAGAGACGGGGCGAGCCATAAAAAACTTGCCGACTGCGAGTTGTAGACGCGTAAATCCGACTAACTCATTATAGGCGTCAAATACTGGCGACCATCCGCTCGGATCCCATTCCGCATTTTCGTAGTCGTTGATCACGCTGCTTCCTTTGAGTGGTATAGCATGAGCCGCTTCCCAAACCGACGCCGTCTCGCAGATTGACCATGCGATGGGGTAAGGCAAAAACCCAGCTTGCATCGTCAGAGTACGTTTCATCAAATTGCGACAAGTGGACACCCCCACCAGCGATCCGTGTGCGCTAAAGCAATGAGCATCCTTGGTAGCACGCCTTCACCCATTGCGGTCTCTGTTTCAGGGTCTTGTTCGCGCCCCAGACGCTGATCTTACTCCTGATCCTAACGCGGCTTTGCCAGCGCCTCCTGTAGCAAGGCGTTCATCGCAATTGATTGCGCGTATATATGAGTGAACCCAAAACTGAGGACTGACCGGATAAACAGTGAGCGATTGCGGATCGCGTCAGCGATGAGCAGACCCTAGCTCGATCTCGTTCCAAATCGGCTCCTTCCCCAGTCGCACCAAGGCGCGAAACGTCTGCTTGAACAGTTCAGTGGCTGCGTCCACATCACCTTGAGGAATGTCAGGCTCGCTCCCGTGTGAAGCCCGGCTCCGATGCTGGTAAAAATCGTTGATCTGCTTCCGAATGCGGATGCGATCTTCCAGATCTCCACCGACCAACTGAGCACAGCGAACGGCGAGCTTCCACGTAGTTCCGCCTACGCTCTCGCTACCCCCGCTCAACATGATTTCAAAGCCCAATGCTAAGTCCAGCGTGCGATCAATAATCTGAAACCGGCATAGGCTGAGAGAAAATCGCTTGGCTGCTCTAATCAGCCGGGCGCGAGCTGGCCCCGGAAGTGCCGCGAATGCCGCAAGCTCGGCGCGAAACTGTTCGGCATCGACTGGAATAGGTCGATCCAGGTATGGAGCGACCTCGGGGTGGTAAAACGATAGATGGTTTTCGTAAGCGGAGACATCCAGCGTCTCATCGACGTATTCAAACCAACTCGCGAATACGAGTGATCGACCAGCGCCGAGCATTTCCACCAGAGGCCATACTGAAACGCCACGTTCAAACGCCTCGACGACCATTTCGTCCGATCTAGCGGTGAGACCGATGTAGGGTACGTCCTTGATCAGTTCAACATAGGCCGCACTAGGCACTTGGAACGCGTGCGACGCTAGCCAATGAGATACCGTCTTCCGCCTCTTAGCCCGCTCTATCAGTATCCGCTTAACCACGGACTCTCGCAGTTCCGAAAACGGAATGAGGCGCGCGGTCGGTGAGAGATCAATGGTCTCGGTAAGAGCGATACCCCAGATCGCGGCGACGAAGTACCCATCGGCAACGGTTGTTCGCATCATACGGAGCAACCAATCGGCCTGCTCCTCAGCGGTTTCGCCGTGAAAGTAGATGACGCGAGACAGATAATCGGAGTGCACTGGGATCAGGGAAAGCGCAGAGTAGACGTTCTGATTCTCGATGGCCGTGAATGAAGCGCACACTTCGATCCCAGCCTTAGCGATGTCTCGATACTTGGAAGACGGCCTGCCAATCAGCGTGGTCGGCTCGTCCGCGGCAATAGCCTCGCGGAGCACTCGGACTAGATGGGTTCGTTCTTCGTCGCTCATAGGCAATCCTAGTCAGACAATGCGCAAAGTCATCTCAAGCCACGCTTTTACTCTAATCTTCGTTGGGCGAAGGCCGGCGGTGGGCATCGCCCGGCTCCGGGCCCAGCAGGTCGACCGATGGCTCCTCCAGCATACGATGGATACCCAGGCTCTTGCCCAGGCGATCAAGACGCTGCCACTCAATGCTCTGGCCATGGAGGGTGAAGGGCGGCAGATCCTCGACGTCCTGCTGGGCGGGGTGCTGGCGGGCACGCCCGACCGGACCGGTGTCAGCGTCCTCGCACCGGACGGCAAGGTGCTGATCGGTCTCGGCGAAGATGCCACCCCCGACGCGGAGACGTTGAAGGCCGTGTTGGCCCTCAAGACCTCGCCCGTGCGGTTCCAGATCATCGACGTGCACCAGGTGGGCGGACCGAAACCGCTGTTGCGCATGGCCTTCGTCGTTCCGGTCGATCCTGGGGACGGAACCGGTCCACCGAGGATGGTGGTGGTCGTTCTCACGGTCGATCCCACCCGCGAACTCTTCCGGCAGGTTGCCACGTGGCCCACCGATAGCCCGGGCTCGGAGGTGGTGCTGGTCCGCCGCGACGGCGACGACCTGATCTACCTGACGGCCCCGAGCCTGCTCGACAACAAGCAGACGGTGCCCCTGTCACACCGCCTGCCCATGACGCGAACCGGACTGCCGGAGGCCCAGGCCATTCTCCACGGCGATGCCGTGCGCGAGGGACTGGACTATCGCGGCGTCCACGTGTTCTCGGCGTCCCACCATGTCACGGGCGTGCCGTGGTTCGTGGTCGCCAAGACCGACGTCAGCGCGCTCATGGCCCCGATATGGGACAAGACCCTGTCGCTCGCCCTGGCGGTCCTGGCGATCATCCTGGTCACCGTGTTCATGGTGCTGCTGCTATGGCGCGGCCAGCGCGCAAGCTACATGTCTTTCCGCGATCTCCAGATCGAAGAGCGTGCCGCGCTGGCGAAGCACTTCGAGGAACTCGTTCGCTTCGCCAGGACGCAAGGCAAGACCACCGAGGCCGCCGACCCCTGACCCGCGTGTCGGTGGGACTGCGGTCCGCGGCCCGGTTCGGGTTGTCCCGCCTTGTTGCGGGGTACGCCTCAAACCAGCGATGCGAGCCTGGCGGCGTGCCGGTTGTGTTCGGCCACCGTGCGTTCGACGTCGATGGTCACGACCCTGCCGTCGCGCACGATCGGCTTTCCGCCGACCACCGTGTGACGCGCCGTCTGCGGGGCGCAGAACAGCGTGGCCGCCACGGGATCGGCGAGGGCGCCGGCATAGGCCAGGCTGTTGAGATCGAGCGCGAAGAAATCGCATTGCTTGCCGACGGCCAGGGCGCCGATATCGTCGCGCCCCAGCAGCGCGGCGCCGCCCAGGGTGGCGAGTTCGAGCGCCTGGCGGGCGGTCATCCATTCGTCGTCGCGGCTCGGGTCTGACGTCGAGAGGGTCGTGTCGGGACCTTCCGGCGGGCGCAGGCCGATCTGCAGGCGGGCGAGCAGCATAGCCTGGCGCACCTCGCCCAGCATGTGGTTGCCGTCGTTGCTGGCCGAGCCGTCGACGCCGATGCCGACCTTCACGCCGGCGCGGCGATACTTCATCACCGGCGCGATGCCCGAGGCCAGCCGCATGTTCGAGCAGGGGCAGTGGCAGGCGCCGATGCCTGCGCGGGCGAACTCGAGGATCTCGGCATCGTTCACGTGGATGGCGTGGGCGTACCACACATCGTCGCCGGCCCAGTCGACGGAGCGCATGTATTCGACGGGCCGCATGCCCCAGCGCTGCAGCGTGTAGCGCTCCTCGTCGAGCGTCTCGCAGAGATGCGTGTGCAGGCGGACGCCCTCGCGCCGTCCCATCGTTGCCGACTGGCGCAGCAACTCCGGTGTCACCGAGAAGGGCGAGCAGGGCGCCAGCACGATCTGCGTCATCGAACCCGGCCGGGCATCGTGATAGCGGCCGATCACCCTCTCGCAATCCTTCAGGATCTCGTCCTCGTCCTCGACGCAGGAATCCGGAGGCAGGCCGCCCTTCGACTGGCCGAGCGACATGGAGCCGCGAGAGACGGCGAAGCGGATGCCGATCTCCTTGGCCGCCGCGATCTGGTCGTCGACCGCGCAGCCGTTGCGGAAGACATAGGCGTGATCGAACACCGTGGTGCAGCCCGACAGCGCCAGTTCGGCGCATCCCACGAGCGTCGCCGTCCGGCTGGCCTCCGGCGTGCGCGCCGCCCACAGGCGGTAATGAGCCTGTAGCCAGCGGAAGAGATTGTTGTTCTGCGCCGCCGGCAGGGCGCGGGTCAGAGTCTGGTCGAGGTGATGATGGGCGTTGATCAGTCCCGGCAGGACGATATGACCGGCGAGGTCCATGACCGAATCGGCGGTGCCGGGCAGAGACGTGCTGGGGCCGACCTGCCGGATGACGCCATCGACCGCATAGAGCCCGCCGTCGGCAAGCTCGCGGCGCTGGTCGTCCATCGTGACGACGAGTGCGTTCTTCACCAAAAGCGTCGCCATTCCGTAATCTCCCCCCTCCGCGTCGTCGGCGTTCGAGACGGTATCGTTTGGTCTGCCTCAATGCATCGACCGTTTTGTTGCCAGTCGAAGGGCCGCGTACTAGTTTGACCAAACACTGCAAATTCAAGGCGGTAGCATGATTCGGTGCGTGCGGATTTGGACGGGCGATGACCAGAATTCTCACGTCGAGGAAGGCTGGATCGATCTGAAGCCGGGCGCGCATGGCGACCTGCTCAGCGGCAAGATCGAAGTCGCCAGCGCCTCGCTGCAGGAAACCCAGCCCGGCGGCACCTATGCCTGGCACACCGCTCCGGTGCGACAGCTTGTCGTCACCCTGAGCGGTACACTGGATTTCAGCACCCGCGGCGGCCAGCACTTCGTCCTCGCACCCGGCGACATCCTGCTGGCCGAGGACACGACCGGCGGCGGCCACACCTGGAGGCTGGTCGACGACCAGCCATGGCGCCGCCTCTACGTCGTGCTGGGCAAGGACGCGCCGGTGCCGTTCAAGCGCGCCACCCCCGAAGAACGCCGTTAGGAGAGTTCCATGGCAGACAATCATTCCGGCGACTTCGACGTCGTCCTGGTCGGCGCCGGCATCATGAGCATGACGCTGGCCACCTTCCTCAAGGAGCTGCAGCCCCATCTCAGGATCAAGATCCTCGAGCGGCTGGAAGGCGAGGCGCAGGAAAGCTCGGGCCCGTGGAACAACGCCGGCACGGGTCATGCCGCCAACTGCGAGCTGAACTACACGCCGCAGCGCGCCGACGGCAGCGTCGACATCTCCCGGGCGCTGGAGGTCAATGTCGAGTTCGACATGTCGCGGCAGTTCTGGTCGTACCTGCTCCGGAAGGGCGCGATCGAGCGGGCCGACTCCTTCATCCATCCCGTGCCGCACATGAGCTTCGTGATCGGCGCCGACCGCCAGGCCTTCCTGAAGAAGCGCCACGCGGCGATGAGCGCGCATCACTGCTACCGCGGCATGGAATATTCCGAGGATCACAAGCAGATCGGCGAATGGGCACCGCTGATCATGGAAGGCCGCGATCCCAAGCAGCCCGTCGCCGCTACGCGCATGATAACCGGCGCCGACGTGAACTACGGCACGCTCACCACCAACCTGCTGAACTACCTCCGCCGTCAGGACGGATTCTCGATCGAGTTCTCGCAGGAGGTGACCGGCCTTCAGCGCCGCGCCGACGGCGGCTGGACGCTCGACGTCAAGGACGAGAAGACCCACGCCAGGAAGACGATCGGCGCGCGCTACGTCTTCCTCGGCGCCGGCGGCGCGGCGCTCACCCTGCTGCAGAAATCCGGCATCCCCGAAGCCGACGGCTTTGCCGGCTTCCCGGTGAGCGGCATCTGGCTGCGCTCGGGCCAGCAGGAAATCGCCACCCGCCACCTGGCCAAGGTCTACGGCATGGCGGCCAGCGGATCGCCCCCGATGTCGGTGCCCCACCTCGACACGCGCTACGTCGACGGCAAGCGCTGGCTCCTGTTCGGACCCTTCGCCGGCTTCTCGACCAAGTTCCTGAAGCACGGCTCGATGTTCGACCTGCCGCTGTCGCTGCGGCCCGACAATCTCCTGCAGCTGCTGGCCGTGGCGCGCGACAACCTCCCGCTCGAGGAATATCTCGTCGGCCAGGTGCTGCAGACCAAGTCGCACCGCTTCGATGCGCTGCGCGAGTTCTATCCCGCCGTCGACGAGAAGGACTGGGAGTTCGACGTCGCCGGCCAGCGCGTCCAGATCATCAGGAAGGACATGGCGCGCACCGGCAAGCTGGAGTTCGGCACCGAGATCGTGCATTCGGCGGACTCCACGATCGTGGCCCTGCTGGGCGCCTCGCCCGGCGCCTCGACCGCCGTCTGGATCATGGTCCACATGCTCGAGACCTGCTTCCATGAGGAGCTGGTCGGCCACTGGGTGCCCAAGCTGAAGGAGATGATCCCCTCCTACGGCCAGGACCTGAAGACGGACGCCGCGCTGGTCGAGCGCGTGCGCAAGGACACAGCCGAAGTGCTGGGCCTGCATACGGTCTGATGACCGATCCGCGGGCGCCGCTCACCGAGACCCTCGACGTCCTGCTGCGGTTCGGCGCGCTGATGCTGCGCGCCGGCGATACGGCGTTCCGGGTGCGCGATGCCATGCGTCGCCTGGCCCATGCGCTCGGCATCGAGCGGCTCGAGGTCGAGTTGTCGACCGTCGGCCTGGCCGCGACGGCGTGGACCGGAGGCGAGGCCACGACACTGGCACGCGAGATCGGTCCGCCCGGCGTCGATGCCTCGAAGATCGCCGCCCTGGAATCGCTGACGCTCCGCGCCGCTCCCGGCCTCGACACGGCGACGCTGCGAGCCGAGCTCGACGGGATCGAGAAGGCGCCCCCGTTGCACGGGCTGCTGCCGGTCGCCCTGTCGATGGCGGTCGCCTCGACGGCCTTCTGCTACCTCAACGGTGGCGACTTGCTGGCGACCGGTGCGGCGGCGGTCAGCGGGGGTATCGGCCAGGCGGCCCGGACCCTGCTGTCGCGCCAGGGCTTCAACCAGTTCGCCATGACCGCGCTGTGCGCCGTGCTGGCATCCGGCCTCTACTGCCTGATCGTGATGGGCTTCGGGGTGCATACCTTCGCCTTCGCCCACGCGATCGGCTTCATCTCGTCGGTGTTGTTCCTGGTGCCGGGCTTCCCCCTGGTCGCCGCGCTGCTCGACCTGACGCAGCACCAGACCCGGGCCGGCGTAACGCGTCTGTTCTACGGCGTGCTGCTGACCTTGAGCGCCGCCTGCGGCATGTCGGTCGTGGCGATGCTGGCCGGCCTCGCGCCGGCGCCCGCCGCGCCGCCGCCCGGCGCGATCGAGCCGCTCACCGTGCTGGGGCGGGCGCTCGCCTGCTTCGCCGGCGGCTATGGCTACGGCATCCTGTTCAACAACCCGCATCGCACGGTTCTCGCGGTGGCGCTGCTGTCGATGGTCGGGAACGAGGTACGGCTCGGCCTGCACGATTTCGGTCTTGCCCTGCCACAGGCGACATTCTTCGGCGCGCTGGCGGTCGGGCTGGGCGCGTCGCTGGTACGCGGTCGCCTGCACGCGCCACGCATCGCGCTGACGGTGCCCAGTATCATCATGATGACGCCCGGTCTGTTCGCCTTCCAGACGATCGTGTTCCTGAACCAGGGCAAGGCGCTGTCGGCGGTCGAGGCCGCCGCGACCTGTGGCTTCGCGGTCGGTGGCATGGCGATGGGTCTGATCGCCTCCCGCTTTCTCACCGAGCGGCAGTGGCGCTACGAGCGCTAGAGTCTTTCCGAGCCCGATCGAATCACCAACACCAACCTCATGCTGAGGAGCGCTCCGAAAGAGCGCGTCTCGAAGCATGGGCACGAGCACCCCGTCTGTCACCCATCCTTCGAGACGCGGCCTGCGGCCGCTCCTCAGGATGAGGGGGTCCTGAAACGGAGAGCCTCTAGCGCCTGGACTCAGAACTCTTCCCCTTTGCGGGCTCCGCAAAGGGGAAGTGCCCTCGTCTTGCCCGCGCCTACTCCGTCGCGACGTAGGGGTGCACCATCTTCGACGGATCGACGACCTTGTCGAACTCGGCCTCCGTCACGTACTCCAGCTTCAGCGCGGCCTCCTTCAGGGTGAGGTCGTGGTCGATCGCGTAGTGGGCGATCTTGGAGGCCTTGTCGTAGCCGATCACCGGCGCCAGCGCCGTCACCAGCATCAGCGAGCGATCGACATACTCCTTGATCTTCTTGAGGTTGGGCTGGGTGCCCTCGACCAGGAACTTGCGGAAGTTGGCGCAGCCGTCGGTCATCAGCGTGATCGAATGCGCGACGTTGTAGATCATCAGCGGCTTGTAGACGTTCATCTCGAGATAGCCGCTGGCGCCGCCGAAGCCGACCGCCACGTCGTTGGCCATGACCTGCACCGCGATCATGGTCAGCGCCTCGGCCTGGGTCGGGTTGACCTTGCCCGGCATGATCGAGGAGCCCGGCTCGTTCTCCGGGATGTGCAGTTCGGCGAAGCCGGCGCGCGGGCCGCAGGACATCAGGCGGATGTCGTTGCCGATCTTGTAGAGCGAGACCGCGAGCGTGCGGAACGCGCCCGAGAGCTGGACCAGGGCATCGTGCGCGCCCTGCACGGTGAACTTGTTGGGCGCCGTCACGAACGGCAGGCCCGTCAGCTTGGCGATCTCCGCCGCCGCCGCCTCGGCAAAGCCGGGGGCCGCGTTGATGCCGGTGCCGACCGCCGTACCGCCCAGCGCCAGGCGATAGACGCCCTTCAGCGCATCCTCGATCCTCTCGATATTGTCGGCCAGCATGCCGGCATAGCCCGACCATTCCTGGCCGAGCGTGATCGGCGTCGCATCCTGCATATGGGTGCGGCCGATCTTGACGATGTCCTTCCATGCCTTCGCCTTGGCGTCGATCGCGTCGTGCAGCGCCTGCAGCGACGGCAGCAGGCGCTCCTTCGTGTTCACCGCGGCGGCGATGTACATGACCGACGGGAACGAATCGTTGGAGGACTGCGACATGTTCACGTGATCGTTGGGATGCACCGGCGTCTTCGAGCCGAGCGGCGTGCCCGCGAGCTGGCAGCAGCGGTTCGAGATCACCTCGTTCACGTTCATGTTGAACTGCGTGCCGCTGCCGGTCATCCAGACGTGCAGCGGAAACATGTCGTGGTGCTGGCCGGCGAGAATCTCGTCGCAGGTCTCGAGGATCAGCTTGTGCGCCTCGTCGTCCAGTCGCTTGCCGTCATGGTTGGCGTTGGCGCAGGCCTTCTTCAGGGTCGCATAGGCGGTGATCATCTCGCGCGGCATCAGGTCCTTGCCGATGCTGAAATGCTCCAGCGACCGCTGTGTCTGCGCCCCCCAGAGCTTGTCGGCCGGAACGCTCACCTCTCCAAGGCTGTCTGTCTCTTTGCGAACGTCTGCCACGAGGCACCTCATCTGGTTTCGGCTGCGACAGTAGCCAACCTTCCACGCGCCGTCAGTCGTCCGATGACCGGGCCTTCCGCAGGGATTTGACAGTGCCGTGACGCTTCTTGTCGTCGACCCGGCGGCGCTTCGCCGCGCGGCTCACCTTGGTCTTCACGCGCGGCACCGGCTTGTGGGTCGCCTCGCGAACCAGCTCGATCAGGCGGGCGAGCGCCTCCTCGCGGTTGCGCAACTGGCTGCGATGGCCCTGGGCCACCAGCACCAGCACGCCGTCGCGCGTCAGGCGCCGGCCCGCCAGGCGTTCCAGCCGCTGCCGCACATCGTCGGGCAGCGACGGCGAACGGCGGACGTCGAAACGAAGCTGCACCGCCGTCGACGTGGTGTTGACGTGCTGGCCGCCGGGACCGGCGGCGCGCACGAAACTTTCCTGGATCTCGTCCGGGTCGATCGCCAGCGAACCGGTCACCCGGATCGGGGCCGCCCCGCCCGGCGTCATTCCTTGCCGCCGGCCTTGCGCAGCATCGCCTCGACGGATCCGCGGTTGTTCTGCCTGGCGTAGGCCAGCGCGGTGCGGCCGGTGAAGTCGCGCGAATTGGGGTCGGCCTTCTTGTCGAGGAGGAGCCGCACGATCTCGGCATAGCCACGCCCCGAGGCGATCATCAGCGCTGTCTGGCCCTGGCGATTCTGTCCGCGCGTGCTTGCGTTGCGACGCAGCAGGATGTCCGCGATCTCGACATCCCCCTTTTCGGCCGCGCGCATCAGCGCCGTGTAGCCTTCGCGATCCGTCGCATCGGGAATGGCACCGCCCTTGAGCAGGGTCTCGACCACCGGAATGTGTCCGGCACGGACCGCCACGATCAGCAGCGGCTGACCGTTGTTGGCGGTCTGGTTCGGGCTCTCCTGCTTCAGCAGGGCCTGCCGCACCTTCTCCTCGTCGCCCTCGATGACTGACTTGACGATCTGCTTCTGGCCGAACACGTCCGAGCTGGACTGCGCGAGCGCGGCGCCTGCCGGAACGGTCATCGAGAGGGCAAGAAAAGCACGTCGGATCATGGCTATCTCCCGCGGGTTTCCTGATAGCGGACCTCGACACGGTCCCAGATCTGCGCCTCCAGCGAGACGCCGTCGAAGCGATTGATCTGCTGCAGGCCGGTCGGCGAGGTGACGTTGATCTCGGGGAGATAGTCGCCGATCACGTCGATGCCGACGAAGATCAGGCCGAGCCGGGCGAGCTCCGGGCCGATCGTCTCGCACAGCTCGATGTCACGCTTGGTGAGAGACGCCTTAACCGCCTTGCCGCCGACATGCATGTTGGAGCGCGCCTCGCCGGCCGCCGGAACCCGATCGATCGCGCCGACCGGCTTGCCGTCGATCAGGATGATGCGCTTGTCGCCCTTGCGGACCTCGGGAAGGTAGCGCTGGGCGATCACCGGCTCGCGGCTGCGCTGCGAGAACATCTCCAGCAGCGACGCGAAATTCTCGTCGTCGGGGCGAACGCGGAAGACGCCGGCGCCACCGTTGCCGAACAGCGGCTTCAGGATGATGTCCTGATGCTCGTCGCGGAACTCGCGCAGCGCGCGCGCATCGGCGGTGATCAGCGTCGGCGGCATCACATTGTCGAAATGCGTGACGAACAGCTTCTCCGGCGCGTTGCGCACGCTGGCCGGATCGTTGACCACCAGCGTCTTCGGATGGATGTGCTCGAGCAGGTGCGTCGTCGTGATGTACGACATGTCGAACGGCGGGTCCTGGCGCAGCAGCACGACGTCGAAGGTCGACAGATCGATCATCTCGGGCGCGCCGAGCGTGAAATGGTTGCCCTTCTCGCGGCGCAGCTTCAACGGCTGCGCGCGTGCCATCACCTTGCGGTCGCGGAAGATCAGGTCGGGCGGCGTATAGTGCCAGACCGCATAGCCGCGCTTCTCGGCCTCCAACCCCAGCACGAAGGTCGAATCGCCGTCGATGTCGATCGTCGAGACATGGTCCATCTGGATGGCGACGTTGAGCTTCATGGCGGAATCCTGACTGGCGGGGCTGAGGTCGAGTGGTTTCAGTTAAGGCCGCGTCGCAGTTCCTGCAACAGGGCCGAGGCCTGCCGGCGGAGGTCGTCGTCGCCGTCGAGTTCGAGGATGCGTTCATAGGCCGCGATGGCCGCCCGCCGCTTGTCGAGGCGTGCATTGAGCTGGCCGGCCTCGAACAGCAGTTCGATCCGGTCCGGCGCGATCGCCAGCATACGGTCGAGCGAGCGCGCCGTCCCGTGCCAGTCCTCGCGTCTGGCGAGGCGCAGCCGCACGTTGTTCTCAAGTCGCAGCAGCACGTCGCGGTCGGAGACGGCATCGAAATGAGCCGGCGCGAGTTCGGCGTCGGGGCCCAGGACCTGCCGCAGGAGCCTGCGCAGATCCGCGGCCTCGCGCACGGCCCCCTCGTGGAAGGGATCGATGACATGGCGGGCGCCGTCGATACCGATGCGGATCAGGAAATGACCCGGGAACGCCAGGCCCTCGGCCTGCCAGCCCTGGGCGCGGGCGACATGCAGGTAGAGGATCGACAGCGCGACGGGCAGGCCCTTGCGGCGCTCGATGACGCGCACCAGGTCGGCGTTCTGCAGGTCGTCGTAGGTCTCGCTGTCGCCGCGATAGGCGTAGGACCGCGCGATCACCGCCGACAGCGCTTCCGGCGTCGCACCGCGCCGATGCACCAGATCCGCCAGGTCGTCGGTCATTGCCGTCACATGCTGGCGGAAGGGCGCAAGGTCCGTCGGCGCCCCGCCGCCGAGGACGCTCAGCAGGAATCCCGCCTCGAGCAGGTCGATCCGCTCGCCGTCGCCGGCACAAAGATCCTTCAGTCGCCCCAGGTCATTCGTCAGATCATCCGTCACGAATCACTCCGGCGCTTGCCAGACGTCGGGCAGGTGGCGCGGCCACACGCCACCGACCAGCACCGCATCGAAGCGCACCGAGCAGGCGGCATAGCGCGGATGATGGGCGATGAACAGGCTGGCGGCGCGCGACACGCGGCCGAACTGACGATCCCCCAGCGCGTCGGCCGCCTTCACGAAATCGCCGCGCGCCTTGACCTCGACGAAGGCCAGCACGCTGCCGCGGCGCGCCACGATGTCGATCTCGCCCAGCCGCGTCTTGTAGCGCCGCACCAGGATCGTGTAGCCGCCGAGCCGTAGCCGCCATACCGCCCGCCATTCGGCGGCATGACCCATGCGGTAGGCCTTCTGGCGGGCCTTGGTCGTCACGGCGCGCCGCGCTTCAGCTCGAGGGCGCGGGCATAGACGTCGCGCCGCTTCAGCCCGTAGCGCGCCGCCACCTCGGCCGCGGCATCCTTCACCGACGCCCCCGTCATCGCCTCCCGCAAGGCATCGTCGACGGTGCCGGCGCTGCGCTCCGTGTCGGCGGAGGGCGCACCGATCACGATCACGATCTCGCCCTTCACGTCGGGATGGCTGGCGTAGTGGGCCGCCAGCGCGCCGAGCGGGGCACGGCGGACCTCCTCGAACAGCTTGGTGAGCTCGCGCGCCACGGCCGCCGGGCGATCGCCCAGCAGGTCCACCAGATCGGCCAGCGACTCAGGCAGGCGATGCGGCGCCTCGAAGAACACGAGGGTCGACGGAATGGACGCCACCTCGCCGATGGCACGCCGCCGATCCGTCGCCTTGGCCGGCAGGAAGCCCGCGAAGAAGAAGCGGTCGGTCGGCAGTCCCGACAGGGCCAGCGCCATTGGAACGGCCGAGGGGCCCGGCGCCGAGGTGACCGGATGGCCGGCCTCGACCGCCGCCCGCACCAGCCGATAGCCCGGATCGGAGATCAGCGGCATGCCGGCATCCGAAACCAGGGCGACGCTCTTGCCGGCGGCCAGCGCCCGCACGAGACGCGGCTCGGACTTGTCCTGCGTGGCGTCGCTGTAGGACACGGTTGGGGCGGAAATGCCGTAGTGGGTCGCGAGTTTGGCGAACACGCGGGTATCCTCGCAGGCGATCAGGTCGGCCGCTTGCAGCACGTCGAGCGCGCGCAGCGTGATGTCGCGCATGTTGCCGATGGGTGTGGCAACAATATGCAGCCCCGGAGCGAGCGGCGGTTTACGCGGGGGCTGCCCACCGGTAGCTTGGGGTCGTTCGTCCAAGTCCATCTGTTTCCGATCGCCGGAGTACGCGCCGATGCGTAGGTCATTCATTGCGCTTGCCACTGCCGCCCTTCTGGTGGGCGCCTGCAGCGAGCCGCCCAAGCCTAGCACGAGGACGGCGCAGGCGGTGACTGTCACGCCCAAGGCCGGTTCCCCGCTGACCGCGTCCGGCAAGGCGCGCATTGCCCTCCTGCTGCCGCTCAGCGGTCGTGCCGCGCCGATCGGGCAGGCCATGCAGCAGGCGGCCGAAATGGCGCTGTTCGACACCGGCTCCAAGGATATCGCCCTGTCGGCCTATGACAGCGGCGAGAGCGCCGACACCGCCATCGAGGCCTACCGCAAGGCCCGGCTCGACGGGGCGGCCCTCGTCCTGGGACCGCTCTACGGGACGTCGGCCTCGGCCCTGGTGCCCCTGGTCAACCAGGGCGGCATGAACGTGGTGGCCTTCTCCAACGACGAGCAGGTGGCTCAGCGCGGCGTCTGGATCATGGGCATCGCCGCCCCGCCGCAGGTCCGGCGCGTGGTCGACCATGCCTTCGAGGCCGGCATCCGCCGCTTCGCGACCTTCGCGCCGCAGACGCCCTACGGCCAGCAGATGTCGAGCACGCTCGAGACCTATGTCACGCGGCGCGGCGGCACCGTGGTCGGCCGCGAGTTCTTCGACCCCAACGGCGCCGACATCCCGGCGCAGGCCCGGCTGCTCGCCGCTTCGGCCCGGACCGAGGGGGAAAGCAGCAAGGTCGCGGTCCTCGTGCCGGTGGCGCCGCCCCTCCTGTCGACCGCGCTCGCCTCCCTCGCCACCAACGGCCTCGACGGCCGCGCCATCCAGCTCATCGGCACGGGCGTGTGGGATTTCCCCGGCGTCGGCGCGGAGACCATGCTGCGCGGCGCCTGGTACGCCGCGCCCGATCCGGCAAAACGTGCCGACTTCGAGCGCCGGTTCGTTTCGACCTATGGCCGGCCGCCGCACCGGCTGGCGACGCTCGCCTACGACGGTGTGGGGCTTGCCGGCCAGCTCGCGCGGCTGAAGCCGGGCGGCGACTTCTCGGCCGAGGCGATCGCCAATCCAAACGGATGGTCGGGTGTCGACGGCATCTTCCGCTTCCTGCCCGACGGCCGCTCCGAGCGGGCGCTCGCCGTGATCGAGATCCAGGGCGACCGCGGCGTGGTCGTCAGTCCCGCCCCCTCTACCTTCGCCGGCCAGCCGACGAACTGACATGGCCGATCTTCCCAAAGCGGGCCTCCCCCGCGCGATACTGTTCGACATGGACGACACGCTGATCCGCGCCTACGCCCAGCCCGAGGAGGCGTGGACGCGCCTGCTCCATGTCTTTTCCGCCCATCTCGACGCCCATGACGAGGCGTCCATCGCGCGCGTGCGCACGGCCATCATGGAGGAGGCGCGGGCCTTCTGGAACGACCGGGCCGAGGCCGCGAAGTGGCGGCTCGACATCGCCGGCGCGCGGCGTCTCTCGGTCCGGCGCGGGCTCGGCCGGCTCGGCCGCGAGGATGACGCGCTGGCCGACCGCATCGCCGATTCCTTCACGGAACTGAGGCGCCAGGAATACCGGCTCTACCCCGACGCCCATGCCACGGTGGACGCGCTGCGCGATGCCGGCGTCCGGCTGGCGCTCGTGACCAACGGCGCGGGCGAGACTCAGCGGGCCAAGATCGAGCGGTTCGAACTCGCCCATCGCTTCCATCACATCCAGATCGAGGGCGAATTCGGCCAGGGCAAACCCGAACTGGCGGTCTACCGCCACGCGCTGGAGCGGCTGGGCGTCGGCCCGGAAGACGCCTGGATGGTCGGCGACAACTACGAATGGGAAGTGGTGGCGCCGCAGGCGCTGGGCATGTGCGGCATCTGGTACGACCCGTTCGACGCCGGCGTGCCCGCGAACGCGACGGCCAAGCCGACCCGCATCATCAAGCGCCTCGCCGAACTGATCGAGTAGAGTTCAAGCCAAACAACAACCAATTCCGTCGTCCTTCGACTGCGCCGCCCTGCGGGCGGCTCCGCTCAGGACCACGGGAAGTACCCTACGCCGCGCCGTTGCCCGCGCTGCGCGGCGGCACGCCGATTGCGGCGCGGTCGATGACCGCCTTCACCTCGGCGCTGCGTCGGCCGAGCGCGTAGCGCAGCCCGGTATAGAGGTTCACCGGAAACGGCATGTCGGCGTTGAAGTCGATGATCAGTACGACGCGCGTCTCGTCGGTCTGGTTCTTGACCCAATGCTCGCGCGTATCGTCGAACACCAGCGGCACGCCTTCTTCCCAGAAGAAATGGTGCCCGCCGATCTCGATCCAGCACTTCTCCGGCTCGCTCGGCACGATCAGCGGGTAATGGAAGCGCACGACGCCCGCCGCGGAGCCGCGATGGGGCTCGATCTCGGCCCGCCCGGCCAGGATGCTGAACAGGGCCGTGTGCACCCCGGGTATCCGGTTGATGGCCGCCATCGTGTCGGGAACCGCTGCCGTGTTCTCCGTGATCTCGTGACCGTAGATCTTCAGGATGAAGGTGCGCCAGGCGCGACCCGGCACGTAGAGGTCGCGCGGATGGACCTCGTGCAGGGTGGGGATTTCCTCGTGATGGCTGAGCAGGTAGGCGAGGTCGGCCTTGATCTTGTCGTGGCGCTTCCTGAGCTCGGCCAGGAACGGAAACGACTTCAACGCCTCCTCGCCGGCCAGCGGCAGCCTGGGCATGTTCTGCAGAATCCAGTCCGAGAGCCTGAGATTTAGATTCTCGAGTGGCTCCTGGGGCACCCAGATATTCTTCGTGAGATAGAAGCGGCCCTTCTGGCCAACGCCCTGCGGTACATCCGTCGTCGTCATGCGGGAGCAATCCTGCCTGCTGCCAGTCCCGATTTTCTTGCACGAAAAACGCGAGTAGATGCTGCCTCGTGCATCGAACAGCGCGTATTTCTGGGACAAACTTTTCCCCGATGCAATAACCCGAATGTCGCAAAAACCGGGTGGTCCGCTGCGTCGGCGAATGGCCTATGGTGCGCCCATGACCACTCAAAGCGCTCAGGCTGCCGGCGCCTCGCCGGAGGCCATCCGTTCGCACTACGACGTCGGCAACGATTTCTATCGGCTGTGGCTCGACGAGACGATGACCTACTCCTCGGCGATGTGGCGCGACGAGGACGACACCGCCTCCCTCGCCGATGCCCAGCGCCGCAAGATCGACTGGCACCTGCGCCACGCCGGCGCCGACCGCGCGACCTCCCTGCTCGACATCGGCTGCGGCTGGGGCGGCATGTTGCGCGCCGCGGTCGCCACGCGGGCGCCCGGCGCCGAGCCGTTGCAGCGCGGCGTCGGACTGACCCTGAGCGATGCCCAGGCCGAACTCGCTCGCGCCGCGCTGCGCGACGCCGGCTCGCCGCCCGTCGAGATCCGCGTCGAGAGCTGGGCCGACCACCGGCCGGCCGAGCCCTACGGCGCCATCATCTCGGTCGGCGCGTTCGAGCACTTCACCAAGCCCAAGGACGATGCGGCCACCAAGACCGCGATCTACCGCCACTTCTTCACGCGCTGCCACGACATGCTGGCGCCCGATGCGCGCATGACCTTGCAGACCATCGCCTATGGCGATCCCGACGACAAAGTGCCGATGGGTCCCCTGGTCGAAGACATCTTTCCCGAATCGGAACTGCCGCGCCTGCCCGAGATCCTGGCCGCCGCCAACGGGATCTTCGAGGTCGAGCGCTTCCGCAACGACCGCACCGACTATGGCCGGACCTGCGAGATCTGGGCGGCCAATCTCAAGAACCGGCGGGCCGAAGCGCTCGAGATGGTCGGCAAGGAGCAGACGCGGCGCTATGAACGCTATCTCAAATTCTCCGCCTGGGGGTTCTTCTCGCACCGCCTGCACCTGCTGCGCTTCCGCCTGAAGCGCCGCTAGCCGGAGCCGCCATGACCGCCCTCGACGCCTTCGCCGCCAGCCTCACGGCCGACGCGCCACCCGCCGGATCCAGCCCCGCCCTGCAGGCCCTGTGGTGGGCGCGCCGCGGCGACTGGGCGCAGGCCCACGAATGCGTCCAGGCACACGAGGGCGAGGCCGACTGCGACAGCGTGCACGCCCATCTCCACCGCCAGGAAGGCGATCTCGCGAACGCCGGCTACTGGTACCGGCGGGCGGGCCGGCCGGTGGCGCCGCAGTCGCTCGACGAGGAATGGACGGCCCTCGCGACGGAGCTGCTGACGAGGACCTGACTTCGAGAACGACCCGGGGGAATCGCCGCACGGGGGGAGGCCGTTTCCCCGACAGTTGTTTCGTTTATTTCGTTTGTTTCGGTTGGACGCCCCGACCGGCACCGGGGAAACTCCAGGATCTCTCCGATCAAGATAGAATTGCCGCCCCACCAACCTCATGCTGAGGAGGCCCGAAGGGCCGTCTCGAAGCATGGGCACGAGCACCACGTTTGTTGCCCATCCTTCGAGACGCACGCCTTCGGCGTGCTCCTCAGGATGAGGGTGGTGGGTGGATGAATTTGAAGCGGGAAGCTCTGGCCCGCGCGTTAGGCCGTCCACGATGGACGACCGGTCAGGACTCGTCGTAGCTGCGCTTGAGGAGTGCTGTCGCGCGTTCCAGGTCGCCCGGCGTCGACAGGGTGATCTCCAGATCGCCGCTTCCATAGTGGCCGATATTCGACACGTCGCGCGTGACTACGGGCGGCCGCACACCCCCGCCCTGAGACGACGGATAATTTATGCTCGCCGGCTACTTGTCTTCCGGCTTCAGCATCAGCCGCTCGACCCGGCCGCCCTTGAGCAGGTGGGTGTCCAGCACCTCGTCGACGTCTTCCTTGGTCGGCACCCGGTACCAGATCCCTTCCGGATAGATGACGAGGGTCGGCCCCAGTTCGCAGCGGTCGAGGCACCCGGCGTTGTTGATGCGCACGTTCTTGAGGCCGAGCGCCTTGGCGCGGCTCTTCATGTGGTCGCGCAGGGCCTCGCCGCCGCGCTCGGCGCAGCAGCCGCGCGGGTGACCGGCCGGGCGTCGGTTGGTGCAGCAGAAGACGTGGGCTTCGTAGTAGGGCCTGGGATCGGCTGGCTTGTCGCGCTGGCTCATGATCTCGCTATTCCTTCTTGGCCGTTCCGCCGGTGGCGATGTTGGCGAGCTGGGACCAGAAGACCTGCTGCATCTGCTGCATCTGGTCCATGCCCTGCATGGAGGCCGGCAGCCAGGTCTTGAAGATCGTCTCGGGGTTCATCGACCCCAGGCTGGAGCGCAGGCGCTCCTCGATCTCGCTCATGATGCGATCCTGCATCGGCTTGATGTCCGGCAGGCCCATGAAGGCGCGGGCCTCCTCGGGCGTGCAGGTCACTTCGACATTCACCTTCATGGGCCACTCCGTTTTGGGGAGCTTAGCATGCTATGACCCGGGCATGACGACCCCCTGGCTGACCAAGAATCCGCGCGCCACGCGCCCCCTGCCCTTCGGTCGCGAGCAGCAGTTCGTGATCAATCCCAACGGGATTCCCGAACTGTGCGAGGAGCTGAAGGCCTGCCCGGCACACAGACCGACACCGCTCTACGAACTGCCGGCGCTGGCCCAGCGGCTGGGCGTGGGCGAGATCCGGGTCAAGGACGAGAGCCAGCGCTTCGGGTTCGGCGCCTTCAAGGCGCTGGGCGGCGTGATCGCCGTCGCCAACGTGCTGACCGGCGCGGTCGGCGAGGCCCACCATTCCACGCCCTCCTTCGAGAGCGTGATGAAGGGCGAGCACAAGGAAATCACCGGCCGCTTCGTGTTCACTGCCGCCAGCTCGGGCAACCACGGCCGCTCCGTCGCCGCCGGCGCGAAGCTGTTCGGCAATCGCTGCGTGATCTTCCTGCCGAAGTTCACCAGCGCCGAGAAGGAGGCCGCCATCCGGGCGCGTGGCGCCGAGGTGATCCGCGTCGACGGCGACTACGACACCGCGGTCGCCGAGTGCCGCCGCCAGGCCGAGACCAACGGCTGGACGATCATCTCCGACACGTCGTGGGAGGGCTACGACCAGGTGCCGCGCAGCGTCATGCGCGGCTATTGCGTGCTGGTCCACGAGGCGGCCGTCGAGCAATGGGGCGCAGCGCCCACCCATGTATTCGTGCAGGCCGGCGTCGGTGGCCTGGCGGCGGCGGTGATCGGCTATCTCTGGGCGGTGTGCGACGAGCGCCCGGTCTCGATCGTGGTCGAGCCCGAGAGCGCGGATTGCTGGTTCCAGAGCAACCTCGCCGGCAAGCCCACGCTGGCCAGCGGCAATGCCGATACGGTGATGGGCGGACTGGCCTGCCGCGAAATCTCGCCCGTGACCTGGCCGATCATCGGCGCGGCCGCCGACTGGTTCATGACCATCGGGGAAGACAGCGTCCTGCCGGCCCGCCGGCTCTACGCCAATCCGCTGGGAAACGATCCCGCGATCATCTCCGGCCCGTCGGGCTGCGCCGGCCTTGCCGGCCTGATGCGCGTCTGCACCGACGCGGACGCCTTCAAGGCGCTGGGCCTCGGCCCGACCTCGCGCGTGCTGCTGATCAACAGCGAAGGCAATCTGGGCGAGCCGCTGCCATCCTGACAGCACATCGCATAGTTGATCTTCCCTGTCTCACACGCCTCGTGGTAGCACTCCTCCCGCCGGGCCTTCCGGCAGGGGGAGACGCGAGAGAATGAACCTGGAGAAAGTGGCGGGCCTTGGCCGCCTGATGATGGCTGTCGGCCTGCTGGCGACGACGGCGGCTTGTGCGACGGTGGTCGGCGGCACCACCCAGGAAGTCTACGTGGATAGCGAGCCGAAGGGCGCCACCTGCACGGTCAATCGCCAGGGCGCCACCGTCGGGTTCATCAAGCCGACACCGGGCAAGGTGGGCCTCTCGCGCTCCAAGGAAACCGTCATCCTGAGCTGCACCCTCGAGGGCTACGAGCAGTCGAACGAGGTCCTGGTCGCCAGCTTCACCGGTGCCACGGTGGGCAACATCCTGCTGGGCGGACTGGTCGGCGTCGCCATCGATGCAGCCTCCGGCGCCAACAACAAGTACCCCGAGCGCGTGATGGTCATCCTGACACCGGCGAGCTTCCCGAGCGACGAGGCGCGCGACGCCCACTATGCCGGCATCCGCCAGCGCATCGAGGCCGGCGCCAAGGCCGAAATCGACCTCGTAAACACGCGCTGCGGCTCGACGGACCGCGAACTCTGCACGATCGAGGCCAAGCAGATCTCCGACGCCCGCGACAAGGCACTGGCCGATCTCGACCGCCGCCGGCTGGCCGCGAAGGTCGTGCCAGCCTGACATCGGCTCACTGACATTCTTGTCTCGCTGCACGAAGCGACGCATCCTGTGGGCACATCACAGGAGTTTCGGTTCGTGCAGCTTCAGCTCAAGACCTGGCAGTTCGTCGACGACTATCTCAAGTCCAAGACCGGCATCATCATCCCCATCGGCTCGACCGAGCAGCATGGCCCGACCGGCCTGATCGGCACCGACGCGCTGACGGCGGAAATGATCGCCCGCGGCGCCGGCGAGAAGGTGGGCGCGCTGGTGGCGCCGACCATCTCGGTCGGCATGGCGCAGCATCATCTCGACTTCGCGGGCTCCATCACCCTGAAGCCGACCACCCTGATCGCCGTCGTGCGCGACACGGTCGTCTCGCTGGCGCGGCACGGCTTCACCCGCTTCTTCTTCGTGAACGGCCATGGCGGCAACATCGCCACCGTCACCGCGGCCTTCTCCGAGATCTATGCCGAGCGTTCGATGGAGCGGATGAGCAACCAGCCCTCCATCAAGTGCGCGCTCCGCAACTGGTGGGACGGGCCCGGCATCAAGCGGCTGAGTTCCGAACTCTATCCGACCGGCGAGGGCAGCCACGCCACCGCCTCCGAGGTGGCGCTCACCTGGTACAAGTATCCCGAGACGATCCAGCGCAAGGAGATGGAGCCGCGCATCGCGCCGAACGGCTCCTTCGCCGACGCCGAGGATTATCGCCGCACCTTCCCCGACGGCCGCATCGGCTCGGACCCCAACCAGGCCACGCCCGAACACGGCAAGCGCTTCTACGACACCGCCGTCGAGGAGGTCGCCCGCGACTACGAGGCCTGGGTGGCGCGGTAGAGTAACTCCCCATCTGAATGCAAGACTGTCCGGGGAAAATGGCGCGCGATTTCGGATAGGAAAAATTGTCATCCCGAGCGCAGCGAGGGACCTTTAGAGCCACCGAACAAAGGTCCCTCGCTGCGCTCGGGATGACAACGTGCGTACCAATCGAGACGGCTGGACAAACTCGGGGGCGTGAGTTGAACGCTCCTGCATCTGAAACAACTGAGGTCTGCTATCGCGACACCCGCTCACGATGCAGGATGTAGAGGCCTGAGCCCACGATCACCGCGATGCCGGCGAGCGCCAGGGTGTTGGGGACCTCGCCCCACACGACGTAGCCGATGGCGAGCGCCCACAGGATCGAGGAATAGCGAAACGATCCCATGACCGAGATCTCGCCGCCCGAGCGCAGCGCGATCACGAGGAACTGGTAGCCGATCGCGAGCAGCAGCGACGACGCCACGATGTAGCCCAGGGCGCGCGCATCGATCGGCTGCCAGCCTTCGACCAGGGCCCAGGCGCAGCCGACGAGAGCGACGGTGATCGCCGTGGTGAAGGACACGACCAGCGTCGGCACGGCCGGCGGCAGGTGACGCGCGATGATGTCGCGAAAGGCGCCGAGAAACGTGCCGGTGAGCGCCACCCAGGTCCAGCCGTTGATGTCGCTCGGTCGCGGCTGGATCACCAGCAGCACGCCCACGAAGCCCACGCCCACCGCGGTCCACCGCCGCCAGCGGACATCCTCCTTGAGCATGAGGACGGCGAGCACCGTCAGGATCAGCGGCGTGGAGAGGTTGACGGCGGTGGCGATCGCAAAGGGGATCTGGAACAGCGCGATCAGGTAGATGATGGCCGCGCCGGCTTCCAGGCCGCCGCGCAGCATGACCTTGGGATGGACCGCGTAGGCCATCTTGCGCCAGGCGCCCGTCGCCAGCAGCGCCAGCGCACACCACAGCGTGGCGAAGAGCCCGCGCACGCCGATCGACTGGACCGACGGCACGGTCTCGGCCGCGAGCTTGATCAGCGCATCGTTGAAGATGAAGACGACGACAGACGCCAGCATCGCCACGATGCCGCGGGTATTGTCGATCATGATCGGGCTGCTGACGAAGTGACTACTTCGCCATCTTCTCGATCATCTTCCACTGCTCGGCGGAGACCGGCACCACCGAGAGGCGCGACTGGCGCACCAGGCCGAAATCCGCGAGCTTGGGATCGGCCTTGATCGCGGCCAGCGTCACCGGGTTCTTCACCGGCGCGACCGGCTTCACGTCGACGGTCACGGCCTTGCCCGCCGCGTCGGTGGGATCGGGATAGGCGGGCTTCACGACCTCGGCGATGCCCACGATCTCCTTGCCCTCGTTGGAATGGTAGAAGAAGCAGCGGTCGCCGGGCTTCATCGCCTTGAGGTTGATCGCGGCCTGGGCGTTGCGCACGCCCGTCCAGGAGGTCTCGCCATCCTTCACGAACTGCGCCCAGGAATAGACCGAGGGCTCGGACTTGATGAGCCAGTAAGCCATTTCGTTTCCCCCGCCTTCTTATTTGCCTTCGCGCCGCAGCGGCCGCGCCAACCGGGCGCGAATCGACTCGTCGAGATCCGCGCCGCGATGCAGGATAGCATCGACGGCGGTGCATATCGGCATCTCGATGCCGAGCTTCGCGGCGCGTTCGAGAACCGCCGGCGCCGTCGCCGCGCCTTCGACCACCTGCCGCCGGCCCTGCATGTAGGTTTCGTATGACGTGCCCTTGCCGAGCGCAGCACCGAGCGAGCGATTGCGCGACAACGGTCCCTGACAGGTGAGCACGAGATCGCCGAGCCCGCTCAGCCCCGTCAGCGTTTCGAGACGGGCACCCATGGCGAGGCCCAGCCGCGCCATCTCGGCGAAGCCACGCGTGATCAGCGCGGCGGCGGCGTTGTGGCCGAGGCCGCGGCCCTCGACGATGCCGGCCGCGATGGCCAGCACGTTCTTCACGGCGCCCCCCAGCGACACGCCCACCACATCGTCAGTCCAGTAGGGCCGGAACATGCCGGCGGCGAGCGAGGCCGCGAGGTCGCGCCCGAGGGCGGCATCGGCGGTGGCGATGCTGACCGCCGTGGGAAGACCCTGGACCGCTTCCTCGGCGAAGCTCGGACCCGAGAGCATGGCGATGGGGCGACCGGGCAGAACCTCGGCCAGCACCTCGGGCATCAGCAGGCCGCTCGTGGCCTCGATGCCCTTGGCGCAGATCACGACGGGACCGCTTCCGGGCAGGTCCTGCGCCACGACGCGCAACGCCTGGGCCGGACAGACCAGAAGGATCGCATCGCAGTCGGCGAGCCGGGCGAGGTCCGTTGCCGCTTCGATGCCGGCGTCGAGCGATTGCCCCGGCAGGTAGATCTCGTTGCGACGGTCGTGCGCGATCGCGGCCGAAACACTGCGATCGCGCGACCAGAGGGTCACCTTGCGACCGGCCCGGCGACCGAGACAGGCCAGCGCCGTCCCCCAGGCGCCGCCGCCCACGACGCCGATATGCGCGATGCCCGTCACGCGATCCCTGTCACAGGCTGAGATTGAAGGCGATGGAGATGCGCTGGGCGGTGCCGCGATAGGGCCGCACCTGGTGCAGCACCCACGACGGGAACATCACCAGCCGCCCGGCCCGCGGCGAGATCGTCTGGTTGGTGCCGACCGACAGGCCGCCCGGCAGGCTGAAGGCGAGATAGGGCGCGTACATCGCCGGCGCCGGTCCGCGCGGATCCATGAACTCGAGTTCGCCGCCCAGCGACGGATCGGCCGGGATGCCGCCATCGTCGACATAGTAGACGCCCGACCAGTAGCTGCCGGGATGGGAATGGAATTCGTTGCCGTGGCCGCCGCGGTTGATGTTGGCCCAGATGTTGGCCTTCCACGCGATCGTGACGGCATTGCCTTCGCGATCGCTGGTGCTGCGGTTGGCGATGTTGCGCGCGATCGCCAGCAGCTTGATCGCCGCAACGCCCGCCCATTTGTCGAGGTCCCAGGTCGACTGCCAGCCGCCGAGCGTGCTGTGCGGCTCGTTCGGTTGCTCGGCCTCGCGCTTGGCCAGGACCGGGATCAGCGCGGCATTGAGCTGCGGACCGTCGGAAAGATCGGCGATCAGGATCGGCGTCGCGAAGGCGGCGACGGTGTCGAAGGCGGGCGGGGCCTGGCTCATGGCGGCACTCTACATCCGATTGGCGGCGGCGGGATCGAGCGGCCAGCGCGGCCGGGGACGAAAATCGAGCGCATCGACCTGGCCGAGGCGCAGCCGTTCGACGCCGGCCCAGGCGATCATGGCGCCATTGTCGGTGCAGAGCCTGACCGGCGGGGCGACCAGCTTCGCGCCGTGCGCCGCCGCGACCTCTTCGAGCCGACCGCGCAGATACACATTGGCCGCGACGCCGCCGGCCACCACGAGCGTCGATGACGGGGCCAGCGCCAGCGCGTTGGCGCAGCGGTCGGCGAAGACGTCGCCCACCGTGCGCTGGAAGGAGGCGCAGAGATCGGCGACGGCGCGCGGATCGTCGGCCGGCAGCTTCTCGACCGTCTGGCGCACGGCGGTCTTGAGGCCGGAGAAGGAGAAGTCGCAGCCGGGCTTGCGCCACATCGGACGCGGCAGCGCGAAGCGGCGCGGGTCGCCGCCTGCGGCCGCCCGCTCGACCGCGGGCCCGCCGGGAAAACCCAGCCCCAGCAGCTTGGCGGTCTTGTCGAAGCATTCGCCCGCCGCATCGTCGATGGTCGTGCCCAGCCGCGTGAAGTCGCCGGGACCGCGCACCGTGAGGAGCTGGCAATGGCCGCCCGACACGAGCAGCAGCAGATAGGGAAACGACACCGGCTCGGTCAGCCGCACGGAGAGCGCATGACCTTCGAGATGGTTGACCGCGATGAACGGCTTGTCGTGCGCGAAGGCCAGCGCCTTGGCGGTCATGACGCCGACCATCACGCCGCCGATCAGCCCCGGCCCGCCGGTCGCGGCGATGGCGTCGAGATCGGCCAGCCCGACGCCCGCTTCGTCGAGCGCCTGGGCAACCAGCCCATCAAGGCGCTCGAGATGCGCCCGCGCCGCGATCTCCGGCACCACGCCGCCGAACCGCCGATGCTCGGTGAGCTGGCTGTAGACCGTGTTGGACAGGATCCGGCCGACCGGCTGGGTCCCCGCCGCACCCTCGACCACGGCGACGGCGGTCTCGTCACAGCTCGTTTCGATGCCCAGCACGCGCATGCGTGACTTCTAGCGGCCCGCGCGCCGGGGCGCCAGATGACGGATCGTCCGGTAGGGCAATCGCAAATGAGGTAAAGGTCCCCCTGAATTCACAAACGAAGTGCAACACCAGCTTAGGGTGTTGCAATGGGCGAACAATACGACCAGCTCAGTCTTGAAGAGCGCGGCAAGGTTGCCGAGCTACACCAGGCCGGCCATTCGATCCGCCAAGTC
>NZ_JAUSBN010000091.1 GCF_030651995.1 Reyranella sp.
GCTCATAACCTGAAGGTCGTAGGTTCAAATCCTGCCCCCGCAACCAAAATAGCCCGCTAACTCAATGAGTTAGCGGGTTTCTTGTTTTGCGTATGTATTTGCAGTCGCGCCGTGGAAGCACTGTGGAAGCAAGAGGGCGCGTAGATATGCGCAGATGCTCCAGTAACAGCCTCGCCCTATCCATGAAGCACTGACCACTTCTGCGATGACCTGGCCCCCTTGCGCTGCCACCGTAGCGGCTTCACCAGATGTACAGCGTCGTCTCGCTGATCCCATGCTGGCGGTACAGATCCGCAGGCTTCGCCCCAGCGCTGTGCGGCTTCAGGATCTCGATGATCTGCTTTTGGCTAAATCGCTTGCGCTTCATGTCCGTTCTCCCCGACCAAACCCAACTCCTACAACGTGAGAATTTCAGGGGGGAGCCGGTCACGGGGAGCCACGACGCAGGGCACCGTGAAGGTGCCAAGCGGTCCCTTGACGGAGGACGACTACACCAAGGTGGCACAGGAGAGACTACACCGGTACCGTCGTTGTAGGCACCGACCTGGCTAGCGTGCGATTGCCCAGGAAATAGCGTGGTGGTTGCCACGTCGCCATTCAGCGGCCGGTATTACCAAGAGCAATAGGGCAGAAAATGCATTTATCACCGAAGAGCCTGAAGTTTCCGGAGACAGCTCGCCGGCCTCGCACTTCGGCGCTCCTCGCGATGATCGGGGCGTGTGGGCTGTGGGCGCCCGATGCGCTCGCCGACGAGAACGGAATCAGCTTCTGGGTGCCCGGCATCTTCAGCAGCTTCGCTGCGGCGCCTCTTGCACCGGGCTGGGCTCTTAGCACGACGTATTATCACACCTCGGTATCGGCTGGCGGGCAGGTTTCGCAGAGCTACGATCAGCGCGTCAGGCGCATCCCGGTATCGTCGTCGATCAACCTCTCCGGCAGCCTCAGCGCGGATGCGAACATGTTTCTGATCTCGCCGACCTATACCTTCGAAACCCCGGTGCTCGGCGGACAGTTTTCCGCCGGAGTGATGACCGTCGTCGGCAGCATGAACACGGGCCTGAGCGCCGAGGTCAATCGATCGGTAACGACGCCATTCGGAGGCCTGGCGTTTGCCAACACGGGAAGCATCAACCAATCCGTCTTTGGCTTCGGCGACCTCTTTCCGCAGCTCGCCCTGCGCTGGAACTTCGGTGTCCACAACATCATGACGTACCTGACCGGCGATATACCGGTTGGCTACTATAGCCCATCAGGCATAGCCAACATTGGAATAGGTCACGGTGCGATCGACGGCGGTGGTGGATACACTTATCTCAATCCCGCCGCCCGACTAGAGCTCTCGGCAACGCTTGGGTTCACCTACAACTTCCGGAACGCGGCGACGGACTACCAGAACGGCACCTCCATGCACCTCGATGTGGCAGGCGCGCGATTCCTCAACGAGCACCTGTTCGTCGGTCCCGTCGCGACTCTTTACAAGCAGATTGGCTGCGATAGCGGCGCCACCCCGGCCCAAGGCTGCTTCCAATCGCAGGTAGTGGGTGCCGGTCCGCAACTCGGACTTCTGTTCCCCGTGGCAGGCAAGCAAGGCTATCTCAATCTCAGGGGCTACAAGGAGTTCGCCGCCGTGAATCGGCCGTCTGGCTTCAACGTCTGGGTCAGCTTCACGATAACGGGCGCGCCGCCCGCCCATCACTGACAGAGCCTTTGCAGGCGTGCCGGTGGCTGTGGTCGAAACCACACAATAGGACTCTTAACGGTCTTTGCTGGTTGTCCGAAGACAAGATCCACGATGCACGATATTGCGGGGTATCATAATGGGCAAGGCGACTTCCGCCACCACGCGGAGCTGCGCCCCATATGTGCCGAAGCCTCCACTAACAGCAGCTTCAAACCGTCCTAACTGTTCTGACGACGGACAAGTCCAAGCTTTCGCTGCAAAGAAGAGAGAATAATCATGAAGCAGAAATCGATTGCCTTCGCCCTCGGCCTCTTGGTTTCGACCGCGCTTTCGCCGCTGTCAGCAGTGCCAGCCGTCGCTCAGGTCACTGCCCCGGCGAATGCCATGCTTCCAGCCGACCGCACGGTGCTGCCGATCCCGGAGCCACAGTATCCGCATAGCACGGTGTTCGATGTCAGGAATGCGACACCGCCGCCTCGCTTCGAGGTCAAGGCGCCACCCAGTGCGCCTAATGTGCTCATCGTACTGATTGACGACATGGGCTTCGGCCAGTCGAGCGCGTTCGGTGGACCAATCCTCATGCCGACGGTAGAGCGCCTGGCCAATGATGGTTTGCGCTACAATCAGTTCCACACTACGGCGCTTTGCTCGCCGACCCGCGCCGCGCTGCTCAGCGGCCGCAATCATCACACGAACAACATGGGGTCGATTACGGAGATGGCCACCGCTTTCCCCGGCCAGACCGGCCAGCGCCCCAACAACGTGGCGCCGGTGGCTGAGATGTTGCGGCTGAACGGCTACAGTACGGCGGCCTTCGGAAAATCGCACGAGACCGCAGCTTGGGAAGTGAGCCCCTCCGGGCCGACCGACCGCTGGCCGACTCGCTCTGGCTTCGACAAGTTCTATGGCTTCATGGGCGGAGAGACTAACCAATGGGCGCCGCTGCTTTACGACGGCATGACTAAAGTCGAGCCATCGAAGGATCCCAACTATCACTTGATGACCGATATGACCGACCAGGCGATCGGCTGGATGCAGTTCCAGAAGTCGCTGACGCCGGACAAGCCGTTCTTCATCTACTTCGCGCCGGGCGCCACCCATGCACCTCATCAGGTTCCAAAAGAGTGGATCGCCAAGTACAAGGGCAAGTTTGACCAGGGCTGGGACAAGCTGCGTGAGGAGACGCTTGTTCGGCAGAAGAAACTCGGGGTCGTGCCCGCAGACACGAAGCTCGCCCCCAAGCCTGAAGCCATCAAGGATTGGTCCACCCTCTCGGCCGACGAGAAGAAGTTGTTCGCCCGTCAGATGGAAGTGTTTGCGGCCTTCGGCGAGTATGCCGACACCGAGATCGGCCGCTTAATCGACGCGATCAAAGCGACAGGCCAGCTCGACAACACACTGATTTTCTATGTCGTCGGCGACAACGGCGCGAGCGCCGAAGGCGGCATGACCGGACTGTTCAACGAGTACACCTACTTCAACGGCGTGACAGAAAGCGTCCAGGACGTTCTCAAGCACTATGACGAACTCGGCGGACCCAAGACTTATGGCCACTATGCCGCTGGTTGGGCGGTCGCCGGCAGCACGCCCTTCACCTGGACCAAGCAGGTAGCGTCCAGTTATGGCGGCACCCGGAACGGAATGGTGGTGCACTGGCCCAAAGGGATCGCTGCAAAAGGCGAAGTGCGCTCGCAGTGGCACCATGTCATCGACATCGCGCCGACGATCCTGGACGCTGCCAGCCTGCCCGAGCCTAGAATTGTGAACGGCACGCCCCAGACCCCCATCGAGGGCGTGAGCATGGGCTACACCTTTACTGATCCAAAGGCTGCGGGCCGCCGCATCACTCAGTATTTTGAGATCTTGGGAAATCGCGCCATTTATCATGATGGCTGGCTGGCCGGCACGGTCCACCGAGCTCCCTGGGAAGCAAAGCCCCGGACGACCCTCGAGAACGACAAGTGGGAACTGTATGACACGCGGTCGGACTTCAGCCTGGCAAACGACCTTGCTGCCATGAATCCCGAGAAGCTGAAGGAACTACAGGAACTCTTTCTGAAGGAAGCGGTCAGATATTCGGTGCTGCCTATCGATGACCGAACCCTGGAACGCCTGACCGCGGGTTTGGCCGGTCGGCCCGATCTGATGGCCGGGCGTACATCGCTGACGGTTCACCAGGGAATGACCGGGATGTCGGAGAACGTCTTCATCAATCTAAAGAATCAGTCACATTCGATTACTGCCGACGTGGAGATCCCGAAGAACGGCGCCAACGGCGTCATCCTCGCCCAGGCTGGCCGCTTCGGCGGATGGAGCCTCTATGTGAAGGATGGCAAGCCAACGTATACCTATAACTGGCTTGGCCAGCAGCGGTACACTATCGTCGGCAAGCAGGCGCTCCCCGCTGGAAAGTCGACCATTCGATTCGAGTTCGCCTACGACGGCAACGGCGTCGGCAAAGGCGGCGATGCTACAATCTTCGTGAATGGAACGAAGGCCGCCACAGGCCGAATTGAAAAGACCCAATGCTGCGCTTATTCGGCGGATGAGGGCGCTGATGTCGGCGCGGATGAGGGGACGCCCGTCACCGAGGCCTACAAGGTTCCGTTCAAGTTCACGGGCAAGATCGACAAGGTGACGATCGAACTGAAGGAAGCCAAGAAGGCTCAGTGATAACCTAGAGAAGGGCATTCCGGATGCCGACGTAGCCTTGGCGGGCGTAACCAACGCTGTCCTGGTGCGCAACTAGGTACATTCCGAGATCATCGGCCTGTCGCGGCCGCCCCAGACACGGGAGGCCGAGACGCAGGCTGGCCGCGCAGACGTCTCTAACTCAGTCTATCCCTATCCCCGGCGCATGCTGCTGTTTTTATGACTTGACGCTGGTATGGGCGGCACCATCACGAATGACCGTTCGTGATGAACTTATCGTACGTGTCCATCAACTCGACTTCGTCGTCGACCGTATGGTGCGCGGCGAGTGGGTCGAAGTGAAGGACCGAAATCGAGAAGCCGAGCCTATTGGAAAAGAAGGTCAACTCTCGCACTGGCTCTGAGCCTCGGCTGAAGTTCCACACGCCCGAAGGTATTGCGATAGGCTGATCAGATCGAGCGTGTTGGCCAGTCGATCCCATTCCAGCAATTGAGTTGGTTGGGATCTCCAGGCCGGAGCGAACAAAGATGCCAGACTTGTACGCGGCCGCGCTGGCACGTCCCCACAGGGCAAAGCCATCAGAAGCTACGACCATCGCCGCCCGCTTGTCGGTGAACTCAATCCACTTCCGCACGGCTGCCATGAGCGACACATCGTATCGGTCGATCACATGGTCGAGCAGGGGGCGGGACATCTCCAAATCGCCGACCTGCTTGCGGTAATCGTCGATCGGCATGAGCAGGTAGGACGCGAACGTGTCGGCTTCTTCTTCTCGTTTGCCCTCGGTGTCTTTCCATTTGTTGGACTGGAGGGGAAGGCATTCAAAGTTGAAGCGATTGTCGAGTTCACCGTCGCGGTAGTGCCCTGCCGTCAATGGCTGGCGGTGTAGCTGGTAGTGGCCGAATTCGTGCGCCATCGTGAAGCGCTTGCGTCCCGGGTACTGGGACTGATCGTTGTAGAGCAACTGCCAGTGCGGTCGGCGAGGATGTGCGCGCAGCATGCCCTCGAAGCCGTCGATGTCGACGGCCTCGATCGTCGCGATGGGGTCGTCATTCTGGCGCGACACCTCGCGGGCAAGGGCCTCGACGTCGATGGGGAAGCGATCCTCGCCGAGTACAGTGCGAAGCATAACCGTGAGGCGGTTGGCCTCGCGAATAGGCGATTTGCGGACTGGTTCGTTCATTGGTCCTTGTCGTCGAGGATCTTCAGCATTTCCCGGAGTTTCTCTTTCCCCTTGTCGCCCATCTTAAGGTAGTGGCGGAAGAAGGCCTTGTCCTGGGCGTCCGCCTCGGTGACGTCAGCGGCCGTGATCAAGTAGTCAGTCGTGGTGTCGAGCGCGATGGCGATCTGGTGGAGTTTTTCTGCCGACGGGCGCGCCACGTCCTTGTTCTCGATCTCCCACATGTAGCTCTTGCTCGATCCGACGCGTTCGGCGAGCGCCTCCAGTGTCAGCCCTTTCTTTCGTCTGAGTTCACGTACGCGATCTCCGAGGGGGGATGGCAAAGGTATCCTCCTGATTCACAGGTTCGTAGTTGCACTACATCTAGGCCTTGACACGCAGTACCTGCAATCCCTACTTTCAGGTTCGCTATAACGAACAATTGTTCGCGCTATTACCCTACGTAGGAGATTCTGCATGACGAAAGAAAAGCGTCCTCCGGGTACTCATCACGTAGTGCCAAGCTCCCAGGGCGGCTGGGATGTCCGCCGTGGCGGCGCCGAGCGCGCCGCTGGTCACTTCGACCACAAGGCGGATGCCGTCGACCGCGGTCGTCAGATCAGCCGCAACGCCGGCACTGAGCTCAAAATCCACAATCGCGATGGTCGCATCGGTCAGAGCGACAGCCACGGCCGCGATCCCCGCAACATCAAAGGCTGAGAGGGATCCGGCCATGGGCACCGTCACCAGCTTCATCCGCAATACCCCCAAAACCTCCCTTCGCGCCTACTTCGACCAAGCGGACATCCGGCTGACGCCGCCGGTCAATTGGGATGGGCCGGGCGACGTCGTTCGCCCCATTCTTCAGGCGGTCGATGAGATGGACCCGGTGACGCGCGATAGGCTTGAGACGGTCGCTGAGCGCGTCACCGGCATGGCCGACGAAGCGGGGGAGGCGGCGATCTACAGCATCGCCCAGGACCCCGCTCTGCGGATTCCGACGAAGCGGGCCACCGATTCCGAACGAAGGCGGCCATCGATTCCGATTGATGGCGGCCAGGGATTCCGTTGATACCGGCCATTGCTCTCCGTCGTTGGCATTGTGATCAAGTC
>NZ_JAUSBN010000009.1 GCF_030651995.1 Reyranella sp.
TCCTTGCCGAGTGACTCCACGCTCTCCTTGTTGTGGATCGCGGTAGTGAACATGGTGAGGTTGAGCAGCAGGTCGGAGAACGGCTCGTTCAGCTCATACTCGACCGTGTAGGGATCGGCGGCGCGGATGTCCTTGAGATTGCCGGCGCGCCAGGCGAGCGGCGCCTTGAGCTCCGGGCTGGTCAGGCGCTTGAAACTGTAGACCACGTCGGCGGCGGTGAACGTCTTGCCGCTGCAGAAGCTGACATCGTCGCGCAGCTTGAAGGTGTAGAGCTTGCCGTCGGGACTGACCGTCCACGACTTGGCGAGGTAGGGAATCGCCGTCTTGCCGTCCCAGTCCATCGCCACCAGCGTGTCCTGGAACATGTTCACGATGTCGGAGGTCGGCGACCAGGTCGTGCGCTGGCCGTCGTAATGCGGCGCATCCAGCGACTTCATCATCCGCAAGGTCTGTGCCTCCGCCACGTGGGAGAGGCCCATTACGCCAAGCAACGCCGTTACGCCCTTCAGGAACTTACGCATCGCTTCCTCGCCTTGTTGTTGTTCAGTGCGTCACATCGGGACCCTTGTCGAAGGAGTGTGCAGGATCATGTCTGCAGCCTCGGATCGAGGACGTCGCGGAGTGCGTCGCCCAGAAGGTTGGCGGCCAGCACGATGACGAAGATCGCGAAGCTCGGGATCGTCGCGATGTGCGGCGCCATGAACAGGAAGTCGCGGCCCTGTGCGGCCATCATGCCGAGTTCGGCGGTCGGCGGCTGGGCGCCCATGCCGAGGAAGCCCAGCGCCGAGCCGATCAGGATGATCTGGCCGAAACGAAGGGTCAGGAACACGAAGATGGTCGAGATGCAGTTGAGCGTGAGGTAGCGCCAGATCAGCGTGCGGTCGGAGACGCCGACGGCGCGGCCGGCTTCCATGAATTCCTGGCTCATGATGCCGATCGCGGCGCCGCGCGCCACGCGGGCCACGTCCGGGACGGTCGCCACCACCAGCGCGATCACCACGGCGGTGAGGCCGGCGCCGAAGATCGCCGCCACCGCGAGGCCGATCAGGATCGCCGGGAAGGCCAGCATGACGTCGACCAGGCGCATGATCCAGCCGTCGAGACGGCGGTAGTAGGCCGCCAGGATGCCGAGGAAGCCGCCCAGGAACCCGCCGAGGATGACGCCGACCAGGCCGAGCATCAGCGTGTTGCGCGCGCCGTAGATGACGCGGCTCAGGATGTCGCGGCCGGTATTGTCCGTGCCGAACCAGTGCTCGGCGCTGGGCGGCTGCATCACCTTGGTGAGATCGGTGAGGTAGGGATCGTAGGGCGCGACCAGGGGCGCGAAGATGGCGGCCAGCCCGATCGTGGCCAGCAGCAGGGCGGCGATCACCGCCACCTTGTCGCGCGCCAGCCGGCGCAGGACGCCGGAGCGGGAGAAGACGCCGTTCTCTTCGGCGGGGGCGGGGGCATTGAGGGTTTCGACGCTCATGACCGCTGCATCCTGGGATCGAGATAGACGTAGAGGACGTCGACGATCAGGTTGATCGTGAGGAAGGCGATCGCGAGGATCATGATCGCGCCCTGCGCCGTCGGGAAATCGCTCGACACGATGGCGCCGACCGCCAGCCGGCCGACGCCGGGCCATGAGAACATCGTCTCGGTGACGACGGCGCCACCCAGCAGGAATGCAGCCTGAAGGCCGATCAGCGTGACCACCGGGATCATCGCGTTGCGCAGCGCATGGTGGATGATCACCACCGTCTCGCGCAGGCCCTTGGCGCGGGCGGTTCGCACATAGTCGGCGCCCAAGACCTCCAGCACGGCGGTGCGCGTCAGCCGCGCGATCGGCCCGATCAGGACGCTGCCCAGGGTCAGCGCCGGCAGCACGAGGCTCGGCAGGCCGCCGTCCCAGATCGGCCCGGTGCGGCCGGTAAAGGGGAACAGCCCCCACTGGAAGCCCATGTACTGAATCAGAACCAGGCCGATGAAGAAGACCGGCATCGACACGCCGGCGACCGAGACCGCCATGATCGCGCGGTCGATCAGGGTGCCGCGCTTCACGGCGGCGAGCGTGCCGAGGGTCAGGCCGAAGGGGATGGCGATCAGCATGCCGCCCAGCATCAGCTCGACCGTCGGCCCGATGGTCAGCGCAAGCTCCTCGCTCACCATCTTGTTGGAGATGATGGAACGGCCGAGGTCGCCCTGCAGCACGCGGCCGATATACTCGGCGAACTGGATGGGGATGGGGCGGTCGAGGCCGAGCTCATCACGGATCGCCGCAATGGTCTCGGCCTTGGCATCGGGGCCGGCGATGATCATCGCCGGATCGGCGGGCACCACCTGAAGGAGACAGAAGCACAGGAAGAGAACCCCGAGCAGCGCAGGGAACGAGATCAGCAGGCGGTGGACAATCTGTCTTCCCATACGCCGTCCTCGGACCGATTCGGCCAAGAGGAAGCGCGCCGGTTTCCCGACGTGTCTCGACGTTTCTCCCTGGCAGCCGCTGCTTCGGTCAGACCTGCGCGGCGTTCGTTATCCGGGAATTGTGCATGTGAATTTCCCGGATGTCACGCCCAGCCACCGGCATGCGGCAGGACATGTCCGGTAATGAAGCCGGCGCCGACGGAACAGAGGAAGCAGATCGAGGCGCCCAGCTCGTCCGACTTGCCGAGGCGCCCCAGTGGAATCTGTGCCGTCATCTTGGCCATCGCCTCGCTGTTGGCGAGAAGGGCCGGCGGAAAGTAGTCGGGGTTCTCGACATAGTTCGAGCCGACCGCGTTCACCGTGATGCCGTCACGCCCGAGTTCCTTGGCCAGCGAGGAGACGAGACCGTTCGCCGCCGCGCGCGCCGAGACATAGGGCGCATAGTTGGCGATGCCGCGCAGCGGCGCGGCCGAGGAAACGAACACGATGCGGCCCGACTTGCGCTTGCGCATCGAGGGCGCGACGAGCTGCGTCAGGCGGAACGGTGCCACGGCCATGACTTCCAGCGCATCGCGATAGTCCTCGATGCGCGCCTCGCTAAGCGGCGCGCGCAAGGCCGGATAGGCGTCGTTGTTCACCAGCGCGTCGATATGGCCGTGCCGCTTCAGGGCGAATTCGACCATCGTCGCCGGCTCGGTGGCCGAGAGGGCATGGGCGCCCGGGAATTCCGCCTCGTACTTGCGCCGTGCGCTCGGCGCCTCGAACGACGGATCATGCGCCAGAACGGTCGCGCCCTGGGCCAGGGCGACCCTTGTGGTGCCGTGCCCTGCGAATTTCTCGACGTTGGTGATCAGGATGACCCGGTCTTTCAGCAGCATGGCGATTCCTCTAGGTTGCGGCCCCATGGACCAAGCCCTTCCCGACGATCCTAGCGCAGCCCGCCCCGAGGGACAGGCCCCGGAGGGGCGTGCCTCCTTCGGATTCCGCGACGTGCCGGCTGCCGAAAAGGCCGGACTGGTGCGCGAGGTCTTCGCCAGCGTGGCCCCGCGCTACGACCTGATGAACGACCTGATGTCGGGCGGGGTGCACCGGCTCTGGAAGAACGCCATGGTCGACGTGGTGAACCCGCGGCCGGGCGAGAAGCTCCTGGACGTGGCCGGCGGGACCGGCGACATCGCCTTCCGCCTGCTGCGCCGGCAGGGCGAGCGGCCCGACGTCACCGTCTGCGACATCAATCCGGCGATGCTCGAGGTCGGGCGCGACCGCGCCGTCGACCGCGGCCTGTTGCAGGGCCTCACCTGGGCGACCGGCGATGCCGAGCATCTGCCGTTTCCCGACCGCTCGTTCGACGCCTATACCATCGCCTTCGGTCTTCGGAACGTCACCGACATCGACCAGGCCCTGCGCGATGCCTACCGCGTGCTGAAGCCCGGCGGGCGCTTCTACTGCCTGGAATTCAGCAAGGTGACGTCGGCGCCGGTCGGCCGCGTCTACGACGCCTATTCTGAGCGCGCGCTGCCTTTCTTCGGCAGGGTCATCGCCCGGGACGCCGATTCCTATCGCTATCTCCACGAGAGCATCCGTCGCTTCCCGCCGCAGCGTGAGCTGGCGGCGCGCATGCGGGCCGTCGGCTTCGAAAATGTCTCCTGGCGCGACATGTCGCTCGGCGTCGTGGCCCTGCACCAGGGCTGGCGCATCTAGATGTTCCGCGCGCTCCGCAACGGATGGCGCCTGCTGCGCATGGCGGTGAGCTTCGCTCGCCATGACGCACTGTTTCCGCTCGAGTCGCTGGGGATTGCGCCGGCGCTGATCGCCTGGGCGCGTCTCTTCGCGCCGCGCAACGACCCGCGCCGTCCGGGCGAGCGGCTGGCGGCGGCATTGCAGGACATGGGCCCGTCCTTCATCAAGCTCGGCCAGGCCCTGTCGACCCGCGCCGATCTGCTGAGCGAGGAAGTGGCCGCCGATCTCGCGCGCCTGCAGGACCATATCCCGGCGTTTCCCGGCACCGAGGCCCGCCGCATCGTCGAAAGCGAACTCGGCCAGCCGCTCGGTGCGATCTTCTCGAGCTTCGACGATGTGCCGGTGGCGGCGGCGTCGATCGCCCAGGTGCATTTCGCGGTCACCGCCGACGGTCGCGACGTCGCCGTGAAGGTGCTGCGGCCGGGCATCGACAAGGCCTTCGAGCGGGACCTCGACCTCTTCTATTGGGTGGCCGAACTGGTCGAGCGCACGCAGCCGCGCTTCCGTCGCCTGAAGCCGGTCGAATCTGTCCGTGCCTTCGCCGATGTCGTGCGGGTCGAGATGGACCTCCGCATGGAGGCCGCGGCGGCGGAGGAGCTGGGCGACAACTTCGCCGACGATCCCAACTACCGCGCGCCCCGCATCGACTGGGACCGCACCGCCGAGCGGGTGATGACCCAGGAGCGGGTCGACGGCATCCCGATCGGCGACCGGGATGCGATCATCGCCGCCGGCCACGATCCGCACGAGATCATGAGGAAGTGCGCCGAGGCCTTCTTCTATCAGGTGTTCCGCGACGGCTTCTTCCATGCCGACATGCACGGCGGCAACGCCTTCGTCGATCGCCAGGGCACCATCGTGCCGGTCGATTTCGGAATCATGGGCCGGGTCGATCAGGACACGCGCGGCTATCTCGCCGAGCTGCTGGTCGCCTTCCTGCGGCGGGACTATCGCGCCGTCGCCGAGGTGCAGTTCCGCGCGGGTTACGTGCCGCCCGACCAGTCGCTCGAGACCTTCGCCCAGGCCTGCCGCTCGATCGGCGAGCCGATCTTCGGCAAGCCCAGCCACCAGATCTCGATCGCCCGCCTGCTGGCGCAGATGCTGCGGGTCACCGAGCAGTTCGAGATGACGGTCCAGCCGCAGCTCCTGCTGCTGCAGAAGACCATGCTGATGGCGGAGGGCATGGGCACCAAGCTCAATCCCCACGTCAACATCTGGGAGCTGGCGCGGCCCTTGATCGAGGACTGGATGGTCACCCATTTCGGGCCCCGCGCCACGGTGGGGCGTGCCGCCGAGGATCTCGTCCAGGGCCTGCGCCGCCTGCCGCGCCTGATCGACAGTCTCCATCTGGTCGCCGAACACGAACGACGCAAGGCCGAGCGTGACGCGCTGCAGCCGCCGCCGTCCAGCCGCTTCTGGCGCCCGCGCTTCGCCGAACTCGTGGCCGTCCTCGCGCTCGTGGCTGCCATCGCCGCGTGGTGGCACTGACCCCGTGTCCACCGATCAAATCGTCATCGGGCTGGCGATCTTCCTGCTCGCCGGCACGGTCAAGGGCCTGGTCGGGCTCGGCCTGCCGGCCATTTCCATCGCGCTGATGTCGCTCTTCCTGCCGTTGTCGGAGGCGATCGCCCTGATCGCGCTGCCGACGGTGGTCACCAATGTCTGGCAGGCGTCGGTCGGCGGCCATTTCCGGCATATCGTGCGTCGCCAGTGGCCGCTGATCCTGCCGCTCACGGTGGTGCTCTACCTGACGGTCTGGCTGATCGGCCAGAAGGGACCCGGCTGGGCCTTCCTGGTGCTGGGCACGGTGCTGATCATCTACAGCACGCTCGGTCTGCTCCGCATACGGCTCACCATCCACGCCGATCTCGAGAAGCCGCTGGCGCCCATCATCGGCCTCGTTTCGGGCTTCGTGGCGGGCGTGGTCGGCGTGCCGATCGTCCCGTTGATGCCCTACCTGCAGGGGCTCGACATCAAGCCGGTCGAGCTGGTCCAGACCCTGGGGGTGGTGCTGTGCGCCACGTCCCTGACCCTGACGGCCTCGCTGCTGTTCTTCGGTGTGCTCGACGGGCCGCGTGCCCTCGTCTCGGGGGCCGCGATCGTGCCGGCCATCGGCGGCATGTGGCTCGGCCAGCGGATCCGCTCCCGCCTTTCGGTGGAGCAGTTCCGCCTGGCCGTGTTCTGGGCCCTGCTGGCCACCGGCCTCTATACTGTCGTGACCCGCCTCTTGTGATAGGCTGACCGCCATGTTGCACGGCAAGCGTATCCTGCTGATCGTCGCGGGCGGCATTGCCGCCTTCAAGTCGCTGGATCTGATCCGGCGGCTTCGCGAGCGCGGCGCCTCGGTGCGCTGCGTGCTCACCGAAGCCGGCGCGAAGTTCGTGACGCCGCTCTCGCTGCAGGCCCTGTCCGAGGACCGCGTCTACGGCGACATGTTCTCGCTGACCGACGAGAGCGAAATGGGCCACATCCAGCTCTCGCGCGACGCCGACCTGCTGGTCGTGGCACCGGCAACCGCCGACCTGCTGGCGCGCATGGCGGGCGGACTGGCCAACGATCTCGCCTCGACCGTGCTGCTCGCCACCGACAAGCCGGTGCTGGCCGCGCCGGCGATGAACGTGCGCATGTGGACGCATGCCGCGACCGTGGCGAACGTCGAGACCCTGAAGAAGCGCGGCGTCACCTTCGTCGGTCCCAACGACGGCGCCATGGCGTGCAACGAACACGGTCCCGGCCGCATGTCCGAGCCGCTCGAAATCGTTGCTGCGATCGAGGCGATGCTGGTGCGCGACCGGCCGCTCGCCGGCAGGCGCGCGCTGGTCACTTCGGGACCGACCCGCGAGGCGCTCGATCCGGTGCGGTTCATCTCCAACCATTCCTCGGGCAAGCAGGGCCATGCCATCGCCGGGGCGTTGGCCCAGCTCGGCGCCGAGGTGACGCTGGTGAGCGGACCGGTCTCCGTGCCCGACCCGCAGGGCGTGAAGGTCGTGCGAATCGAATCCGCCGACCATATGCTCGCGGCGTGTCTCGACGCGGGCACGCTCGACATCGCCGTCTGCGCCGCCGCCGTGGCCGATTGGAAGGCCGCCCGGCCGGCCACCGGCAAGATCAAGAAGCAGGCAGGCGCACCGCCGCCTGCGCTCGAACTGGCGCCCAATCCCGACATCCTGGCGACGCTCTCCAAGGTCGGTCCCCGGCGGCCGGTCCTGGTGGTGGGCTTCGCCGCCGAGACCGAGAACGTGGTGGCCAATGCCGTCGAGAAGCGCACCCGCAAGGGCTGCGACTGGATCGTGGCCAACGATGTGTCGCCGGCAACCGGCACCTTCGGTGGCGAGCGCAACACCGTGCATCTCATCACGGAGGCGGGCACCGAGGACTGGCCGCCGCTCGGCAAGGGCGATGTCGCCATGCGGCTCGCCGGCCGGATCGCGCGGCATCTCGCACAGGCAGGCAAGAAGCAGGCTGCGGAGTAATTCAACGGGGGGCCGATGACGGGCGTCGAGAGCATCGAGATCGAGATCGTGCGGTTGCCCCATGGGCAGGGCCTGCAGCTGCCCGACTATGCGACGGCCGCTGCCGCCGGGGCCGATCTGCTGGCCGCCATCGACGAAGATATCGAGTTGGCGCCGCTGGAACGCCGGATCGTCCCGACCGGCCTCTCCATTGCCCTGCCCCCAGGCTTCGAGGCCCAGGTCCGGCCGCGTTCCGGCCTGGCGGCCAAGCATGGAATCACGGTCGCCAACGCCCCCGGCACCATCGATGCCGATTATCGCGGCGAGGTCGGCGTCATCCTGATCAATCTCGGCAAGGAGCCGTTCCGCATCGAGCGCGGCATGCGAATTGCACAGATTATCATTGCCCGCCATGCCCGTGCCGTCTGGCGAGAGGTCTCGACCCTCGACGAAACGGCGCGCGGTGCGGGCGGCTTTGGTTCGACGGGAGTAACGGCCGGCTCGCTCAAGCGGGCCTGAAGAGGGACGAGAACGGGATGCCTCGCCTCAGCAAGAAGACGATGTTCGCGATCGAGGCGGTTCTCGACGTGGCATTCCATGTCGGCGATCACCCGGTGCGCAGCGGCGACATCACCGAGCGCCAGCGGATTCCCAAGCGGTATCTCGAGCAGGTCCTGCAGCATCTGGTGCGTGCCGGCATCCTGTCCGGCAAGCGCGGGCCGCGCGGCGGCTATCGGCTGGGCCGGGACAAGGGCAGCATCACCCTGGGCGAGGTCGTACGGGTGGTGCGCAACCTCGAGGTCGAGACCGAACCCAGCGACCCCGCGATCGGCTCGCCGCTTGCCCACGAGGTCGTGTGGCCCCTGTGGGAGAAGCTGCGCGAGGAGATGATGGCGCAGCTCGACAACGTGACCATCGAGGATCTCTGCCAGCAGGCGCGCTCCAAAGGGCTCAACGGCGCGGCGGTGCAGCCCCACGCAGGCCACGCGGCGATCTGATATACAGCTCCCCGATTTTATCCGGAGGAGCAAGACATGGCCAAGAAGACCGCAGTCGCGAAGGCGAAGAAAGCCAAGCCCGCGCCGCGCAACAAGAAGCTCTACGACGAGGGCATGAAGATGCGCAAAGCCGTGCTCGGCGCGGCTTATGTCGACAACTCGCTGGCCGGCGCCGCCGACGACGAGTTCATGATGGCCTTCCAGGACATCACCACCGAATACTGCTGGGGCTACGCCTGGACGCGGCCGGGCCTGTCGAAGAAGAACCGCTCGATGCTGAACCTCGCCATGCTGGCGGCGCTCAATCGCGGTCCCGAACTCAAGCTGCACATCAACGGCGCGCTGAACAACGGACTGACCAAGGACGAGATCAAGGAGATCTTCCTCCAGGTCGCGATCTATTGCGGCATTCCGGCGAGCCTCGATGCCTTCAAGACGGCGCGCGACGTGTTCAAGGATCGCGGCATCTGAACGCTCAACGGCCAAAGGTCCCTCGGCCTGCGGCCTCGGGATGACAAACGTGGCGTGAGGACCGGGGTGCGCAAAGCTCGTCGGTCTGGACGCACAATTGTGATCCCGAGCGTAGCGAGGGACCTTTCTCTCAGGGTGGTGCGATGACACGGGTGCGCAATGCGCAAGCCGGTGAGGCGGCCAGCCTCACCGCGCTCTGCCTGCGTTCGAAGGCGCATTGGGGCTACGACGCGGCGTTCATGCGGCTCTGCGTTCCCTCGCTCACGGTTGAGGAAGAAGCAATCTCCGAGGGTCGCGTGCTGGTGGCGACAGACGGGTCCGGCCGGACGGTCGGCACCGTCAGCGTCGGCCGAGACGGCGACGATGCCGAACTCGCGCTGATGTTCGTCGAGCCCTCGGCCATCGGCGGCGGGACGGGACGCCGGCTGTTCGAGGCCGCAGTCGCCTTGGCGCGAAGGCTGGGATACCGGCGCATGACCATTCTCGCCGACGTGAACGCTGCCCCGTTCTACGAGCGCCTGGGCGCCCGCTTCCTGCGAAACGAGCCATCGGATGCGATTCCCGGCCGCGTCCTGCCATTCTATGAATACGACCTCACGTCAGGAGCTTCGTCATGACCACGCTCACGCCTCCCGCCACCATCGCTTTCATCGGCCTCGGCATGATGGGCCGTCCGATGGCGAAACGCCTCGTCGAAGCCGGCTTCACGCTGCGCGTGTTCGATGTCTCGCAGAAGGCGGTCTCCGATTTCGTCGGCGCCCATCCCTCGGCGCTTGCCACGGCGTCGGCGAAGGCCGCGGCGCAGGGCGCGGCCGCGCTGATCACCATGCTGCCCGACGGCAAGATCGTGCGGCAGGCGGTCCTCGAAGGGCAGGACCCCGCGATCGACGGGCTCGAGGCGGGCGCGGTCGTCATGGACATGAGTTCGTCCAATCCGGTCGACACGCAGAAGCTCGCGAAGGACCTTGCCGCCCGCGGCGTGGCGCTGCTCGACGCCCCGGTGTCGGGCGGCGTCAAGCGGGCGATCGACGGCTCGCTCAGCATCATGGTGGGCGGCGCGGCCGCCGATCTCGAGCGGGCGCGTCCGGTCTTCGCCGCCATGGGCAAGACCATCACCCTGTGCGGGCCTGCCGGTGCCGGCCACGCGCTGAAGGCGCTCAACAACTATCTCTCGGCCGCCGGCCTCGTCGCCATGTGCGAGGCGCTGGTCGTCGGCGAGGCTTTCGGACTCGATCCCGGCACGATGGTGGACGTGTTCAACAGCTCGACCGGCAAGAGCAACGCCACCGAGGTCAAGGGCCGCCAGTTCGTGGTGCCGCGCAGCTTCTCCGCGGGATTCACGACCGCCCTGATGGCCAAGGACCTGCGCACCGCGGGCGATGTCGCCAACCACCTCAAGCTCAACATGCCGCACCTGAAGCAGGCCGTGGCCTACTGGACCGCCGCCGACGGCAAGCTGGGCAAGGGCGCCGATCACACCGAGATCTTCCGCTACGCCGAGATGCTGGCCGAAGGAGAGTGACGGGCCCGGCACACCGCCGCGGCTGAGCCAGTCTTTACAGGGCAGGGGGCGGCGTCTATACAGGTGCCACCTAGGGCCTCTGGCGTCGCCTCCCCGGCGGCAACTCGACGGGGCCCCTCCAGTACGACATAGCGCTGTTTTCAGGTTCGGCCGTTCCGGCCGCTGCAAGCGCGTGCGTCATTTCCCCCACCAGATCGAAGACCCATGAATCTCCAGGACCTCAAGAAGAAGAAGCCCCCCGAACTCCTGGCCTTTGCCGAAGAGCAGGGCGTGGAGGGTGCGGCGATGATGCGCCGCCAGGAGCTGATGTTCGCCATCCTCCAGAAGATCGCCGCCGCCGACCAGGCGATCTTCGGCGTCGGCACCATCGAGGTGATCCCCGACGGCTTCGGCTACCTGCGCTCGATGGAAGCCAACTACCTGCCCGGCGCCGACGACATCTATGTCAGCCCCCAGCAGGTCCGCAAGTTCGGCCTGCGCACAGGCGACACGGTCGAAGGCGAGATCCGCGCACCCAAGGACGGCGAGCGCTACTTCGCCATGGTGCAGATCAACAAGATCAACTTCGACGATCCCGACGCGCTGCGTCACCGCATCAACTTCGACTCGCTGACGCCGCTCTATCCCGACGAGAAGCTGAAGCTCGAACTCGACGGCGGTGCCGCCGCCATGGCGCCGGTCGTCACCGAGGAAGCGGTGGGCGGTTCGAAGGCGACTTCGTCGGGCCGCGTCGGCACGCGCCGCACCGGCACGCTGACCAAGAAGGCCGGCACGACGGCGCAGCAGCAGCTCGACATCTCGACCCGCGTGATCGACCTGATCGCGCCGATCGGCAAGGGCCAGCGCGCCCTGATCGTGTCGCCGCCGCGCACCGGCAAGACGGTGCTGCTGCAGAACATCGCGCACGCCATCACGGCCAACAATCCCGAGGTCTTCCTCATGGTGCTGCTCGTCGACGAGCGCCCCGAGGAGGTGACCGACATGCAGCGCACCGTGAAGGGCGAGGTCGTCAGCTCGACCTTCGACGAGCCGGCCAGCCGTCACGTCGCCGTCGCCGAGATGGTGATCGAGAAGGCCAAGCGCCTGGTCGAGCACAAGAAGGACGTGGTGATCCTGCTGGATTCCATCACCAGGCTGGGTCGTGCCTACAACACCGTGGTGCCGAGCTCCGGCAAGGTGCTGACCGGCGGTGTCGACGCCAACGCGCTGCAGCGCCCGAAGCGCTTCTTCGGCGCGGCCCGCAACATCGAGGAAGGCGGCTCGCTGACCATCATCGCGACCGCCCTGATCGATACCGGCAGCCGCATGGACGAGGTGATCTTCGAGGAGTTCAAGGGTACCGGTAACTCGGAAATCATCCTGGACCGCAAGGTCTCCGACAAGCGCACCTTCCCGGCGATCGACATCACCAAGTCGGGCACCCGCAAGGAAGAGTTGCTGGTCGACCGCGCGACGCTTTCGAAGATGTGGGTGCTGCGCCGCATCCTCATGCCGATGGGCGCGGTGGACGCGATCGAGTTCCTGCTCGACAAGCTGCGCACCTCGAAGACCAACCAGGATTTCTTCGGGTCGATGAATCAATAGCGCGACCTCTCGCCGCTTTGCCCTGTAGGGCAAAGCGGCTAGGGCGCGGGTGGGCGGCAGCGCTTGTCGTCGAGCGCGAGAGCCCAGGATCGAACATCTAGAGCGGCAGTTCGGCCTCGATCCAGGCCGTCGCGAACGCGTGTTTGGGCTGCCAGCCGAGTTCGTCGCGTGCGCGCTTGGCGCGGACGCGACTGTTGGAGCCGAACGTATAGGCGGCGCTGTTCTCCCCGAGTTCCTTCGCCGCCTCCTCGAACGGCCAGGCTTGCGGCGCGCCGAGACCGAGGCGACGAGCGATGGCTTCGCAGATGTCGCGATACGAGGCCTCGCCGTTCTCGGCGAAATAGAAGGCGCCCGCCGGCGCCTTTGCGAGGGCCAGGCGATAGAGGTCGGCCACGTCCTCGACATGGACGTTCGACCAGATGTTCAGCCCCTTCCCGACATGGCGCACCACGCCTGACGCCTTTGCCCGCTTCGCGAGGCCGGGGATCTGGGCGCTGTCGCGCGCCAGGCCAAGACCGTTGCCGTAGATCATGGACGGGCACACGACGATGGAGCGGACATCGCGACGGCTCGCGTCGCGGATCGTCCGGTCGATGGCGACCCGCGCCCGCTTCCCCGGCACGGGGTCGACGGGCGTGTCCTCGTCGTAGACCTTGTCCGAGGCTGCATCGCCATGGGCGTCGTCGGCCACGATGCTGGAGCCGCTGGTATGAATGAACGGCTTGTTCGAGCCGGCGAGGGCCTCGAGGAACGCGTCGACGGCGCCCCGATGGTCGCTGCTGGCGGTGTTGATCACCGCATCGGCGCGCCGGGCCTCGGTTGCGAGAAGCGCGGCATCGTCCAGCCCGCCGATGACAGGCTCCACGCCAAAGGACGCAAGCCTGCGGCCCTTCTCCGCATCGCGCACGAGTCCGCGCAGGCTGTGGCCGTCGTCGAGCAGGCGGCGCGCGAGGGTGTCGCCGATATAGCCCGTGGCGCCGGTCATGAAGATGTTCATGGTCAAGTCTCCTGAACCCGTACCTCCCAGATGAACCATTGAACTGGCTCGAGTCGAATCCATTTGAGCCATAGAATTCAGCGTCTTGCTTGATCGAAGTTCGACACGGTGGAGGCGGCGGAAGCACCGGGCAAATGGCGCTGGCTGTCCGCGGCTTCACCGGAACCCGAGAGAGTGATGGCATTGCCACTGTTCCAAGGGTTCATCCGCGGAATGTCGGGTTGAATCAAGGCAGTGCTCTCTTCCGGCTCAACCGGCGGGGTGTTAGCGTATGCGCGGGGTCGGGCAGGACTGGGGATGCCTGCCTACTTGGCGAAATTCGGTTCTGGCAAATTGTAGCGCGTTGTTGCCGATCGTTTCTTCGATGAGAGACACGACAGGGAAGGAACCGTTATGGCGACCATCAATGGCACGGCCAGCGCAGAGACGTTGCTCGGGACCGACGATGCCGATCTTCTGTTCGGCTTCGATGGCGACGATACGCTGAAGGGCGCTCGCGGTGCCGATCTTCTGAACGGTGGCGCCGGCCTCGATACCGCGAGCTACGACACCGCACTGACCGGCGTCACGGTCAGCCTCGTTGCGCCGGCTTCGAATACAGGCGATGCGGAGGGCGACACCTTCGTTTCCATCGAGAACCTGACCGGTTCGGCCTTCGCCGATGTCCTGACCGGCAACGACGTCGCCAACGTGTTGATGGGCGGCGGCCAGGGCGACATGCTGAAAGGCTTCGGCGGCCTCGACACGGCGAGCTATGCCAACGCCCTCGGCGGCGTGGTTGCCAACCTGACCGCGCCCGCCGGCAATACCGGCGATGCGGCCGGCGACAGTTACTCGTCGATCGAGAACCTCACCGGTTCCGGCTTCGACGACGTGCTGACCGGTACCGGCGCCTCGCCGTTCGCCAATGGCGTGAACGTGCTGTCCGGCGGCGGCGGCAACGACCTTCTGCAGGGCCTCGGCGGCGCCGATTTGCTGCACGGGGGCTCGGGGATCGATACCGCGAGCTATGCCAACGCCGCAGAGGGTGTCGTCGCCAGCCTGGCGGCGCCGGCCGGCAACACCGGCGATGCGGCAGGCGACAGCTACGTCTCGATCGAGAATCTGACCGGGTCGGCCTTCGACGACTCCCTGACCGGCAATGCCGGCGCCAATGTGCTGACGGGCGCCGCCGGTGGCGATGCGCTGAACGGCATGGATGGCATCGACACCGCGAGCTATGCCGGCGCGACGGCCGGTGTCGTGGCAAGCCTCGTTGTGCCGGCGTGGAATACCGGCGACGCCGCGGGCGACAGCTACCTTTCGATCGAGAACCTCACCGGCACGCTTTTCGCCGACACACTGGTCGGCGACGGCGGAGCAAACGTTCTATCTGGCCTGGATGGGGACGACGTGCTGCGTGGCCGGGCGGGTGCCGACGGATTGAATGGCGGGGCGGGCACTGACACCGCCGTCTATTCGGACGCCACGGCAGGCGTGGTTGCCAGCCTGACCGCACCCGCCGGCAATACCGGGGACGCGGCCGGTGACACGTATCTGTCGATCGAAAACCTGACCGGCTCGGGTTTTAACGACGTGCTGACCGGCAACGGTCCGGCAGGCGGCGGTTCTGGCGTCAACGTCCTGTCCGGACTGAGCGGTAGCGACGTGCTGCAGGGACGGGCCGGTGCCGATCTGCTGGACGGCGGCACGGGGGAAGATGCTGCCAGCTATGCCAACGCCACGGCTGCAGTTTTCGCCAGCCTGTCGACACCGGCCTCGAACACCGGCGAAGCGGCGGGCGACAGCTACGTCTCGATCGAAAACCTGATCGGTTCGGCCTTCAACGATACCCTCGTCGGGGACAGCAGCGCCAACAACCTGTCCGGACTCGGCGGAAACGACGTCTTGATGAGCCGCAGCGGCGGCAACATCAACTTCGACACCTACACCTTCTCCTTTGACATCGAAATCCTGGACGGCGGCGACGGAAGCGATACCGCGAGCTACGCGACTGCCACGGCGGGCGTGGAAGTCTACATGTTGAATCCGTTTTCGAATACCGGTGAGGCCGCCGGTGATGTGTACATTTCCATCGAGAACCTGACCGGCTCGGCCTTCGGCGACACACTGGGCGGCGATGCCGGCAACAACACCCTGAGCGGGCTCTTCGGCGACGACAAGCTCCTGGGCGATGCCGGCGCCGATCTGCTGAACGGCGGTACCGGTAACGATACGGTCGACTATTCAGGCTATGGGGCGGCGGTCGGCGTCGTCGCCAGCCTGACCAATCCCGCGATCAATACGGGCAATGCGGCGGGCGATACATACATCTCCATCGAGAATCTGATCGGCACGAACTCCAGCGATACCTTGGTCGGCAACGGCGGCGCCAATCGCCTGTACTCGAGATCGGGCAACGATTTCCTGTATGGCATGGGCGGCGATGACATCCTGCGTGGCGGCATCGGCTACGATACGTTCGACGGCGGCGACGGCAGCGACACTGTGGACTACAGCTGGCTCTCCCAAAGCGTGAACCGCGACCTTGCCCTGACCAGCTGGCAGCAATGGGACCTCTTCATCTCGATCGAGAATGTGATCGGCTCCGCCCACGGCGATGTCATCAGCGGCGACGGCGGTGTGAACGTGCTGACCGGCCTCGGCGGCGACGACGTACTGCGGGGCAGGGGCGGCGCCGATGTGCTGAACGGCGGGGATGGGCAGGATACCGCGAGTTATGCCGGCGCCCTGACTTCGGTCGTGGCGGATCTTGCCACCCCCGCCGCCAACGATGGCGAGGCTTATGGCGACACCTTCATTTCCATCGAGAACCTGACGGGCTCGTCCTTTGTTGACCTGCTCAAGGGCAATGCCAGCAACAACATGCTTACAGGCGGCGCAGGGGGTGACTTCATGGATGGCCGGGGCGGTCTGGACACCGCCGGCTATGGCAATGCGACGGCAGGAGTCACGGCGAGCCTGGCCAACCCATCGTTCAATACCGGTGATGCCGCCTCCGACTTCTACATCTCCATCGAAAATCTCAGCGGCTCGGTTTTCGCGGACAGCTTGACCGGTGCCAGCGGCGCCAACGCACTGAACGGCGGCGATGGCGCGGACATCCTGACGGGCCTCGGGGGCAAGGATACGCTCACCGGAGGGGCAGGGCACGATCGCTTCGTCTTCACGGCCCTGTCGGACTCGCTGGCGGGGGCGCCCGACCTGATCGTCGACTTCGCCACCGGCGATCTGATCGACCTGCACCTGATCGATGCAAACCTGGGCAGTAGTGGCGACCAGGCGTTCCACCTCGACGGGACGTTCGGCGGTGCCGGGGATATCCGGGTCTCGGCGTACGACTCCGTGCAAAACCGGACGGTGGTCGATCTCTACGTCGACAATAACTCCTCGGTGGATGCCCGCATCTGGCTCACCGGCGACCGCTCGAACCTGACGGAAGCAGCCTTCATTCTGTAGGTTGGCGCATTCACCCGGATGGTTTTTTCAGGCTTAAGACCGAAAGACCTTCGGCAGTCGGCTCGGGGCGCCTTCTAGCGCCCGTGGCGTCTGAAGTTGAGCTTCATCGACGGAGTCCAGTAAGAACGATGCTTGGTCGGTTGAAGTAAGCCAACTCGCAAGCTCTGCGGCTGTACCAACTTCGAACGCCTGGTCCAAATTTGCGTCGATCTCTTCGGTACGGATGAAGAATGCCTCCTAAAGAGCCAGGGTCATCTGCGGCGACACCGTGCGCTCCTCGCGCTGGTGCAGGTTATGGAGGGAGACGCCGAGCAGGCGCACTTTCTTCTCCAGGGGAAAGATGGATCGCACCAGTTCGCGCGCCGTGCGTTCCAGGACCTCGCGGCTTTCGACGCTTTCCTCGAGCGTGCGGCTCCTCGTCACGATCCGGAAGTCGGCATACTTGATCTTCACGGTCACCGTGCGGCCGACGATGCCGGTGCGCTCGCAGTAGGCCCAGACATCGCCCAGCACCGAGGCAACACCCTCTTCCACCGCCGCCGGCCGGTCGAGATCCTCCATGAAGGTCGTCTCCGAGCCGACCGACTTGCGCGGCCGGTTGGGGACGACGCGGCGCTCGTCGTGGCCGCGCGCAATAGCGTGATAGTAGGCGCCGGAACGCCCGAAATACTGCTGCAGGAACTCCAGCGTCTGCGCTTTCAGGTCGGCGCCGCTATGGATCCCCAGCCGGTTCATTTTCTCCGCGGTTTTCGGCCCGACGCCGTGGAAGCGGCCGACCGGCAGGCCTTCTACGAAGGCCGGCCCCTTCTCCGGCGGGATCACCGTCTGGCCGTCGGGCTTGCGATGGTCGGAGGCGAGCTTGGCCAGGAACTTGTTGTAGGAGATGCCGGCCGAGGCGGTGAGGCCCGTGCGCTCCAGGATACGCGCGCGGATCTCACGGGCGATCTCCGACGCGAGCGGCATGCCCTTGAGGTTGGTCGTGACGTCGAGATAGGCCTCGTCGAGCGACAGCGGCTCCACCAGCGGCGTGTAGTCGAGGAAGATTTCGCGGATCTGGCGCGATACTTCCTTGTAGACCTCGAAGCGCGGCTTCACGAAGTGCAGCTCCGGACACAGGCGCTTGGCGGTGACCGAGGGCATGGCCGAGCGCACGCCGAACTTGCGTGCCTCGTAGCTGGCCGCCATCACGACGCCGCGCTGCCGCCCGCCGACCGCGACCGGCTGGCCGCGCAGCGAAGGATCGTCGCGTTGCTCCACGGACGCGTAGAAAGCGTCCATGTCGACGTGGATGATCTTGCGGATCTCGGCTTCCGCCATGGCCCGAGTATAGGCCCGTCGTGGACCGAGGTCCCCCGGGTCGGTGCCGCGGCCTTACACCGGGCGAGCGGGTCGCAGTCGAAGCGTGAAGACCGCGCCTCCCCCGGGCCGGTCGTCGACCGAAATGGTGCCACCGTGCGCGGCGGCCACGCGGGTCACGATGGCCAGCCCCAGCCCGCGGCTCTCGGGCTGGGCCCGGTCGCGCCGCCAGAAGCGTTTGAAGATCTTCTCGCGCTCGGTACGCGGCACGCCGGGGCCTTCGTCCAGCACCCGGACCGTTCCGTCGGCGGCGACATCGACCTCGATCGCCCCACCCGCCGGTGTGTGGCGAATGGCGTTCTCGACGAGATTGCGAACCGCCCGGAACAGCGCTTCGGCATGGCCATGCACCCACACCGGTGTCTCGGCGCCGGTCAGGGCAATCGTTCTGTCGCTGTCGACCACGAGCGGCGCCATGAAGGCGACCGCGTCGGCACAGACGTTCTGCAGATCCGCCCTGGCGTTGCCGTCCACCACGAGCACCTCGAGTTCAGCGATATCGAGAACCTGGTTCACGGTGCGCGTCATTTTCACGATGTCGGTCTCCAGCGATCGACGCAGCGGCATGTCCTCCATCGAATCGACCCGGGCGCGCATGATGGCCAGTGGCGTCCGCAGTTCGTGCGCCATGTCGGCCGTGAATTCGCGTTGAGCGCGGAAGCCGGCCTCGAGCCGGTCGAGCGCCTGGTTGACCGCATGCACGAGCGGCACGATTTCGGCCGGCATCGACTGCTCCGACAGGCGGACATCGGTGCTGGCCGGCCCGATCGACGTCGCCGTTTCGGAAGCGGCGCGCACCGGGTCGAGGGCACGGCGGAAGATCAAGATGTCGATCAGCAGGAGGAGCAGCAGGATCGGAAAGGTGATCCAGGCGACGCGCGGAAGGAAGGAAGCGACGATGTCGTCGATGATGACGTCATGGTGCGCCAGGTCCTGTCCGACCTGTATCCAGTAGAGACGGTCGCCAATGGCGCGCGGTACGTTCACGCCGATGAGCGCCGGACCCTTGCTCCGACGCTGCATGAACGAGTCTTTCGTCAGCGAATCGTTGCCCGCCGAGAGCGGCGCCTCGTCCGGACGCGAGGTGAACAGCAACTTCCCTTTAGAATCGAGGATGGCATAGGCATAGAGGGCGTAGTCGCCGGAATAGATGGGCTGGGCCTCCTGCGGAATTTCGAGCGTGACGCCTCCATCGGGAGTGGGTCGCAGGAAGCTCGCGATCGTGAGGGCCTGGGCGCGTAGCGCGTCGCGGTGGAGGCCGTTGGCTGCCTCGTTGAGCAGCCAGTAGAGCGCCAGGGGGATCAGGATCGAGGTGACGCCGATCGCCACGACATGCAATGCGACCACACGCGAGAGGATCGACCGGAAGCGCCTCAAACGGTGGCCTTTTCCTCGGACAGCAGATAGCCGACGCCGCGAACCGTATGGATCTTCACGGTCGCGCCGCAGTCCGACAGCATCTTGCGCAGGCGGTGGACGTAAACCTCGACCGCGTTCGAGCCGACATCCCCCGACAGGCCGAACAGCTGGTCCTCGAACAGGCGCTTGGGGACCACATTGCCGCCCCGCCGCAGCAGGATTTCCAGGATCGCCGTCTCGCGGGCCGCGAACACCCGCAACGTGCCGTCGACGAAGACCTGCCGCCCTTCGGTCTCCAGCGAAACGTTTCCGAAGGACAGCTGGCGGCCGAGCAGGTTGCCGGGCCGGCGCAGCAGCGCCTGAAGGCGCGCCACCAGCTCCTCCATGGCGAACGGCTTCACGAGGTAATCGTCGGCGCCCGCCCTGAGGCCATTGACCCGGTCGCTCACCCCGTCACGCGCCGTGAGGACGAGAACCGGCGTCGAATCACCGCGTCCGCGGACGCTGCGCAGCAGCGTCAGACCGTCCTGATCGGGCAGACCGAGATCGAGAACGATCGCCGCGTAGCGCATGGCGGCCAGCGAATGCGCGGCATCGCCGGCATTGGCCACGGCATCCGCGGAGAAGCCGCTGCGCGCCAGGCCCTTGACCAGCAGGCTGACGAGTTCGTCGTTGTCCTCGACGAGAAGGACCCTCATGGGCGTCCACACTCCCTGGACGTATTGGCGATGGCCGCAATCCTAGCACGGCCGGCGTCGAGGACGCGCCATACAAGCTGCGGGTCAGGCTGCCGCCCGTCGCCTCGGACGGGAGGATCGCCGTCTTGACCGGCGGCTGAGGCGCCCTGAAAAGAGGCGATGCCCTCCGAAGACGTATTCATCGATCTCGGCGACCGCCGCCTGCGGGTGCGCCGCCTCACGCCGGTCCAGGATGACGGGCTCGATCGCACGGTGCTGGTCTTCCTGCATGAGGGCCTGGGCAGCATCGAGATGTGGCGCGACTTCCCCCAGAAGCTCTGCGACGCCACGCGCTGCGCCGGCATCGTCTACGACCGCACCGGCTACGGCCGCTCGAGCGCCTGGCCGTCCGATCCCGGCGTCCGCTACATGGAGATCGAGGCCGACCTCGTCCTGCCGCGCCTGCTGGCGGCACTCGGCATCGAGGATTGCGTGCTGGTGGGCCACAGCGACGGCGGCACGATCGCGCTGAACTATGCCGCGGCCGATCCCGAGCCGCTGCGGGCCGTGGTGACCCTGGCCGCGCACGCGATCAACGAGCCGGTCTGTGTCGAGGCGATCACCCGAGCCCGCGCGACCTTCGCCTCCGGCGACCTGCGCCAGAGGCTCGCGAAGTATCACGACGATGTCGACGGCGCCTTCCATCTCTGGGCCGACGCCTGGGTCGCGCCGGGCTTCGAGCCGATGGACGCCAACGGCAGGCTGCCGGGGGTCGTGGTGCCGGTGCAGGCGATCCAGGGCGAGGACGACGAATACGGCACCGAACTGCAGCTCGGGATCATCGCCGGCAAGGTCGGGGGCTACTGCGAGACGCGGCTGGTGCCGGACTGCGGCCACAGCCCCCATCTGCAGCGGCCCGCCCACGTCCTGGCGGAGATCACCCGCTTCGTGTCGCCGCTGGCGCTGCTGGGGTGAGGGGTTATTGATCAAGCTCCGTCGTCTCGACGGGGGTACTTGTCAAAGCCGCTTCAGCTCGCTGGAGGCCGCCCAGTTCAGCTCCGATACGGTGGGACAGCGCGCCTGGGCGAGCTGGAATTGTTCGCGGGCACGCTGCTTGTCGCCGCGGCGGACGGCGTCCATGCCGATGAAGAACGCGGCCGGGCACTTGCCGTTGGCGCGCTTGGCCCCGTCGTCGGACTCGGCGGCGACCTCGAGTTCGCCGGCCGTGCCCTTGCCCATCAGGAACCGAAGGATCGGGCCGGGCCACTCGTTCAGGCTCTCGGCCCCGACGTCGCGGACGAGGGTCGTGCGGGCCTCGCGCCGGGCACGGACCTGCGCCGCATAGCGCCACAGCAGCGGCGCCTGCTTCGACTTGAAATTGGGCCGGCCCGCAAGCGAGGCATCGAAATCGTCAGCCGCCGGCGCGTAGTTGCCGAGATTGAAATTTGCATGGCCGCGGTAGAACAGCGCCGATCGCCGCTCGCCCGGCGTCTGGGCGCCGGCGAGGGCCGTATCGAGCAGGCCGAGGGCACGCTGGAAGTCGGCGATCTGCATGTAGACCTGGGCCTGGGCGATCGTCAGGGACGGATCGCCGGGCTTGCGCTGCAGCGCGCTGTCCAGGGTGCGCAGCGCCGCCGCCCGGTCGCCGCCGCCCGCCAGGCCGGGCATCGTGCTCGACAGCACGACCTGCCAGTCGCCTGGCAGGACCTTGCCCATCTCGGCGATGTCCTTCTGACTGTCGGCCTCGCGGCCCAGCCGGCTCAGCTGGAACGCACGGATACTGAGATAGATGGACCGATCGAAGGCCGAGAGCTGGGAAGCCGACAGGATTTTGTTCAGCGATTCGAGGGTCGCGCCGCCGCCGCCGCCTGTCGCGCCGGGCAGCGAAGGTGCAGCAGGTCCGCCGGACGAAAAGCCACGCGCGCTGGGGTCCCAGGATTCGACCGCGTTCCGCTGCGCCGCCGCCTGCCCCGACAGGGCAAGACCCGCTGCAAGAACCCCAAATGCGTAACCCATTCGACGCCGCATGCGTCCAATCTGACACAACGGCCGCAAAGCCGCATCCGCCGATTGCCTGTGGAGGTGCATGCCCCTATTTTGCCCCACATCCGCAGAGAACCGACCTTCCAGGAGTGTAGATATGGCCGCCGCCCATCCCAATAGCTTCAAGGCTCGAAAGACGCTGAAGGTCGGTAGCCGCAGCTATACCTATTTCAGCCTGAAGGCGGTCGAGAAGGAGGTCGGCGACCTCTCCCGCCTGCCGTTCTCGCTCCGCGTCCTGATGGAGAACCTGCTGCGTCACGAAGACGGCACGACCGTCAAGAAGACCGACATCTCGGCGTTCGGGGAATGGCTGAAGAACGGCGGCCGGTCCACCAAGGAGATCAACTTCCGCCCGGCCCGCGTGCTGATGCAGGACTTCACCGGCGTCCCCGCCGTGGTCGATCTCGCCGCCATGCGCGACGCCATGGGCAAGCTGGGTGGCGACGCCAAGAAGATCAATCCGCTGGTTCCCGTCGACCTCGTGATCGACCACTCGGTGATCGTCGACAATTTCGGCAATTCGAGCGCCTTCGGCTCCAACGTGAAGCTCGAATACGAGCGCAACCTGGAGCGCTACCAGTTTCTGCGCTGGGGTTCGATGGCGTTCGACAACTTCCGCGTCGTCCCGCCGGGCACCGGCATCTGCCACCAGGTCAACCTCGAGTACCTGGCCCAGGTCGTGTGGACCAAGAAGGAAGGCAAGGAGACGATCGCCTATCCGGACACGCTGGTCGGCACCGACTCGCACACCACGATGGTGAACGGCCTGGCCGTGCTGGGCTGGGGCGTCGGCGGCATCGAGGCTGAGGCCGCCATGCTCGGCCAGCCGCAGCCGATGGTCATTCCCGACGTGGTGGGCTTCAAGCTCACGGGCAAGCTCAAGGAAGGCGCGACCGCGACCGACCTGGTGCTCACCGTCACCCAGATGCTGCGCAAGAAGGGCGTGGTGAACAAGTTCGTCGAATTCTACGGCGACGGTCTGGCGGACCTGCCGCTGGCCAACCGCGCGACCATTGCCAACATGGCGCCCGAGTACGGCGCGACCTGCGGCTTCTTCCCGGTCGACGAGATCACGCTGGGCTACCTCAAGACCACCAACCGCGGCCCGGCCGCCAAGCTCGTCGAGGCCTATGCCAAGAAGCAGGGCCTGTGGCGCTCCAAGAAGTCGCCCGAGCCGGTCTTCACCGACACGCTGTCGCTCGACATGGGCGACGTCGTGCCGAGCCTCGCCGGGCCGAAGCGCCCGCAGGATCGCGTGCCGCTCGACGACGCCGCCCAGCAGTTCGTCGCGAACATGGAGAAGGAATTCGACCGCAAGGACGACGGCAAGCGCATCCCCTGCGAGGGCACCGACTATGACCTCGGCCACGGCGACGTAGTGATCGCGGCCATCACCTCCTGCACCAACACCTCGAATCCCTATGTCATGCTGGGCGCCGGACTGATCGCGCGCAACGCGGTGAAGCTCGGCCTCAAGGTCAAGCCGTGGGTGAAGACGTCGCTGGCGCCGGGCTCCCAGGTCGTGACCGAATACTTCGAGGCTTCGGGCCTGCAGAAGGACCTGAACAAGCTTGGCTTCAACCTCGTCGGCTACGGCTGCACGAGCTGCATCGGCAATTCCGGACCGCTGCCCGACCCGGTCACCAAGGCGATCGGCGACGGCGACCTGGTCGTGAGCTCGGTGCTCTCCGGCAACCGCAACTTCGAAGGCCGCGTCAATCCGCTGACCCGCGCCAACTACCTCGCCTCGCCGATGCTGGTCGTGGTCTACGCGCTGGCCGGCTCGATGAAGATCGACATCACCAAGGATCCGATCGGCATCGGCAAGGGCGGCAAGCCCGTCTACCTGAAGGACATCTGGCCGTCGAACATGGAGGTCTCCAAGACCGTCGACAAGTTCGTGACGGCCAAGGCCTTCAAGAAGCGCTACGCCAACGTCTTCGAGGGTGACCGTTTCTGGCGCGGCATCAAGACCAAGCCCAGCCTGACCTACGCCTGGGACGACAAGTCGACCTACGTGCGCAACCCGCCCTACTTCGAGGGCATGGGCAAGACGCCGGCCGCGCTCACCAACATCACGGGCGCCCGTCCGCTCGGCCAGTTCGGCGACTCGATCACGACCGACCACATCTCGCCTGCCGGCTCGATCCGCAAGGACAGCCCCGCCGGCAAGTACCTGATGGAGGAAGGCGTCGAGGCCAAGGACTTCAACCAGTACGGCACGCGCCGCGGCAACCATGAGGTCATGATGCGCGGCACCTTCGCCAACATCCGCCTCAAGAACGAGATGGTCCCGGGCGTCGAGGGTGGCTTCACCCACCACTTCACGACCGACCAGCCCGAGCCGATCTACGACGTGGCGATGCGCTACAAGAAGGAGCACACGCCGCAGGTCCTGATCGCCGGCAAGGAATACGGCACCGGCAGCTCGCGCGACTGGGCGGCCAAGGGCGTCAACCTGCTGGGCGTCAAGGCGGTGGTCTGCGAGACCTTCGAGCGCATCCATCGCTCGAACCTGGTCGGCATGGGTGTGCTGCCGCTGCAGTTCAAGGACGGCATGACGCGCAAGACGTTGAACCTCACCGGCCGCGAGACCTACGACGTCAGCGGCATCGACGGCGAGCTGAAGCCCGGCATGGACGTGCCGCTTACCATCCATCGCCCCGACGGCGCGTCGGAGACGATCATGCTGACCTGCCGCATCGATACCGCGGAAGAGGTCGGCTACTTCAAGAACGGCGGCGTGCTGCACTACGTGCTGCGCAACCTGGCCCAAGCGGCCTGACGCCGGCGGACACGGGACCCATGGCGACGGGGCTTCCAGGCCATGCCGTCGCCATGGCCCGCAATAACATCTGGGCGAACCACCGGCTGCTGACGGCCTGCAAGGCGCTGACGCCGGAAGAGTTCGCCGCGCCGCGCACCAGCTTCTTCCCGTCGCTGCGCGCCACGCTCAATCATATCCTCTGGGTCGATCTCTATTACATCGACGCGCTGCACCGTGATCCGACGGTGCTGCAACGCTACCACGACCCGGTGCCCGACTTCCCCGACGCCGCCTCGCTCCATGACGCCCAGATCGCCAGCGACCGGCGGCTGCTGGCCTTCTGCGGGCGCCAGACCGACGCGAGTCTCGCCGAGGGCCTGTCGCTGCCGCGGCCCAACCGCACGCCGCCGCCGTCCAGCGTGATCTCGATCCTGGAACATCTCTTCCAGCACCAGACGCATCACCGCGGTCAGGCACACGCGATGCTGGCCGGGACGAGGGTGAAGCCGCCGCAGCTCGACGAGTTCTTCCTGGCCGGCGAGCAGCATCTGCGGCGCGACGAGCTGCTGGTGCTGGGGCTCGAGCCGAGCTGATGCGTCCGCGTTCCTCCTTCGCCGGTGCGGCCATCGAGGTGAGCGACCTCGCGCGCTCGGTGGCCTTCCATCGCCTGTGGCTGCCGATGCTGGGCTTCCATCGCGTCTGGGCCAGCCCCGACCGGGTGATGTGGTCGCGCGGCTACGACCACTTCGTGATGCGCCAGGCCAAGGACGGCATCTCCTATGGACCGGGTGCGCTGTGGCTCGCGGTCTCGGCCGAAAGCCGTGGCCAGGTCGACCAGGTGTTCGCCGAGCTGCGCGATGCCGGGGCGGAGATCATCCAGCCACCGCAGGAACTCGACTATCTCGCCCCCGGCTATTATTCGGTGGGCTTCCGCGATCCCGACGGCGTGCCCATCGAAGTCATGCACCGCTGGGACGACCTGCCCGACGTTCCCGATGCCGAGCCGGTGCGCGTCCCTGGTCACGGCGTCAGCCTGGGTGGCTATTTCTTCAAGCCGGTGGCCGGCCAGCCGCCCTATCCGGCGCTGATCCTGCTGCACGGCTTTGCCGGCCATGCCCACAACATGGTGGGCCTGGCACGCGCGGCCGCGGCCAACGGCTATGCCGCCCTCGCGCTGTCCCTGCGCGGCTGGCTGGGCTCGGAGGGCGAGAACGACCAGGGCCTGCGCCAGCCGCTCGACGTATTGGCGGCCATCGACTGGCTGGCCAAGCGCCCCCTGGTCGATCGTGACAGGATTGCGCTGGTCGGCGCCTCGATGGGCGGCCAGGTGGCGCTGCTCGCTGCGGCCCACAAGCCGCCGGTGCGCGCCGTCGCCGCCTTCTTCGCGCCCACGGATCTGGCGCGCTGGCGCGAGGCCAATCCCTACATGCGCGACTATCTCGACGATCTGTGCGGGCCCGAAGGCCTGCCGGTGCGCTCGCCGATCCTGCGGGTCGCGCAGATCGACGCCCCCGTCCTGCTGCTGCACGGCGACCGCGACGAGAACGTGCCGGTCGACCAGTCGCTCGCCATGGCCGAGGCGCTGCGCACTCATGGCAAGGAGGCCGAGGCCGTCGTGATCCCCGGCGCCACCCACTATTTCACCGAGCAGCAGAACGCCGCCGCGCGGCGCACGCTGTTCGACTTCCTGCGTCGTCACCTCACCCGGAGCTAGCCGTCCATGCGTGTGTCAGAAGCCGTCAATTCCCGCCGCTCCATGCGCGTCTTCAAGCCCGATCCCGTGGCCAAGACCGACATCGAATGGATCATAGAGAACGCCAACCGCTCGGCCTCGAACGGCAACCTGCAGCCCTGGAAGCTCTACGTGACCATGGGCGCGGCGCGGAAGCGACTCTCCGCGGCGATCCTGAAGGCCATGGACGAGGGCGATAACGGCCCCGGCGCCGAATACAACGTCTATCCGCAGGAATTCACGCCGGTCTACGACGCGCGCCGCAAGCTGGTCGGCAAGCAGCTCTACACCCTCCTCGGCGTGCCGCGGGGCGATGCGGCCGGCATGCTGAAGCAGTTCCGCAAGAACTACGAGTTCTTCGACGCGCCGGTCGGCATGATCCTCTGCGTCGAGAAGCGCATGGGCAACGGCCAGTGGATCGACTGCGGCATCTTCCTCGACCAGCTCATGCTGCTGGCGCGCGAGAAGGGCCTGCACACCTGCCCGCTGGCCGCCTTCAGCCGATACCAGCATGTGGTACGCCGCGAGCTCAAGATCCCCGACGACCAGACCGTGATCTGCGGCCTGGCACTGGGCTATGCCGATCCCGACGTGGCGCCCAACAGCCTGATCACCGACCGCGCGCCGATCCAGGACTTCACGACCTGGATCAGCGAGTGACGCCCAAAGTCGAATTGCCGAGCCCGGCGGCTGCGGGCTAGAACGCAGGTAATTCAAGGCACTAAGCCGAAGCCGGAGGAAAGCCATGGCTGATGAAGTGATCGCCGTCAGCGCGGACTGGGCCAAGCGCGCCTATGTCGACGAGGCCAGGTACAAGGCGATGTACGAGGCCTCGATCGCCGACCCCGCCAGCTTCTGGAACGAGCACGGCAAGCGGATCGACTGGATCAAGCCCTACAGCCCGGCCGCCGTGCGCGACGTCGACTATAGCGGCGACGTTCGCATCCGCTGGTTCCACGACGGCGTCTTGAACGTCTCGGCCAACTGCATCGACCGGCACCTCAGCCATCGCGCCGACCAGACCGCCATCATCTGGGAAGGCGACGATCCGGCGAAGTCCGAGAAGATCACCTATCGCAAGCTGCACGACGAAGTCTGCCGCATGGCGAATGCGCTCAAGGAACTCGGCGTCAGGAAGGGCGATCGCGTCACCATCTACCTGCCGATGATCCCCGAGGCGGCCTATGCGATGCTGGCCTGCACGCGCATCGGCGCCATCCATTCCGTCGTGTTCGGCGGCTTCTCGCCCGACAGTCTCGCCAACCGCCTGGTCGACTGCGACAGCAACGTCGTGATAACGGCCGACGAAGGCTTGCGTGCGGGCAAGCACGTACCGCTCAAGGCCAATTGCGACGAGGCGCTCAAGAAGGCGCCCGGCGTGAAGAAGGTCTTGGTGGTGAAGCATACCGGCGGCAAGGTCGACTGGGACGCTGGCCGCGATGTCTGGTGGCACGAGATCGCGGCGAAGGTGCCGGCCGACTGTGCGCCCGAGCCGATGGGCGCCGAGGATCCGCTGTTCATCCTCTATACGTCGGGCTCGACCGGCAAGCCGAAGGGCGTGCTGCACACGACCGGCGGCTACATCGTCTATGCGTCGATGACCCACCAGTACGTGTTCGATTATCACGACGGCGACGTCTACTGGTGCACCGCCGACGTGGGCTGGGTCACCGGCCACAGCTACATCCTGTACGGGCCGCTGGCCAACGGCGCCACGACCCTGATGTTCGAGGGCGTGCCCAACTATCCCGACACCAGCCGCTTCTGGCAGGTGATCGACAAGCACCAGGTGAACATCTTCTACACCGCGCCCACCGCCATCCGTGCGCTGATGCGCGAGGGCGAGGCGCCGGTGAAGAAGACGAGCCGCAAGAGCCTGCGCCTGCTGGGCTCGGTCGGCGAACCGATCAATCCCGAGGCATGGCTGTGGTATCACCGGGTGGTCGGCGACGGCCGCTGCCCGATCGTCGACACCTGGTGGCAGACCGAGACGGGCGGCATCCTGATCACGCCGCTGCCCGGTGCCACGGCGCTCAAGCCCGGCTCGGCGACCCTGCCCTTCTTCGGCGTGCAGCCGGTGATGGTCGATGCCGACGGCAACGAACTGCAAGGTCCCTGCACCGGCAATCTCTGCCTGATCAATTCCTGGCCGGGCCAGATGCGCACCGTCTATGGCGATCACCAGCGCTTCATCGAAACCTACTTCAAGACCTATCCCGGCAAGTACTTCACCGGCGACGGCGCCCGTCGCGACGAGGACGGCTACTACTGGATCACCGGCCGGGTCGACGACGTGATCAACGTCTCGGGCCATCGCATCGGCACCGCCGAGGTCGAGAGCGCGCTGGTCGCCAACACCAAGGTGGCCGAGGCCGCCGTGGTCGGCTTCCCGCACGACATCAAGGGGCAGGGCATCTACGCCTACGTCACCCTGAAAGCCGGCCAGCACCCCTCCGACGAGCTGCGCACGGAACTGGTCGCCTGGGTGCGCAAGGAGATCGGCCCGATCGCCACGCCCGACGTGATCCAGTGGGCGCCCGGCCTGCCCAAGACCCGCTCGGGCAAGATCATGCGCCGCATCCTGCGCAAGATCGCCGAGAACGATTTCAGCAACCTGGGCGACACGTCCACGCTCGCCGACCCGATGGTCGTCGACGATCTCGTGAAGCACCGCGGCAAGTAAGGAAGAAGATGGCCAACCCGACGATTACCCAGCTCGCCGCGGACCTGGCCGGCGGCCGTACCACCTCGCGCAGGCTCACCGAAGAGGCGCTGGCGCGCATCGATGACTCCAAGGGCGAAGGCAAGCGCGCCTTCGTGAAGGTCTGGAAGGACCAGGCGCTGGCCGCGGCCGACGCGAGCGATGGCCTGCGCAAGGCGGGCCTCGTGCCGTCGCCGCTCGCCGGCATCCCGGTGTCGATCAAGAATTTGTGCGACGTCGCGGGCGAAACGACGCTGTCCGGCTCGAAGGCGCTCGACGATGCCAAGCCCGCCGCCGTGGACGCACCGGTGGTGGCGCGCCTGCGCGCCGCCGGCGCGGTGATCGTCGGCAGCACCAACATGAGCGAGTTCGCCTTCTCGGGCGTCGGCTTCAACCCGCATTACGGCACGCCGGGCAATCCGGCCGACCGCACGCGCGTGCCGGGCGGCTCCTCGGCCGGCGCCGCCGTTTCGGTGGCCGACCGTATGGCTGTCGCGGCGCTGGGCACCGACACCGGCGGCTCGGTACGCATTCCCGCCGCGGTCTGCGGGCTGGTGGGCTTCAAGCCGACGGCGCGCCGCGTGCCGATCGACGGCGTCGTCCCGCTCTCGACCTCGCTGGATTCGATCGGGCCGCTCGCCAACTCGGTCGAGGATTGCGCCCTCGTCGACGCCGTCTTCGCCGCCGAGCCGATCTCGGTTCCTGACGCGGCGCCGCTCGCCGGACTTCGCTTCGCCATCCCGAAGCACTTCGTGATGGATGAGCTCGACGCGACGGTCGCGAAGGCTTTCGAGCGCGCCTGCAAGGCCTTGGCGGCCAGCGGCGTGAGGATCGAGGAGATCGATCTCGCCGAGCTGAACGAGCTGCCGGCCATCAATGCCAGGGGTGGGTTCGCCGCGTCCGAGGCCTATGCCTGGCACAAGGAGCTGATCGCCCGCCGCGGCCCGGACTACGACCCGTTCGTCCATCCGCGCATCATGCGCGGCAAGGACATGACCGCCGCCGATTACATCGAACTGCTGGCGAAGCGCGCCGACCTCTGCCGCCGCGTCTCGGCCATCACCTCGAACTACGACGCGGTGATCATGCCGACCTGCGCCATCGTGGCGCCGACAATCGAGGAAGTGTCGACGCCCGAGGGCTTCACCAGGAAGAACCTGCTGCTGCTGCGCAACACCACGGTCGGCAATTTCCTCGACCGCTGCGGCATCAGCCTGCCCTGCCACGCGGCCGGCGAGCTGCCCGTCGGCTTCATGCTGATGGGCGAGGCCATGGCCGACAAGCGCGTGCTCGCGATGGCGCGGTCAGTGGCGCCGGTCGTCGCGGGTCATTGATACCGCAGCAAGGGTCCTTCGCTCTATTGATCTCTCACTGAAACCGAGGATCGTCCGGACGCCGCATCTTCCAGACGTTCTCGACCGTCGTGTATTCGCTGTAGCCCAGCCGCGCGACCGGCTTCATCGCCAGGATGTCGATGCGGCCGTCCTTGATGATGGCGTCGTCGATGTGGATGCCGACCACCTGGCCCAGCACGATCGAGCCGCGCTTGGCCTCGTGACCCGGCTCTTCCGGCAGTTCGATCGTCTTCCAGTACTTGCACTCGAGCGCGACCGGTGATTCCTTGACCCGCGGCGGCTTCACGAAGCGGCAGGGCTCCGGCGTCAGGCCGGCGAGCTTCATCTCGTCGATGCCGTAGGCCACCATCGCCGTGGTGATGTTCATCTTCTCGCTCATCTCCGCGGTCACCATGTTGACCACGAACTCGCCGGTCTCCTCGGCGTTCATGCGGCTGTGCTTGGTCGGCGTGTCGCCGTAGGTGCCGGTGATGGCGAAATAGACCATCGGCGGGAACTCGCCGACGCCGTTGTAGAAGCTGTAGGGGGCGAGATTGACCCTGCCCTGGCCGTCGATGGTCGAGATCCAGCCGATCGGCCGCGGCACGATCAGCGCCTTCAGCGGATCCTGCGGCAGTCCATGGTCGCGCTTGGCGGCATCGTAGAACATCTGTCTTTCCTCACCCGAATTTCACTGGTGGTGTCTGCACTGTCGGCGCCGCCGCATCAAGGATCGCCTGCCGGTCGCCCGACCGCGGCGGATAGATGCGCTCGCGATTGATCAGCTCCTTGGTTCGCTTGGCCTTGGCGCCGCGCGACACCAGCTTGCGCTCCCAGCCCTCGGTGTAGAGCGCGCCCCAGGAGCCGAGATCGAGGATGGTCGTGTACCAGGCGATGGAAAGCGGCAACATCGGCCGCCCGAGCAGGTCACAGACCGCATTGTGGCCGGCGAAGCGGCCCATCGGCCGCGCATGCTGGCAGGACATGACGCAGCCATGGATGCCGTCGATCGGGAACGCCGCCGCGTCACCCGCCGCGAACTCGGCGTCGAAGCCCCTGATCTTCAATGTCGCATCGACCGGCAGGCGGTCGAGACGATCGCGCTCCACCGGGAAGGCCGCGGTGAGGGGATGGGCCCGCATGCCGGCACACCACACGACCGTTTCCGCCTCGATGCGCTCGCCGCCCTGCAAGGTCGCGCCCCCGGCATCGACGGCCGCGACCGACACGCCACCGCGCCTCTCGACGCCCAGTGCCTGCAGCGCCTCCTCGATGACCGGGACGGCCTGTTCGCCCATGTCCGAGCCGATGCGCGGCGCATGGTCGGCCAGGATGACACGCGGCGCGACAATGCCGGCGGCGCGCAGCTTGGCCGGCATCTCGGCCGCAGCCTCGATGCCGGTCAGGCCACCGCCCACGACCAGCACGGTCGAGCCGCCGGCCGGCAGCTTCGCGATGTGATCGTTGAGCCGCATCGCCGCTTCGTAAGTGTCGACATCGATTCCATGCTCGGCGAGGCCCGGTATCCGTGGCCGCGCAAGCCGGCTGCCGAGCGCGAAGATCAGCCGTTCGTAGCCGATCTGCTGCGATGTACCCGCTGCCTCGAAGGTCACCGTGCGTTTCGCGACGTCGATGCTGGTCACGGCGCCGTGGAGGCGTCGCACGCCGACCGGCGCCAGTACGTTGTCGAGCGCCACGCGCGTATCCGAGAGATCGGCCTCATAATTGCGCACGCGGATCGAATGCCAGGGCGTGTCGCTCAGCAGGGTGATCTCGATGTCGGCGCCCAGCATCTCGCGCGCCCGCGCGGCCGCCAGCGCACTCCACAATCCGGCGAACCCGCCGCCGAGTACCAGAATCCGGCTCGTCATCACGTGAGGTTGTGCGACGAGCGGTCCGGCTTGTCGAGCCGGCCGCGACGGCCCATGTTTCGCGCCATGTCACGCACCATGAAGGCGCTCCTCGGTGTCTGGATCGCGGCGCTCGTCGTTGCGGCCGGCTGGATCGGTTGGGATGCCACGCAGGGCGGGAAACCGTCGATCGGCGGGCCGTTCCAGCTCGTCGACCAGGATGGCCGCCCCTTCTCAAGCGATCAGCTCAAGGGCAAGCCGACGTTGATCTACTTCGGTTTCACCTATTGTCCCGACGTCTGCCCGACCTCGTTGCTGTTGATGGAGACGGCAGTCGAGAAGCTGGGACCGGACGCGGCCAAGAAGGTGAACGTCGTCTTAATCACCATCGATCCGGAGCGCGACACGCCGGAGCTGCTGAAGGGCTATGTTCCGAACTTCGGGCCGGGGATCATCGGGCTCACCGGAACGCCCCAGCAGATCGCCAATGTGGCCAAGGCCTATCGCGTCTATTACCAGAAAGTGCCCGGCAAGGAGGGTTCGCCCTACCTCATGGACCACTCCTCGATCGTCTACCTGCTCGATCGCAACGGCCGCTTCGTGACCCACTTCACCCATGACGCCAAGGCCGAAACCATCGCCAAGGCCGTGGGGCGCCTTCTTTAAGTCGTTGTTTTTACACGATTGTTGCGCCGCAATATGGACGTGACAAGGGCTCGCCGGAGCGTACAATCCGCGCCCCATGCTTTATCAAGCCTACGAAATCCAGCGGCAGCTCTCGGTCCCCCTCCGGGCGTGGGCCAACGCCCTCGAGCAGGTCTATTCCAGCCCCTACAATCCGTGGGCGGAAACCTGGGTCGGCAAGTCGATCGCCGCGGGCGCGGAGATCATGACGCGCCTCACCCAGAATTACGGCAAGCCGGCGTTCGGATTGAAGACGACGACGGTCGGCGACGAGACCGTGGCGGTCAACGAAGAGATCCTGCTGCGCAAGCCCTTCTGCCAGCTCCTCCATTTCCACCGCGACACCCCCCGTCGCGACCCCAAGGTGCTGGTGGTGGCGCCGATGAGCGGCCACTACGCGACCCTGTTGCGCGGCACGGTCGAGGCCTTGCTGCCCGACCATGACGTCCACATCACCGACTGGATCGACGCCCGCGAAGTGCCGCTCAGCCAGGGCAATTTCGCGCTCGACGACTATGTCGACTACGTCGCGGAGTTCTGCCGCTACCTCGGATCCGACGTCCACGTTATCGCCGTCTGCCAGCCCTCGGTGCCGGTGCTGGGCGCCGCCGCGCTGATGGCGGAGGCCAAGGATCCGCGCCAGCCCAAGTCGCTCACCCTGATGGGCGGCCCGATCGACACCCGCGTCAGCCCGACGGTCCCCAACGACCTCGCGATGCGCAACTCGATGATGTGGTTCCGGCATAACGTCATCTCGACGGTGCCGATCAACTATCCGGGCGCGCTGCGCCGCGTTTACCCTGGCTTCCTGCAGCTCACCTCGTTCATCAGCATGAACCTCGACCGCCATGTGAATGCGCACATGCGGCAGTTCGAGCATCTGGTGAAGGGCGACGACGATCCGGCGGACGCTCACCGCACCTTCTACGACGAATATCTCGCCGTGATGGATCTCAGCGCCGAGTTCTATCTCCAGACCATCGAGGTCGTTTTCAAGGAACACCTGCTGCCGCGCGGCGAATGGGTGAGCCGCGGCCGCAAGATCGATCCCTCCTTCATCGAGACCGCCCTGATGACGGTCGAGGGCGAGCTGGACGACATTTCGGGCGTCGGCCAGACCAAGGCGGCGCATGCGCTGACGCCCAACATCCCCGGCGCGCGGCACGTGCACTGGGAGCAGCCACGGGTGGGCCATTACGGCATCTTCAACGGCCGCAAGTGGCGCGAACAGATCATGCCACGCGTCCGCACCTTCATTCGCGAGAACGACGCCCGCTAGAGTCTTTCCGTCGTGAATTGAGCCGCAGAGTTCATGATCGATCGCTTCCTCATTCAAATGGGGAAGTGCCCCGTCATACGGGGCGATGGCGCCCGCTACACCGTCCTCGGCGCCCTGGGTCTCGCCATCGGCGTGGCGCTGCAGGGAACCCTGATCAACCTCGCGACCTGCATCATTCTGGTGGTGTTCCGGCCGTTCCACATCGGCGACCGCGAGCCGGCCGCTGTGGAGCGCCAAACCGGATAGGGCTAGCATGGCCCCATGACCGACCTGCCCGTCGCTGTTTCCGAATGGAAGCCCGCCCCCTTCGATGTGAAAGGGGAGACGGTGTTCGCCATCGGCGACGTCCATGGCTGTGCGCCGGAACTCGGCGCGCTCCTGAAGTCCATTGCCGGACTGGCCGGCGAAGCCAAGGGCCGGCGCCGGCTGATCTATCTCGGCGACATGATCAACCGCGGCCCCGACAGCGCCGGTGTCCTCGAACTATGGGCTCGGAACGAGGAGGCGCACGGGGTCGACCATGTCGACCGGCTGATGGGCAACCACGAGATCATGATGATGCTCACGGTCGTCGGCGGGCCGCACGCGCACAAGGCCGAGACCATGTGGCTCAGCAAGCGCATGGGCGGCCATATTCTCCTCGACGAGATGGCGGCTCGCGCCGGGCGCCCGGCGCCGCACGCCGACCAGGCGCTGCTGCACGACGCCCTCGGCGAGACGGTCGTGCACCGGCTGCAGGGCATGCGCTCGCATGTCCGGCTGGGCAACACGGTGTTCGTCCATGGCGGCCTCGACCCCCATGCCGAGCAAGACGAATTCCTCGGCAGGCCCTGGCTGATCTTCACCGAGGCGCGCTGGGCGTGGATCAATCACGGCTTCCTCGACTGGAAGCAGGGCTTCGGCGGCACGCTGGTGGTCCATGGCCACACGCCGCCCGACAAGCACACGGCGATCAGCGGCATGGAAGATCCGCACCTGTTCGAGGGCGACCGCCTGGGTCTCGACGGCGGCAGTGCGCGCACCGGTATCGTGACCGGCGCGCAGATCGAGGACGGCCGCTATCGCATCCTGAGGGCCGGCACTCCCTTCGAGACTCCCGTCTCTTCCGACGCCGGCTGAGCTGAAATAGTTCGGGCCCGCCTGTCGGCGAGAAGCTCGTTCCTGCGTCCTCTGTCCAACAGGAGCCGAAGATCCATGCTCTACGCCATCCTTTGCTACAACTCCGAGGAAGCCATCGGCGCGTGGTCCAGGGACCATCACGACGAGACCATGGCCAGGCTCTACGCGGTGAACGACAAGCTCGCCCGGCAAGGACGGCTGGGGCCGGTGGCCCGCCTCCTGCCGACGACGGCGGCCACGACCCTGCGCAAGGGGCGCGAGGAGATGGTGATCGACGGACCCTTCGCGGAGACCAAGGAACAGCTCCTCGGCTTCTACGTCATCGACTGCGCCTCGCTGGAGGAGGCGCTCGATACGGCGAAGGAACTCGCCAAGGCCAATCCCGGGACCGGCAGCTACGAGATCCGGCCGGTGGCCGAATTCCACCCCAGCCAGCTTCCTGAAAGCACGCCGGCCTCATGAACGATCTCGGCTGGATCGACCCGATTCTGGGCGCAGCCCGCCCCCGGGTGATGGGGGCGCTGCTGCGCTACTTCCGGACTCTCGATACCGCCGAGGAAGCCTTCCAGGAAGCCTGCCTGCGCGCGCTGAAGAGCTGGCCGCAGAACGGCCCGCCCCGCGATGCCGCAGCTTGGCTGATCCTGGTCGGCCGCAATGCCGCGATGGACCAGGTCCGCCGGCAGGCGAAGCAAACGGAATTGCCGGACGAGGCGGTGCTGTCGGACCTCGACGATGCCGAGGCCTCGCTGGCCGACCGGCTCGACGGCGAGCACTACAAGGACGATATCCTGCGGCTGCTGTTCATCTGCTGCCATCCCGAACTGCCCGCGACGCAGCAGATCGCGCTGGCCCTGCGCATCGTCTGCGGTCTCTCGGTGAAGCAGATCGCCCAGGCCTTCCTGGTGGGCGAGGCCGCCATGGAGCAGCGCATCACCCGCGCCAAGGCCCGCATCGGCAATGCGGGCGTCGCCTTCGAGACACCGGGCGCGCCGGAACGGGCGGAGCGGCTCGCCGCCGTTGCCGCCATGATCTACCTGCTCTTCAACGAAGGATATTCCTCGAGCAGCAGCCGCGAGGCCGAGGCGCGCAAGCCGCTGGCCGAGGAGGCGATCTGGCTGGGCCGCCTGCTGTTGCGCCTGTTTCCCGCCGAGCCGGAGATCATGGGCCTCACCGCGCTGATGCTCCTGCAGCGGGCGCGGGCGAAAGCGCGCTTCGACGGCGACGGCAATGTCGTCCTTCTCGAAGATCAGGATCGCAGCCTGTGGAGCCGGCCGCGCATCGCCGAAGGACTGGCGCTGATCGACAAGTCGATGCGCCACCGCCGGCCCGGCCCCTATCAGATCCAGGCCGCGATTGCGGCGTTGCATGCCCGGGCTCAACGCGCCGAGGACACGGACTGGGCCCAGATCGACCTGCTCTATGCCAATCTCGAACGACTGCAGCCCTCGCCCGTCGTGACGCTCAATCGCGCCGTCGCCGTCTCCAAGGTGAAGGGGCCCCAGGCCGCGCTCGAAATGCTCGAACCGCTCGGCGAGCGGCTGAAGGGCTATTTCTACTTCCATGGCGTCAAGGGAGCGCTGCTGGAGCAGCTTGAGCGGCCCCTCGAGGCCCGCGAGGCCTTCGGTCGTGCGATTGCGCTGGCCACCAGTCCGGCCGAGGCGGCGCATATCCGCCAGCATCTGGACCGGCTTTCCTGCTGAAAAAACTCCGGCTGGCGTGTCGGCTGCGAGCCCGGCCATTCGTCCTCGGCACGTGACATCAGCCAAGGAGACCGTCATGATCTCTGCCGTCCAGCCGCCTGTCCTCGGTGGCCCCTGTCCCTATCTTTCTGTCAGCAATGCCGCCAAGGCCGCCGAGTTCTATGTCGAGGCGCTGGGCGCCCACGAAGTCATGCGCATGCCGCCCGACGACAAGGGCCGCTACATGCACATCCATCTGGTGATCGACGGCGGATCGCTGATGCTGGCCGACGCCTTTCCCGAGCATGGCGCGCCGCTGGAGAAGCCTGCCGCCTTCACCCTCCACCTCCAGGTCGACGATGTCGACGCCGCCTTCGACAAGGCAGTGAAGGCCGGCGGCACCGTCGTGCTGCCGGTGCAGGACATGTTCTGGGGCGACCGCTACGGCCAGTTCCGCGATCCGTTCGGCGTTCTGTGGTCGATGGGCGCTCCGATCAAGAAGGGCTGACGGGCTTCGGTGTTCAACCCCGTCAGGACGCGCGAGGCTCCATGACGGCCAGGAATTCGGCCCCATAGCGTTCGAGCTTGGCATCGCCGATTCCATGAATCTCACGCATGGCGGCCAGGGTCGAGGGCCGGTGGGTGGCCAGCTCGACCAGAGTGCGGTCGGAGAAGACGACGTAGGCGGGCACGTTCTGCGCCCGAGCCAGCCGCGTGCGCAGCGTGCGCAGCGAGTCGAGCAGTTCGGTGTCGGCATCGCTCACGATCGGCGGCGCCGTGGCCCGCCCGCGGCGCTCCCCCTTGGACGTCGCCGACGATGCGATCTTGCGCAGCTCGACCTTCTGCCGACCCTTCAGGACGGCCCAGCCCTCGTCGGTGACCCACCAGCGTCCGTGCTCCATCAGGTCCTGGGTGATCAGCCCGACCGCCGAGAGCTGGCGGAAGATCGAACGCCAGTCGGCGGACTTGCGGTTCTTGCCGACACCGAAGGTCGGCAAGGCGTCGTGCTTGAATTTGGCGACATTGTCGGTGAGGTCGCCCGTCAGAATGGCGACGAGATGCTCCATGCCGAAACGTTCGCCGGTGCGCACGATGGCGGACATCGCTTTCTGGGCATCGATCGTCGCGTCGAACAGTTCCACGCCCTCGACGCAGAGATCGCAGTTGCCGCAGGGCTCCGACGCTTCGCCGAAATAGGCGAGCAGGGTCTGGCGCCGGCAGCGCGGCGCCTCGGCGAGCGCCAGCAGCGCATTCAGCCTCTGGCGTTCGATGCGCTTGCGCTCGTCGGAAGAATCGCCCTGCTCGATCTGCAGGCGGCGAAGCTGCATGTCGCCCAGCCCATAGAGCGTGAGCGTGTCGGCCGGCAGGCCGTCGCGGCCGGCGCGGCCGATCTCCTGATAGTAGGCCTCGACGTTGGACGGCAGGTCGGCGTGGCAGACGAAGCGCACGTCGGGCTTGTCGATGCCCATCCCGAAGGCGACGGTAGCGGTCATCACCAGCCCGTCCTCCTGCTGGAAGGCGTCCTGGTTGCGATCACGCACCGACTTCTCGAGGCCGGCATGATACGGCCGGGCGTTGATCCCCGCAGCCCTGAGGGTCTCGGCAAGCTCCTCGACCTTGCGGCGCGACGAGCAGTAGACGATGCCGCTCTCACCCGGATGGGCCTGCACGAAGGACAGGACCTGGCGTGTCGAACGCTCCTTCGGCTTGAACGCCAGCCGGAGGTTGGGACGGTCAAAGCTGCGCACGAACACGCGCGGCTCGGTGGCGAACAGTTTCTCGACGATGTCGCCCCGCGTCGGCGCGTCGGCGGTGGCGGTGAAGGCGAGGGTCTGCAGGCGGCCGCCGATCTGCCGCGCCAGATTGCCCAGCGTCAGGTACTCGGGCCGGAAGTCGTGCCCCCATTGCGAGACGCAGTGCGCCTCGTCGATGGCCATCATCGTGACCTGCGCCTCGGCCAGCATCTCGACCGTGTCGGGCCGCGCCAGGCGCTCCGGCGCGACATAGAGCAGGCGGAGCTCGCGGCGCCGCAGCAGGCCCATCACCCGCGCATTCTCGGTCGGCTCGTTGCTCGAATTGAGGCTGCCGGCCGCCACGCCGGCGGCGGTCAGCGCCTGGACCTGGTCGCGCATCAGCGCGATCAGCGGTGACACGACGAGGGTCAGGCCCGGTCGCGCGATTGCGGGAAGCTGGAAGCAGAGCGACTTGCCGCTGCCGGTCGGCATGACGGCCAGGACGTTCTCGCCGGCCAGCACGGCGCGCACGATTTCCTCCTGCCCGGGACGGAAGGCGTTGAATCCAAAAGCGGAATGCAGCAGCGCGCGGGCGTGGGAGAGGGGATCATCCATCGTCGGGGGCAACCTACCCCTGCGGGCCCGCCTGCGACCATGTGGAACGCCGTCGCTGGGGAGAGTTCTTCCCTTCGTACCGTACCGGATAAAGACCATTCCAAGGCGGAACCCGCACCCCCTGTGCTCGTTCATGTGCCAACAAAGAGGGGATACGCATGCTGGGATTGAGCCTCGCCGTCCTGTTGGCGGCGGCGGGAATCGTGGCCTTCCCGTGCTGGCGGCACAGCGCGGGGTGGGGGTTTGGCCCGAGTACCGTCGCCGGAGGCCTGCTTTTTCTGGTCGCAGCCTTCACCATCGGTGACCGTGTCATCCCTCATTCGCAGTCAGGGGCGTCGGAGCGCGCCCTCCCGCATCGCGCCCATTCGGTGGTGGCGCAGGGCGAGGCCCTCCGATAGCGGTCATCAATCGTACTTCGTCCATGAATGCGCGTAGGATCAACGCCATGGCCCGACGATCCGGAGATTTTCTCCGCCTCGACGCCAGGAAACCAACATTCCCATGTCCATGAAACATCGCCGCGGCAACCGCGAGACGAAGAAGCCCAAGCAGGACAAGGTCAAGGTCGTCGCGCCGACCTTTGCATCCTCCATGGCCTCCGCCGTGAAGCCGGCCGCTCCCGCCAAGCGCAAGTAGCTCAGCCCAGAGTCACCACGATGCTCCGCCGGGCGACCTCGTCGCTCAGGCGGATCACCGCCTTGCCGTCCGCCACCGGCTGCGTCGCGCCGTCTAACTCTAAGGCGACCACACCCCGGCTGACGCCGTCTGGATTGCGAACCACGATCTCATAAACCGAGCCGCGCAGGGTGAGGGTCATCTCGAAGCCTGGCCACGTCGTCGGCAGGCAGGGCGCGACCTCGAACCGGTCGCCCTTCACCGTGAGGCCCAGGATCGACTCGATGCCGGCGCGATGGAGCCAGCCCGCCGAGCCGGTGTACCAGGTCCAGCCGCCACGCCCGACATGTGGCGGCACCGAATAGACATCGGCTGCCGCGACATAGGGTTCGACCTTGTAGCGCAACACGCCGGCACGGGTCGCCGTGTGGTTGATCGGGTTGATCAGTGCGAAGACCTCGTGAGCCTTGTCACCCTGGCCCAGCGCCGCGAAGCCCATGATCGACCAGGCTGCCGCATGCGTGTACTGCCCGCCATTCTCGCGAATGCCGGGCGGGTAACCCTTGATGTAACCGGGATCGAGCGGAGTCTTGTCGAACGGCGGCGTGAACAGCAGCGCCAGCCGGTCGCCGCGATGCACGAGCATCCTGTCGAGGGCATCCATGGCCTGCGCCGCCCGCATGGGATCGGCCGCGCCGGAGATCGCGGCCCATGACTGGGCGATGGAATCGATGCGACACTCCTCGCTCGCAGCAGAACCGAGCGGCGTGCCGTCGTCATAGTAGCCGCGGCGGTACCAGGCGCCGTCCCAGGCTTCGCGGTCGAGCGCCGCCTTCAGCGCCTCGGCATGTGCGCTCCAGGCAGTCGCCCGACGCATCTCGCCACGGCTCTCGGCGACCGGTGCGAAGGCGCGGAGGGCCGCATACAGGAACCAGCCCAGCCAGACGCTCTCGCCACGTCCCTCTTCGCCCACCCGGTTCATGCCGTCGTTCCAGTCGCCGGTGCCGATCAGCGGCAGGCCGTGCGCGCCGGTCGCCAGGCTGAGATCGAGGCCGCGTGCGCAATGTTCGAACAGCGACGCGGTCTCGTCCGCTTGTTCCGGCTGAAAGTAGAGATCGTGCTCGCCCTCGCGCAGCGCCGGACCCTCGAGGAAGGAAACGGGCTCGTCGAGGATCGCGCCATCGCCGGTGGTCTCGACATAATGCGCGGCAACGGTGGCGAGCCAGGCCCGATCATCGGAGATGCGCGTGCGGACGCCCTGGCCCGCGATCGGGAACCACCAGTGCTGGACGTCGCCCTCGACGAACTGCCGCGACGCGGCGCGCAGGATGTGCGCGCGCGCCAGCTTAGGCATCGGCACGGACAGCGACATCGCATCCTGGAGCTGGTCGCGGAAGCCGTAGGCGCCGCTCGCCTGATAGAAGGCCGAACGGGCCCAGTAGCGACAGGCCAGCGACTGGTAGAGCAGCCAGCCGTTCAACAGGATGTCGGTCGCGGGATCGGGGGTCTTTACCTGTACCGTGCCCAGGACGCCGTCCCAGAATCCCACCGCCTCGCGATGCACGGCGGCCAGATCGGCAGCCCTGTACCGCGCAATCAACGCACGCGCCTCGGCCTCATCGGCCGCCTGGCCCAGGAAGCAGACGACCTCGTGCACGCCGCCCGGCTTCAGGTCGACAGTGGTCTGCAAGGCGGCGCAGGGATCGAGGCCGGCGCCGAGGCGCTGCGACAGCGGCAGATCGGCGCTGAGCGCGGCGGGATGGTCCATCCTGCCGTTGCGGCCGATGAATTCGCCGCGATCGCCCGTCCAGGCGGTCTGGCGCCCGGAGAGATCGGCAAACGCGACCCGGCCGCCATGATGGAGATTCCATCTGTTGCGCGCGAAGATCGCACCGGTCTCGCCATCCCGTTCAGTGACGACCGTGGGGCCGGAGGCGCCGCGAGCCAGGCCCAGGACCCACTCGACATAGGCGGTGACCGAAAGCCGGCGCGGCCGATCGGAGATGTTGCGAATGGTGAGCCGCGAAATCTTGAGGGAATCGCCCAAGGGGACGTATTGCAGCAGATCGAGGGCGATGCCGTTCGCCACCAGCTCGAACCGGCTGTAGCCGCGCCCGTGCCGCACGATATACGTCGCCTGCGCGAGCCGCACCGGCAGCGCCGTCGGCGTCCACAACTCGCCGCTGTCGAGGTCACGCACATAGAAGGCCTCGCCCGGCCGGTCGACCACCGGGTCGTTGGACCAGGGCGTGAGCTGGTTGTCGCGGCTGTTCTGCGACCAGGTGTAGCCGCCGCCGTCGGCCGCCACCTGAAAGCCAAACGACGCATTCGAGATCACGTTGATCCAGGGCGCCGGTGTCGACTGGCCGGGGCCGAGGACGGTGACGTACTCGCGGCCGTTGGGCGAGAAGCCGCCGAGTCCGTTGAAGAACTGCAGCGCCCCCAGCGCCACCGGCTGTGACGGCAATGGCTTCGGGCCGGCATGCGCCGCAAGGCCACGGCGGAGCGGTGGCGCCACGCCACGCGGCGACTTGAGGCGGTCGAGCTGGTCCGACAGGCTGCCACGGCCGCCGCGCATCACCACGCGGGCCAGGGCCAGCAGGAGTGCACGGGTCTCGGTCGAGATCAGATCGGTACGCAGGACGAAGACGGCGCCCGGTGCATCCTCGACCCCGAGATGGGTTCGGGACCGGCTGGCGCGAACCAGGGTCTCCAGCATGGATTGGAGATCCTGCACGTAGGAGGTGCTGCGCTCGTTCAGGATCACGAGATCGACCGACAGGCCCTTGAGTTGCCAGTACTCGCGTGCACGCAGGAGTTCGCGCACGATGCCGGTGTCCTCGATCTCCTCGACCCGAACCAGCACGATCGGCAGATCGCCCGAAATGCCTTGCGACCACAGGGTCGGCGGGGCGGCGAGGCCGCGCCGGATCGCGTCGGGCGATGAACGCAGTGCCGGATTGGCGTAGAGCACATGCCCCGCCAGACGCTGAAAGTAGCTCGCCTCCACCGCATCGATGTCGAGATGGCGAAGCTGAACCTGCGCCTGCGTCCAGGCGAGGGTCGTGGCGCGCGTGAAGGCATTGACGTCGAGATGGCGGTCGATCGCGTCGAGCAACGATTCGCGTGACGATGCCACCATCGTCCAGAAGGCGATCCGCGCCCTGCCGCCTGCGGGTACCCGCAGGCGCCGACGGAGCGCAAACACCGGATCGAGGACCGACCCGACCGTGCCGGAGAGCCGGCGACCATCGGTTGCCGCGATGGCGTCGCCGATCTCGTTGCCGCGACCGATGAAACGGGCGCGATCCGTCTCGACCTCGATCTCGCCCACGGCCACACCTTCCACCACCGTCAGGTGGGCCGCCCACAGTTCGGGCTCGCCCGGCCCGCGGCGCCGTCGCGTGGCCAGCAGTGCGCCGGTGGCCGGCAGATATTCGGTGTGCACGAACATCTTCGAGAAGGCCTGATGCGCCGCATCCGCGCCGCGCGGCGCCAGCACGATTTCGGAGTAGGACGTCAGCTCGACTGTACGCGGCACGCTACCGACGTTGGTCAGCGTGACGCGCCTGACCTCCGCGTCGTCTTCCGCGGAGACGACGACGTCGAGGCTGGTGACCAGCGTGCCATCGTGGCGAACGAACTCGGCGCGATCCTCCGCGAACATCACTTCGTAGCGATCGGGGGGCTGACCACACGGCTGGGCGGTGGCCGACCAGACGGCGCCGTTCTCGACGTCGCGCAGGAAGATGTAGCTTCCCCAGTCGTCGCGCGTCGTGTCCTCGCGCCACCGGGTCACCGCCTGGCTGCCCCACTGACTGTAGCCGGAGCCCGCCGCCGTCAGCATGACCGAATAGCGTCCGTTCGACAGGAGATGAACCGAGGGGCTGGGGGCGTGCGGATTGCGCAGGCGCCGCACCAGCGCCGGCTCGGTATCTCTCGCCAGCGCGCTGGCGCCGACTTCCTCGGCGCGCGGATGGGCGACCGCGACATCGCGCGGCGCCCGCTCCTGCAGCAGCAGCTCCGTCGCCTGGACTCCCGGCTCGGCATGGAAGCGTGATCGCATCACGCCGTCGAGCAAGGCGTTGGCAATGGCGACCACTGTCATGCCCTGGTGATGGGCCATGTAGGCAAGCACGAGCGCACGCGACTCGCCGTCCGGCAGGCGCGAGGGCGTGAAATCGAGCGCCTCGTAGAAGCCGTAGCGACCGCGCGCTCCGATGGCGGCCAGCCGTCCGAAATTGGCGGCGGCCGCCGCGGGATCGATCATGGCGGCCAGGCCGGTGGCATAGGGCGCAATGACGAGGTTCTCGCTCAGGCCGCGCTTGAAGCCGAGCCCGGGCACGCCGAAGTTCGAATACTGGTAGGTGAATTCCTTGTCGCGCGCGTTGTAGGCCGACTCCGATATCCCCCATGGCAGCCCGAGTTCGGTCGCGTATTGGATCTGCCGGCGGACGACGAGGCGGTTGGTCCTTTCCAGCAGACTGCCGAACGGCGCACGCATCACCAGCGACGGCATCAGATACTCGAACATCGATCCCGACCACGAAACCAGGGCCGCGCTGTGGGCGACCGGCGTTACTTCGCGCCCCAGCCGGAACCAGTGTCGTGCCGGAATGTCGCCCGCCGCGATGGCGACGAAGCTGGCCAGTCGCGCCTCGGAGGCAAGAAGGTCGTAGCAATTGACGTCGAGTCGGTCCTCGGCGACCAGGAAGCCGATCGACAACAATCGGCGGCGCTCATCGAACAGGAAGTCGAACTCCATGGCACTCGCCATGGCGCGCGCGGATGTCTCGAGCGTGAGCAGGCGACGGTCCAGATCGTCCCTCATCCCCTCGGTCCGGGCGTCGCGATGATGGCTGGCAATCGTGCGGTGAGCCGCCTCGATCCAGAACAACATGTCGGCGCTCTCCGGATCGGCACGCTCGCTCGCAAGCGTGCGTGCGAGATCCACGGCTGTCGCCGCCAGCGGCAGCACCGCTTCGAGTCGGAGGGGCGCCTCGGACAGCGCCGCCGCCAGCCCGTCGAACGCCCGAACGAGTTCGGGCCGCGTGACGAGATGGGTGCGGCGATCGTCAGACAGCGCCGCCAGAGCCTCGCGGGCGAGGTCGAGACTGTCGGAAGCGCCGCGCGCGCCATCGGGCTGCGCCGCGCCTCGTATGCGCCAGGCGCCACAGGCGTTGGCCAGCGCGATCAGGTGTCCGGCGAGGTTGCCGCTGTCCACCGTCGAGACGTAGCGCGGCTCGAGGGCACGCAGATCGCTCGTGTCGTACCAGTTGAAGAAGTGTCCGCGAAACCGCTGCATCCTCTCCATCGTCGCGAGGGTGGCCTCGAGGCGCTCCACCGCCTCGGCGGTGCCGATCCAGCCGAACTCGCGGGCAGCCGCCGTCGACAGGAGCAGCAGACCGAGATTGGTCGGCGATGTGCGATGCGCCACGACGGGAGTCGGTGCCTCCTGGAAGTTGTCCGGCGGCAGCATGTTGTCCGCCTCGGTGACGAACGTCTCGAAGAAGCGCCAGGTCTGGCGGGCAATGAGGCGTAGCGAGGCCGCCTCGGCGGGCTTGATTCGCAGGCTGCCGGCATCGCGGGGCGGGCGGCTCACCCAGTCGGCGACCGCGGGCGCCAGCAGCCAGGCCAGCACGAACGGGACGGCGACCGGCATCGCCGCCGCGGCGACGAGCCAGACCACGCCGGCGGCAACGAGCGCGACCACGACGCTTCCCGCCATCTTGCCGTAGAGGCCAGGCCACCCGGCCCGGACGCTTTGCTTGGATTGGGCGGCGGTGATCCATTCGAGGAGTCGGCGATGGCTGACCACGAGCCGGAACAACGTCCGGCCGATCGCGTCGGCCATCAGCCAGGCATGGTGACCCAGGAAGGTGACGAGCAGGGCGGTCTGCAAGGCAGCCGAGACGGCGTCGCTCCACAGCGCATCGAGATGACTGCGGGCGGTCACCTTCGCATGGCGCGGGAACAAGGCCGCTATTGCCGGCAGGAGCGTGGGCAGCGCGATGACCAGCAGCACGAAGCCCGTCCAGACCAGCGCGGCGGCGAGGGGTAGCGTCCAGCCCGCCAGCAGGGAGAGGACGGCCGCCGGCGCCGACAGCGTGCGACGCAGATTGTCGAACATTTTCCAGAAGCCGATGGCGGGCAGGAACTCCGCCCGCGCCCCGGGTCCCGTCGATTTCACGAGTCCCAACATCCACGGCAGAAGCTGCCAGTCGCCCCTCGCCCAGCGATGCTGGCGCGCCGCTGCCACGTCGTAACGCGCGGGAAACTCCTCGACGACCTCGATATCGGAGGCAAGGCCGGAGCGCGCGAAGGTCCCTTCGAACAGGTCGTGGCTCAGCATCATGCTGTCGGGAACGCGGCCCCGCAGCGACGCCTCGAACGCGTCGATGTCGTAGATGCCCTTGCCCGAATAGGAGCCCTCTCCGAACAGGTCCTGATAGACGTCCGACACGGCCGATGCGTAGGGATCGATGCCGCTGTTGTTGGAGAAGACGCGCTGGAAGCGCGAGCCCTCGGCACCGACCGGCAGCGAGGGCGTGACGCGCGGCTGGAGCACGCCGTAGCCTTCGACCACGCGGCGCCGGGTCACGTCCAATCGCGGCCGGTTCAGAGGATGGGCCATCTTTCCGACCAGGCGGACGATCGCGTCGCGCGGCAGGCGCGTATCGGAATCGAGGGTTACTACATAGCGCACGTCCGCGGGCAGCGCCCGGCTGGCGCCCGGCGCGACGACGAATGTCGTGCCTGTCGAACCGCGCAGCAGATGGTTGAGTTCGTGCAGCTTGCCGCGCTTGCGCTCCCAGCCGATCCAGGCGCCCTGCGCGTCATTCCATCCGCGCCGGCGATGAAGCAGGAAGAACCGGTCGACCCCCTGTTCCGCCGGATAGCGGCGGTTGAGGCGCGCGATACCCTCGACCGCGGTCGCGAGCAGGGCCGCGTCCTCAGGCATCGATTCGGCAGGCGCGTCCGTCCAGTCCGACAGCAGGGCGAAGTGAATCGCACCGGCCGGGTTGGAGAGGTGGTGGACCTCGAGGCTCTCGATCTGTTCCTCGATCGTCGCCTGCGTGGTCAGCAGGGTTGGAATTGCCACCACCGTCCGCAGATGCGCCGGCACGCCATTGCGCAGCTCGAGGCCGGGTAGCAGCGTGGCGCCAAAGCCTCCGGTGATCAGTCGGTTGACCAGGAGGAGCGCCGCATCCACCGCGGGCAACAGACCCGCGGCGGCCATCCCGAACAGCAGCGGCCCCTGGAGCCCCAGCAGCGACAGACCCAGCAGCGGCAGCAGGAGGACGATGGCGGCCGTGACGGCAACGCCCGCGACATAACCCGCCAGGCCGGTCCGCAGGAGCCGCCGCCGCACGGTCAGCCCCCTGGTGCGAAAGCCAACCGACCGTTCGAAAGCCCGGCGGCCGCTGCCGATCAGATGATAGCCAGGCTCGCGCCGCCGGCTGTCTCCGTCGTCGCCGACGGGGCAGTTCGCCGCCACGGCCAACGCGCGCCGGGCGATTTCCGGCTCGTCGAGCGCCGTGCCACGCGCAATCTGCTCGATGGCGGTGCGATAGAGGTTGCGGGTCGCAAAATCCATGTCGATGAAGACACCGCCGGTTCGCAGCACGTCATCGACCGGGCTCACCTCCTCGAAGAGCTTCGCCCAATCGACGTCGGAGACCAGCCGCATGCTCGTGATGATGTTGCGGACCGTGACGTTGGTCGCGCCCTGCAGCTGATGCTCGCGCCGTACCAGCTCGTCGGCGCTCGTCCCCTCGCGCGCCAGGCGCTTCTCGAGCCAGCCGACGGCCGGGGTCGTTTCGGGATCCTGGTCGCGCAGGCGATGGACGAGCTGGACGGCGAAGCCTTCGGAGAAGCCTGCTCGGTCATAGGGCTGGAGAGCCGCGGGGTCCGCCGCGTGATCCTGCAGCCCCAACAGGCGATTGGCGACGAGATCGGCCTGCTCGCGCTCCGCGCGCCGGTTGACGATGCGGCTGGCCGAACGACGCAGGTTCTCGACCAGGACGATGCGGAGCGTGATCGCGACGGCCCACAGCTCGCCGATGGTCAGCGGTTGGACCGTCTGGTACGCGCGCACGAAGCGGGTGAGCGTCTCGGGATCGAAGCGACTGTCGGTATGCGCCACGAAGGCCCACGCCAGGCCGAACACCCGCGGATAGCCGGCCAGGGGCCCTTCGCTGAGCTTGGGAAGCTGACGATAGTAGCCGGCGGGCAGGTCGGTACGGACCTCGCGGACCTGCTGCTCCACGAGATGGAAGTTGTCGAGGAGCCATTCGGCGGCGGGTGTAACCGTCCGGCCGGCATCGACGGTGGCCGCAATCGAACGATAGGCGTCCAGCAGTACGCGTTCGTTGTCGCGCAGACGGACGACGAGCGACTTGCCGGTGGTCAAGCCGGCATGGACGGGCTGGCTGGCCGCGAGGCTTTGGGCATGTTGCTCGAGCCGCTCGATGCCGAACAGCTCGCTGCGGATGGCGTCTTCGTCTGCCCGAATGGAAGCGGGTCGCGCGCGCCCGAAGGCGCGCCACGCGAACGATTTCAAGGAAATGAGGCCTTTCAGGCTAAGGCGTGCAAGCGACGAAAATTGATCTCGCGCACGCATGAAGCGCCCTCCGGCAAGCGGGGCCGCTATGAACGGTCTTCTACAGCAAACGGCCAGCGGCGACCAATCGCGCCAGCAGCGTCAACGCGAAACCTTCCCAACGGTTCCAGGGGACTATTCAAACTCTTTTTGCTATCGCTTTCCGGAGATCATCACGGGAGACCGATCATGCTTCGCGTTGTCACCTTGGCCGCCGCCGCACTCGCGGTCTCGGCCTTCCCCGCCCTGGCGCTCGACTGCCCCAAGCCGCAGCCGACGGCGAAGCCCGGAATCCTGAAGGAAACCCCGGCCCAGATGGCGGCCGTCGGAAAGCAGCTTGCCGGCGCGGACAAGTTCAACGCCATCGCCTCGGCGACGGCCGATCTCCGCATCCGCTATCCCGGCGTCGAGAGCGCCGAAGTGGTGAACTATCTCGTTACCGCCTACTGCCCGGCCGTGGCCGCCGACAGCAAGCTGAGCGAAGCGCAGAAGAAGGCGGCCGTCGACGGCTTCGCCGCCCAGGTGATGCGCCAGGTCTACTAGGCTGAGCGAAGCTCAGCCCCAGGAGCGGCAGGCCGCGGCTTGATTACAAGCCGCTAAGCCTTAGGCAATGTCCGAGAGCGCCGAAGGAAGAGCGACCACCCGACTAATGGCGGGCCGCCTGCCCGCCATCGAGGGTCATGACCACGCCGCTGATGTAGCTGGCGCGGTCGGAGGCCAGGAACACGGCGAGGTCGGCGACCTCGTCAGGTTCGGCGGCGCGGCCGAACGGCATGTGCTTCGTCAACTCCGCCCAACGCTCGGCATCACCGAACTTCTTCTCGGCCTGTTCGCGCAACCGCGTCAGCATGCGGTCGGTGCGGGTGGCCGGCGGATTGATTCCCACCACGCGCACGCCGTGATCGACACTCTTCGACCCGACCGCGCGGGTGAAGGCCATGACACCGGCGTTACCCATCGTGCCGGCGACGTAGTCGTAGTTGAAGCTCTCGCCGGCGAGGCCGATCACGTTCACGACCACGCCCGCCTTGCGCGCGTACATCTTCTCCAGCATGGCGCGGGTGGCGTTCACATAGCCGAACACCTTGAGATCCCAGGCTTCGCGCCACCTGGGTTCGGTCATGCCGAAGACGTCACCCTGCGGGATGGCGCCGGCATTGTTTACCAGGATGTCGGCATGGCCGACCGCCTCGACGACGCGGCGTGCGGTGTCACCGTCCGAGAAATCGGCGGGATGGATCTCGACCGGCACGTTGTGGCGGGCGCGGATCTTTTCTCTCGCCGCTTCCAGCGAGTCCTTCGAACGCGAGGCGATGTGCACCGTGCAGCCCTCGGCCGCGAAGCCCATGGCGCAGGCGAAACCGATGCCACGGCTGCCGCCGGTGATGAGCACGGTCTTGCCGGAGAGCTTCATGTCCATTGGTCGTTCTCCCTAGAGCCGGTAGACGCTGTCGATGGCGGCGCGTCCATCCTCGGTCCTGACCCGTCCGTCCTTCACCATCTGGACGAGATGCGCCAGCATCGAGCGGCCGGCCGCCGGGTGCAGATGGACCGGCGTGTCGGCATAGTTCTTGGCGACCATCTGCGGGATGGTCTGCGGACCGTCCTTGAGACGCGCGATGATCTGCGCCTCGCGGCCCAGCCGATGATCGATATAGGCCTGCACGAACGGATTGGGATCGCGGATCTCGGCGCCGTGCGTGGGGATGTAGAGGCTCTCGTCGCGCGGCAGCAGCTTGCGCAGCGAGGCGAAGTAGTCGGCCATGTTGCCGTCGGGCGGCGAGATCACCGCCGTCGACCAGCCCATGACATGGTCGCCCGAGAGCAGCGCCTTGTCTTCCTTCACCGCGAAGCAGAGATGGTTGGAGATGTGGCCGGGCGTATGGACGGCCTCGACGTTCCAGCCGTCGCCCTGGATCACGTCGCCGTCGTTCAGCTTCACGTCGGGGGCGAAGGAGAAATCGCCCTCCTGCTCGGCCGTCACGCCTTCGGGCGTCGGATGCGGCCCGTAGCTGTAGACCTTCGCGCCCGTCGCCTTGGCCAGCGCCGGCGTCGCCGGCACATGGTCGACATGGGTGTGCGTCACCAGGATATGCGTCACCGTCTCGCCGCGCAGGGCGCGCAGCACCGCATCGATGTGTTCCTGATGGTCGGGCCCGGGATCGACGACCGCGACGTTGCCGTGGCCGATGATGTAGGTGCCGGTGCCCTTGAAGGTGAACGGGTTCGGGTTATTGGCGACGACCCGCCGGATCAGCGGCGTCACCTCCATTGCCGTACCGTAGTCGAACTTGAAGTCCCTGATGAACGGAATGCCGGCCATGTAAGCCTCTCTGGAGTGCGCCGACTACGGCGGCGTCAATTTGTAGAGCGAGTTCCGGATGTCGGAGCTGACATAGACGATGCCGGTGCGGCCGACCGCGACGCCGGTCGGCACCAGGGCCGGCGGTCCGCCGGGGAACGGCGCCAGGCCGATGTCGAGGTTGGAGGCGATCACCGTCTTGGCGCCGGTTGCGGGATCGATGGCGACGACCCTCTTCTGGCCGACTTCGGCAACATAGAGCCGGCCGTCCGGCCCGAGGTCGATGCCCTCCGGACCGGTCAGGTTGTCGGCCACCACCCGGCGCGTGCCCGCGGCGACGTCGATCTCGGTGACGACGCCGGCCGAGATCTCGGTGACGTAGATCAGCGGGCCCGCCCCGTGCACCATGGCGACCGGACCGCGCAGCTCCTTCATGACCGTGCTGCGCTCCTTGCCGTCGGCGCTCACCTTCACGAGGTTGCCGCTCGCCAGCTCGGCCACGTACATCGTGCCGTCGGCGAACTCGACCGCATCGACGGGCGCCGCGAATTCGCCGAGGGTCGCCACCAGCTTGCCGGTCTTGCGGTCGACCTTCTCGACGGTGTTGGAGAACCAGCTCGACAGCAGCACGTTCTTCGGCCCGACCGAAATGCCGATCGGATAGGCGTGCGTCTCGCCATGCACGCGCAGCACGTCCGTCACGTCGCCGGTGGTGCCGTCGACCTTGCGATAGCTGAACACGTCGGCCACATGCACCGTGTCCTTGCCGCCTTCGCTGGTGACGGCGAGGTCGGTCGGGACGGCGAGCTTGCCTTCGACGATGGTACGATGCGCGCCGGTGTGCTTGTCGACCAGGTAGACGCCGTTGTCGGTCATCGAGGTCACGAACAGCCGGCCGCGCGAATCGAAGGCGAGATTGTCGAGGCCCGGCTTCATCGAGGCGACCAGCTTCTTGGCCTTGCTGGTGAGGCTCACGCTCCAGATGCCGCCGGTCCCGGTGTCGACGACATAGACGTTGTCGCGGTTCTGCGGATCGATGTTGGCGGCGGCCGGCGTCTTGAAGCCGGAAGCTATCACTTCGGCGGCGCCGGTCTCGAGATTCACCTTCACGATCTCGCCCTTGAACCAGAGCGGCCCGTAGAGGAAGCCGTCGTCCTTGTGCACTTCGAAACCGTTGAGGCCGCCCAGCTTCTCGGCGATGCGGCGCAGTTCGTTGCGCGCCAGCGGCTTGAAGTCGGGCTTGTCGACGTTCCTGATGTCGATCTCGTAGAGTGCGTCGCCGAGGAAGACCTCGGAGACGAACAGCCGTCCGTCCTTGCCGAACGCGAGCGAGTTGGGGCCGGTCATGCCGTTGGCGACCTCGATGGTCTTGCCGTTCGGCTTGCGGACATAGACCTTGCCGATCAGGAACGCCGTCCACGCCATCGTGCCGTCGTCGGCAAAGGCGATGTCGTCGGCCATGCCGGTCGGCGGATCGATCACGCGGTCGACCTCGCCCGAGTCGACCTGCACGCGATACAGCGTCTGACCGATCACCGAGCCGGCAAAGAGCTGGTCGTCCTTGTTGAAGGCAAGCCCGTGCACGCCATGGAACCAGGAGCCCGGCACCAGGAACTGCTGGCTGTACTCCCTGGGCGGCGGCGCTTCGGCCTGCTGCGCCCACGCGCCACTGGTTACGCCGAACGCAAGCACCGCCGACGCGACAATGCGGCCCAACCCCATCCCGTTTCCTCCGACCGACCCACTCGCGGCGCGGACTTTAGACCGCGTGACAGGTTTTGTAACGCCGAACCCTTCCGCTACCATCAGGCTTCGACAGAAGAACACTCATTCTGCAGGAGGAAATCATGGCAGGCCCGCTTAACGGACTGACGATCGTCGAACTGGCCGGAATCGGTCCGGGCCCGATGTGCTCGATGATGCTGGGCGACATGGGCGCCGACGTGATCCGGGTCGACCGCACCAAGGCGCATGTCATGGACCGGCTGGCCGACCCGAAATTCGCGGTCCACAACAGGAGCCGCCGTTCGGTCTCGGTCGACCTGCAGAGCAAGGCGGGCGTCGAGGTCGTGCTGCGCCTGATCGAGAAGGCCGACGGCATGACCGAGCCGTTCCGCCCCGGCGTCGCCGAGCGGCTGGGCCTCGGGCCCGATGTCTGCCTCGCCCGCAATCCGAAGCTCGTGTACGGCCGCATGACCGGCTGGGGCCAGGAAGGCCCGCTCGCCAAGGCTGCAGGGCATGACATCAACTACATCGCGCTGACCGGCGCCCTGCACGCGATCGGCGGCAAGGACAAGCCGATGCCGCCGCTCAACCTGGTGGGCGATTTCGGCGGCGGCGGCATGCTGCTGGCCTTCGGCATGGTGTGCGGCCTGCTCGAGTCGCAGCGTTCCGGCAAGGGCCAGGTGGTCGACGCCGCCATGGTCGACGGCGCGGCCCTGCTGCTGGGCGGGATCTACGGCATGGCCGGGGCCGGCCTGTGGAACGACGAGCGAGAGAGCAACATGCTCGACGGCGGCGCGCACTTCTATGGCACCTACGAGACCAAGGACGGCAAGCATGTCTGCATCGGCTCGATCGAGCCGCAATTCTATGCGCTGCTGCTCGAGAAGACCGGCCTGAAGGACGAGCCGCTGCCGGCGCAGATGGACCGCAAGGCCTGGGGCCAGCTCAAGGAGCGGCTGGGCGCCATCTTCAAGACCAGGACGCGCGACGAATGGTGCGCGATCATGGAAGGCACGGACATCTGCTTCGCGCCGGTCCTCAGCATGAAGGAAGCGCCGTCGCACGCCCATGCCAAGGCGCGCAACGCCTATGTCGATGTGGCCGGCTTCCCGCAGCCCGCTGCCGCGCCGCGCTTCTCGCGCACCAAGGAGGGCGTGAAGGGCCCTGCGGCGAAGCGCGGCCAGCATACCGACGAGATCCTGTCCGAACGCGGCTTTTCGGCCAAGGAGATCGGCGAACTGAAGGCCGCCGGTGTCGTCGGCCCGCAGGCCTGATGTCACATTCATGATGGGACGCCCATGATCCGTGCCTTCGAACTGGCGGTGCAGCAGCTTGGCGACCCCAAGCTGCGCGTCATCGTCTGGCAGTCGCTGGCGCTGTCGCTGGTGCTGCAGGTCGCGCTGGGCGTGCTGGCCTGGTGGGGGCTGCAGTCGCTTGCGACCTTCCAGTGGTCGTGGGTGAACGAGACGATCCGCTGGCTCGGCGGTGGCGCCGTGGCGGTCCTGGCGCTGATGCTGTTCCCGGCCAGCTTCGGCATCGTCATCTCGATCTTCATGGAGCGGATCGCCGACATCGTCGAGGCGCGGCACTATCCGCAGCTCGGCCCCGCCCGCGGCATTCCGCTCTGGACCGGTCTCTGGTCGGGCATCGTGTTCCTGTTCACCCTGCTGGCGATCAACCTGGTGATGCTGCCGTTCTATGTCGTGGCTCTGTTCGTCGCCGGGTTGGGCGCCGTCCTCTTCTATGGCGTCAATGGCTGGCTGGCCGGCCGCGAATATTACGAACAGGTCGCGTTGCGCCGGCGCGACCCGGCCGAGGTCAAGGCCTGGCGCAAGGCCAATGCCGGCACCCTGTGGCTCACCGGCATCGCCATCGTCTTCCTGGGCACCATCCCGATCCTCAACCTGATCGTGCCGGTCCTCGGCGTTGCCGCGATGGTTCATATCGCACAAACGCTGAAGCCGCCCCTTAACCGGCCGATGACGCCGCGTTAAAGTGCGGCCATGAAATCTGTATTTGGGGCACTCGCGGCTGTCCTTCTGCTGGCCGGCTGCCAGACCGGCGGCCCTCAGGAATATTCGCTGGGCGCCGGTGAGAAAGGCGTCTTCAGCTCACGCAACGCCGGCTCGCCGATTCCGCCTGAGCGCATCAAGGGACTGGACGAGGCGCAACTGGTCGCCTTGTTCGGCGCGCCGCAGCTCGACCGAAAGGACGGAACGGCCCGCGTGCTGCGCTACAAGTCGGACGCCTGCACCCTCTTCGTGTCGATGTATCAGCGCGACGGCCAGCCCTTCAAAGCCGAGTTCGCCGACGCCTACGACACCCATCTGCGGCCGCTGCCGCCCGACCAGTGCGCCGGTTCCATCGCGGCACAGAAGAAGCGCGTCGCCTGACATTGCGGTCAGGTTCAGGTCCCGCTTTCCCCTGACAGCCGCCGCCACAGCGCGGCGATGGCTGCGCAGGCCCGCTCCCGGGCGATCATGTCGAGATGGCCGAGGCCTGGCACCACTTCGACTGAAATGCGCGGATTGAGGTCCTTGAGTAGTGGCGCGTATTGCTCCGCCCGGAACAGTTCATCGTTCTCGCCGACGGCAATGATCATCGGCCGGTCGATGCGCGCAATCTCGCGCCGCCAGTCTCGGCTGAGCTGAAGCCCCGAGGCGAGCCGGAAGGAATAGACCGGGGTGCGAGTCTCGCTCGGCGCTGACCCCGTGGCGAAGCGCACGACCGGCAGACCCTGGAACCAGGGCATGCCGAAGCCGTCGAGGATCGAGAGCGCGATTACGCGCGGCACGGCCACGCTCACCCAGCCGCCGGAGGCGGGGCGTGTCGTGGGGGCATCCTGCGCGATGTAGGGCGAGATCGCGAGATAGGCATCGAAGGCCTGCCGGTTGGCGCCGCTGGCCGCGCGCAGCACGAAGCCGCCGCCGGAGGAGAAGCCGATCAGCGTCTTCTGGAGTCCGGGCTTTGTGAGGCCAGCAGCCTCGAGGAAGTCCATGAGATCGTCGTCTAGCTGATTTCGATACGAGGTGTCGCCATTGGCCGTGCCGCTGCCGCCATGGCCGCGCAGGCTGATCGAATAGACCGTGGCCCCCGCCGCCTGCAGCGCCTGCGCCGACTTGTGCATAGAGATGTTGGTGCCCGACGAGCCATGGACCAGCACGACGGCGCGGTCGGGGCGGGCCGGATAGACCCGGTAGGCGAGCGACGCACCGTCGCGCGCCGCCACGCGCCGCACCGGAGGAAGCTCGGCCATGTTCCAGGTCGACATGCCGGGCAGCGAATCGCCCGCGAGCAGGCGCGGCAGTTCACCGGGACTGCTGAAGGCAATGACGCCGCCGAAGCCCGCAGCCACGGTCAGCAGGAAGATCGCCGGCGCCCAACGGAGCCGCCGGATCCAGCGGCTGGACCTAGCGCCGACACCGCCCAACCAGCCCAGGCCGATGCCGGCCACGAAGCCGCCGACACCGCCGGCCAGGGCGATCCAAGCCGGATCGGCACGAAGCGCGGGCGCCATCCCGAAGACAACGCCCAATGCGTAGCGGACGGCGAAGATCGAGATGCCGAAGACCAGCATGAACCAGCCGCCGGCGATCTCCAGCCGGCCATCGTCGAGGCGGTGCACGGTGCGGCGGCGGCCCAGCAGGTCGCCCAGCGGCAGGGCGACGGCCAACGCCACCAGCCAGGCGACCATGGCCAGCGCAGGCTGGGCGGCCTGACCAAGTCCGACGAAGGACAGGACCAAGCCGACGACCGGCAGGATCGCCAACCGCCACAGCGGGAGCGTCCGGGCGCGCAGGCCGAGCACCCCCAGCCAGACCACGAGCATCATCAACGGCCACACCCAGAGGGGCGTGTTCGTGACGATCTGGAAGAGGATCTGGAACGGCTGCGACATGACGGGCTCCGCGGATGACGGCGTTGCGCTCACCTTCCGTGCGGCGCCGGTTCCGATCCATCGTCGCTGCGTGGAAGTGCTGGCGTTTTTCGCGATCTGCCGTCATTCATCCGTTCACGATGCGCGAATCGCCCTACGTCCGGTCGCTCCCGTACCAGCTGCTGCCGGTACTTGGCATCGCCGTCGTCCTGGCCGTGCTCGGACCGTTCGGGACCTACGAGCGCATGGACCTGACGCAACGGCTGGCCCATTTCGGGATCATCGGCGCCCTGAGCTGGATCCAGGTCGTCCTGCTCGCCGCCTGGTTCGGCACCATCGAGCCGATCGACCGCTGGCCGGTCGCCGGCCGGATGACCTTGGTCGGCCTGCTGGCGGCGGTGCCCAGCACCTTCGAGGTCATCGTCGTCCATTCATGGCTGGTGAAGCCGATTCCGCTGTCGCTGGCGCCGAAGCTCTATCCGGAGAATGCCTTCCTGACGGTGGTCGTTTCGGTGATGATCGGTCTGTTCGTCGAGCAGCGCCTGCGCGCCAAGGCCGACGCCGAGCGCGAGCGAGTCGCCGCCCTGCCCGTACCCGCCGCTCCGGAGGCCAGCTCAGCCCAGTCCGCCACCCCCGACTTCCTGCGTCGGGTCCCGCCAGCCCTGGGCCGCGACCTTCTCGCCCTCGAAATGGAGGACCACTATCTGCGCATCCACACCGCTTTGGGCAGCGACCTGGTGCTGATGCGCCTGCGCGATGCGCTGGCGGAGCTGGGGCCTGACCGCGGGCGGCAGGTTCATCGCTCGTGGTGGGTGGCGGAGGGCGCGGTCGCCTCGGTGGATCGAAGCGCCGGCCGGCTCGTCCTGGTCCTGCGCAACGGCCTGCACGTGCCGGTCAGCAAGACCCATCGCGACAGCGTCAGGGAAGCGGGCTGGCTTACCAACACTTTGTCATCCTGAGCGAAGCGAAGGATCTCGCGTCGGCTACGGAATCCTTTGATCGCTCGGTCAGGTCCTTCGCTTCGCTCAGGACGACCGTCAACCTCACTTGCCGCCGCGATCCTCGCGCCAGAGGTCGAGCTTCTCCTGGATCGGGCGATCGGAAAAAGAGAACAGAACGGCGTCGCTGTCGGCCCGATGCTCTACCTTGGCCCAGCTGGGCACGACGAAGTGGTCGCGCTTCTTCCAGCGCATCACCGTGTCGCCGATCCGGCTCTCGCCCGCGCCTTCGACCACCGAGAAGACCGTGCCGTCGGTGCTGCGATAGGGTGCGGTCGAGAAGCCCTTCGGGACCAGCTGCATGAAGGTGCCCATGGTGGCGATCGGGGTACCGCCGCTCGCCGGATTGACGTAGCGCAGCTTGTAGCCATGGCAGGGATCGGGCGCGCCGGCCCTGGCCAGCCCGTGCAGCGCCTCACGCGTGCGCGCATAGGGATAGTTGAAGATCGGCGAGGTCTGCTTCGAAGGCTTCCAGTCGACCGGCAGGAGACCGCTCGCGAATTTCGCGTCGGAGGTGCCCAGCGGCGTCGTCACGACCTGCTCCTCGGTCTCGCCGTTCTCCGCGAAGCCCGCGTTGAACATCGCGACCAGCGGGATGTCGAGCCCGTCCAGCCACACCATCGGCTTCGCCGACTCGTTGCCGTGATCGTGCCAGGTCCAGGTCGGCGTGATCACGAAGTCGCCCTCGTGCATGATCGTGCGCTCGCCGTCGACCGCGGTATAGGCACCCTCGCCCTCGACGATGAAGCGCAGGGCCGACTGGGTGTGGCGATGGCTGGGCGCCACTTCGCCCGGAAGGATCAGCTGCAGGCCGGCATAGAGCGTCGGCGTGATGCAGGCGCTGCCGGTCATTGCCGGATTCTCGAGGATCAGCACCCGCCGCACCGCTTCCTTGGCGGTGATGAGCGCCCCTGATTCCATCAGGAACGGCCGCACCTTGTCGTAGTCCCAGTGCGCGGCCTGGTACTTCGGCGCGGGCCTGGGCGGCACGAGCTGGTGCAGCGATTCCCAGAGCGGCGCCATCGAGAGGCCGCCGATACGCTCGTAGAAGTCGCGCCGCGCGTTGTTGCCGGTGGTCGGCGACGACACTGAGTGCCTACTCGGCGGCGCGCAGCAGCGGCGCAGCGCGGGCCGTCATGCGGGCGCGGCAGGCCGCCGCGAACGCGTCGAACAGCTTCATCGAGATCGGGTTTTCGAGTGCCTTGTATTCGGGGTGCCATTGCAGCGCCAGAACGAAGCCGGGCGCGTCGGGCACGCTCAGCGCCTCGACCTGTCCGTCCTCGCAGCAGGTCGCCTCGAGTCGCGCCCGCGGCGACAGCTTGTCGACGCCCTGTGCATGCAGCGAGTTCACCCTCACGCGACGCTCGCCCAGCAGGTGCTGCAACAGGCCGCCCTCGGCGATGTCGATGTCGTGGGCGGGCGCATAGTTCACGTCCATGTCGGGCGACTTGGGCGAACGGTGATCGCGCCGGCCCTCGACCTCGTGCACGTGCTGGTGCAGCGAGCCGCCCAGCGCGACATTGACCTCCTGCAGACCGCGGCAGATCGCGAACAGCGGCACGCCGCGGTCGATCGTGTGCCGGATCAGCGGCAGGGTGGTGGAGTCGCGCGCGCGGTCGTGCAGCGTGCCGTCGCGGCTCTCCCTGCCATAGTGATGCGGCTCGACGTTGGACGGGCTGCCGGTCAGCAGAACGCCGTCGAGACTGTCGAGCAGGCGATCCATCGCCTCGAGGAAGCCTGGCTCGTCATCGCCGAACTCGGGACCGATGGCGGGGATCAGGACCGGCAGGCCACCGACGGCGCGAAGCGCCGCCTGGACATATTTCTCGCCGACCGTGTGATGCCAGCCGCCTCGACCATTTTCCTTGAGACAGGCGGAAACACCGATCAGGGGGCGTGAAGAGGAGCGAGTCATGGGCTGCCGGAGCGTGCAAATAGTGAGAAATTCATTCTCGCCGTTGCCCCGTCTCTTGGCAATTGCCCGGCGCCCGCTCCTGCCCCCAGCTTGTGCAGTGCTGCCCTGCATGGTACCGCCGCGCCGCAGCAAAACGTTTGTCCAAGACGATTGGAAAGAGCGCCATGACGACCACCCCTCCGCCGTCCGCCCCGCCCTCCGGCCAGACCGCCCAGGCGGGCCCCGCCGCGCCGCTCACCCTGCACGGCCAGTACATCAAGGATCTGAGCTTCGAGAATCCGCGCGCGCCGCAGAGCCTGATCGAGCAGACGCAGCCGCAGCTCACCCTGAACGTGCAGGTGGCCAACCGCCAGTTCGACACCAAGACCTTCGAAGTGTCGCTCACGATCGAGGCCTCCGCGCATACGCCGGAGAAAGAGCCCCTGTTCATGCTCGAACTGGTCTATGCCGGCACCGTGACCCTGGGCGACCTGCCGCCAGAAGCCTTCGGCCCGATGCTGTTCATCGAGACGCCGCGCCTGCTCTTCCCGTTCGCCCGCGCCATCGTGGCCAACGCCACGCGCGAGGCCGGCTTCCCGCCGCTCAACATCGCGCCGGTCGATTTCGTGGCCCTCTTCCGCCAGCAGCTCGAGGCCAATGGCGGCCAGATGCCGGGCGTCCCCGCCGGCCCGGTCGGCCACGCCTGAGCTAGGCCGCGTCGGCCTTCAGCCAGAGCGGGTCGCTGATCCTGTTCAGGAACTCCGCATGCGCGGCGAGCTCGGCAGGGCTTGCCGCGTGCGGACGGGCCGGCCGGATGGGCCGGCTCTGGTCGACGAGGCCTTCGAGGCCCGCCGCCACCATCTCCGGGGCCAGTCCCAGATCGCGCTGCCGGCCGCCGCTCAGCTCCAGATAGACTTCCGCCAGCAGCTCCGAATCGAGCAGTGCGCCGTGCTTGGTGCGCTTGGTGTTGTCGATGCCGAAGCGGTCGCACAGGGCATCGAGGCTGGCGCGCTGGCCGGGAAACTTGCGCCGCGACAGCGAAACGGTGTCGACATAGTCGTTCGCGATCCTGGGCTTGCCGGCACGGGCAAGCTCGGCGTTGAGGAAGCCCAGGTCGAACTGCGCATTGTGGATGACGAGCTGGGCTTCGCCCAGGAACGCCAGCAGTTCGTCGGCCCTGTCGGCGAACAGGGGTTTGTCGGCCAGGAATTCGTCGGTGAGGCCGTGCACTTCCTGGGCGCCGGCCGGCATCGGCATCTCGGGATTGAGGTAGAGCTGCAACGAGCGGCCGGTGGCCACCAGGTTGACCAGCTCGATGCAGCCGATCTCGACCACGCGATGGCCGGCGAGAGGATCGAGGCCCGTGGTCTCGGTATCGAGGACGACTTCACGCATCCCGATCTTGTAGCCCGATGCGCGCCTACTTGCGACGCGCGCGCGCGAGCCGGGCTGTGAATTTCTCCCGCCACGGATTGGGCGGCCAGAACTGCCCGGGCAGCCCACGCAATTCGGCGACGGCCCTGCCAAGTGCCGCGCGGGTCGGCGCCAGGCCCATACCGGTCGGGATGACGATGCTGGCCTTGCGGCGCTTCAGCGAGTCCGGCGCCTGCTGACGCAGGATGCCCTCGAACTTTTCCGTCGTCATGCCGGGCCGGGCCAGCACGCGGCGGCGCTGCAGGAAGGCCGGGGCGCTGACGACCAGCGTGGCATCGACGCGGCGCTCGCCCATGCCCTCGAACAGCAGCGGGATGTCGAGCACGACCAGCTTCTCGCCCGCAAGGGCGGCCCGCCGCAGGAAGGCGCGCTGCTTGTGGCCGACCAGCGGATGAACGATCGCCTCGAGGCGCCGCAGAGCCTCCTTGTTGCCGAAGACGCGGGCGCCCAGCGCCTGACGGTCGAGTACCCCCGCCTTCACGACGCCGGGAAACGCCGCCTCGATACCGGGCAGCGCCGCACCGCCCGGCGCCTGAAGGGCGTGGACGGCGGCATCGGCGTCGTACACGGGCACGCCCATCTCCCGCAGCATCTTCGCTGCGGTCGACTTGCCCATGCCGATCGAACCGGTCAGTCCGACGATGACCATCTAGGGGACCATCTACGGCAACGCGTCGCGCAAGATCAGGGAACCAGAACGGTCTGGCCCGTGGTCTTGCGGCCCTCAAGGTCGATATGCGCCTGGGCGGCTTCGGCCAGCGGATAGTGCTGGTCGATGGAGATCTTCACCTTGCCGCTCTTCACCATCTTGAACAGCGAGCGGGCGCTGGCCTCGAGATCGGCGCGCGTGGCGGTGTAGGCGGCGAGGCTGGGGCGCGTGACGTAGAGCGAGCCCTTGGCGTTCAGGATGCCGATCGGCACCGGCGCGACGGCGCCCGAGGCATTGCCGAACGACACCATCAGGCCGCGCGGCTGCAGGCAGTCGAGCGAGGCCGCCCAGGTGTCCTTGCCGACGCCGTCGAACACCACGGGGACGCCCTTGTTCTTGGTGATCTTCTTCACCTCGGCCACGATGTCCTGCTTCGTGTAGTCGATCACCCACTTGTAGCCGTTCTTCTTGGCGAGAGCGGCCTTCTCGGGCGACGAGGTCGTGCCGATCACCTTGTAGCCGCGCGCCTTCGCCCACTGGCCGAACAGCAGCCCGACACCGCCGGCGGCGGCGTGGAACAGGATCGTGTCGCCCTTCTTCAGCCACGCCTTGGCGGTCCGGTCGACGAGATACTCGGTCGTCATGCCCTTGAGCATGATCGCAGCGGCCTGCTCGTCGCTCACGCCCGCCGGTACCTTCACGAGCTGGTCGACGCCCATCAGGCGCTCCTGGCAGTAGGCGCCCAGCACGCCGCAATAGGCGACGCGGTCGCCCTTCTTGAAGCCCTTCACCCGGGGGCCGATCTCGACGATCACGCCTGCAGCCTCGCGGCCGACCGCGTTGGGCAGCGGCGTCTGGTAGAGGCCGGAGCGGGTGTAGACGTCGATGAAGTTCAGGCCGATGGCCGTGTGACGCAGCTTCACCTGGCCGGGACCGGGCTTGCCGACCTCGACGTCTTCGAGCTGCATCTTCTCCGGGCCGCCGTTCTCGTGAATCAGGATGGACTTGGACATTTAATAATTCTCCCCTTGCCGCGGCGGCCGAGGAACGCCTTCCGCTTGCGAACGTCGAGTATAGTGACCAGCTTTTCATGCGCCAGCCCGGCGCGGCCTTCGACAGGAGAGTTTATGCTCAGGAAGGTTTTTCTCGGACGTCGCCGCCTCCTGACCGCGAGCGCCGCCGCGGCAGTGGCCGCCCCCGCCATCGTGCGCGCCCAGCAGGTCCTGCGCAGCAGCAAGGGCTCCTACAGCCTGAGGATGCTGACGCTCGATCTCGAACAGCCATGGGGCATGGCCTTCCTGCCCGACGGCCGCCTGCTGATCACGGAGCGGCCGGGCCGGCTGCGGATCTTCGCCAACGGCCGGCTCGAACGGGCGCCGGTGGGCGGCCTGCCGAAGGTCTATGCGCGCGGGCAGGGCGGGCTGCTCGACGTCTGCCTGCATCCCGATTTCGCGCGAAACGCCCGGCTCTATCTCACCTACTCCGGCGAGGGCGAGGGCGGCGCCGCGACGGTGCTGGCGCGGGCCGAGTTCCGCAACAACGCCCTGGTTGGCGTGCAGCGGATCTTCGAGGCCCTGCCTCGCACGTCCGGGGGTCTGCATTTTGGCTCGCGCGTCGTTTTCGACCGGGCGGGCCTGCTCTACGTGACCTGCGGCGAGCGCTACCAGATGCAGCGCGCGCAGAACCTCGCCGATCTCGGCGGCAAGGTCGTGCGGCTGCGCGACGACGGCACCGTCCCGCCCGACAATCCCTTCGTCGGCCGCGAGGGCGCGCGGCCCGAGATCTTCACCTATGGCCATCGCAACCCGCAGGGCATGGCGATGCATCCCGTCACCGGCCGCATCTGGCTGGTCGAGCACGGGCCGCGCGGCGGCGACGAGCTCAACCTGCTGAAGGCCGGCGCCAACTACGGCTGGCCGCGGGCCACCCACGGCATCGACTACAGCGGCTCGACGATCAGCCCGAGCAAGAGCCTGCCCGGGATGGAAGACCCGGTGCGCGTCTGGGTGCCGTCCATCTCGCCGAGCGGGCTCGCCTTCTACACCGGGGACCGATTCCCCGGCTGGAAGGGCTCGGTCTTCACCGGCGCCCTCTCCGACAACGCCCTGATCCGCATCGAGCTCGACGGCGACCGCTATGTCGGGGAAGAGCGGTTGCTCGTCGACCTGCTTCCCTATATCCGCGACGTTCGTCAGGGCCCCGACGGCCTCCTCTACATCGTCACCCACACCGACAGTGGGGGACTCTATCGCCTGGAGCCCGCGTAACGGCCATGCTGATCCTCGCCTCCGCCAGCGTTTCGCGTCGCCAGATGCTGCAGAATGCCGGCCTCGATTTCACGATCGAGACGTCGGGCGTCGACGAGGACGAGGTGAAGCTCAGTCTTTCAGCGGAGAAGGCTGCGCCGCAGGACATTGCCGAGACCCTGGCCGAGCTGAAGGCACAACGAGTCTCGAGGCGCCATCCGCAGGCCCTGGTGATCGGCGCGGATTCGACGCTGGCCTGCAACGGCCGCCTGTTCGACAAGCCGCCGACGATGGAAGCAGCGCGAACGCAGCTTCAGGCGCTTGCCGGCCAGACCCACGAGCTTCATTCCTCGGTCGTGGTGGCGAGAGGCGGCGTGCGGCTGTGGCATTGCAACGATCGCGCCCGGCTCACCATGCGGCCGCTGCCCGATGCGTTCCTCGATGCCTATCTCGCGCGGGCCGGTGAAGCGGTGACGACCTCCGTCGGCGCCTACCAGCTCGAAGGGGTGGGCGCCCACCTGTTCACCAGCGTCGAAGGCGACTATTTCACCATCCTCGGCCTGCCGTTGCTGCCGCTGCTTTCGTTCCTTGCCGGACATGGTATCGGACTGGAGAGAGCTGCATGAGCGTTTACGACACACTGCTCGCGGAAGCCGCAGGCCGGCCCTTCGCCGCCATCGTCGGCTGGCCGGTCGAGCATTCGCGCTCGCCGGCGCTGCACGGCTTCTGGCTGAAGCAGCATCATATCGACGGCCATTACGGCCGGCTGCCCGTGAAGCCCCAGCGGGCCGCGCTGGAGGAGCTGGTCGCGTTCCTCAGGAAGACGCCCAACGCGCGCGGCTGCAACCTCACCCTGCCGCACAAGGTCGAGATCCTGCCGCTGCTCGATCGCATCGATCCCGTCGCCCGGCGCATCGGCGCGGTGAACACGATCGTGAAGCAGCCCGACGGCACGCTGGAGGGCCGCAACACCGACGGGTTCGGCTTTCTCGAAGCCCTGAAGTACAACGCACCGCACTGGATGCCGGATACCGGGCCGGTCGTCGTTCTGGGAGCGGGCGGAGCCGCCCGCGCGATCGTTTCGAGCCTGATGGATGTCGGCGTGCCCGAGCTGCGGCTCGTCAACCGGACGCGCGAGACCGCGGTCGACCTGGCCGTCGCACTCACCCCGCCGGGCGGGCAGCGCATCGTGGTCGCCTCGTGGGACGAGCGTTCCGAGCTGCTGGACGGCGCGACCCTGCTCGTCAATACGACGTCCCTCGGGATGAAGGATCAGCCGGGGCTCGACATCGATCTCGCGAAACTGCCGCACGAGGCGGTGGTCTACGACATCGTCTATGTGCCGTTGGAAACCTATCTGCTGGCCGCCGCCCGTTCCCGCGGCAACCGTTGCGTCGACGGACTCGGCATGCTGCTGCACCAGGGCCGGCCGGGTTTCGAGGCCTGGTTCGGACCCAGGGTCGACGTCTCGGCGGCGCAGCGGCATGCAGTTGCCGCAGATCTCGGAGCCTGACCCATGGACGACAGCAACCCGCCAGCCTCTGATCCACCAGCCGGATACAAGCCGCTGTTCCGCACCAGCCCGTTCCTCGACCATAACGGGCCGTTCTTCTATCGCGAGAACGGCGACGGCACCTTCATCGTAGGCCTTCGCATCCAGCCCAAGCACGCCAATGCTCGTGGCGTCGCCCATGGCGGCATCCTCATGACCCTGTGCGACATCTCGCTGGGCTATCGCACGACGCGCAGCCAGACGCCCTCGCCGCTGATCGTCACCGCGAGCGTGAAGACCGACTTCGCAGGGTCGGCGAAGATCGGCGACTGGGTCGAGGCCCATGTCGATGTCCACAAGGTCGGCGGACGGCTGGCCTTCGCCAACTGCTACCTGAAGGTGGGCGAGGAGCGCATCGTCCACGCAAGCGCGGTGTTCGCGAGGACGGGCGACCGCCCTTGAAGCTCGTCCTGACGGCGTTCCTGCCGTTTGCTCTCGGCTACTTCCTGAGCTTCCTGTTCCGCTCGCTCAATGCCGTGGTCGCGCCGGCGCTGCGCAGCGAGCTCGGCCTCGACGATGCCGCCATCGGCGTCGTGACCTCGATGTACCTGGCGGCCTTCACCTTGGCCCAGCTTCCCGCCGGCGTGGCGCTCGACCGGTTCGGGCCGCGTCGCGTGGCGCCGGTCATGCTGCTGGCGACCGCGGTGGGTGCCGTCATTTTCGCGCTCGGCCAGGACGTCGTCACGCTGAGTATCGGTCGCGCCCTGATCGGGCTCGGCCTGTCCGTCGCGCTGATGTGCGGCTTCAAGGCCAACGTCCTCTACTGGCCAATGGGCCGGCTGCCGCTGGTCAACGCCGTCATGATGACGTTCGGCGGGCTGGGCGCCGCAATGGCCACACGCCCGGCGCAGTGGCTGCTGCTCGACTTCGACTGGCGGCAGGTCTTCCTGGGCCTCGGCGCCATCACCGTCGCGGTCGCGCTCTACCAGCTCCTCGCCGCTCCCCGATACGAGCGCGGCGGAAAGGGCCGCCTGGCCGACGAACTGAGCGGTCTGATGGGCGTGCTGCGCACGCCGCTCTTCTGGAAGGCGGGACTCGCGCCCACGTTCTCGCTCGGTGTCTGGGTCTGCTACACGAGCTTCTGGGCCGCCGGCTGGCTGCGCGACGTGGCCCATCTCGACGAGCCGTCGGTCGGCGTCGCGTTGTTCGCCCTCTCGATCGCCATCGTGCCCGGCTACTTCTTCAGCGGCATGATCGTCGACCTGCTGCACAGGCGTGGCGTGCGCGGCGGCCGGGTGCTGCTGGTCTACGGAGTGCTGTTCCTGGCGATCCACGTGCCCATCGCGCTCAACGTCACGGCCGTCCCGAAGCTCCTGTGGTTCGCCTATGTGATGTTCGGCGGCATGTCGGTGGTCTGCTACGCGCTGGTGACGCGCGCCTTCGCGCCCGAGCTGGCCGGCCGGGTCAACACGACGCTCAACCTCATCTGCATGCTGATCGCGTTCGTGGTGCAGGCGGCGATCGGGCCGGCGCTGGCGTGGATGGAAACGACGCACGCCCTGCCGCGCGCCGAGGCGCATCAGGTCGTGACGGTCGCGCTGCTGGCGGTGCAGGCCGCAATCTGGCTGTGGTTTGCGTCGAGCCGGGAGGCGCGGAATCTGCCGTAGAAGGCGGTGGAGGCATGCCCCATCAGAACCCGGGATCAAACGTCTAGGCGGCGACCTCGGCGATCATCTTCTTGAGGAGCGCCGCGTCGGGATAGACGCCGAAGCCCGCCTGCAGATTGTCCGCCATGTGCTCGGGTTTGCCGGTGCCGGGGACGACACAGGTGACCGTGGGATTTGCCAGCACGAACTTGAGCAGGATCTGCGCCCAGCTCGTGGCGCCGACTTCGCCGGCCCAGTCGGGCAGCTTGCGGTTCATCAGCCTGCGCAGCAGACCGCCGCCACCGAATGGCTGGTTCACGATCACGGCGATGCCGCGCTCGGCGGCGAGCGGCAGGAGCCGGCGTTCGACGGCGCGATCGTCGAGCGCGTAGTTGATCTGCACGAAATCCCACTTCTCGGACCGCATCACGCTTTCCAGCTCGTCATGGGCGCTCTGTGTGTAGTGGGTGATGCCGAGATAGCGGATGCGGCCTTCCGCCTTCCAGGCGAGCAGGGTCGGCAGGTGGGCACGCCAGTCGACGAGATTGTGGATCTGCATCAGGTCGATGCGGTCGGTCTCGAGCAGCCGCATCGAGTTCCGCATCTGCGTGATGCCCCTGTCGCGGCCCGTGGTCCAGACCTTGGTGGCGATGAACGCCTTGGAGCGGGCAGCGGCGGCGGACAGAAGGTCGCCGACCACGGCTTCGGCCGACCCATACATCGGCGACGTGTCGATCACCGAGCCGCCGGCCGCGAACAGCAGCCGCAGAACCTCTGCAAGCGGTGCGCGCTCCTCCGGCTTCGCCCCGACGTCGAACGTACGCCACGTGCCGACGCCGACCACCGGCAGCATCTCGCTCGATGAAGGAATCCTGCGCTGGTGCATGCGGACTCCCGTCTGCGCGGCGCCGTGACCTGCAACGAGCAGGCCGGCGCCGGCGGCGATTCCCATGAAGCGAGAGCGGGTGAGGGGGCGTGACATTAGAGTGTCATTGTTCAGCAAGGATGAGCGCTGCACCAGCAGGGAAAAGCGTTGCCGCCATATTGATGCCGTACGCGAAGCTTCTCCTGTGACCGTCTGTTGTTTCGACACTTCTGGTCATTGTCTTCTTCCCTGTCGACACCATCTCAGAACCGATCGCAGATACGTCAGCCTGAAGGAGACCGCGCCATGCCCGAGCCCTTCGTCGTCGAAATCTGGGGAAAGCCCGCCGGCGTCGTCCTCAAGGAAGGCAACGCGTTCCGCTTCCATGCCTTCACCCGTCCGTTCTTCGAGTTGGAAGGCCATCAGTTCAGCACGCCGGGGCAGGCGAAGCTCGCCGCGGCGAAGCTCCAGCCGCCGCGCGAAAGCCTGCGCGCGGAATAGTGTCTTTCGCCTTGTCGGTTGCCTGACGGGACGTTAGTCCAAGCGGGACCGACAAGGAGGAAAATGGTGATCAAGCGCAAACAGCGTATTCCGATGCGTGACCTCTCGACCATGAAGGTGGAGGATCGCGAGGCCATCGAGAAGAACGCCATGAACGGCCAGGTGTTCAACATCTTCAAGGTGTTGGCCAATCACCCCGCGCTGACGAAGCGCTGGACGCCGTTCGCCGGCCACATCCTGTCCAAGCAGACCCTGCCCTTCCGCGATCGCGAGCTGCTGATCCTGCGGATCGGCTGGCTGAACCAGGCCGAGTACGAATTCGCGCAGCACGAGCTGATCGCCAAGAAGGGCGGCGTTACCGATGGTGACATCGCCAACCTCAAGGAAGGGCCCAAGGCCAAGGGCTGGAGCGAGCACGAGGCGGCGCTGATGCAGCTCGCCGACGATCTCTTCGAGAACTCGGTCGCCTCCGACGCGACCTGGGCCACCCTGTCGAAGACCTATTCGACGGAGCAGCTCATGGACGCCGTCTTCACGGTGGGCCAGTACAATCTCGTCTCCTGGGCGCTCAACAGCTTCGGCGTGCCGCTCGACGACTTCCTGCCGGGCGCCCAGAAGAAGTAGAACCCGGGGCCGTCAGCGCTTAGCGACCTCGACGTTCCAGAAGGCGATCGTCGAGGGCGGCCGGATCCAGCCCTTCGTGCGGCCGCTGACGGCCGAGGCGCCGTACCACTCGCCGAGCGGATAGTGCGTCCCGACCTGCAGGGCGCGCTCCTGGATCTCCTCGGCGATGGCCTTGCGCTTTGCCGCATCCGGCTCCAGCGCAAACGCCTGACGCATCGCTTCGATTCGTTCATCGCACGACCAGCCGGCGGAGGCCTTGTCGCAGGCCGAGTTGAGGAACAGCGAGGTGATCGGGTTCGCGACGTCGATGACGCCCGTGCTCGACAGGGTGACGTTCCAGCCGCGATCCTCCGGCGGCTCCTTGCGCATGACGCGCGCAAGGTGCGTCTGCCAGTCGGCCGGGCGCATGTCGACCTTGAAGCCGATCCGCTCGAGTTGCGCCTTGGCGACGGGGCCGAGATTGGCCAGCGAGGCGAGGTCGGTCACCTGCAGCAGCACGATCGGCCGTCCGTCGTAGCCCGCCTCCTTGAGCAGCGCCTTGGCCTTCTCGACATTGCCCTCCAGCAGACCCTGCGTGCCCTTGTCCGAGGCGAGCGGCGTGCCGCAGCCATAGTATGTCTTGCACAAGCGCCAGAACTTCGGGTCGCCGACCGCAGCGTCCAGGAAGCCCTTCTGGTCGATTGCGTAACCCAGGGCGAGGCGCATCCGGGGATCGTTGAAGGGCGGATGGAGCCAGTTCGGTCGCAGGGCATACTGGCTGGCGTAGGCGCCGCGCTGCACCTCGATGCCGCGCTGCTTCTCGACCAGCGGCAGCAGATCGTGCGCCACCGACTCGAGCGCATCGACTTCGCCGTTCAGCAGCGCGTTCACCGCCGTCTGTGGATCGGCGATCGACATCCATTCGACGCGATCGACCTTGGCGACCTTGCCGCCCGCGAAATTGGCCGGCGGCTCCGTGCGCGGCACGTAGTTGGGGTTCTTCACGTACACGACCCGGTCGCCGGGGCGCCATTCGTCGGCCTTGAACATGAAAGGGCCGGAGCCGGTCGGATCCTTGATCTGCTGGGTGGCCGGCGCTTCGGCCACACGCTTGGGCATCATGAAGGGCACGATTCCGGCTGGCTTGGCGAGCGAATCGATCACGAGGCCGTAGGGACGGGCCAATTCCAGGCGGATCGTCCTGGCGTCGGGCGCGGAGAGGTCCTTGACGTTGGCCATGAGCTTGAGACCGACCGGGTCGCGGCTGCCCCAGCGCCTGAGCGAGGCGACGCAATCCTCGGCCGTGACCGGCGCGCCGTCGTGCCACTTCAACCCGTCGCGCAGGGTGAAGCTGTAGATCAGCCCCGCCGGATCGACGGTCCAGTTCCCGACCATCTGCGGCTGCGGCTTGAGATCGCCGTCGAGCCCGAACAGCGTGTCGTAGACGAGATAGCCGTGCGTACGGCTGATCTGCGCCGACGCCCAGATCGGATCGAGGATCTTGAGGTCGGAGTGCATGACGATCTTGAGGTTCGACTGCGCGGCGGCCGGCATCGCGAGCGCGAGACCGGCGACGGCGCCCAGCAGGGTCTTGAAAATCATGGTGCCTCCCTAGGTTTGTTCGTTGATCAGCCCGTTGATCGTCTGCAGCGCCTGGGCCCGGAACTGGCCGAGGATCATCCCTTTCCAGTCGTCGGCATCGACGAAGAAGGCGTCGCGCACCGCGCGCCTGATGTCCTTCACCAGAGGCGCGGGGGTGTCGGGATGGCCCGCCAGCCAGGCCTCGCCGCGCAGCGCGTGGCGCACGACCGGATTGGGTACCGTGCCGTATTCCAGCGTCGTCGGCGTGATCGCCGCGCCGGGGCATTCCTCCGGCGCGCAGCCCGTGATGTGCCCGATCGTGCGCGGCGAGACCGATTCGGACGCCGTGCTGACGATCAGGTCGCTGCCCCACCAGGTCTTTGCGCGTTTCGTGGTTTCCTCGGAATGGCGACCGAAGATCTTCTCGCCGTGGCCATAGGGGCCGAGGCCGGTATGGACGTCGATCCAGGCGATGTGCCGCTTGTTCGATCCGTGAGTGCGCAGGATCGAGCGGATCGTGCCGTTGCTCCAGGCCGGCGCCATGCCGCTATAGAAGAGGCCGTCTGCATGCTTCGCCTGGGCGCTCGACACGCCGGGATCGCGCTGTCCCGCGAGGCGCGCCATCGCGGCGGTCAGGCGCTCCTCGTTGTCGGTGGAGGGCGGCCAGGTCTCCGGCACCAGCAGGTCGTGAATCTGCTCGTACACCGGGTTGTCGGGATAGGGTTGGGAGAAGTCTCCGAAGTTCCGATTGAGGTCGATATTGTCCTCGTTCGTCCGCTTCAGGTGCGAGAAGCCGTACGGATTAACTGCATGGATCAGCAGCAGCGCGATCCCGCGATCCGTGGCCCGCCTTGCCAGCTCGTCGTTCAGCAGCGCGAGCTGGCAGGCCGAGCCGGCGAAGCCTTCCGGGCCATGCGTCCCGGAACTCACGATGAACAGCTTGCTCGCACCGGCGGGCCCCAGCAGCGCCGTATCGGTGGCAATTTCCTCGCCCGCCGCGCCCTTCGACCGATGGATGTGATTGTGCACGCTGGCGCCGGCTTTGGCGGAGGCGTCGAGGAAGCGCTGGCGCGCCTCGTCGTAGTCGGCGGAAAAGAACGAAGCGCTCATCTGATCTTTTCGTCGATGTAATCCAGGGTGCGGAAGGCGCCGCCGATCACCGGCAGGAACCAGGGCTTGCCGGAGTAGAGGGGAATGGGCGGCAGCGCCGTTCCGGCGAAGGGCACCTTGCCACGCAGGCGTCCGGCAATTGACTGGCCCATCGCGTTGCCGAGGAACGGCATCATCGACACGCCCGAGCCGTTGCAGCCCAGGACGAAGTGTAGCCCGTCGAGTTCGCCGGCATGCGGCAGCGCGTCGTAGGTGAAGGCGACGTTGCCCTGCCAGGTGTGGGTGACCTTGGTGTGGCTGAGCTGCGGAAACCGCTCGACGAGCGCCTGGTGCAGGAGTTGGGCGCGCAGTTCGCCGGGGATCTCGGTGAAGCGGGCGCGGCCGCCGAAGATCACGCGCTTCCCGTCGGGCGAGATCCGGTAATAGTGCAGCACGCGACGTGTCTCGGAGAAGGTGCGGCCCTTGGGGCAGAGTTCGCGGATCAGGTCCGCAGGCAACTCCTCGGTCGCAATGATATGGCTGGCGATCGGCACCAGCCGCCTCTGCAGCCGGGGCGTCACGCCGGACGTGTAGCCGTTGGTCGCGACGACGACGTGGCGCGCCCGGACCTCGCCCATGCTGGTGCTGACCCGCCAGCCCTCGCCGTCGCGGGCCAGGCCGGTGGCGCGGCAATGGCCCGCCAGCGTTACCGAATTGCGCCGGCGGACCGCCGCCAGCAGGCCGCCATAGAACAGGGCGGGATGCAGCTTGCCCGCCGTCTCGAAGACCATGCCGCCATGATAGAAGTCGCTGCCGATCTCCTCGCGCTGCTCCTCGCGGGTGATCAGGCGGCAGTCGGTGGCGCCGCCGTCGCGCAGCTTGGCGAAGCGCGTGCGCAGGCCTTCATAGTGCGACGCCGCGCAGGCGCCGAGGAAGCGGCCGCGCTGCTCGAGCTGGCAGTCGATCCCTTCCTGCTCGACCAGGTCGATCAGGGCGCGATAGGCGTCGATTGCCCAGCCCACCACGTCGCGCACCAGTTCGGGCGAATAGTCGAGCGTGCGGCCGGTGAAGCTCTTGCCGATCGACAGGCCGGCGCTCAGGGCGCCGCCGCTGCGCGTCGAGGCGCCGGCGCCGAATTCGTCGGCTTCCAGCACGACGCTCTGCACGCCGCCATCGGCCAGCGCGCGAGCCGTGGCGAGGCCGGCATAGCCGCCGCCCACGACCACGACGTCGGTGCGGCCGGGCAGCGAAGGCGCGGTGATGGCTTGCGGCCGGAATGCCTCCCACCAGTAGGGTTCGTCCCTGAAGTCGCTGGAGAAGATCGACTGGTTAATCGCAGGCATGAAAGGGCTCACACGCAAAAACGTTGACAGGATGGAGTAAAAGCTTGAGCAGCGAGACGGTCAAAGTCATTGTCCGACGAGGTTAAGTCGTCGAGGTTATGATGATCACGTCGCGTCAGCTCGAAGCCTTTCGCGCCATCATGGCGCACGGCACGGTGACCGCCGCCGCGGAGCGGCTGGGCGTCTCGCAGCCCGCGGTGAGCAAGATCCTGGCGGGGCTGGAGCACGAGATCGGCTATCCGCTGTTCACCCGCATCAAGCGCCGGCTGGCGCCGACCAGCGAGGCCCGGCTTCTCGAGCAGGAGGTGGCCCGGCTGTATCACAGTCTGGAGCGCGTGACGGAGGTCGCGCGCGAGATCCGCGAGCGCCAGATCGGCGACCTGCTGATCTATTCGACGCCGGCGCTCGGGCGCAGCGTCCTGCCGGACGTCATGGCCACCTTCATGAAGCGCCACACCAAGGCGCACATCGTCTTCCAGGTCCGCAGCTCGACCTACATCAACCAGAAGATGATCGACCAGCAGATCGATCTCGGCTTCTCGATGATGCCGTTCGAGCATCCCGCCATGGTCACGGAGGAGCTGAGCCGGGCGGCGGCGGTCTGCGTGCTGCCGGGCGGCCATCGGCTGGCGCGGCGCAAGGTGATCCGCCCCGCCGACCTGCGCGGCGAACGCTTCCTGTCCTTCCCGCTCGACGGCCGCATGCGCCATCTGATCGACGCGGCCTTCGAGCAGGAGAGGATCGAGCGACAGTTGCAGATCGACGTCTACTCCTCCGCCGATGCCTGTGCCCTCGCCGCTCGCGGTCTTGGCGTTTCCATCGTCGAGCCCTTCACCGCCCGCGACTATGTCGGCGCCGGCATCGCCGTCGTGCCGTTCGAGCCCCGCATCCGCTATCTCTTCCGTGCGATGCGACCGCGCCATCGCAAGCCCTCGCGGCTGGCCGACGCGTTCCTCGACGCCGTGAAGGCCCATATGAAGGCCAAGGGCTGGTAGGGCCGAGCGACGCTCGGCCCCGCACCGAATACTAAGCCGGGTCATGGGCCACGAAGAATTCGAGGCCGATCAGCCGTTCCAGCAGCATGACCACCACCAGCGTCACCACGACGGTCGCGGTCGAGATCGCCGCCAGCACCGGCGAGGCATTCTCCTGGATGAACGCATAGATCTGGACCGGCAGGGTCGTGACCTGCGGACCTGTGAGGAACATCGTGATCGTCACCTCGTCGAACGAGATGATGAACGAGAAGAGCAGCGCGGTGACGAGGCCGGAACGGGCCAGCGGAAGGGCGATGCCGAGCGCGATGCGGCGTTCGTCGGCGCCCAGCAGCGACGCGGCCTCCACGATCTCGCCATCGATCCGCTGCAGGGCGACGACGATCGGCCGCCACGCGAAGGGCAGGGTGCAGACGACATGGGCGATGACGATGCCGGTCGCCGTGCCGAGATAACCCGCCATTGCGAGCACGTTCACCAGCGCCACGCCCAGCGCGGCATGCGGAAAGAAGAGCGGCGACATGACGGCCAGCTCGAAGGCGGGCAGCCAGCGCGGCCGCAGACGGTGACAGGCATAGGCGCCGGCGAAGGCGATGGCGGTGACCAGCACGGACACCACGGCCGCGATCCCGAGGCTGGTGACGAAGGCTTCGAGCCAGCGCGGATCGGTGGCGGCCTCGGCATACCAGCGCAGGCTGAGTTCGCCCGGCGGGAACCGGAGGTAGCCGGCGGCGGCGAACGACGTGGCGCCGATCACCACGATGGGCAGGGGCAGGAACAGCAGCAGCGCGAACGACGCGGCGCGGCCCAGTCTCACGACCGGGGCGTTCATCGGTCGGCCTTCGGCACCAGGGCCGCCTCGACCGCGCGCAGGAAGGCGAGGCCCAGTCCGCTCAGCAGCAGCAGGCAGATCGCCCAGGCCGAAGCCTTGCTCATGTTGAAGTTGTAGACGACCTCCTGATAGATCTGCGTGCCGGCCATCTTCTGGCGGATGCCGCCCAGCAGGATCGGCGTCACGATGGCGCCCATCGAGGTGAGGAAGGTGATGCCGAGGCCGGTGAAGACGCCGGGCAGCGACAGCGGCAGCACGAGGCGACGCCAGGTCTCGAAGCCGCCGGCGCCGAGCGATTCGCTCGCCTCCTCCAGGCGGTTGTCGATCTGCAGCAGGACCGAGAGCGTGGCGATCACCGAGAACGGCATCAGCACATGCGTGAGGCCGATCACCACGCCGAGATCGTTGAAGATCAGCGGCAACGGCGACTGGATGACGCCCGCCCATTTGAGCGTCTCGTTGAGGAACCCCTTGGGTCCGAGGATCACCAGCCAGCCATAGGTGCGCACGACGAGGCTGACGAGCCACGGGACCAGCACGATCACCAGCAGCAGGTTGCGCCAGCGCGGCAGGCGCCACAGGAGCCACGCGATCGGATAGGCCAGCACGGCCGCGGCGACCGCCACGATGGCGGCGATCGACACGGTGCGCAGGAAGACGTCGTGATAGTCGGGCCGGTCGAGGATCTGCCGGAAGTAGATCAGCGAGAAGCCGTCCTTGTTCCAGAAGGCATGGAAGAGGAGCAGCGCCACCGAGCCCAGGAACAGCGCGAGCACCAGCAGGGCCGGCAGCAGCAGCCAGCCGAGGCCTCGCGGGGCAGAGGTGGCGCCGCGCATCTCAGGCGCCGGCCGCGAAGCCCGGCGGGAACTCGCCCGAAGCGCCGGTCTCCGCGTCGAACGCCTGGGCGAGCTTGATGAGATGTCCCTCGCCGTACCACGGCGCCACGAAGTGAATGCCGATGGGCAGGCCCGCCGTGGAGCGGCCGAACGGGATCGAGATCGCGGGATGGCCGGTCATGTTGAACGGGATCGTGTAGGTGTACCAGGCGGAGCGGAGGTCGCCGAGCGGCTTGCCGTCGACCACCAGCGGCTCGAACTGGTTCTGGGTTGCGGGCGGCGCCGGCGTGGCGACGGTCGGCGTGAGCAGCAGGTCGCAGTCGGCGAACAGGCGCTGCACGGACTTGAAGGCGGTGGTGCGGTCGACCAGCGCGCGGCGCAGCGCCACCACGTCGATGGCATTGCCTTCGTCCAGTGTCCTGGCGAAGGACGGATCGAGCTCGCCGCGGCGGTTCTTCAGGATGTCGGCGAAGCGCTCGATCTGGTTGGCGCGCAGGATGATGCGCGCCACGTCGAGCTTCCAGTCGATCTCGCGGCCGTCCATCTCCTTGATCGTGGCGCCCTGCTTGTCGAGGAAGGCCAGCGCGGCATTGAGGCGGGCCTCGGTGTCGGGGTCGAGATAGCCGCCGGTCATGCGGCGGATGACGGTGATGCGCTTGCCGGCGATCGGATGCCCGCCAGCCTTATCGGGCCAGGCGAAGGGCTCACGGCCGATAGCCAGCGTCCACGGATCGTTGGGATGGCTGCCCGACATCGAGGCGAGGCCGGCGCCGAGATCGGCGGGATGGCGCGCCATGACGCCGAGATAGGTGAGCTGGCCGAACTGGTCGGGCGGCACTTCGTGGGGCACGCGGCCCAGCGTCGCCTTCAGCCCGTAGACTCCGCAGCAGGCGGCGGGAATGCGGCCCGAGCCCGCCCCGTCGGTCGACATGGCGATGGGACCGAGTCCCAGGGCCACCGCGACGGCGGCGCCGCCGCTCGAACCGCCGCTGGTATGCTCGCGGTTCCACGGATTGCGCGTGATGCCGTGTAGGGGACTGTCGGTCAGCACCTTGTGGCCGAACTCCGGTGTCGTGGTCTTGGCGAACAGGACGGCATCGGCGGCGCGCCACTGGGCGATGGCCTCGGCGTCGATCGACGGCACGTTGTCCTTCATCGTGACGGAGGCGAAGGCGGTGCGCAGGCCCTTGGTGAGAATGAGATCCTTGGCCGAGACCGGCACGGCGGCCAGCGCACCGACGGACCCACCGGCCTTGCGCCGCGCGTCGAGGGCGTCGGCGGCGGCGCGTGCGCCGTCCGCATCGAGCGTCGCGATCGGGTTGAAAGGCTCGGCCTTGCGGGTGCGTTCGAGCAGGCCCTCGACGATGTCGCGCGCGGCAACCTTGCCAGAGGTGAAGGCTTCCACGTGGTCTGCGACGGTGCGGCCGGCGAAATCCTGAGCGGGCATGATCGTTCTTTCAGGTTGAGGCGAAGAGCGTGAATGTGTCGGACGGTACGAAGAGACGCGCCGTCTTTCCTTCGGCGAGTTCCGCCACGTGCGGCGTGTCGGCCATCGCCAGCGCCGTGAGCGGCCCCAGCGGCGTGTCGAGAACGGCCTTCACCGTAGGCCCGAGACGATGCAGCGCCGTGACGCGGGCTTCGATCGACAGCGCGTCCGCTTGTGCTCCTCCCAGCCGCACCGACTCAGGGCGGCAGGCGAGCTGGCAGGCGTGGCCGGCCGATGCGGTCCCGACGACGGACGCGCGGGGGACGGAGATCGCCCGTCCGGCGACGGAGACCGAGACCGACAGGGCGTCGACCGTCTCGATCCGGCCGTCCATCATGTTGATGTCGCCGACGAAGCGCGCGACGAAGGGCGAGGCGGGGCGGCGGTAGATCTCGCCAGGCGTGCCGATCTGCTGCACATGCCCGCCGTCCATCACGACGATCGTGTCGGAGAGCATCGTCGCCTCCTCCTGGTCGTGCGTGACGAACACGAAGGTCGTGGCGAGCTGGCGCTGGATCGACTTGAGTTCCACCTGCAACTGGCGGCGAAGCTGAAGATCGAGCGCGCTCAGCGGCTCGTCGAGCAGCAGGATGGCGGGCTCCAGCGCCAGCGACCGCGCCAGCGCCACGCGCTGCTTCTGGCCGCCCGAGAGCTGGCCGATGCGCCGCCGCTCGAAGCCGGCCAGGCCCACCAGTCCCAGGAAACGAGAGACGCGGCTGGCAATCTCGGTCGCGGCGGTGCCCCGGATCCGCATCCCGTAGGCCACGTTCTCGAAAACGTCGAGATGCGGGAACAGCGCCAGGTTCTGGAACACCATGCCGAGCGGCCGACGCCGCGGCGGCACGCCCTGCATGCGCGCGCCGTCGATGGCGATGCTGCCGCGGCTGGGGTCGAGAAAGCCCGCGATCAGGCGTAGCAGGGTGGTCTTGCCGCAGCCCGAGGGGCCGAGCAGGGTGACGAAGCTGCCGCCCTCGATCGAGAGATCCACCCCGTCCAGTACCGTCGCGGTGCCGAACTCCTTGCCGACACCGGTGATCGAGATCGATCCTCGGCTCACTGCTTGACGCCGGACATGAGCTTCTCGGCGCGGTCGACCCGTGCCTCGTTGTGCTCGACGACGATGCGCCAGTCGGGTGAGTAGAGTGACTTCACGATCTGCTCGTAGGGCTGGCCCAGCGTCTTCTGCAGGTCCTCGGGCAGCTTGACCTTGGAGTTCATGGGCAGCCAGCCATCGAGCAGGGCGGCACGCAGCTGCGGCTCGGCGCCAGCGATGTAGTTCATCCAGACCAGCGACTTGTCCTGGTTCTTGCCGCCCTTGGGGATCACCACGACATAGGGCAGCATCAGCGCGCCCTCTTTGGGGATCACGATGCCGACATTCTTGGCGCCCTGGCGACGCAGGGCCCAGACACGCGAGGCGTAGAAGGGCACGGCCGCCACCTCGCCGCGCGTCAGCAGCGTGTTCATGTGCGCCAGCGACGTGTAGGTCGCCAGCACGCTCGGCACGATCTTCTCGAGCAGCTTGAAGCCCGGATCGATGTCCTTCTCGCTGCCGCCCATCGCCTTGGCCATGATCACCGCGTCGTAGGGCGCGAGATAGACCGGCCGGGTCAGCGACAGCTTGCCCTTCCACTTCGGGTCGGCCAGCCCCTGCCAGGAGGCGAAGTCTTCCGCCTTGGCGAGGTCGGTGTTGTAGGCGATCCCGTAGTAGGTGAAGTAGACCGGCAGCCCGACGTGGCGGCCTGCCTTGTCCCTGGTCAGGTACTTGGGATCGACGTCGGCGATCCCCGGGAGCTGCTTGTCGTCGAAGCTCTCGATCAGGCCCGCGTTGGAGAGCGCGATCGCCTCGAAATAGGTGACCAGCGCCAGACTGTACTGGCCTGCCGCCGCCGGAGAGCGAAGCGCGCCGGCCGGGTTCGGCACCTCGACCATCTTGAGGGTGGAGCCGTTGCCCGGGTTGAACTGCTTCATGAAGGCCTCGCGCCAGGTGTTGGCGCCACCGCCGCCCCACACCGCCATGGTGAGTTCCTGGGCCGAAGCACTACCCGCGCCGCTGGTCGCGCCCGCACAGGCCAGGACCGCGCCGCACATCAACGCCTTCAATCGGTTCATCATCGCTGGCCCCCGCCGTTGTTGCTTCGCACCGACGTTAAACGCCTGCTGCAGGGGTCGAGAAATTCATTCGTCCCGCCTGGTCATTCCAGGAGGTTATGAGAGGGTGGCGATGTGTGTGCTCGGCTCGGCCCCGACAGGATCCTGCCCTTCGTCGGCGCCTGGTACCGCACGCGTGATTGACCGGATCGGGTGCGGGCCTAGCCTTTCATGCTCCTCGCCCCCGCTAGGGGGAGAGGCTGGGTGAGGGGGCGACGCACCCCCTGTAACCCCCTCACCTAACCTCTCCCCCGATCGGGGGAGAGGAACATGAGACTTACTTCATCGTGATCGGCGAGAAGTCCTGGAACCAGTTCTGGGCCTGCACGAAGCCCGTCACCTTGGTCGACAGGGCGCGCGGCGCCACGTCGTGGGTCACGAACAGGAACAGCGCGTCGTCGACGATCTTCTCGTGGACCTTCTTCAGCGCCTCGTCCTGCGCCTTCTGGTCGAAGGTCGTGCGCGCCTTCTCCAGCAACGCGTCCATGCCCGGGTCCTGGTAGAAGCCCCAGTTGGTGCCGTTGGGCGCCACCAGCTTCGAATCGAGATGACGGATGAAGGCGGTGAACGGATCCTGGATGAAGTAGCTGAAGTTCAGCGCGCTGGCGCCCTTGGCCAGGTCCGACTTCGCGCCGGCCCGCCACAGGTTGATCAGCGTGTTCCACTCGGCGACCTCGAACTCGATCTTGATGCCGACATCGGCCAGGTTCTGCTGGATGTACTCGTTCATCGGCAGCGGCAGCATCTGGCCCGAGCCCGAGCTCGAGATCAGCACCTTCACGGTCACCGGCTTGGCCTTGCTGAAGCCCGCCTCGGCCAGCAGCTTCTTCGCCGCTTCCGGATCGAACTTCACGTCGAAGCTCGGGTTGCCGAACCACTGGCTGCCCGGCGTCAGGAAGCCCTTGGCCGGGATCATCATGCCCTTCAGCAGCACCTTAAGCCCCTCGCGGTCGACGGCGAGGTTGGCGGCCTTGCGCACGCGGATGTCCTTCCACGGCGAACCGTCGGCGAAGGAGAGGTGCCAGGTCCAGTTGTGCGGATAGGCGTTGCTGATGAGCTTGAAGCCGGCCTTCTCCAGGCTGGGGATCGCGTCGGGCGACGGCGCCTCGATCCAGTCGACCTGGCCCGAGCGCAGCGCCGCCGTGCGGGTCGCGGGCTCGGGAATCGGCAGCAGCACCATCTTGTCGAGCTTCGGCACGCGGGCCTTGTCCCAATAGTCCTTGTTCGGCGACAGCTCGGCGCGGGTCTGCGGCTGGAAGGCCGTGAGCTTCCACGGGCCGGTGCCCGAGGGCGTCTGCGCGAACTTGTTCCAGTCCTTGCCGACCTTCTCCCACTGCGCCGGGCTCGACATCATCACCCAGGAGATCTGGTAGGGCAGGAAGGCGTCGGACGTCTTGGTCCGGATCTCCACCGTCCGGTCGTCGATCACCTTGTAGGAGGCGACGGCGGGAATGCGCGAGCGGCCCTGCGCGGCCTGCTTGGGATCGAACTGCGGGGACTTGTCGTTCAGGATCTTCTCGAGGTTCCACACCACGGCGTCGGCCTTGAAGTCGCTGCCGTCATGGAACTTCACGCCGTCCCGCAGGGTGAAGGTCCAGCGCGTCGGATCGGCCTCGTCGACCTTCCACGAAGTGGCGAGGCCGGGCACCAGCACCGAGGCCTTGTCGGCGGAGGACAGGTCCCAATTGATCAGCCCGTCATAGAGCGTGTAGCCCATGAACCGCATGCCTTCGCCGCCCTGGTCGGTCTGGCCGGTGGTGAGCGGAATGTCCGAGGCGGTCATGCCGATGCGCAGCGTGCCCTGCGCCAGTACCGGGGTCGCGGCCAGCGACGCCAGCAAAGCGACGGTCCTCAGAACGGCATTTTTGCGGAAGATCATGACGAAGGTCCCTGTTTTCCTTGTGGTCGTTGTCTCCGCAGACGCCAGAACCATGCCAAAGGACAGGTGGCGCCGCCGTCCCGCCCGTTCGAGAGTGCCTGCGTTCGACAAAGAACGTGACTTCCAATTTGGAATCGTTCTAAACTGAGGCCACGAGCCCAGAACACGAGGGATGGACCATGACGACCGAAAGCAAGTGCCCCTTCAGCGGTGGACCCAAGGCGGCGAACAACCGGGACTGGTGGCCCAACCAGCTCGACCTGCAGGTCCTGCACCAGCATTCCCCGCTGTCCAATCCGATGGGCGAGGCGTTCGACTACGCCAAGGCGTTCAAGAGCCTCGACCTCGATGCCCTGATCGCCGACCTGCGCGCCCTGATGACCGATTCGCAGGACTGGTGGCCGGCCGACTTCGGCCATTACGGCCCGTTCTTCATCCGCATGGCCTGGCACAGCGCCGGCACCTATCGCGTCGGTGACGGAAGAGGCGGCGCCGGCGGCGGCCAGCAGCGCTTCGCCCCGCTGAATTCCTGGCCCGACAACGTCAATCTCGACAAGGCGCGCCGCCTGCTCTGGCCGATCAAGCAGAAGTACGGCGCGAAGATCTCCTGGGCCGACCTGCTGATCCTGACCGGCAACGTCGCGCTGGAATCGATGGGCTTCAAGACCTTCGGCTTCGGCGGCGGCCGGGCGGACACCTGGGAGCCCGAGCAGGACATCTACTGGGGCCCCGAGGGCAAGTGGCTGGCCGACGAGCGCTACAGCGGCGACCGCCAGCTCCAGGGCTCGCTGGGCGCCGTGCAGATGGGCCTGATCTACGTCAATCCCGAGGGCCCCAACGGCAACCCCGATCCGGTGGCGGCGGCGCACGACATCCGCGAGACCTTCGCGCGCATGGCGATGGACGACGAGGAGACGGTGGCGCTGATCGCCGGCGGTCACACCTTCGGCAAGACCCACGGTGCCTGTGACGCCGCGCTGGTCGGGCCGGAACCGGAAGCCGCGCCGATCGAGCAGCAGGGGCTGGGCTGGAAGAGCAGCTTCGGCACCGGCAAGGGCCATGACGCGATCTCCAGCGGCCTCGAAGTCACCTGGACCTCGACGCCGACGAAGTGGAGCAGCAACTTCTTCTGGAACCTGTTCGGCTACGACTGGGAGCTGACCAGGAGCCCGGCCGGCGCCCATCAGTGGCGGCCGAAGAACGGCGCCGGCGCCGGTTCGATCCCCGACGCCTTCGACAAGAACAAGCGTCATGCGCCGACGATGCTGACGACCGACCTCGCGCTGCGCTTCGACCCGGCCTACGAGAAGATCTCGCGGCGCTTCTTCGAGAACCCCGACCAGTTCGCCGATGCCTTCGCGCGGGCCTGGTACAAGCTTACGCACCGCGACATGGGCCCGATCGCGCGTTATCTCGGCCCGCTGGTGGCGAAGGAGCCTCTCGTCTGGCAGGACCCGATCCCCGCCGTCGACCATCCGTTGGTCGGCGACGCCGAGATCGCGGCGCTGAAGGCGAAGCTGCTCGCTTCGGGCCTCACCGTGTCGCAACTCGTCACGACGGCCTGGGCCTCGGCCGCGACCTTCCGTGGCGCCGACAAGCGCGGCGGCGCCAACGGCGCGCGCATCCGCCTCGCGCCGCAGAAGGACTGGGCGGTCAACCAGCCGGCCGAACTCGCTTCGGTTCTGCAGAAGCTCGAAGCGGTGCAGAAGGACTTCAACGCCTCCGCTTCGGGCGGCATGAAGGTCTCGCTGGCCGACCTGATCGTGCTGGGCGGAGTCGCCGGCATCGAGAAGGCGGCCCAGGCCGCCGGCCATGACGTGAAGGTCCCCTTCACGCCGGGCCGCATGGACGCCTCGCAGGAGCAGACCGACGTGCATTCGTTCGAGCCACTGGAGCCGACGGCCGACGGCTTCCGCAACTTCGTCGGAACGAAGATGCCGCAGTCGCCGGAGGAGCGGCTGGTCGACCATGCCCAGCGCCTCACCCTGACCGCGCCCGAGATGACGGTGCTGGTCGGCGGCCTGCGCATGCTGGGCGCCAACACGGCTCAGTCGACGCACGGCGTCTTCACGGCGAAGACCGGGACGCTCGGCAACGACTTCTTCGTCAACCTGCTCGACATGGCGACCGAGTGGAAGCCGGTCGCCGGCGAAGAGGGCGTCTACGAGGGCCGCGACCGCACGTCCGGCGCCGTGAAGTGGACCGGCGCGCGCGTCGACCTGATCTTCGGCTCGCACAGCCAGCTCCGCGCGCTGGCCGAGGTCTATGCCCAGTCCGATGCGAAGGAGAAGTTCGTGAACGACTTCGTCGCCGCCTGGACCAAGGTCATGAACCTCGACCGCTTCGACCTCCACGCCTGAGCCGCGTGACCTGAAACAGAAAGCCCGCCCGGCGAGAGCCGCGGCGGGCTTTTTCATATCCCGTCATCTCGACCGGAGCCGCCCGAACGGCGGCGCAGTCGAGGGAACTCGCGGAGTTCAACTTCAGTTACAACAACCGCAGTTCGCTCGGCGTAGGCGACCGCGCTCGCACCGTAAAGGCGCTCAAGGGCGTCAGCGGCAAGCGGCTGACGTACCACAAGGTTGTAAGGGTGAAGATGGCGCGGTTGCGCCAACTGCTTGCGCCGCTGCTACGCTAGACAAGAAAAAAGCCCCGCTCGCGCGGGGCTTCCCTGTTCGGTAGCAAATTCTACCGCGCAGCGACCCGACGAGGCTCTTTGTCGAAGATGTGGTCGTGACGATGCAGAGCTTGCTTGAACTCAGCATCCGCCTTCCACTCGCGAACCATTTCTTCGCGGCGTTCAGCTAGCTGTTCAATCAATGCGATTTGCATATCGCGTTCCATCGTTACCTCCTCAGGTAAGTGTTAAACGCAGCGCCGGACATCAAGGTTGCAACTCACGCGGCTGATGCTTTGCGACGCATCATCCACACGAGCTTCCCATGATGTACGTCAGCTTGCGCCACTTCGTACCCGCAACGATCAAACACTATGCTTACAGCATCGTGCTTGGCAAGCACCACACCGGCCACGTCTACATCACGTGTGATGCGAAACACTTCCTCAGGTCTGACATCATTTAGCAAGTTTTCGGTAGCGAGAAGCACAACATCTAGAACTTTCTTGCGACAATCCGCCGGTATATCGCCGGGAACGTCCAGTCCGCTCCAATAGTACTCCTCCTGATCCGGCGGGTACGCTCCAATTAGGCAAAAATGATACTCTAGATAATTGCACCCTGGAACCGGCCTGAGCCCAACTTCCACGTAATAATTGGTCTCCCGATCTGGGTCATGCCCCACTCGAACAAGCACATAATACGAAGATCCACGCCGAAACACTTCCGCATGGAACGATTGGCCGAAGTCGACTGGAATAAATGCCATGAATTAGGTCACTTCTTGGCCTTCGCTCTCTTCTTAACTGCGGGCGGCGTAGGCTTTAGATGAGGGGTAGCAGGCGTACTCAACGCGGCGCGCAAAGCATTATCGCGCCCATTGTTCGCTTCCGGCGCCGACTATTGCCCGGCGCGTGATTGTCGCACGGTCTTTGCCATGGACTCCATCAAATGATAAAGGAACCCGTCGCGCTCAGTCGTGAGACGAAGGCGCGACGGGATAAGCCAGAAAGGCTTTTAAATCAGCTTATTTGGCGATCCGCACACTCCATAACGGGCCTCGTGTTCGTTGGGGGTTCTGCCCTAGGTGCCAGCTTGGCAGCGGAGACACCTTGGACACTCGATGTAGTCGGCGACCTTTGGGTCGCCGTTCTGCTGTCGGACCATCACAAATCAAGTCCCTTGAAATACTTAATTAAAGTCCAGACGGCGTTCTGCGTGGCATCGTCCATGTCGTGCGGCTTGAAGTGGTCCAATAGCATTTCAGAAGGGCGCTTGTCGGCCGGCGGCGGTGATGATGGTGGCGGATCGCGGTGGGTGCTCTTGCGGGGCGCTGTACGCTCCCAAGAGGGCGTCGCCGGAGCAGCCGTCGGAGCGTCTCCGGATCGCACTGAGCGCTTTTTCGCTCCATTGGACCGAGGTTTCTTGTTTCGGAGAATGTAGGGGCTGATCTTAATGTCGGCTTCGCGCGCAGCGTTCAAAAAGAACGTCGTCGCTTTGCGTGACACCTCATCTGCAGCCGGATATTCCCGCCTGAAAAGCTCATTGAACTGGCTTGGCGAGGCAGTTTCCAGGCTGAGATTGAACAGCGGTGCGTATGCGGACTGCAGGACGGCTCGTAGCGTTGCGGGCCACTCGTCGGTCCCAAGTGCATCAACCAACTCCTGCAGCGTGCGCTGACTGTTGTTGCTCTGATCGATCAACCCCAGAAACCGTAGTCCGGTCATCACCTGACTTCCGACCGCCCCAGAGAAAGTCGGCAAAACGCTACGATCCACGCGCTGTGGCATGCCGTGCTCTTTGAATTGAGCGAGAGCCGTCTTTACCGAAGCAAAGGCGGTGTAGGGGGCGGACAGCTGCCTCACGCTGTCATTGGTTTCTAACTCTGCCATTTTTCTCTCTTGAGAAATCGCGCGTCCATCTAATAGGCATATGATATGCCAAATAGATTCCAAATGCAAATCACCGGTACAAGAAACGCCAACAGCGGCGTTGCGCGTCCAGACGCAAGCGACAAAACCGCATTTCCTCTTATAAACATAGGGTTTTGGCTATGAAAGAAAAGATGTCTTGTTGGAGCCTTTAGTGGCAATCCTCTAAGAAGGGTATCAATCGGGCAGGCCCGTAGACTGTTATACGTAGAAGACCTATCCTCTCCAGCTCCCTCAGGAATTGCCAAGCACTAGGGAGTGAGCTTCTCGCATAACTACGCGTTCTATTTTAATTCAATGGGTTACGATGATTAGAAGCCCATTTTGGACGAGATGGTCGAACTGATCGATTGGCATGGATCGGGAAAGGACTGGAACGCTACCAGCCGTGAGAACGACAGGGAATGACTTTACTGTCCAAAAAGAACATGGCGTGAACAGATGAAAATTGACAGCGCTCACCGCCGCTACACCCTCGCGGTGCAACGGGTTTCACCGGCCTATGACGCTCTAGTGTTATGGAAAATAGTGGCTGTTGCCAGGCTCTCCGGCGCGCTCAGACGAGCCGCGTCGCCTGGCTCACCGCCAACTGCCACCCGTCCTGCGCGGTGATGTACACGCACACCCAGCGGAAATCGTAGGTCTTCTGTTCCTTCACATTCAGGATCGGGCTCTTGCCGGTGACGATCACGGTCGGGCCGGCGAAGACTCGGAAGACGAGGTCGGTGGCGGGCGCTGCTTCGATCAGCGGTTCGCCGGCCATCGCCGCGACCAGGCGGGCGTCCTTGTTGTCGAGTTTCCCTGAGCCGTGTGTGTGCGTGAAGCTGTCGGCGTAGAGCGGGCGCAGGGCGGCGAAGTCCTTGGTGAGCACGGCCCGGGCAAGCTTCGCGCGGAAGTCGGTGACTTCCTGGATGAACTTCTTGGCCTCCGCCGAATCTGGCTGGCGCGGCGGATGGGCGAAGGCTTCGGGAGCGAGAGCGAGAAGCGGGAGTCCCGCGAGCAGGGTGCGTCTACGCATCCTTCGAGGATACGCCGGCCTCGGCGAAGGTCGCCATGCCGTTGTGGCAGGCGGCGGCTGCCTTGAGCAGCGGCACGGCGAGCGCCGCGGCCGAGGCTTCGCCCAGGCGCATGTCGAGGTCGAACAGCGGGCGTATCCCGAGTTCGGCGAGCAGGCGGGTGTGGCCGGGCTCTGCCGAGCGATGGGCGACCAGGCAATGATCGAGCGCGCGGCGGTCGACGGCGCGCAGCACCGCGGCGGCGGCAGTGCAGGCGAAGCCGTCGAGCAGCACCGGGATGCGGCCCATGCGGGCGGCGACGATGGCGCCGGTCAGGGCCGCGAATTCCTCGCCGCCGACCGCAGCCAGCAGTTCGAGCGGATCGCGGCGGGCGATCGCCTCCTTGTGGCGGACCAGGGCCTCGTCGATCACCGCGATCTTGTGCGCCAGCGCCTTGCCGGAAACGCCGGTGCCGGGCCCGGCCCAGTCGGCACCCGTGCCGCCGTAGAGGGCAGCGCACAGCGTGGCGGCGGCGGTGGTGTTGGCGATGCCCATCTCGCCCAGGCACAGAACGTCGATGCCGGGCTCGGCCGCCATCATGCCGTAGGCCATGGCGTTGGCGGCGCGCGTCTCGTCCATCGCCGGCCCTTGCGTGAAGTCGGCGGTCGGATGGTCGAGGTCGAGTTCGTAGATGCGCAGGTCGGCGTCG
>NZ_JAUSBN010000013.1 GCF_030651995.1 Reyranella sp.
ACAATGAAGTCCGGACGCATTTATCTCTGTCCAAGGATTCTCCGGGCCATCGGTCCGTGCAGCGGTACGGCCAAGTCGTCACGCGGCCGATTCTCGGCGGACTTCATCATCAATATTGCCGGATGTAGTATTCAGTAGGCAGAGGCGGTCGGCGCGCTCGTCACGGCGCGCACCAACGCGTGAGCTGTACTCGACGAATTCCTCGAACGAGTGCGGCCGGCGGTCGAACAAGCCCGTCGTACCATCTCTTGCATCCTGCAGGGCTCAAGTTGGCCGGTTGTCCAACCCCAGCCTGTCGAGCTTCTCGAACAGCCGTACCAGATCGGCACGGCGTACCGGCTTCGTCAGATAGGCGTCCATGCCGGCGGCCAGCGCCGCTGCCTGCTCCGACGGCTGGGAGAAGGCGCTGAGCGCCACCAGCGGCAGCCGGCTTCCGCCTTCGCCTGCATTTCCGTCGGTCGCTTCACGGGCGCGGATGGCGTGCGCCGCCGCGCAGCCGTCCATCTCGGGCATCTGGATGTCGAGAAGGACGGCGTCGAACGCGCGCTGCCCGCAGGCCTCGACCGCCTGGCGGCCATTCGACACGACCTCGACCGTATGGCCGAGGCCTTCGAGCAGAAGGCGAACCACCATCTGGCTGGCTGGCGTATCCTCGGCCACCAGGATGCGGCGCGGCGGGCTCGCCGGCTTCGGCATCGACGGCTCGGCGACCGCGGCGGTACTGCTGCTGCTGCTGGCGCGGCAGGGCATCTTCAGCACGAAACGGGCGCCAGGCTCGCCGGGGTTGGCCAGCTCCAGCGTGCCCTGCATGGCGACGGCGAGGCGCCGGGCGATGGCGAGCCCGAGGCCGGTGCCGGACTTGCGCGCATCGGCGCTGCCGTCGCCCTGCACGAAGTGCTCGAAGATCCGGTCCTTGAGGTCCACCGGAATGCCCGGACCGCTGTCGCTGACCTCGAAGCGCAGCGTGCGCTCCCCGGACGGCGACTTGCCGGCGTGGACCGACAGCGCCACCCGCCCGCCGGCCGCGAACTTCACCGCGTTGCCCAGCAGGTTGGTCAGGATCTGCGTCAGGCGCGGGCCGTCGCCGCGCACGCGCGCCGGCACGTCGGGAGTGACGTCCTTGTCCAGCCGCAGCGCGGCGGCGCCGGGCAGGGCGGCGATGGTCTGCATCAGGCTGCGCAGCAGGCTGCGCAGGTCAATGTCGTCCTCGGCGAGTTGGATCTGATCGGCCTGTAACCGCGAGAAATCGAGCACGTCGTTGACGATCTGCAGGAGCTGCCGGCCCGACGTCTGCATTGTCTCCAGGTAAAGGCGCTGCTGAGTGTCGAGCGGCGTCACGGTGAGCACCTCGGTCAGCCCGATCAGGGCATTGAGCGGCGTGCGGATCTCGTGGCTCATGGTGGCGAGGAAGTCGGTCTTGGCGCGCGACGCGTCGGCCGCCTCCTGACGCGCGGCCAGCAGCGCGGCCTCGCGCTGCTTGATCTCTGTGATGTCGATGTAGACGCAGATCCGCCCGCCGTCGGCGGTGCGGCGCTGCACGAGCTTCATCCAGTTGCCGTTGGTGAGCCGGATCTCCATCGAGCCGTAGCTGCGGTGGATTTCCATCCGCTCCTCGATCCACGCCGCCTCGCGGCCGACCGCGTCGGCGTAGACTCCTTCGCGCACCGTCGCGGCCAGGATCTCCTCGAAGCTGCGCCCGATGTTGCGGACGCGCGACACCACGCCGAGCTTCTGCAGCACCTGGGCGTTGGCGGTGACCAGCCGTTCGTTGGCGTCGTAGTAGATGAAGGACTCGGGGAAGGCCTCCACGAGATCGCGCAACTGGTGGTGTAGGCGCTCGGCCTTCTTGTGCTCGTCGATGTCGCGGAAGAAGAAGATGATGCGGCCGCCCTGCTCGCTGGGCAGCAGGCTGATCGACGCCTCGATGGAGACTTCGGTTCCGTTGGCGCGCAGCACCGGTATCTCGCGCCGAGTGCCGGGCGCGGCCTGGGTGTCCGCCCAGAAGGCCGCGACCTGGTCGGCGAACACCGCGCGGTAACGCGTTGGCACGAGCAGGTCGATCGCCGACGCCCCGATCGCCTGCTTGGCCGAGTAGCCCAGGCACGCCGCTGCGGCGGCGTTGAACTCGGTGATGCGGCCGGCGCGATCGATGGCGACCAAGCCTTCGAGCGAGGTGTTCAGCACTTGCTGCAGGTAGTCTTGGCGCTGTTGCAGGTGCTGCCGCTCTGCGGCGAGCCGGCGGTTGGCGAGGCGCTGATCGAGCTGCGCTACCAACAGCCGGGCGAATTGCTGCAGCAAAGCGCGCTGGCCGGCCTCGAGACGGCGCGACCGCCGGTCGATCACGCACAAGGTGCCGATGCGGTGCCCGTCGGTAGTCAACAGCGGAGCGCCGGCGTAGAAGCGGATGTTAGGCTCGCCCAGCACGAGGGGATTGTCGTGGAACCGGTCGTCCTGCGCGGCATCGGGGATCTCGAACACGCCGTCCTGGAGAATGGTGTGGCCGCAGAAGGAGATGTCGCGCGGCGTCTGGGTTTGCTCCAGTCCGACGCGGCTCTTGAACCACTGACGATCGACATCGATCAGGGAGACAAGCGCCACCGGGACATCGAGGCTCTCGGCGACCAGCGCCGTGACCTCGTCGAACGCGGCCTCGGGTGCAGTGTCGAGTATCTCGTAGCGCTGCAGGGCGGCGAGGCGAGCGGCCTCGTGGGAGGCGGGGGGCGAAGGCAGCATGACAACTCTCGAAACAGGGTGGCACCCACACGATCGAAGGCGGTCGCGCCATTGTAAGCAATCGACATGCCACCGGCGAGCTTTCGAATGGGACAGACCGGAGCCAGAAAACATAGGCCGCTCAAGGGCTCGCGACTGCCGCGTTTGTCCTCATCCGCCAAAGGCTTTGCATTTTGCAAAGATCAACCCCCAGCAACCCGCAGCAATTCGCACAATGCGAACGACCACGCATGGTAGCGAGTATGGCGCGTTTGGAATGAGCGCTGGCGCCAGCGCGTCAATCGGGAGTTCGCGACCAAGGCAGCTGCGGAGGGACTTGGTGGAATCGGAGAACGTTGGATCCCAGGTTCCAATCCTCCGCCAGTGCCGCACGGGACATCGGTCTCCAGGGAGCGGACTGGTCCCGAACAAGCCCAATAGCGGCGGGCATTTCGCCAACGACCTGTTGATCGGTCTCGGCGCCACCAGGGCTCCCGGCTCTCTCACGGGCCTTCTCTCTTCGAAGCTGTTGCCCACCGGATTTGGTACGCTTCTCGTAAGACATTGAAGCTGCGCGGTAATTCGGTGCGCAGTTCTGATTGTCTGCGCGGTCGTGCACCTTCCGCAGATCGATGGGACCGACGTCGCCGTCGAAGGCGGAGGTGAGCGGCGTGAGACTGACGGTCGTGGCCTTGCCCCTGGAGGGCACCGGGTCCAAGCGACCGTTCCCCAGGCGACGCGCGCCTGCAATGCCTGTCATACTGTTTCCCGATGTTGCTGAGAGTGACGCTCCCGTTCGCCGCGGCGCACTTCGTGAACCAGGCCGCGCGCACGGTGATGGCGATCGTCGGGCCGGTGCTCGCCGTAGAGCTTGGCCTGTCGGCGGTCGAGTTGGGGACGCTGGCCGCCTGCATGTTCGCGGCCTATGCCGTGACGCAGCTGCCGCTGGGCGTCGCGCTCGACGCCTTCGGCGCGCGGCGCGTCCAGGTCGCGCTGATGGCGCTGGCGGCGCTCGGGTTCGCCATCTTCGCGCTGTCGCCGGGATTCGCCGGGCTGGCGCTGGGGCGCGTCCTGCTGGGCGTCGGCATCTCGGCCGGGCTGATGGCGGTGCTCAAGGGTAATGCCGACTGGTTCGAGCGCCGCCGCGTCGCCCAGGTGATCGGCATCTCGACGGCGATCGCCGCGGTCGGCAGCACGGTCACGACCGTGCCGGTGGAGGCCCTGCTGCCGACGCTCGGCTGGCGCGGCGTCTTCTGGGTGCTGTGCGCCGTCACGCTCGCGGTCGCACTCTGGATCTTCCTGTCGGTGCCCGAAAAGCCGCGCGGGCCGGGACCGGCGCCGACGCTCCGGGGCTACCTCGCCTCGAGCGCGCGCATCCTGGCCTCGCCGACCTTCTGGCGCTTCGGCCCGGCGGTCGCGACCATCTCGACCTTCAACTTCGCCTACCTCGGCCTGTGGGCCGGACCGTGGCTGCGCGACGTTGCCGGCATGGACGGGGCGACCCGGGCCGGCGTGCTGTTCCTCTACACGCTGGCGATGATCGCGGGCAGCGTGCTGACCGGCAGCGCCGCCAGCCGCGCGGAACGGCTCGGCCTGCCGGCCGTGATCGTGCCCATCGTCGCCCTGGTCGCCGTGGTCGCGGTGCAGGTCGGCCTGATGTTGCAGCCGCGCGGGTTCGCGGTCGTGCTGGCGCTGTTCCTCGCGATGGCGCTGTTCAGCGCCGCCGGCTCGGTGGGCTACGTGGTGGTCAACCAGATGTTCCCGCCCGACCTGACCGGCCGGGTCTCGACGGCGACCAACACGGTGGCGCTGGGGCTGGCCTTCGCGGTCCAGGCGGCGGTCGGCTGGATCCTCGACCTCTGGCCGCGCACCGATTCGGGCGGCTGGGATCCTGACGGCTACAGCTGGGCGCTGGGTATGACGGTGGTGCTGCAGGCGGTCGCGGCGCTGGTCATGGTGACGGCGCTGCGCCGGCGTCCCTGACGGGCCTGGTAGCCCGCGGAACGGCGCGCATGCCAACGGCAGGGGAGCGAGACCAATGGTCAGACAGCAACGCGCGCAGGTCGGGATCATCGCTGCGGGGCCGTCGGGGCTGCTGCTGGTCCGTCGCCTCCGTCGCTCGGCCGGACACGATCCTTGGTCGGTATCGCAAGCTCGCGGCCCACAAGTTCGATGGCTCGAAGGCCAGGCAATATCCGGACAGGCCCCGGATCAAGCGGGAGGTCGAGGAACTGATCATTCGGATGGCCCGCGAGAACCGGGACTGGGTGCCCTTGCTCAGTATTCCGTCCGGTCATGGAATCGGTGCGCCGATGAAGGCGACGGTTGCCGATGTTCGGTGATTGAAGAGGGATCTGGCGCGCCGGCAACCGAGTGATGCCATTGCGGATCGCAACGAGGTCCGGCGATGCAACGGCGGTACAAGTGCGATCACCGCAAGGGGTTCAAGCCGCGCGACGCTCGTAGAGATTGCGCAGCCGGAACGAGAGCAGGGAACCGACAGCGCACAAGCGCATGAGCATGCCTATGAAGGTATGACTGCGGCGCCGAAAACTCTATGCTTTCTCGGCTTTTGGGAGTCTTGAGCAAGCACACCCAGCTGCGCCGGATCGTTGCGGCCTGTGCCGGCGACAACAACTCCGAACGCATCTGTTCTGGGACAAGGCTCTTCTCAGCGGTCGATCCAGACGTCCTCGAAACGCCAGTGGTTGTAGATCGTGTTGACGGCGAGGTTCAGGCCCTTGACCTCAGGCCGCCAGCAAGTGGCGGCCCAGTCGTGCTGGATCACCGGGCGTGCACCGTCTTCCTGCAGCTTCTTGTCGATCTCCCACACCAGCTTCTTGCGCGCCTCGATGTCCATCATGCGCGACTGCTGCTCAAAGAGCTTCTCGATCTCCGGGTTGCAGTAGTTGGTGTAGTTTCGTTCCGAGCCGCAGCTGAAGGTTTCGTAGAAGACCACGTCGGGATCGTCGATGCCGACGCCCTGGACGTTCATGCCGACGGTGAAGTCCTTGCGGGCCATGCGATTGTACCAGACCGATGTGTCGAGCGGCTCAAGCTCGCCCTGGATGTTCACCTGCTTCAGATGGTCGATCAGGATGACTGCCTGGTCGCGATAGGTCGGGATGTTGCGGGTCGAGACCTTGATCTTGAGCGGATTATCGGCACTGTAGCCCAGCTCGCTCATGATCTTGCGGCCTTCCGCGCGCGCTTTCTCGTGATCCGCGCCGTAGCCTGGAACAGTAGCGAGGAAGTCGGCTGGCATGCCCCACAAGCCCTCGGGAGGCGGCAGCATCGAGCCGCCTTGCCGGTTGGTCCCTTGGCCGATGATGTGGGTGAAGGAATCGCGGTCAATCGATAGTACCATGGCCTTGCGGATGCGGGGATCGTCGAACGGTGGCTTGTCGCGATTGACCAGAAGATTTGCCTGGGTGTTTGTCGGCAGCATCTCGCAGACGGCCCACGGCGCCTGGAGCATGAGATCCTTCAGCGCGGGTGCCGCGATCTGGGCCGTGAAAGTGAGGTCGAACTTGCCCGCGACGAAGGCCAGAGACGAGGTCGCGCGGCTGGGAATAATTGAAAATTCTATGGCGTCGAGGTAGGGCCTGCCCGGCTTCCAGTAATCCTGGTTCTTGACGAGCTTGATGCCCTCGTTCTGCCTCAGCTCGACGAACTTGAATGGTCCAGTGCCGATCGGCTTGGTCCGCATCTGCTGCGCCGAGGTATGGCACGGATAGACCGGTGAGAAGGCGCCCGCCAGCATGGTGAGCAGCGACGGTTGCGGCCGTGCGAGATGGAAGGTGACCTCTTTGTCGCCGTTGACTGTGATTTCCTTCAGATTGAAATACCAGGTCCTGCGCGGGTTCTTGCGGAGCTTGGAGTCCGTCGAGATCAACATGTCCCAAGTGCACTTCACGTCGGCGCTGGAGAAGGGCTTGCCGTCGTGCCACTTGACCCCGTCGCGAAGCTGAAAGGTGAGTTTAGTGCCGTCGTCGTTCCACTTCCAGGAGGTGGCGAGGTCGGCAACGATATGGTCCGGGGCGTTCTGCTTGGTCTTGGGATCGAAGACCACGAGATTATTGTAGACCGACATGAACGGCATGACGGTCGAGATCGTCGCTTCCTCATGGATCGAGGCACTGGGAGGATTGTCGCGATGAGTGACGCGAAGCGTGCCGCCGGATTTCTGCGCCCAGGCGGCCGGGGCCGCGGTGAGGGCCAGTATGGCCGCGACCAGCGGCAACATCAGATTTTTCATCCTTATGTCTCCTCCTCTTGTTTGTGATGACGTTAGCACTTCCCTGTGCCTGGCGGACACCGTCTAACGTGTGAGTCCCGCAGAGGAGTCCCTGGGCGGGGCGGACATGCGAGTCTGCCGCATGCGACCAGGAATCTCGATCACATCGTCGTCTTCGGCGAGGGCCATCTGCGCCGGATCCTTCTCGCCTACGCCGACTGTTACAATGAAGTCCGGACGCATCTGTTCATGGACAAGGACTCGCCAGACCGCCGACCGGTCCAGCGCCACGGCCAGCTTGCCGCGTGGCCGATTCCCGGCGGCCTTCATCATGAATGTTGTCGGATGTAGTATTCGGCGGGCACAGGCACCGATTTATCCATTGCGAGAGACCAGTGCCTTCCACCTCATTCGGTGAGATCATCGGCTCATTGAACTGGAGAGACGAGCAATGGGTGAATACAGCAAGACCGAAACCGAAGGCCGCATATTGATCGTCACCATCAATCGACCGGAGGTCTATAACGCCCTCCACCCCATGGCGAACCAGGAGCTGTCCGACATCTTCGACGGCTTTCGCGAGAACCCCGATCTCTGGGTCGCAATCATCACCGGCGCGGGCGACAAAGCGTTCAGCGCCGGCAACGATCTGAAGTACCATGCCGACTACAGGAAGAAGACAGGCAAGTTACCGGTTCATCCGCCTCGCAGGATGGGCGGCCTGGCCAGCCGCTTCGATCTCGAGAAGCCGGTGATTGCGGCGGTGAACGGCGTCGCCATGGGCGGCGGCTTCGAGATCGCCCTTGCCTGCGACATCATCGTCGCTTCCGACAAAGCCACCTTCGCGCTGCCGGAGCCGAAAGTGGGTCTGGCTGCCGGTTCGGGAGGTATGCAACGGCTCTCGCGGATGATCCCGCTCAAGAAGGCAATGGGCATGCTTCTGACTGGGCGTCACGTCTCGGCGCAGGAAGGCTTCGAGTTGGGCTTCGTCACCGAAGTGGTCCCGAATCATGAGCTGATGAATGCGGCCAGGCGGTGGGCCCGCGATATCCTCGCGTGCTCCCCGATGTCGGTGCGTGCGACCAAGCAGGTCGTGATGCGCTCGCTGGACACCCCCGCCCTTGAGACCGCCATGCACAATCTCGACTATCCGGCCTTCGTCGCGATGACCAGGAGCGAGGACACGGTCGAAGGTCCGCGCGCCTTCGCCGAGAAGCGTAAGCCGGACTGGAAAGGCCGGTAGCAGCGGTCGTCTGTTCGGCCCGTCGCATCTGACCGCGTGGGTCTACCCAGAGGTCAGCCGGCGCATAGGCGTGACTTCGCTGCGCTGGTGGCTCATGTGGTCTTCAGTGTGCCGGCGATTTCGATCACTTCGCGGGTGCGGACCACTCTCTTGCCCCACATACGGTCGAACTCCGCGATCAGAGCGGCGAGTGCAGGTGAAGATTGGATGGCGTCGGCCTCGGCCAGGTTCGCGAACTCGTAGAACGCAAAGTGGACGAGCGGGTTGGTCTGGCTCCAGCCGCGCCATGCCCGCTGTGCCTTGAAGGCCTTCAGTGCATCGGGAAGATGCTCGGTCTCGTACCAATGGTCGAACTTGTTGCGATCGACAATGTCGACCAGGGTGGCGCGGACGATCAGTTGGCAGGCTTGCAGAGAAGGGGATGTCATGGTCAGGCGAGCCCGATACGTTGACGAAAGGATTCGTCGCGCATCGAAACGTCCTGGCCAATCAGATCATCGCAATTGCCGGCGCAGAGATAGACCAGGCCACGCACCGCATGGTCGACCGGCGAGAGTTCGGAGCGCGGGATTTTGCTTATCGCGTTGATACCTGAGGCGCGAATCCTGACCTGCATCTCGGTATCGATCGTACCCGGCGAGAATCCGAAAACGCGTAGATTGCGGCCCGCCGTTTCGAGCGCGATGGAGCGGGTGAGCATGGCAAGTCCGGCCTTGCCCGCGCAATACGCACTCCAGCCCTCGAGCGGGCGGTGTGCAGCGCCAGAAGAGACATTGACGATTGTGCCGCCGCGGCCCGCGACCATGCCACCCAGCACGGCGCGCACGACATGGTACGCGCCGACCAGGTTGATCCGAATGTTGTCGGCCCAGATGGTGGGGTCAGACGCCGCAATCTCAGCAATCGGCTCAATGATGCCGGCATTGTTCACCAGAAAGTCTAGGCCGCCCAAGCTCTGGCGGGTCACAGCGACGGCACGTTCTACCGCTGCGTAATCGCCGACATCGCAAGCAAGCGACTCCGCGCGCCCGCCGGCACGGACGATATCTTTCGCGACGCCTGCAACGGCGGCGCCATCGCGGGCCAGCAACATCACGCCGGCGCCTTGCGCCGCCATGGTGCGGGCTGTGCTTTCCCCCAGTCCACGGCTCGCGCCGGTGATCAACGCTACCTTGCCGCTGAGATTGCCCATAAGTGCCTGCTGTCCAGTTAGCTGTTGCGAATCAAGTCTATTTGGAAGGCAGCTGCCTGTCCTTGCTCAAAAATCGATGCGGCCCTGAATCGGTTTGCCGATGAAGGCCACTCGGTGACGTTCGATGATCGGAGCGCACGCCGCTCTCTTGCGATGCGGACTCCCCGCATGTGTTCTGAACGCCCCTGCCTCCAAGCGACGCAATAGCGGCCGACGGCAGTACGACGGTGGTAGAGGTTCAGTCGCCGTAAACGGGTCAGGCCGCCCGACGCTCGTAGCGATGCCACTGGACGACGGTTGCCGGTTTGACCAGCACCATGGCGTCGAGGATCTGTGGCCAGATCCGGTGAAGCCAAACCCAGAGCAGGCGGTCGGCGGCGAAGAGCCGAGGCAAGCCAGGGCGTTGCCGGCGCAGTACGGTCAACTGATGTCGCAGGGCGACGAGTTCGAGTTCCAAGGTGAGGCGACTACGAACCCGGAACGCGAGCAGGGAACCGAGGGCGGAAAGAAGCGTGAGCGTGCCAGTGACGGTATGGTTGTGGCGCCGAAAGCTCCATGCCTTCTTGGCCTTTTAGAGCCTTGGGTAGGCACACCCGCCCGAGGCGGTTGCGCAGGGGGGCGCTGACCAGCCTGCGAGAGAAGCTGATCAAGATCGGTGCCAAGGTCGTGCGCCACGCCCGCTACGCAGTCTTCCAGATGGCCGAAGTCGCGATGCCGGGAGAACTGTTCGAGAAAACAGTGCGGCTGATCGACGGGCTGCGACGACGATCGGCTCCAGCGCAAGACCGCACCAATGCGCCGTCACCACGGGAGGAGGGCGTCCGAATGACGAGGGAAAGGGCCAAATCGACGGATCAAAAGTCGTTCTGGGCGCGCGCATGGCGGAAGCGGTGGTGGAACCTGTGTCGGCCGCTGACGGTTTCCTCGAAACCCGGCAGAATGCTGGCGTTCGCACCGTCCCTTGGGTCTATCTGCGGAATGTCGGCCAAATAGACCCGATCCGTATCAATCTATCTGACGACGGACACCAGGGAGGCCGCTACACTCCGATCGCCGAGACAATGCCATAAGGAGCAGTAAGAACGACATCCCGGGATGAATCCATCGCCGAGAAGGGTGGCCTCTTCTCGATCAGCGGACGGCAGTGGCTCATCCTGCTGATGGTCCAACTCGCCAACATGCTGTTCGGCATGACCATTACGCTGGCCAATCTGGTGCTGCCGCAGATGCGTGGCAACCTGTCGGCGACGCAGGAAGAGATCTCCTGGGTCATCACGCTCAACCTGGTCGCGACCGCCATCGCCACGCCGATGACGGGCTGGCTGTCGAGCCGGCTGGGCTGGCGCAACCTGATGTTCTTTACGGTGCTCGGTTTCACCACCACCTCCGTGCTGTGCGGCGTGGCCAACAGCCTGGAGAGCCTGATTCTGGCCCGTGTAGCCCAGGGGGCGTTCGGCGCGCCAATCATGCCGCTCGGCCAGGCCATCCTGTTGGCAACCTTCCCGAAGCATCTTCAGCCCGCCGCTCTCGTGATGTGGGGCATCGGCGCGGTGTTCGGTCCCGTGGCCAGCCCCATCCTGGGCAGCATCGTGACGGAAGCCTACGACTGGCGCGCAGCCTTCTTCATGATCCTCCCGCCCGGGATCTGCGCGCTGATCTGCATATGGTTCGCGCTCCGCGACCACACGGCGCGCGCGACCGTGAAATTCGACTGGATCGGCTTCATCGCCCTCTCCGTGGCGATGGCGGCCGCACAGCTGATCCTCGACCGCGGCCACCGGCTGGACTGGTTCGAATCGACGGAGATCATGCTGTTGGCCTTCACGGGCGCGCTGGCACTCTGGATCTTCGTCATGCACTGCCTGACGGTGCCGGCGCCATTCCTCAATCCGCGCCTGCTGCTCGACCGCAACTTCTCCATCGGGATCCTGCTCGCCTTTGTGATGGGCATGCTGAACTTCGTCAGCATCGTGCTGTTTCCGACCCTGTTCCACGACCTGCGCGGCTACCCCGACAATGCCATCGCCTGGCTGATCGCCGCGCGCGGCGTGGGCAACTGGACAGCGTTCCTGTTCATCGCCCAGCTCACGCGGGTCGCCCCGCGATTCGCCATCGTCTGCGGCATGGCGCTGCAGGCCGGGGCGGGATTCTGGATGGCCCAGTTCGACATCAACCTCACCGATTCAGACGTGTTGTGGGCCAATTTCCTGCTGGGTCTCGGCCAGTCGATCGCCTTCACGCCGATGACGGTGATGGCCTTCTCGACCCTGCCGCCGCGCCAGGTCACGGAAGGGTCCGCCGTCTTCACCCTGATGCGAAACTTCGGCTCCAGCCTGTTCATTTCCATCGCCGTGCTGACCGTCAGTCGCTCGACGGCATCCAACTATTCGCGGATGACGGAGTTCATCACGCCCTACAACAAGTCCCTGTCGATGCCGGGCCTGCCGCCGCAGTGGAGCCTGGAAAGCCCCGGCGGCCTGCAGAGCCTGTCCAACGAGATCCTGCGACAGGCCGCGATGATCGGCTACCTGGATGCTTTCCACCTGATGGCCTTCGTCGCCCTCGCGGCGATGCCACTCGCCGCCTTCATGCGCCGGGAACGGCGAGACACGTAGTGTGCCTCAAGAGGCCTGCATGGGACGGAGTACTGTTGGCGCTCTCCTTCAGTGCTGGCGCCCAGACCGTGACCGATGGTGACACGATCAAGCTTGCTGGCGTGACGTACCCGTAAGGCCCAAAAACTGGAATAGCCGCAGGTTAGCCAGTCAAGCAGGGTCGATATAACGGTGCCGGAGGTGTTCCCGTAAAAGTGTCCGGACGGCCGACGACGCCGTCGTCGAAGGTCGGGGCAGGGTGCGGTATGGATTGGGCGCGTATCCTTGCCTGCGTGACGGGGACGGTGGACCGGGAGCTGCTGGCGGGGTGGACCGACTTCTCCATCGCCGAGGTGCTGACGCTGCGCGTGCTCGTGACCTGCTACATGCTGTTCTTCAGAGCCGCCGGGTGGATATCGCCGGGATCACCGTTCATCCGAATGAGGCGTGCACATGCTCACTCCGATGACGTCTGCTCACATCGGTGAGAGATCCGGGCTAGACGTCCGCGAGACCGAGGCGATAGACGCGGTTCGCGGTGCCGCTGAAAATCGCCTTCTTCTCGTCGGCGGACGCGCCCGATGTCATGCGCTTGAAAGCGTTCCAGAGGGCGGACGGGCCGATGCCCATCTTGTCGACGGGATAATTGCTCTCGACCATGCAGCGGTCGGCGCCGAACAGTTCAAGGCAGGTTTTTACGTAAGGCCCCCAGTAGCCAGCGAGCCCTTCGGACGACGGCGGCGACGGCGCCTGCATATAGTCGAAGGCGGCCAGCCGCATCATCACGCCGCCCAGCTTCACCGAAACGTTGGGGCAGGCCGCCAGCTCCTTCATCCCCGCCTTCCAGGTCGCGAATACCTCGTCCTTCCGGCCGGCATAGGGGCCGTAGCCCAGCGGCCCGCCCATGTGACACATGACGATGTTGGCCGACGGGAACGCACGGGCGAGGTCGACCACCTCGGCGAGTTGCGGGTGGAACACCCAGGCATCGAGCGACAGGCCCAGTCTCGCCAGCTGCTTCATGCCGGCACGAAAGTTCGCGGTGCCGTAGAGGCCCGGCCCATCGAAGTGGTGACTGTTGCCGATGATCGGGTCGGCATCCCAGGCCGCGGAATGGCGGATGCCGCGGAAGCGGCCGCCGCCCGCCGCGATCTCGGCCTCCAGGACTGAAGCGACCCGCTCGCCCAGCGTCAGGTCGGCAAAACCGACGATGCCGGCGCCGACCTTCGTCGACCCGTAGCGACCGCTCGCGCTCATGGCCGCCACGCCGGCCACGAACTCGACTTCGCCCACCGGCTTCATCTCCTCGGGCCCGTGGGCGCGGTACATCGAGCGGCATTCCTCGAACACCGTCGCCACGACATTGTGGCCGCATCCAATGTCGATCAGCAGCTCGTCCAGCAGATAGCGATAGCCCGGGAAGTCCCACAGGTGATGGTGGGTGTCGACGATTGCCAGTTCGGGCTCGAGGACCGGCTCCTGGGGCGCCTTGGCGAGCCACGCGTCATCGGGCTTGAAGATGCGGCCAAACCGCGTCGGCTCGCCGGGCTTGTGGCTGGCCAGCATCGAGCCGAGCGACGAGGCACCCTTCGTCTCGGTCACGTCCGTCATCCTTCCGCGATCAGCCGCGCCAGGGCGGCCGGCTCGCTCAACATCGGGTAATGGCCGGTATCGAGTTCGTGCCATCGTGCCTTCAGCCGCTCGGCGGCGCGGCGCTGGTGCGCGACGGGCGGGTTCGAGCTGCGCTTGCACCAGATCACCGAGGCGTTCCACGCCTGGTCCCAGAAGCGGTCCAGCTTGACCGGCGCCTGCATGGCGGCGATCGGATGCGGCGTGCAGCGCTCCAGCGCCCAGGCCCGCACCTTGGGCTCGAGATCGACGAACAGGCGCGTCTCGAAATCCTGGCGCGACGGGCCGGTGCCGAGTTCGGTGTTCACGGCGGTCGGACGCTTCACGATATCGGGCAACGCCTCGCCGTCGAGCAGCGCCAGCGCATCGGCGAACACCACCCGCGCCACACGCTCGCGTGCAAGTTCGGCCGCACGCGCCATCACCATGCCGCCGGTGCTGGTGCCCGCCAGCACGACATCCTGCAGGTCCTGGTAGAACAGCAGCTCGGCGATTTCGGCCGCATGGCTCTCGGTGTCGATGCCGGCGCGAAGCGCGCCCTTGCGCTCGGCGCAGCCGTCGAGCGTCGGCGTCAGCACCAGATGGCCCCTGGTCTGCAAGTGCTCGGCAGTCGTCTTCCAGATCCAGCCGCCCTGGTAGGCGCCGTGGATCAGCACGAACGTGGTCATTGCCCTGTCCCCTTCTTCACCGTGACGCCCGCCATCTGCTCGAAGACTTTGACGATCGCCGCCCCGTCCTGCTTGTTGAGGCCACGGGCACGCGCCATCTGGTAGACCTGCTGCGTGACGTTCGCGAGCAGCAGCGGCACGCCCAGGCGCTTTGCGAAGCCAGTCTCCAGTTCCTGGTCCTTGTAGGAAATGTCGATCGTGCCGCCCGGCTCGAAATCGTCGTTCAGAATGCGCGGCACGCGCAGTTCCCACGCGGCACTGGCGCCGGTCGAGACGCGCACCACGTCATAGATCATCTGCGGATCGAGCCCCGCCTTGACGCCCAGTACCAAGGCCTCGGCCACCGCCACGGTGTTGACCTGGACCAGCATGTTGTTGACCAGCTTCATGGCGAGCCCATTGCCCAGCGGGCCGACATGAAACGTGCGGTTGCCCATGGCCGCGAAGAGGTCCTCGCACCTGGCAACCACGTCGGCGGCGCCGCCCACGATCACCGACAGCTCGCCCGACTGCGCCCGGCCCGTGCCGCCGCTCACCGGCGCATCGAGCATGGCGATACCCTGAGCCGCCAACTTGTCGGCGAGGGCGCGGGCGGCGAAGGGATCGATGGTCGCCATGCAGAGCACGATGTGGCCCGGCTTGGCGCTCTTGATGATGCCGCGCTCGCCGGCGATGACCGATTCTGCCTGCTCCGTGGTTTCGACGATGACGATGGTCCGGTCCACCGCCGCCGCCACGCCTTCCGCCGTACCGGCGAGTTCGGCGCCCTTGGCTCGGAGCGGCGCGGTCTTGGTCTGATCGATGTCGTGCACCACCAGCGCGAAGCCCGCTTTCACGAGATTGAGCGCCATCGGTCCGCCCATGGCGCCGAGTCCGATGAATCCGACCTTGTCGGCCATGTTCTTCTCCCCCGTCTCTTGCTGGGTGTTAGACGCCGCCCGTGACGTCGGTGCCCTCGGGGCCGAGTTCGGCCGCGGTGATCAACGCCACCCTGTTCGCGAAGCGCATGGTTTTCTCGCAATCTCTTCTTGGTTGTGAGGATTGTGCGGGCCCGGCCGGGGGAGTCAATCAGACCACCGCCTGTCGTTTCGCTGGCCGCCGTGTCACGATCCCGGGCCACGATCGCGGCTGAAAACAATGTCGGGGAAGCGAGGAGGACAGGCATGCAACCGGGGAAGAGACTGATCGGCAAGGTGGCGCTCGTGACGGGCGGCGCGTCGGGCATCGGTGCGGCAACGGCCAGGCTGTTCGCCCTGCACGGCGCTTCCGTCGTCCTCACCGACAGCAACGCCACGCTTGGCAAGGCGGTGGAAAAGGAGATCGTCGACACAGGCGGAACGGCGACCTTCGCGACCCAGGACGTGCGCCACGAGGCACGGTGGGCCGAGATCGTGGCCGACGCCGAGAAGGCCTATGGCCGCCTCGACATCCTGTGCAACATCGCCGGTATCTCGGGACGCGATCCAAAGCTCAACATCCAGACCAGCCTGACGGCCGGACCGCGCCTTGCCGACCAGACGCTGGAGCAGTGGAACTGGGTCATGGAGATCAACGCCACCGGCGTCTTCCTCGGCACCAAGGCCGCGGTGCCGGCCATGCTGCGGGCCGGCGGCGGCTCGATCATCAACATCTCGTCGATCTGCGGCATCGTCGGTTCGCACGCCAATGCCGCCTATCACGCCTCCAAGGGCGCGGTGCGGATCTTCTCCAAGGCCGCGGCGATCCAGTACGCGCGCGACAGGATCCGCGTGAACTCGGTGCATCCGGGCTTCGTCGACACGCCGATGACCGTGCCGGGCCATTCCAATCCGGACGTCGCACGCCAGCGCCTCGAAGCGACGCCGCTCGGCCGGTTCGGGACGCCTGACGACATCGCGGCGGGCTGCCTCTACCTCGCCTCCGACGATGCCGCCTGGGTCACCGGCAGCGAGCTGGTGATCGACGGCGGCATGACCGCCAACTAGCGGATGGCTGGCTGATCGGGTCGGCATGACGACGGGGATCTCGCGCGAACCCCGTATGGCCAAAAAACTGAATCGGCCGGGGAACAGTGATTAGGCGGCGTAGGTAGTCGTTCCTGAGGCGGCTGAGTACAATTTTGCGGACGGTCCATGATGCCGTGGTCGATCGGTGTAGGGCAGGGGGCGGTTATGGATTGGGCGCGTATCCTGGCCTAGTCGAAGCTGCCGATGTTGCCGAGCAGGGCGGCAATCACGCGCGTGGCGGTCAACATCAGCACGATGTCGTCATCCACGTGCACATGCTCGTATTGCCGCAAGGCGGGGGGAGCTTCCGGAGCCCGACCGGCGGCCGAAACGCGGAAGTTGAAGGCGGCTAAATCGGACGACGAGCTGGAACCCGCGCTCGGACTTTGCGTTCACCCCATGCTCCCAATAGGCGCGATCGGCAGCGGCCGGCCCGGATACGAACCCGGCGGTAACGATGCATGGCGACCTTTCGCAGGAAAAGCATCAACAGGAGGAACGACCCGTGCGAACCGCTTCGATCGCTTTCATCTCCATTCTGTTCGCTGCACTGGCGTTGCCAGCTTCGGCCGACAACGACAAGGGCAAGGGCCATGGACAAGGCCAAGGTCAAAGCCAGGGCAAGGGCCAAGGACACGGCCAGGGCAAAGGCGACAAAGACAACGACAACGATCAGGGACGCGGCCGTGCCGTCGTGGTGCCCAACCAGCAGATCGTGCCCTACCAGCAGGTCGTGATCATCGACCGCGATCGCGACAAGGTGCGCACCTACTATCGTAACGAATACGTCGCCGGCCGGTGTCCGCCAGGCCTCGCCAAGAAGAACAACGGCTGCTTGCCGCCTGGTCAGGTCAACCGAACGTGGGTCATCGGTCAGCCTTTGCCGCCGGAGATCGTCTACTACCCCATGCCGCGCGAGCTATGGACGCAGCTCACCCCGCCGCCTTACGGCTACGAGTATGCGCAGGTGAACAACGACATCGTGCTGATTTCAGTCGCCACGCGAGTCATTGCCGCCCTGCTCGGCGACGTCGGTAGCTTCGACTAGGCCTCCATTAGAAAGAGAACATTCCATGTCTGCAAACAAGTCGCTCGCCAGCCTGATGGTACCGGCCGCGCTCGCTGCGAGTCTGATGGCGAGCCTGGGCGGCTGTACCCAAACTGGCGGTGCAACGCAGCCGGGCTACGTCAACACGTCGGCGAACAACAGTTACAATAGCGGCTATAACAGCGCCCAGGGCGGCGAGCAGGGCCGCGTGGTGTCCGTCCGCGAAGTCCCCTTGCGCGGCGGGTCGGGCATGAACGACGGCACGCTGGTCGGCGGCGGCCTGGGTGCGGTGGGCGGCGCCGCGATCGGTGCTGCCACGACCAACTCGGTCGGCGGCGCGGTAGTCGGTGGCCTACTGGGCGCCGTGGGCGGCGCCATCGCCGGCAACATCGTCGGCCGCAACGGGTCAAGCCAGCGCGGCATCGAGGTCACGGTGCAGAAGGACGACGGCCAGACCGTCACGATCGCTCAGGCCGACAACGGCGACGTGCAGATGGGCGACTGGGTCCGGGTCGTCCAGGATCGCAATGGCGTGCCCGTCGTGGTGCGCGATCAAGGCGTCCGGCGCGACCTGTAGGAATCAGCGATATCCCCTTGGGGAAATGCGGCGTCGTTGCCAATTGGCCCGGCGGAGGGTTGTAGCCCCACCCGGTGCTTCGTGGCGGCGGGCCGAGCCAATGTGATCGGAACTGGCTTGCACCATCGACGTTTGCGAATTCGTATTCACTGCGAGGATGACAATGGCCGATAATGCCGGGGGCGGTGGCAACCGCCTGCTCTATTCGATCATCGGCGTCCTTGGCGGTGTCGTGGCCGTCGGTAGCGTTGTCCTGTTCGGCGGCAATCTGCTGAATTCCGACAAGACCAGACCAGCGGATCCTCTCCCCACGGCGCAAAGGCCAGCGCCAGATCAGGTCGCCGCGACGGCTCCCGTACAGCCATCGGCCATTGCGCAGCCGCCCGTCCTTTCAGACGCCGATCGCAATGCCCTCGCCGCGTCGATAGACCGGGCGATCACTGCCGGTGATTTCACTTACGCCGAACGCTTGCTCGCCGACGCAAACCGGAACTTTGCCGGCAACAGCGACTGGACTCCGCTGCAGCAGAAGCTCGCCCGAGCCCGGGCCGATCGCAATACGCAGGTGCGCCAGGCAGAGGCCCGGCGACTGATCGCCGAGGCACGCCGGTTCGCCCAGGTCGGCGATTTCTCCGACGCGGAAGCGCTGTTGCAGGAAGCCGAAGAGCAAGCCCCGGGCTTCGCCGAGACCGCGCAGGCGCGCGGCGACATCGCCTCGATGCGCACCGAACGTAACCAGCTTTATCGCGAGCGCTACCAATACCAGGCCGCGATCGACCAGACTCTCACCGCCTATCGGCTTTGGGAAGCGGAGCGCCTGCTTGCCGACTATTCCCAGCGCTTCAATGCGGATGACGAATATCGCGCCCGGGCCAATCGCCTGGCGGAGATGCGCGCCGAGTCGACCTGGCGGGCGCGCATCAACCAGTCACGCAATATGATCGGCAACGCCCGGCAGGCCATGGATCGCGGCGACTTCGTCGAAGCCGAACGTCTGCTTGTGCTAGCCGACCAATCCGCGCCGGGGTTCCCCGAAGTCAACCAGGCACGCGCCGATCTCAGCCGCCGCCGGGTCGCGGCCGAACAACAGCAGGACGGAATCCGTCTGATTCTCGCGGCGATCGACGCGGCGTTCCAGCGCCGACAGTACGACGACGCCGAGCGCGCCATCGAGGACGGGCGTCGCCGCTACGGCTCCTATTCCGGGTGGGCCGATCTGCAACGCCGCACCGCCAGCGCCAGGCAGGGCAACGATCAGCAAGCCAACGAATTGCGCCTCCAGAATGTCCGCGCACTCGAACTGGTTGCGACCGCGCGGCGCAGCACAGTGCAAGGCGACTTCGCCACCGCCGAGCGTGCACTGGCCGAGGCCAACAGCATCTCCACCTCGATGCCCGAGGTTGCCATCGCGCGTGCCGAGTTCGAGCGCGCCAAGGCCGATCGCGCACGCCAGGACGCCGAGATCCGGGCCGTGGCCGCATCGGTGGACGCCGCCCTGGCGCGCCAGCAGTATGCCGATGCCGAGCGATTGATTGCCAGCGGCGCCAAGAGTTATCCGTCGCACCCGGGGTGGGTCGACCTCTCTCGCCGCCTCGCAGAGACTCGCCGCACGACGCCAAGCCAAACCGGCAACGCACCGATGCTGGCTCTACCCGTGCCCGTACAGGCGCTTCCCACGGCGCCGAGCCGTCCGGCGGCAGTCCCACCCCCTGCTGCAGCTGCGACTACAACCGCTCCGGCTCCTCCCTCACCTCAGGCGAACACACTGCCCGCCGCCCCCGCTCGGCCGATGCCAGCCGCTCCGCCAGCGCCACCCGCGGCGGCGCCGCCCGCGGCAGCACCGCCAGTGGCGGCACCTCCGCCAGCGCCCCCCACGGCCAATACCCCGGCGGCGAATGCGCAAGTTCCGCAGCTCGTCGCCGCAGCCCGCGAGGCCATCAAACGGTCGGATTTCCCCGCGGCGGAGAAAGCCGTCGCAGAAGCGGAGAAGCTCGATGCCAAGGCCATGGCCAAGGCGGCGCCGGTAGTAAAGGTGCGTGCCGAGCTGAAGGCCGCGCTCCTGACGAATTTCGTCGAGGAGGCCCGCGACGCCATCAAGCGCTCGGATTTCACCGCTGCGGAAAAAGCCATCGGTGAAGTGGAGAAGCTCGACGTCAAGGCAGCCTCGGTAGTTCGTGCAGAACTGAAGGCTGCCGAAGGCAAATCAAAGGACAAGCGGGCGCCTGCCAACCGCGATTAGGCCAGCATAGCGGTGCCGGAAGTGTTCCCGTAAAAGTGTCCGGACGGCCGCCGACGTCGTCGTCGAAGGTCGGGGCAGGGAGCGGTTATGGATTGGGCGGGTAGCGGCGCCGGCCGCCCAGTCCCGTGGAGAACCAGCTTTTCTCGCCATGCTTCGGCCCATCGCGGCCAAGTCGAGGCGAGGCGACCAGCATCAGCACCGCCTTCCGCAGCGGGCCAAGCGGCACCGGCTTGTTCGCGAAAACAGCTATGCCGATCTCCTGAAGCGTACGTTCGGACAGTCCGTCGATGTGGGCCGACATCATGATGAAGGCCGCATTCGGCAGGATCGCCCGCAACTCCTTTGCCAGCTGGATGCCCGACATGTCCGGAAGATTGAAGTCGAGAAGGACCACGCGGGGCAGGTGCTCCGTAGCCTGACGCAGCGCCGAGGTGCCGTCGTAGGCCATCCGCACTTCAAGCTTGGAGAGGATGAGGTAGCCCGCCATTTCACCACATTGATCCACGTCGTCCTCGACCACGAGGACATGGCATCGGGCGGGGACGCGGCGAGAGCGAAGTGGAGACTTGTCCATCGTGCGACCTTTACGTCTCGCCAGCCGCCGGCAGCACGATCTCGAATCGCGCGCCACCTTCGGCGAGGTTGGTCGCCGTTATGGTGCCGTTCATCTCCTCGACGATGCGTCGGCAGATTCGCAGTCCGAGCCCGGTGCCGGTGCCGCGCGGCTTGGTGGTGACGAATGCCTCGAACAGCTGCGGCAGGATGGCGCTCGGAATGCCGGGGCCCGTATCCTCGACGGCGATCTGAACGAAGGCGTGGCCGTCCCGCAACAGGGGGCGGGCCGAAACCTCCACAGCACTGCCGCCCGCATCGCGCGCATTGACGATCAGGTTGACCAGTACCTGCTCGACGCGTCCGACGTGGCCGATGACCGGGGGCAGTCCTTCCGCGACCGATACCGACACCGTGACGCCGGCCTGGCGGGTGGCGTACCTGGTCAACTCGACAGCCGCGTGCACTGCCGTCGCCGGGTCAAATGGCGTCGCCTCCTCGGCGGCCGTGCCACGCACGAAGGCGCGCAGCTCGCCCGCGATGCGACCCGCGCGCTCGACCTGACTGGCAATTCGGGCGAGCTTGCTCTGCAGGAATGCGCTGTCCGGAGCGACACCTTCGCCCATCGCATCGCTGAGGACCTGTTCGGCCGAAGCGCGGGCAATGTCGATCACCTGCAGTGGCTGTATGATCTCGTGCACCACGGTGGCCGCCATCTCGCCCACCGTCGCAAGCCGCACAGCGTCGAACAGGGCCCGCTCGGCGTCACGCCGCTCGGTATCGTCGACGCCCAGGAAGACGATGCTGTTAACCAGCCCGCCTTCCCCGAGCACGGGCGTTGCCGTCACCGATATCAAGCGCTGCCGCCCCTGCCGGTCATGAATCTGGTTGGCGAAGCGCACCGGCTCGACCCGGCCGGGCTCGAACGGGCCGGAGAGCCAGCGTTCGAGCACGCCCGGATCGAGCGGGCAATCGACGATCTCCTTCAACGGGCGGCCGACCGCGTCCGCCGCAGCGACGCCGGTCACTGCCGTATAGCCGCTGTTAGCCATGATTACGGTCAGCTCGCGATCGACCAGGACGATCATCGCGCCACTCGATTCGACGATAGAACGCAGCCGTGCCATCTCTGCGTCGAGCCGCTGAGTCAGCTGGATGCGTTCCTCGAAATCCCGCATGATCCCGGTGATGTCGACCCAAAGCCCAACGGTGCGCCCGTGGGGCGACATCTTTTTCGACCACTCGAACCAGCGCCCGTCGACCGACTGGCGCATCGGCGGCTCGCCTTTGCTGCGGAAGCGCCTGATCCACTCCTCCGGCGTGTCGAGCAGCGGCTCGCCACCCCCGACGTCCAGTCTGGCCGTCTCGCGCGCCAGTTCCTCGTAGGTGATGCCGAGAACGCCGGGCCGCTTCAGGAGGGGCATGGCCGCGACCGCGGCGGAATTGAACATCAGCAGCCGCTCGTTGCGGTCGTAGAGCGTGACGCCGGCGGGCAAGGCCTCGATCGTCTCCTCGAGGAGGTCGCGCGCCTCACCGGCCTTCTGCGATTGCTCGTAGTGCAGGATCGACGCTCGGCCGACGAGCAGGATCAACACCAGGCAGGCCGCGGCAAATCCCCCGGTGATGACGGTCAGCACGAGAAGCGCCTCGCGGTATTCGTCGGCCATGTTCCCGACCAGCGTTTCGGCCTCCTGGGCGATCGCCCCGGTCAGGTCGTTCACCCTGGCATGAAGTGTGGCGGCGTCGTGCATCGTGTTCGGGTCGATCAACCGCCGCGGTGGATCGAACGCTGCGATCTGCGGCGCGAGGCGCTCGTGCAGGGCCACGCTCGCCGCACACACTGCACGCAGTTCCGCAAACTTAGACGCACGCGGGTCGAGATGGTCGCAGATCGCGGTCCGGGCGGCCTGCACCTTTTCCCAGGCCTGCGCCACCGGAAGGTCGCTCTCGGCGAGCTGTCGCCGGCCGGTGGACAGGGTAAATATGCTGCGCATCAAAACGCGATTGCTCTGGTTGAGGGTCCGGATCTCGGCCGCCCTGTTGCGGCTGTGCTCGACCTCAGTCGCTCCCAACGACATGGCGACGTCGGCCAGCGCTGCCGCGCCGCAGGCAAGCGCCACCAGCCCGGCGGCGGTCGCCAAGGCGACGCCCCTGGCCCCGAGTGCCAGCCGGACCCGCTGCAGGTTGCTGCGCGCCCGATCGAGGAAGGGCCGGTCCCGCAGGGACGCGCCGGGACCCGTGGCAAGCCGCGGGGTCAATGTCATCCCGACAGCCTATCACCCGACATTCCCCGGATGAAACCTTGGAACCGCGAGAACCGTAACATCCTGTCGGGTTCCGGTGAAGCCGTATGCGGCCTGTGCCATTTTCCCGGCGCTTCCGCCGTCTCCACCGTCTCGAAGGAGCTTTTGTCGCTCAGTTTGGCCCTTCCCCTCGCCATGAGAACGCACCCCTCCCGTGGTGATGACGGATCCGCCCCGTTCGATCTTACGCCGGAGCCGGTCGTCGTCGCAGCCCGTCGATCAGTCGCGGTATTTTCTCGAACAGTTCTTTCGGCACCGCGACGTCGGCCATCTGGAAGATGGCGTAGCGGGCGTCGCGCACGACCTTGGTCCCGATCTTCACGAGATCGTCCATAACTAAACTCCATCCACTAGCGTGAAGGGCGGGATCGAGTAGGCTGAGCCTTCGTGATCGCGTTTCTGAGTCTCGCCCTGCATGTCCTGATCTCTCCGTTCACGACGCGGGCACGGCTGGAAGCGGAGATCGTGATGCTGTGGCATCAGTTGAACGTGCTGCGCCGACGCGTTGCCTCGAACCGAAATTGGCCGTCGCCGACCGACTGCTCTTCGTCTGGCTCTATCGCCTGTTTCCGACGACGTTGAAGGCTAAGGGAGCGCTGTGATGGCCGATGAGTTCTCTGATGCCGTATGGCCAGAAAACTGAAACGGCCGGGGAACAGCGATTCAGGCGGCGTCGGTAGTCGTTCCTGAGGCGGCCGAGTACAATCTCGCGGACGGTTCACGATGCCGTGGTCGATCGGTGCAGGGCAGGGGGCGGTTATGGATTGGGCGCGTATCCTGGCCTGCGTGACAGGGGCGGTGGACCAGGAGCCGATGCTGTCCCCGTCGTGCGGTCGGCCGGCATTCACCCGCACCTCCGGGTCGGCATGACGATGGAGACCCTGGAACGCTGGCCCGACATCGTGCTGGTCAACGGCCCGTCAAGTGCGGGGAAGACCACGCTTTGCCGCGCCCTGCAGGCGGCGATTCCTTCTCCCTATCTCGTCGCGGGCTTCGACGACTTCATCCTGATGTCCACGCCACGCTACTACCGCGGCGCAGATACCGGTCGGCAGGCTGAACGCGATGCGTTCACGGCGCTGGGCGTCGAGATGGTGACGATATCGGCGCCAGGAACGCCGCCTGCCGTCGTGGCGCGTTTCGGGCCGGTGTTCCGCCGCCTTGTACAGTCGATGGCGCCGGCGGTGCGTGCGCTGGTCGACGGCGGCAACCCCGTCATTTTCGACCATGTGCTGCACGACCGCGCCATGTACGAGAGCTTTTGTCGCTCGACGGCCGGACTGGATGTCTTCGCGATCGGCGTAACCTGCCCGCTCGGTATCCTGGAAGCCCGCGAGCGCGCCCGCGGCGACCGCGTCATAGGCCGGGCGCGCGGACTTGCCGACATCGTCCATACGTTCTGCGAGTACGACGTGACGGTCGATACCGGTGCCATGGGAACCGAAGCGTGCGTGGCCATTATCCTCGAAGCCCTCGCCGGGCGCGCGCACGGCAAGTGATCTGGTCATGCCCACGCGGCAGGCGAGCGCCGGTGGAGCGATTCCGCCCAACGCGACGTTGATGGTCGATGTCGAGCTGCTGGCGATCAGGTAAGCCGCCGGGGCGCTTCGCTCAATTGAAGAAGAGCGCGATCCCCGGGAAGGCGATGATCAGCAACAGCACGACGAACATGATCAGCGTAAAGGGTTGCGTACCGGCGAAGATATCCCAGAGCGTGATGCGGGGGTCGTTGAGCGTACTTTTCACGACATAGACCGAGATGCCGAAAGGCGGTGTCAGAAGGCCGATCTCGACGGCGATCACGGTGATGACGCCCAACCATACCAGGTCGATGCCGAGCGTCTTGGCCACCGGCAGCATCAGCGGCAGCACGATCAGCATGATTGACGCCGAGTCGATGATGCAGCCGAGCAACAGCACGATCGCGATGAAGACGGCCAGGAAGCCGGCGACGCCGAAGCCCAGGCCCGCCATCCATTCGACGATGAACTGCGGCAGGCCGGACAGGGTCAGCATCCGGCTGTAGAGGTTGGCGGCGATGATCAGGAACAGCACCGAGACGCTGATGCGGCCGGTTTCGACCAGCACCTTCCAGAAGATCGAGGGCGTGAGGCGCCGCTTGGCGAGCGCCAGTGCCAGAGCCCCCAACGCGCCGACCGCTCCGGCGTCGGTCGCGGTAAAGATGCCGCCGTAGATGCCCCCCAGGACGACGAAGATCAGCAGGACGACCGGCGCTACCTTGACGGCCGCCTCGCGCAGCGTCATGCCCGGCACGTCCACTGCGGCGGTGCCGCCCACGTAGCCCGGAAACAGCCACGCCATGGCGACGATCGCGATGGAGAAGGCGATGGCCAGCACGAGGCCTGGCATGATGCCCGCGAGGAACATGGCGCCGACCGACTGCTCGGAAAGGAACGCGTAGAGAATCATCAGCAGGCTGGGCGGGATCAGCATTCCCAGCACCGACGAGCCTGCGACGACGCCGGTTGCAAAGCGCGGGGTGAAGCCGAAGCGCAGCATCTCCGGCACGGCGACCTTGGTGAAGACCGCGGCCGAGGCGATCGAGATGCCGGTGATGGCCGCGAACACGGCGTTCGCCATCACGGTCGCCACGCCCAGCCCGCCGCGGATGCGGCGAAGCATGCTGTTGGCGACCTCGAAAATGTCCTTGCCCAGGTCGGCCGTCGCCACCAGCAGGCCCATCAGGACGAACAGCGGCACCACGCCGAACTCGTGGCTGGCGATCGAATCGCCGGTCGCCTGCGCCATCAACGCCAGCGCCACGTCGATATTGTCGCGCATCAGCCAGACGCCGACGAAGGACAGCAGCAGCAGGGAGATGGCGACATGCAGCCCGGCGATGATCAGAACGACCATCATGGCGAGCGAGACGATGCCGATGCCGAGCGCTGTCATGGCGTACCCCGAAGCGCCCGACGGAAATCGGCAAGGGCGAGGAAGATGTAGGTCAGGCAGGTGAAGGCCGAGCCGACGACGGTGATCAGGCGGATGGGCCATGTCGGCGCGGTGAAGTCGCCGAGCGAGCCGACATAGTCGCCGATCTCCCAGGCCGACCTGAGTTCGGGCATCACCGCCATGACGACGATTGCCATTATCGCCGCGCCGATGACATGGAACAGGCCCTGGATGACGTCGGCCAGGCGTGGCGCGCGGGTCACGACGACGTCGATCAGCAACTCGGCCCGCACGAACCGGCCGGCCCACAGCGTATTGGGAAGCTGCATGAAGACGATGCCGACGATCGCCAGCGACACCATCTCGGTGGTGCCCCGCAGCGGGCTGTTGAACACGGAGCGGCCGACGATGTCGACGTTGATCAGCACCAGCAGCCCGAAGATGCCCAACGTCCCCAGCGCGTTCATGACGCCGGTGATCTGGTCGAGGCGAAACGGCTGGGGCAGCCCGTAGGAATCCGCCTTTCCGGCGCCGTCGACGCCGGCCTCCAATTCCACGGCCTCAGGCCTTCCAGTCCCGCACCGGCTTGACGCCTGCGGCCTTCAGCGCCTCGATATAGGCGTTGACCAGCGGGCGGGCGGACTTGACGCCCTGCTTCTCGAGCTGGCTTGCCCAGGCCTCCGGCAGGTTGGGCAGCATTGCCGCCCACTTCGCCCGCTCGGCTTCCGGCAGGGTCGTGACGGTGGCGCCGGCGGCACGCAGGTTCTTCACGGCCTCCTCGGCGAGAGCCGTCTGGGTCTTGGCGAATTCGGCGTCATAGGCTTTGCCCGCCTTGCGCACGGCCTGTTGTGCGACCGGCGGCAGCTTCTGGAAGCTGCGCAGGTTGAAGGCGAGCGACCCGGTGTACTGGGCGCCGAGATTGCAAAGGGTGATGTGCGGCGCGACTTCATGCAGCTTGGCCGACCAGACCGGCGACATCGACACGATCGCGCCCTGCGCGACACCGGTCTGGATGCCATTGTAGTAGGTGTTGAGGTTGCCGGCGACGGCGACCGCCCCGGTGCCCTGCAGCCAGTTGGCGATCGGGCCCGGTACGAAGATCTTCTTGCCCGCGAGGTCGGCGGCGGAATTCACCGGAAAGTTCGTGATGAGCTGGTAACCGTCGATGGCGACGATCCCCAGCACCATCATGTTGTTCTTCGACCAGGCGTCGTTCATCTCGGTGAACTGCCCGTTCAGCTTCTCGACGATGGCGCTGACGGTGGCGATGTCCGGCGAACCGAACGGCACCTGCAGCGTCACTTGCTGCAGCGGGAACTTGGCGGCTTCGAAGATCTGCGACACGAGGCCTGCATCGGACACGGAGGTCTTGAGCGCATCGCTCTCGGCACCGAGCTTCGCCACGGTGCCGCCATAGGCCTTGGTCCATTCGATCTTCACCGGCGAGCCGGCGGCGGCGAGCTCGCGGTCGATCGTGCCGAGGAACGTCTCGTCGAGCACCTTGACCCAATTGAACACCGGCGGGTGGCCGCAGGTGATCGTGAACTTCAGGATCTGCTGCGCCCGCGCAGCGTTGGTGCCGCCAAATGCGACGAGCCCGGCTGCAGCCGATGCGCCGATGAACTGCCTGCGATCCATGGTGTCTCCGCCCCTTCGTGTTTTGTTGCCCGTAGGCTATGCGACGATGTGTGGCGGGATCAAGCCAAGCTGTCGGCATGGCAGGCCTGAATTGCTCCGGTCCCAGAAATTTGGACTTGACGGACAAGGGAACCCGAAGGCGCGTTTGGCGCCTCGACGAATGCCGTGATCGTGCCGGGCACGTCGGAGCTGTCGCGTCCGTTCTCGGTTGGGCGGTCTGAACCGCCCCGGGTTTGTCGGAGGCTCCAACCCTTGAGAGAGTGGAGCGATGACAAGCAAGACAGCAAACGAGTTTTCGACCGAGGTGCGCGAGCGGGCAATCCAGCCGGTGCTGGATCACGAGGCTGAACACGGATCGCGGTGGGCGACGGTGGTGTCTATCGCGTCCAAGATCGGCTATGCGGCGCAGACCTGAACGAATGGATGAAGGAGGCCGAGCACGACAGCGGGAAGCCTGGCTTCGCCAGCAACATGGCGGCCCGGCTAAAGGCGCTCGAATGAGAGAGCCGTGAGCTTGGCCAGCCCGCTAATGGCGAGGATAAAGAGCCAGATTGGTCGATCAGGCGTCGCTTTGGGCGGTGAACGCGGCACGAGTGCCGGCAAATCGGCGCCGGCCGACCGGAGGTTCCCCGCTACCCAGCGCAATGATAAGCTTTGTGCCGGTCCACGGGTTCATCCGGGCAATGTCGAATAAGTTGGGGGAAACATGGTGCGCAGCTTCTTCGCGGCCCTTGCCGGCGCCGCGATCCTGGTCGGCTTGCCCGCGCAGGCGCAGACGATCGGGGTGAGCTGGTCGAACTTCCAGGAAGAACGCTGGAAGACCGACGAAGCAGCCATCAAGGCGGCGATCGCGGCCGGCGGCGGCACCTACGTCTCGGCCGACGCGCAGAGTTCGGCCGCCAAGCAGTTGACCGACATCGAGGCGCTGATTGCGCGCGGCGCCAAGGTGTTGATCGTGCTGGCGCAGGACGCCAACGCCATCCGCCCCGCGATCGAGAAGGCGCTCAACGAGGGCATCCCGGTGATCGGCTACGACCGCCTGATCGAGATGAAGGATGTGCTCTACATCACCTTCGACAACAAGGAAGTCGGCCGCATCCAGGCACGTGAAGTCGCCAAGGTGAAGCCCGAAGGCAACTACGTCTTCATCAAGGGCTCGTCGTCGGATCCCAACGCCGACTTCCTCTATGCCGGCCAGCGCGAAGTGCTGGAGACGGCGATCAAGGGCGGCAAGATCAAGGTGGTCGGTGACGCCTATACCGACGCCTGGCTGCCGGCCAACGCCCAGCGCAACATGGAGCAGTTCCTTACCGCCAACCGCAACAAGGTCGACGCGGTCGTGGCTTCGAACGACGGCACGGCCGGCGGCGCGATTGCGGCGCTGGCGGCGCAGGGCCTGGCGGGCTCCGTGCCCGTGTCAGGCCAGGACGGCGATCACGCTGCCCTGAACCGCGTGGCACTCGGCACCCAGACCGTGAGCGTCTGGAAGGACGCCCGCGCGCTCGGCAAGTCCGCGGGCGAGGCGGCGATCAGGCTCGCCAAGGGCACCAAGCTCTCCGGCCTGCCGGGCACCGTCACGTGGGGCGATGGCCCGCGCAAGGTGGCGATGACTTCGATCCTGCTCACGCCCGTACCGATCACCCGGGACAACCTCGATGTGGTCATCCAGGGCGGCTGGGTCAGCAAGGACGTGGTTTGCCGCGGCGTAAAGCCCGGTAGCACCAAGGTCTGCAACTGAGGTTTCTCCGCGCCACCGAGATCGACGCCCGCCTGGTCGGCATGCTGGCCGCGCTGGTGTTGATCTGGGTCGGCGTCGACATCCTCTCCGGCGGCGCCTTCCTTACGCCGCGCAATCTCTGGAACCTCTCCGTCCAGACCGCGTCGGTCATGGTCATGGCGACCGGCATGGTGCTGGTGATCGTCGCGCGCCATATCGACCTGTCGGTCGGCTCCGTCCTGGGGGTCGTCGGCATGGTGATGGGCGTGACCCAGACCGAGTTCCTGCCCCGCCTCATGGGCTACGACAGCCCGTTCATCTGGATCCTGGCGCTTGCCGCCGGAGTGGCCGTCGGCGCCGCAATCGGCCTGCTGCATGGCGTCATCATCGCCTATCTCGGCGTGCCGGCCTTCATCGTCACGCTGGGCGGCCTTCTGGTGTGGCGCGGCTGCGCCTGGTGGATCACCTCCGGTCGCACCGTGGCGCCGATGGACGATGCCTTCCGCCGCATGGGCGGGGGTGTCGAGGGCGCGATCGGCTCGACCTGGACCTGGGTGGTGGGCGTGCTCGCTGTCGCCGCCATCGTCTTGCGCGCCCTTCATGCCCGTCGGCGCCGCCAGCAGGTTGGCTTCGCGCTGCGCCCGGTGTGGGCGGAAGTCGTGGTGGCCGGGCTCGCATGCGCCGGTGTGCTGACGGTCGTGCTGGTCGCCAACAGCTATGACCTGCCGCCGCGCGTCGCCGAGCGGATCGCCGCCGCGCGCGGCCTCGTGGTGCCGCCGGAAGGCCTGTCGATCGCGCACGGCCTCGCCGTACCGGTGCTGATCGCGGTCGGCGCCGGCATCGTCGTCACCTTCCTGGCCCGGCGCACGCGCTTTGGCCGCTACGTCTTCGCGCTGGGCGGCAATCCAGAGGCTGCCGAGCTGTCGGGCGTCGACACGCGGCGCATCACGGTGCTCGTGTTTGTCCTGATGGGCGTGCTGTGCGCCGTCGCGGCCGCGATCTCGACCGCGCGCCTCAATGCGGCGACGAACGCGCAAGGCACGCTCGACGAGCTTTATGTCATCGCCGCGACCGTGATCGGCGGCACGTCGCTCGGCGGCGGCCTCGGCACGGTCGCCGGCGCCATGCTGGGCGCGCTGGTGATGCAGAGCCTGCAGTCGGGCATGGTGCTGATGGGCCTCGACACGCCCCTGCAGAACATCGTCGTCGGTCTGGTTCTGGTGGTCGCCGTGTGGCTCGATCGGCTCTACCGCTCGCGCACGCTGAAGGGCGCGGCATGAGTGCGGCGCTGCCGCTCGTCGCGATGCGCGGCATGAGTATCAGCTTCGGCGGCGTCCGTGCGGTCGACGACGTATCGCTCGATCTCCACGCCGGCGAGGTGGTGGGCCTGCTCGGCCATAACGGCGCCGGCAAGTCGACCTTCATCAAGATGCTGTCGGGCGCCTATCACCCCGACGCGGGCGAGATCCGCATCGATGGGCAAGCCGTCACGATCAACAGCCCGCGCGATGCGCGTCGCCACGGCATCGAGACGATCTATCAGACGCTGGCGCTGGCCGACAATCTGGACGCCGCCGCCAACCTGTTCCTCGGCCGTGAGCTCAGGACCGCCTGGGGCACGCTCGACGACGTCGCCATGGAGGCCGAGACGCGCCGGGTGATGGCGCGCCTCAATCCGCATTTCGTCAAGTTCAAGGAACCTGTGCGCGCCCTCTCGGGCGGCCAGCGCCAGGCGGTGGCCATCGCCCGGGCAATCCACTTCAACGCCCGTATCCTGATCATGGATGAGCCGACCGCGGCGCTTGGGCCGCAGGAAACGAAGCAGGTTGCCGATCTCATCCTGCAGCTCAAGCGCGAGGGGATCGGCATCTTCCTCATCAGCCACGACATCCACGACGTCTTCGATCTGGCCGATCGCGTGGCGGTGATGAAGAACGGCAAGATGGTCGGCACCGCGCCGACGCGTGCAGTGACCAAGGATCAGGTGCTCGAGATGATCATCCTCGGCACCAGGCCCTCGATTCAGTAAGGCCTGCCGGGCGGCGATCTTCGAGGCTGTCCCTGCCAAGGACTCCATCCACCGGCTTGCGGGGCTTGTTCGGGAGCAGGTCCTGCTCACGGGCTCAGGAACTGACCATCGGCGATGCCGGACGGCTTCCCGACGACCAGCATGATGCGCTGACCGCGTGCGGTCTGGCCCCGTGCCACGAAGCTGTCGCGCCGGTCACCTGCCTTCCGCTGGTAGGTCCCATTGCCGCTGAAGGAGCCCTTGAAGCACGCGAGCGAGAACTTTCCCGTGCGCGGAGAATCCACGGTGAAGGTGCCGTTGCACACCTGTTCTCCGGCTTCGTTGGCGACCGTGAAGGAGACAGATGAATCGCGCCCCAGCACGCCACCGTAGTGGGCGACTCCCTTCAGCTGCCTGACATTGCTGATGTCGTCCCGATAGACGAGGGTGATTGGACCAGGGCGACTGGCGGCCGCTTGCTGGGCAATCGAGGGACGAGGCGACAGGTCGAATGCCAACCCCATGACCACGCCGATAGCCACGCCAAATGCTCTGACGCTAAAGGTCACGGGCCCAGTCCAGGCATTCTCCGATGCGCACGCTCCATTGCATCGGTCGGATTGTTTCGCACGTTACCTGCGCCAGCAACCGCTCGGCTGCATCTCTCCGCGAACGCGAAGCAGATCGGCGCGCCACATACCTGTCCGTGCCCAGGCTTTTATTTCTTCCTGCTGCGCCTGGTCGTCGCCGGCGGCTTCAGCGCGGCCGCCAGCGCCGCCACGCCGACGCCCAGCGCCTCGCGATGCGACTCGTCGAGGAAATCATGCGCCATCAACCCCTGGCCGATCTCCTTCAGCATGTCGGCCAGCAGGTAGTAGTGCAGGTGGACGGTGATCTCGCGCCGCTCCTCACCGGTGCGTACAAGGCGCAGCATCACCTCGTCGGGCTCGACCTTCACGTCGAACGACGCCTCCCGCCCGAACGACCCCATGTAGGTCTTGTCGGGGAAATCGACCGAAACCTCTGCCTTGTCGGAAATGGACTTCATTGCTGGTCGCCTGCCTCCTATGCCGGACTCGAGCCTAGAGGATGCAACGCCGAAACATTTGACATGGCGCAAGTGCGGCCCCGCCTCTTCTCGTCAGGCCAGAAAAGAATCGACCGAGAGAGCGGATGCCAGGGTCACTCGCTCCGCCAGTGCCTTTTGAGCCGGTGTTCTCTTCGGTCGCCGCGGACCCGGGAAGAGATCAAGGGCGGCGGGGACTTCGGGGTAGACTTCCTGACCGGGCCGGTTCATCTCGCCCTGGCGTGATCCCATGGGTCGATCACCTCGACGCCGCAGCCTTCATAGTCTCCGGTGTTCCGGGTCGCCACGCTGGCGCCATGGGCGCGCGCGATCGCGGCGATCTGGCAGTCGAACTGGCTGATGGGGCGGCCGGCGGCGCGGCGCTCGGCGGCGATGGCGGCATAGGCGCGCGAGGCTTCGCGATCGAAGGGCAGGACGCGGTCGCGAAAATCTTCGTCCAGAATGCCCTCGATGGCGGCGCCGATCGTGGTGCGGCGGCGACCGGCCGGAAGGATCGCCACGCCATGGCGGAGTTCCGCCTCGCCAACGGTCGTGAAGTAGACGCTCGCGCCATCCTGGGCCGCGAGCCACGCCTCGACTCGGGGTGCCGGGTTCGGTCGCAGCAGTTCGGACAGCACGTTTGTGTCGAGTACGATCAAGCGCGCTTTCCCGAGAGGCGCGGCGGGGCACGTATCTTGTCTCGGGGCGGCAGATCGAGTTCCACGCCGCCCAGCGGCGCCACGCGCGAGCGAATGGCGGCGGCCAGATTTCGGGGCGGGGCGGTCTCGGTCACGACCAGCCGCAGGATGGCCCGCGCCTCCTCTTCCATCGAGCGCCCGTGTTCGGCGGCGCGGATGCGAAGGCGACGCTTCAAATCGTCTTCGAGGTTGCGGATCGTGATGCTCGCCATGGGGTACCTCTCGTTCCTGCAGTATTAAGCGTTGATTGCAATGCAATCAACCGTCCGGCGGTCCAGGTCTCTTGTTCAGACCCTTCTTGTCCACAACGGTGACCTTGCCTGAGACCACGAACGTCATTTTTCATTGTAGTCTGTGCAGATCAGACGCGAGGGTGCATGGCGAGAGTCGCAAAGACGAAGCGAAAGAGCGCCGGCCGCCGGGCCAAGGCGAAGGCCCCCCGCGCTCTGCCGGTTTCGGAGTCCGACCTGGACGCGCTGGTGACCTCGTTCATGCGGCTGCTGGAGGAGGACGATGACGGCGATGAAGTCCTCGATCTCGCCCAGGAGAAGGCCTTCGAGGCGATGGAGGCGCCGCGGGCCGAAGAGCGGATCGCGCTGGCGCGGGAGGCGCTGGCGCTGTCGCCGCTCTGCTCGGACGCCTATCTCGTGCTCGCACGGGAGACCGCCGATGCCAACGAGGCGCTCGAACTCTACCGGCGAGCTGTCGCCGTCGGCGCAGAAGCGTTGGGCGAGACCGCTTTCCAGGACGACGCCGGTTCGTTCTGGGGTTTGCTCCAGACCCGACCCTACATGCGCGCGCGCCATGAGCTGGCCCTGGCCCTCTGGCGCCGCGGTCACCGCGACGAAGCCGTCGGCCACTATCATGAAATGCTGCGCCTCAATCCCGGCGACAATCAGGGCATCCGCTACCTGTTGATCGATGCCTTGCTCGAACTCGGCCTTGAGGCAGACGCCGGCGCGCTCCTGAAGCGCTACAAGAACGATGGCTCGGCTCACTGGACCTGGTCGGCAGCGCTACTGGAGTTTCGACGCACCGGAAACAGCGCACCCGCCAACAAGGCGCTGGCCCGGGCCGTCGACGCCAACCGTCACGTGGCGGCCTATCTGCTGGGCGCACAGCCGCTTCCGCCGACCTTGCCGGAATACATCGGCATGGGCGACGAGACCGAGGCCGTTTCCTATGTCCATTCCGCTGCCGGCGCCTGGGATGCCGCGCCGGATGCGAAGGCCTGGGTGGCCGATGCTCCGGTGATCGCCCTCGGGCAGGAAGACGATCCTCGGGATGCCGAACTCGACTACGAACCGGATCCCGATCGCATCGACCAGGCCGTTCTCGCCCTGCTCCTGCATGGACTGCATGACGAGGCGCGCGCCTGGAAGACTTTCGATTGGAACGCGCTCGACCGGCTGCATGCCAGGGGCCTCATCTCCAACCCGGCGAGTCGCGCCAAATCGGTCGTCTTCACCGACGAAGGCCTGGAAGCGGCGCTGCAAGCGCATCGCGAGCTTTTTGCCAGGAAGCCGCCGAAATCGCGATAGCACGACGCCGCCGGACGTGGTGGTCCTGGCACCTTCCCCGACGCAGCGGCCATCACCCGGCTCGCCGGCGCCGAGACAGTTCGCGGTATAGCGCTTCACGCGTGACACCGAGTTCCGCCGCCACTTCTTGCCAGCGACCCTTGTCGGGCAATCGATTCCCCTCGGCGAGCCAGGCGCCGAGACGGTCCGCGACGCGCGGCAGGGAGCGGATCTCGGCCCGGAGGCGCGCTGCCTGAACCGCCTGCGCGAGGTTTTTCGCCCAGGTGTCCGCAAGATCGGGAGCCGACTTCAGCCGCATCCGGAAAGTGCGGCGCGACAGAACCGCCGCCCTGCAAGGCCCGCGAGCGACGGCATCGCAGTGATAGACGTCCGACCAGGCCGAGGCCTCGGCGAGGACCTGTCCCGGGCCGGCACGCTGCAGGATCATCCTCAGCCCGTGACCCGTGTGACGGACGAGTTCGGCGTGCCCGGAGCGCAGCAGGATCATCGACACCACCGCGTCGCCGGCACGGAACAGGGCCTCCCCGGGGGCAAAATCGCGCAAGCCGGCATCGGCAAACAGCCGCTCGAAATTTCCAGACATGATTGCGATCATATGCGGCGCGGTCCGCATATGCGACAGGGGTGCGAGGTACCTCGGGAGCCTCGCGATGATCCGTCTTGCACTCGCACTTTGCGCCATGGTCCTGCCCGTCGGGGCAGCCGCCCAGCCACACGGCCATTCCCCGTACGCGGGCAAGGAATCCCGCGAGATCAAGAGCCTGTCCGAGGCCGATCTCGACGACCTGCGGGCTGGCCGCGGATGGGGCCTTGCCCTTGCCGCCGAACTGAATGGCGTGCCAGGGCCGGCGCATCTCCTGGAGTTGAAGGAGCAGATCGGCCTCGCACCCGCACAGGTGACGGTGCTGGAAGCGTTGTTTGCGCAGATGCAGGCCGAGGCACAGGCGGCGGGCAGGCGCTTCATTGCGGCCGAAGCTGCGATCGAGGCTGCTTTTCGCGACAGAAACCTGACCCCGGATCGCCTGCGCCAGCTGATCGCCGCCTCGGCTGAGGCCCGCGCGCAACTGCGCTTTGTCCATTTGGTCCGGCATCTGGAGACGCTGCCCGTGCTGACCCCCGAGCAGATCGACCGTTACAACGTCCTGCGCGGCTACGGCGCGGGCGACCCGTGCAAGAACGTGCCTGCGGGACATGACCCGGCGATGTGGCGCCGCCACAACAACTGCAAATAACGCCGGGGTGCGGACCGCGTTCGGTGTAGGTTTGCGCGGATGAGGAAACGCCGGGAAGTGGCGGCGCCTCGAAGGACGCGAGCGATGCTGAAAGTTCCCCCTCGGCACGAGTTGGCCATCGCCGCCGCCTGTGTCGCCCTCAACCTGGCGGTCGGAAAGATCGCCAGCCTGCTCTCCCTGCCGCTGCCTCTGGACACGATTGGCAGTGTGACCGGAGCGGCGCTCCTTCCCCCCGCGCTTGCCATCGCGGTCGGCGCCATCACGGCCGCTCTCGGCTGGGCGGTCATCGGTCCGGTGTATCCGGATTACATCGGCACCCAGATTTCAGTGGTGATTGCCGCGCTCGCGGTCATGCGGTTCATCGGCTTCGATCGACCGTGGAAAGCCGTCATCCTCGGAGCATCGGTCGCGGTCGTGGCGGCGATGGTTTCGGCAGTGACGGCCGTCGATGCCGTTGCCGTCGGCTCCGGTCGAAGTCCCTGGAGCGCCGCGACGATCGGTGGATTGCCGATCGAGGTCGCCGACAAGCTGGTGGTTGCGCTGGTTGCCTGGGCTCTCGTCCGGAGGCGGTTACGCGGCAGCGCCTAGCGCGGCATGGCGCGACGGAATCTCAGACCGCCGCCTGGCCGTAGTAGAGGGTGACGGCGTGCTGCGCCTCGGCGAAGAACAGCCAGCGCTCGACGAAGACGCCGGCCGTTCCCAGGATCGCGGCGGCGAAGGTCGCGGCAATCGCGGGCCAGCCGGGGGCAAGGAAGGGGACCAGCGACAGGAGGAACGGCAGGCCGAAGCCCAGCCCGATCGCGATGCGCCGCAGCTTGGCGGCATGCTTGCGGGCGATGCTGAAGCCCATCTCCTTCAGCAGATAGTTCTCGGAGGTGTGCGGCGCCTCGAACAGACGCACCGTGCCCAGGCGACCGAGGCCGGTCGCGGTGCCGGCGGTGCTGGTGGCGGGGGCCTCGTCGATGAAGCGCCAGTAGCCGAGCTTCAGCACGGCCGCGAGCGCGATCGAGACGGGCACCAGCACGGGCACCAGCCCGCCGAGTTGCGGCGGCGCGCCGAAGGCCTGCAACACCGGCGCGAGCCAGAGGAGGCCGGTCATCAGGGCGAGCGCCAGGTAGTTCGGCACGACCCAGCGATTGTGCCAGCGCGGCACCGGCTTCAGCGACTGGTAGATCATCGACGTGCAGTAGACCGTGGCGACGGCGCCGAGGGCCGCCAGCACGCCCGCGGTCTTCGAGACGGTGCCGAGGAAGACCCAGCCGATGCCGCTGCGCTACAACAGTCAGCTAGCCTGTTTTCCAGTGCAGGCGTAGTGACAAAGCCTGCTTGCCCCACTAATCTTTGCCCGCAGGAGTTGCGTGCCGTACGCGTTGCAGTGAGTGGGGTGGCGGAGCACGGACCCTGGGACTAGGCGCCTGGATGAAGCGGGAGCGCGTGTGCTGCGAGCGCCGTCGCAACTCATTGGGCGCCCGAGAATATCAACGACCTCACGAACCTGGCTTGTTGTCTCAAGTGGTCGCTGCGCCGAGTCCCGCCTCCGTTTCCTTCGGACTTGTCACCAGCGTTTTATCCTTGTGAGAAAGCTTCATGCCTAGCACCGCTCCGCTGGCCACACGTTTCCGTCATCCGCTGGGAAATGGCGCGATCACACCCGCCGCCGATGGAGATGGCTACTACGTCGCCCAAGGTTTCAACGAGCCTAATCCAGACGTGGGGGGAAGCTTCCATCTCGGTGTAGATTGGAACGGCGATGGAGGAGGTGACACGGACCTCGGTCGGCCCGTATATGCTGTCGCCAATGGCGCCGTCATTGCTGTCGTCTCGAACCAAGGCGCCTCCACGACAGGCTTCGGCAACTATGTCGTGATCCGCCACGATCTGCCGGAGCCAACACTTGTCGATGGCGTAAGCGTCACTCGTGTAAACAGCCTGTACGCCCATCTCGACAACGTGTCCGGCCTGTCGGTGGGATCGGTGGTCTCAATCGGCCAGCAGATCGGTGCGTTGGGCAAGAGCGGCAACGCCGATGCTGCGCATTTGCATTTCGAGATGACGAGGGGCGACGTTCTGCCCATCAGTGACGATGGCTACAATCCGGCCGGCGCGCCGGGTGCCTGGATCGATCCGGTGTCTTTCATTGATGGAGGAACGCCTTCTGCAAGCGAGCTATCGGAAGCCGAGATCATCCGAATCGGAACTGCCATGGCCCGCGCCTCCTATGGCGGCGGTGGGATCCCCTCCGAGTTTCAGGGCACATGGCGAGGCGCCGAGGATCGGCTCAACTATGACGATTCGTATCGTGAGTACATAGCGAGCCTCTCCACTTCGACGGAGACCTGGAAGCTTCTTGATCGAGATGCCTTAGGAATGACGCTACTTTCGGGAGGAGAAAATTTCTCGGCTGGTGGCTTGTATCGATCCAGCGTTGGCTTGATTGGCGACCCTGACGAGGAGAACGTTGGTGAAGCCCTGGTCGCAGAGCGCACGGTCAATGGTGAACGAACGGTCGTGATTGCGTTTCGCGGATCCGATGGACGCGATGCGCTTACTGAACGCCAGACATTCTCCGAGGGTGGACTGGGTGGATACTACGACGGGATGCAACCGCTTATCGATGCGGTCCACGCCTATGTGTTCGCGAGTCAATTTTCTGATGACAAGATCACCAGCGTAATCGTTTCTGGTCACAGTCTTGGCGGAACCTTGGTTGATCTATTCGCGCGACGAGATGCGGATCTTTTCTCCAACGTGGAACTTAGTCTGGTATCTCTTGCATCAGCAGGACTGCCCGCCGATTTGGCTGAGATTGCTGTTAGCTCAGCCGTAGATAGGTACGTCGGAATCGCCCACACGGACGATCGAGTCCATAACCCCAGTTTGCAGGTGTCCGGGCCCGGCCTTACTTCAACCTACCTATTGGAGCTATTCAATCAGCCTTCGCCCACTACTGTTTCAATAGACCTGCCCAATCTCAGAAACGACGAGGTCATTTATCCGGATTATAGGGCTTGGTACGATTTGGTTCTGTTCTATAGGCATGGCTTTGGAGCAGAGCATAATAGTGAACTGTACTGGGTCAGCATCAATGGACTAACCAGCGACGCGTTGTACGACGAGCTGAAACCGGTGATACACCGTATATCGATGGGGTTGGCAGATTATGACCAGGTACGTGATCTCAGTTGGCGGTACTTGGATCTGTTTCAGAGATACACGGGACTCGGCAATGAAAATTACTTCGACGATGCTGGTGCTCGTGCGCTACGGGGATCGAACGGTTCAGACTACATTCTTGGCCTCGATGGAAACGACGAGATAGTTGGAAACGCCGGCAACGACCTGCTAAGCGGCGGGCGCGGCAACGACAGCATCAATGGCGGCGGTGGTCGAGATGTCATTGCCGGGGGGGCCGGAACCGATACGCTTGCAGGCGGCACAGCTGGCGACGTCTTTGCTTTCGTCGATGGCGATCTGGGGTTTTGGCAGGCGGGCGCAACCGACATCATCACTGATTTCAACCAAGGAAAGAGCACCGTCTACTCCTTGAGCGAAGGGGACTTGATCGATCTTTCGGGTGTGACGTTCCCTACGGCCGGCGGCATCGGGAATATCTACACCGTTCGCCTTCGATCAGTTGCCGCCAACTCGGAACTTCCCGCTGGCGCGGTTCTCGAGATCTTGCGGGACTCCGGGATTTGGCAGTCAGTTGCCAGACTTAACGGAGTGCTGCCGGGGTATGTCGTCAACGTCGCTCTAACAGAGGCGCAATCTCAATCCAGGAGCGGCACGGCGTTCGTTGTTGACCAGGTTGTTGCCGCGACTACGTGGACAATTAGCCCTGCAACACCCTCCGTCACCGAGGGCAACAGGACTATCGACTTCGAAATTCGCCGAACCGGCAGTTCACTGCTGACCGAAACGGTTTACGTCAGCACCACAATGCTGCACGGAAGCTACAATGCCGGTGACTACGTCGGGCTGCTGAACGTCCCCATTACGTTCTCTGCAAGTGACCCGACCGAGATCGTTACTCTGCGAATTCGGGATGACGCCAGCGTCGAGCCCACTGAGACATTCGGGCTGATTATCCAAAGGTCACCCACCGACCCTGCCTCGATCTTCCTTCCCGGAGGGGCCACGACATTCTCGATTGTCGACAATGATGTCGCAGAGCCGCCTGCTGCGGGTGAGATGTTCGTCGGAACAGGTGGAGATGACTCCTACTTTGGAACTCCGGGAAACGATGTCGTTCGAGGCAATGGTGGGCGAGATATCCTGCGTGGCAACGGGGGCAACGACGATCTGGCGGGGGCGACCGGCAACGACCGCCTTTCAGGCGGTGACGGTGACGACACTCTGCAGGGCGGCGTGGGGCAGGACACGCTTCTCGGAGGTTCGGGCAACGACCTTATCCACGTGGGTGCGCTGAATGCGCTTGGGAGCGGCCCGACGGTGGTGGACGGCGGAACGGGTGTCGATCTACTGACGATGTTTCGGCCGGACCTGACGCAGGGAGTGACGATAGGATACGTGAACTCGCCGACAGGTAACAGCTACGCGTTCAGCCTGTCGGATGGAACTAGCGTCAAGGGCATCGAGCATCTCGTCTCCTTCCAGACCGGGTCGGGCGACGATTACGTCAGCTTCACCAATGTCGAGATTGCCGGCTATCAGAGTCTTTACGGCGGTGGCGGCACTGACGGCGCCACTGTGGACTTCTCGGCTTTCAGTAGCGATGTCGTGGCGGACTACGAGTGGTGGGGGCGCTACTATATCGGCACCCAGCCTACGGGAGGTTCGTTTCCGGACTTCAAGTACAAGGTCTTTCTCTACGACGACGTGGAGAATGCCACGATCTATGGCGGTTCTGGCAACGATGTCATGTCACGCCGAAGCGGCGATAACGCGCTGTTCGGCAACGGTGGGAATGACGATCTAAAGGGTGGTGCTGGCAACGACCGCCTTTCAGGCGGTGACGGTGACGACACTCTGCAAGGCGGCGCGGGGAGCGATGAGTTAGCGGGTGGGTTAGGCAACGATCACATCTACGGCGGCGACGGCGACGACAACCTGAATGGTGGTGGCGGTGCCGATTTCATGGACGGCGGGGCGGGCAATGACACGTACACCGTTGACACCAGCGATACCGTAAGTGACAGCGGGGGCGGGGGCGACGACCGGGTCACCGCCGCCGACTCGTACGCGCTGTCGGCCGGCAGCGGCATCGAGATCCTGGGTACCACTGCCGATGCGACGCGCGACGTGGCCCTTGCGGGAGACGAAGGCGCGAACCGAATCACTGGCAATGGTGGAAACAATTTGCTCGATGGACTCGCCGGTAGCGACTCGCTGTTGGGCGGCGCTGGCAACGATATTCTGAAGGGTGGCGCCGGCAAGGACACGCTGGACGGAGGCTCTGGATCTGACACGGCGGACTATGGCGACAAGACGGTGTTGGTGTCGGTGACATTGGCCGGTTCAGCGAACGCCAAGGTCAAGGTCGGTGGCGTGGTCGAGGACACCGTTAGCAACATCGAGAACGTGACGGGCGGCTCGGGCAACGACACCCTAACGGGCGACGGGCTGACCAACCGACTGGTCGGCGGTGCCGGCAACGATCTCCTCAGGGGCGGCCTGGGCACCGACGTGCTGGACGGCGGCACGGGCCTGGATACGGCAGACTATAGCGACAAGACGGCATCGGTGTCGGTGACGCTGGCCGGTTCAGCGAACGCCAAGGTCAAGGTCGGTGGCGTGGTCGAGGACACCGTTAGCAACATCGAGAACGTGACGGGCGGCTCGGGCAACGACACCCTAACGGGCGACGGGCTGACCAATCGACTGGTCGGCGGTGCCGGCAACGATCTCCTCAGGGGCGGCCTGGGCACCGATGTGCTGGACGGCGGCACGGGCCTGGATACGGCAGACTACAGCGACAAGACGGCGTTTGTGTCGGTGACGCTGGCCGGTTCAGCGAACGCCAAGGTCAAGGTCGATGGCGTGGTCGAGGACACCGTCCGCAACATCGAGAACGTGACGGGCGGCTCGGGCAACGACACCCTTACGGGCGACGGGCTGACCAACCGGCTGGCCGGTGGTGCCGGCAACGACATCCTGAACGGCAAGGATGGCAACGACGTGCTCACCGGCGGGGCAGGCAACGATCATTTCGTGTTCGACACCGGACTCAATGCGTTGAACAACGTCGAGTCGATCACCGACTTCGATGTGGCGAACGACACGATCCGGCTCGAGAATGCGATCTTCACGGCGCTGACTTCGCCGGGCGTGCTCGCCGCTGGCGCCTTCCATGTCGGTGCCGGCGCCGCGGCCGCCGACGATCGGATCATCTACAATAGTGCGACCGGCGACCTGTTCTACGACAGTAACGGCAGTGCCTCAGGCGGCGCGGTGCAAATTGCTGATATGGCCGCGGGCTTGTCCCTTGCGCACACTCATTTCCTGATCGTCTGACATCGGCCATCGAGCCGCCCGTTTCCACCCGTTTCCAATGGGCTCACCCGGAGATCGCCCTCATGACCGACGATCACCCTCACGACGCAATGGGACGAGACTCCGGCATTCGCTGCCAGAATCTCAGACCGCCGCCTGGCCGTAGTAGAGGGTGACGGCGTGCTGCGCCTCGGCGAAGAACAGCCAGCGCTCGACGAAGACGCCGGCCGTTCCCACGATCGCGGCGGCGAAGGTCGCGGCGATGGCGGGCCAGCCGGGGGCAAGGAAGGGGACCAGCGACAGCAGGAACGGCAGGCCGAAGCCCAGCCCGATCGCGATGCGCCGCAGCTTGGCGGCATGCTTGCGGGCGATGCTGAAGCCCATCTCCTTCAGCAGATAGTTCTCCGAGGTGTGCGGCGCCTCGAACAGACGCACCGTGCCCAGGCGACCGAGGCCGGTCGCGGTGCCGGCGGTGCTGGTGGCGGGGGCCTCGTCGATGAAGCGCCAGTAGCCCAGCTTCAGCACGGCCGCGAGCGCGATCGAGACGGGCACAAGCACGGGCACCAGCCCGCCGAGTTGCGGCGGCGCGCCGAAGGCCTGCAACACCGGCGCGAGCCAGAGGAGGCCGGTCATCAGGGCGAGCGCCAGGTAGTTGGGCACGACCCAGCCATTGTGCCAGCGCGGCACGGGCTTCAGCGACTGGTAGATCATCGACGTGCAGTAGACCGTGGCGACGGCGCCGAGGGCCGCCAGCACGCCCGCAGTCTTCGAGACGGTGCCGAGGAAGACCCAGCCGATGCCGAAGAGCCCGGCCGGCAGATAGGTCGCGACGGCGGCGACGCCCTCGCGCGACAGCCACGACGACCGCCATTGCGAGAAGGCCCGCCAGGCGCGCTGCTTCTGGCCGAGATGGAAGGTCGAGGACAGCAGGCCGGCGGTGATGGCGGCCAGCGCGAGCGCCAGCGCCACCAGGCCGAACCGCGGATCCGCCGGCAGCAGGCCGAACGGCGCCAGGACGCCGAGCAGGGTCAGGAGCCCGTAGCCGGCGCCTGAGGCGGTGGTGAAGAAAATCACCGACAGCGAGGGATGCACGTCGTCTCCGAAGGATCAGTTTGTTCGTTGTTCATGCCGACAGCAGCCGGTCCAGCCATCCCAGCAGGCCGCCGGCGGCCGCCGGTTGCGCGGGCTCGAGCCGGGCCGGCGCACCGGTGCAGCCCTGCGTCTGCTGCCGCGGGCGTGGCGGCAGATACTTGTTGGTGGGCGCATAGCCCAGCTCTTCCATCAGGTTGAAGCCTTCGCGCTCGGCCACCAGCTTGGAGACGGCGGAGTTGGGATCGCCGAGATCGCCGAAGTGGCGCGCCGAGGCCGGGCAGGTGGCGACGCAGGCCGGCACGCGATCCTCCGGATCGAAGGTCTCGTTGTAGATGCGATCGATGCAGAGCGTGCACTTCTTCATGACGCCGGCATCTTCGTCGAATTCCCGGGCGCCGTAGGGACAGGCCCAGGAGCAGAGCTTGCAGCCGATGCAGAGGTCCTCGTTGATGAGGACGATGCCGTCCGCGGCGCGCTTGAAGGACGCGCCGGTCGGACACACGGTCACGCAGGCGGGTTCGGCGCAATGCAGGCACGAGCGCGGAAAATGGACGGTGCGACCGGCAGCGCCCTCGCCGACCTCGTAGGTGTGCACGCGGTTGAACCAGACGCCGTCGGGCTTGGCCCCGTATGGCGCGAGATCGGTCAGCGGCGCGGCAACACCGCCGCTGTTCCACTCCTTGCAGTTCACCGCGCAGGCATGACAGCCGACGCAGATGTCGAGATCGATGACGAGGCCCAGGCGCTTCTGCGCGGGCGCGGCAGGCAGGCTGGTCACTTGACCTCTCCGTTGGACGCCGCCCTGAAGCCGGCGCCGTAGCGCAGCACGTCGGGACGTTGCGGCAGATTGGGCGGCACCGGCAGGGTGGCGAACTGCGGCTCGCTGACGCCTTCCTCCGCGGGTACCTTCTCGATCCGGACGCGCAGGTCGTACCACGCGGCCTGGCCGGTCACCGGATCCGAATTGCCGTAGCGATGGCCGTCGCCGCGCTCGGGCAGCAGCTCGGAGATGACGTGATTGAGCAGGAAGCCCTTCTGCGACTCCGCGGCGTCCGGTGCGAGGTTCCAGGCGCCGGATCGCTTGCCGATGGCGTTCCACGTCCAGACGGTATGCGGATTGACGCCGTCCATCAGCTTGGCCTGGACCTTGATGCGCCCGTGATGGCTGGTGACGGCGACCCAGTCGCCCTCGGCGATGCCGAGCCTGGCCGCCGTCGCGTGATGGATGTGAAGGCGATTGTCGCCGTGGATCTGGCGCAGCCAGGCGTTCTGCGAGCCCCAGGCGTGATACATCGCCATCGGCCGCTGCGTGATCGCGTGCAGCGGGAAGGCGTCGCGCGCGACCTCGGCCTCCTCGAACGGCATGTACCAGAGCGGCAACGGATCGAAGTAGGTCCTTACGCGGTGGCGATGCTCGTCCGGCGGCTGGACCTCGCCATGCCCGTCGGCGGCGAGGCGGAACTTCTGCAGGACCTCGCTGTAGAGCTGCAGGACGATGGGTTCCGGCTTGTCGATCAGGCCCATGCCGACCGCCCAGTCGAGATAGGCGCGATTGGCATGCTTGAAGTAGCGCGCGTCGGCCGGAATCTCGTGACGCCAGAAACACTTGTTGGCGACGTAGGCGTCGAGCTGACCCTCATTGACCGCGCCGATGCCATGCTTGTCGCCGGCCGCGCCGCGCCAGCCGGCCAGGCTGCCGATGCCGGGCTTGCGCTCGTGATGGACGATGTAGTCGGGATAGCCGCCGGGATAGCGCGGGCTGCCGTCCTCCTTGATGAGGCCGGGCAGGCCGAGACGGGCGCCCAGGTCGATCAGCACGTCCTGGAACGGGCGCACGTCGCGGTCGGGCGCGATCACCGGCTGGCGAATCGAATCGGCGACGCCGTCGGCATCGCAGATCGGCCGGTCGAGCAGCGAGATGCAGTCCCAGCGCTCGAGATAGGTCGTGTCGGGCAGGATCAGGTCGGCATAGGCCACCATCTCGCTGGCATAGGCGTCGCAATAGATGATGCGCGGGATCTTGTAGTCGCCGGTCTCCGGATCCTTGTCGGTCAGCATCTCGATGGTGCCGGCCGTGTTCATCGACGAGTTCCAGCTCATGTTCGCCATGAACATGAAGAGCGTGTCGATCTTGTACGGATTGCCCGCCCAGGCGTTGCGGATGACCTGATGCATCATGCCGTGGGCCGCCAGCGGCGCCTCCCACGAGAAAGCCCTGTCGAGCCGGCGCGGCGTGCCGTCGGCCTCGACCAGCAGCTCCTGCGGCGATGTCGGGAAGCCGAGCGGCGGACCGGGCATCGGCTTGCCGGGCTGGACGTCGGCGGCGCGGCCGGTCGGCTTCACGCCGGGGGGCGTGGGCCGCGGGAAGGGCGGCTTGTAGCGGAAGCTGCCCGGCGAATCGACGGCGCCCAGCATCATCTGCAGGACGTGGATGGCGCGGCAGGTATGGAAGCCGTTGGAATGGGCCGAGATGCCGCGCATCGCATGCATCGCGACCGGCCGGCCTATCATCCTGTCGTGCTGCCGTCCGGCCCAGTCGGTCCAGGGCTGCTCGATCACGACGGTCTGTTCGAAGGCGGCATGCGCCAGTTCGGCGGCGATGCGCCGGATGGTATCGGCGTCGATGCCGGTCTCGGCGGCAACCGCGTCGGCCGCGTATTGCGGCTCGAGGCAGCGGGTGGCGACGAGATGGAAGGCCGGCACGGCGGCGCGCCCGTCGGCCAGGAAGACCTTGCCGGTCAGCTGCGGCCTGGCATCGATCCGGTTTGCGCCGGCGACCGTCTGGGTCGCGCTGTCGAACACCAGCGGCTGGCCCGCGGCGTCACGGGCGAACAGGCCGTGATCGGCGGCGCCCTCGTCCTGGATCACGAGCCACGGCGCATTGGTGTAGCGACAGAGATATTCCTCGTCGATCTTGCCGGCGCGCAGCAGTTCCTGGATCAGCGCCAGGATGAACAGGCCGTCGGTTCCCGGCCGGATGCCGATCCATTCGTCGGCGATCGACGAGTAGCCGGTCCGGATCGGATTGACCGACACGAACTTGGCGGCGCCGCGCGTCTTGAGCTTGCCGAGGCCGGCCTTGATCGGATTGGAATCGTGGTCCTCGGCCACGCCGAACATCAGGAAATACCTTGTATTGTCCCAGTCCGGCTCACCAAACTCCCAGAATGAGCCGCCGATCGTGTATAGCCCGGCTGCCGCCATGTTGACGGAACAGAACCCCCCATGGGCGGCATGGTTGGGCGTGCCGAACTGGCTCGCCCACCAGCCGGTCAGGGCCTGGCTCTGGTCGCGCCCGGTGAAGAAGGCCAGCTTGCGCGGATCGCTGCGCCGGATGGCGCCCAGCCAATCCGTGGCAGTCGCCATGGCCTCGTCCCACTCGATCTCCTGGTATTCGCCGCTGCCGCGCGGCCCGACCCGGCGCAACGGCTTGCGCAGCCGGGCGGGCGAATAATGGTTCATGATCCCGGCCGAGCCCTTGGCGCAGAGCACGCCCTTGTTCACCGGATGGTCGCGATTGCCCTCGATGTAGCGAATGCGGCCGTCCTTCAGATGAACCTTGATGCCGCAGCGGCAGGCGCACATGTAGCAGGTGGTGTGCGTGATCTTGTCGGCGCTGGAAGCGTGGAGGTTCAGGCCCGCTGCCTGTTGATCGTCGGTCGCTTCCCCATCTTTCGGCATCACGTTCCTCCCGGGGAAAGGTTAATCTCTGCGCCTGTTTCCAAGAAGAAAATTATTTTGCGGCGCCTCGCGTGCGTACGCCGACGCTTGCGCGCCCGATTGTTCCCTGATCTGCTCGACAGGCGGAATGCCGTTGGAGGACGCATGTCGAACGCAGGCCGGACCAGCGAACCCCCATCGCGTCGGCATCGGGATTGGCTGCTGTCGGTGACTCAGGCGCTGGCAATGCTGGCGTTCAGCATCGTCATTCGCTGGATGGTTTCGTGAGAGGCTGACTGGAAATCAATTGAATCGATTCGAGCACTTAACCTCATCCTGAGAGGATGACCGAAAATGAATTCAATCGATTCAAGTACTTACCTCATCCTGAGGAGCGCCGCCACGCGGCGCGTCTCGAAGGATGGGCAACAGGCGCCGTGCTCGTGCCCACCCTTCGAGACGCTCACAGCGTTCGCTCCTCAGGGTGAGGTTATCGGGGGGCGTTCGTAGCCTGTTGTTCTTGCTGCTTTCATTTCCGGTCATCCTCCGAGGATGCGCGCACAACCGAAATAAACGAAACAAACGAAATAACTGGTGGCGAAGGGAGCTGCCCGCCGCGCGGTAGCTATATACCGCGGGATCAGTGCGGCGGATGTGCTGGATGACCTCGGCCCGGCCGGCGCAGGACCGCATCGGCCCTTCGCATCATAGGCGCAGCGAAACCCGATATAGACGGCATGGAAGCGGGCGGCCTTCCACTGGACGCCGTCGGCGCGGGCCTGGGCCGGGCCGTACCACCGGGACCCACCCGCGGTGAGAGCCGTCTCAACCCGACATGTCTGAGAGACATCGAGGGGAAGGTCGAGTTCGACCCGGTCACGCGTCACCCTCGGCGTGACGCGCCCGATCCAAACGCCGCCGGGTCCTGCCCGGGCAGCGTTTGGACGAACGACAATGCGCCGAACCGGAGTCCGGTCAGGCGTCGCTGGGCGCCAGGCCGAGCGTCTTCACGCGGTACTCTTCCCAGAACTTCAACCAGGCCTCGTCGCCCTGGCCCTTGAACTTCTTCTGGGCGTCAGCCCAGCCGGCCTGGACCTTCTTCAGCCGGGCCATGCGCTGGTCCTGCCAGGCCTGATGCTCGGGCTTCCAGATGCCCTTCTCCTTCAGGTAGCGGATCGAGCCTTCGTGCCAGGGCGCATCGGCCGGCGGCTTGCCGGAAATGTTCGGCGCCCAGTTGCCCGCGCTGGCGGTGATGGCCTTGATCAGGTCCATCGATTCGTCGATCGCCTTGACGATCGAATAGACTTCGTCGGCGCTGGTGTTGGCATAGGTCGCGATGATCGGATAGCGGTAGCCGACGAGATCGATCGGCTTTTCCTTGGAGATGCCGGCGCCCGCCGTCTCGCGATAGGGTTCGAAGAAATCGGCGACCGCGCGAATGCGGTCCCAGCCGGCCTTGTCGGACGGCGGGAACGGCGGATAGGTGAGGCCTCGCGGACTCGCCTCGATCTCGCGCATGTTGGCCGAGGTGGTGACGCTCGAGAACGAATCGAGCTGGTTGTTGATCACCGCCGTCTTCATGGCGTTGTAGCTGCCGAACCAGACGACCTGGACATCGGCGCGGGTCAGGCCGGCAAAGGCGAGATAGGCATCGGTCTTGACGTTGACCGACGGGTTGCCTTTGACGTAGCCGATGCGCTTGCCCTTGAGATCCTTCACTTCCTTGACGCCGATGTCGCCGGCGGTCGCCATCGCATTGCTGGCGGGCCGCGCGAGAACGACACGCACGTCCTGCGGGCCCCACGAAGGCGCCGCGAAGTCGAAGGTGCCTTCCGCGGAGAAATAGAGCTCGTTGGCCAGGAAGCCGTAATTGGCCTTGCCCTGCTTCATCGGCAGGAGGCGCCCGATCGAGGTGCCCGACGGCACGGCCATGTGCCGGTATGCATCCCTGGTAGCCGGCGTGCGTTGTATCCCATGTCCGACCGTCGCCCGCCTCCGAACGACACGCCTTCGAACGACACGCCTTCGCACAGGGCCCCGCCGATCGATCCGCCGCGCAAGGAAGCGCCGATACGTGAGCCGTCCGACCGGGAGGCGCCGCCGCAGGAAGCGCCGCCAACCGAGGAAGAGCCGGGCAAGCCCAAGCCTTACGAGCGCGTCCAGAAGCTGCGGCTCGGCGTGCGGGTCGTGTGGTGGAGCGCGGTCGTGCTCACCGTCTGCTTCGGCGGACTGGCGCTGTGGATGGGCATGGGGCAGCGCGATCCCTTCTTCGCCCTGTTCTACCTCGCGCTGGCGGCCTGCTGCGCGGTCGCGGGCTATGGGACGCTGGTCGCCGTCCGCCGTCCGTCGGCCTCCTGAGCGAGGCGGATGATCAGCAGGTAGACGCTGATCAACAGGGCCCGCCGACTCCCGTACTCGCGCCGCGCAACAGCAGACCGCGAGCCGCCGTCTCTCAGCGCGGTCCCGGTCGCCGGTTGCCGCGCCTTCCAGGAAGCATGTCAGCCCTTCGCATCGTAAGCGCAGCGAAACCCGATATAGACAGCGTAGAAGCTGGCGGCTTTCCACTGTGCGCCGTCGGCGCGGGCCTGGGCCGGGCCGTACCACCAGGACCCGCCCGCGGTGAGGGCCTCTTCCCCGCGCCGGTCCGCCACCCACTCCCAGACATTGGCGCCCATGTCGTAGAGTCCATTGACGCCGCGCTTGGTGGTCGCGACGGGGACGTGCGCCCGACGGTTGTTGTTCATGCCGTCGGGGTCGTCGCCAACCGGATACTGGTAGGTCTGCTCCCGGACGTAACCGTCCGTCGGTCGGTCGCGCTGCTCGGTGTAGGCGGCGCTTCGCCACTCGGCGATGGTCGGCAGCCGGCCGCCAACATGTCGGCAAAAGGCATCGGCCTCCGCCCAGGTCACGTGCACGGCGGGCTCGGAGTCCTGGCCGGGCTGGCCCTGCGGACGCTCGTAGGTCCAGCCTTGCCGCCGCGTCCATCCGCCGGTGTATTCGAAACCACCACCCTCGCGTTCGGCCGCCGTTCGTAAAGACGTGGCGCGTGCGAAGGCGCGGAACTGGCCGATCGTCACTTCGGTCGCATCGATGCCAATCCCACCGATGCGCACAGGCTCCGGCCGTTGTGCGAGACAGGGGGCAGCACTGGCGATGACGGCAGCGAGCGATGCGGTAACGATCGTAAGTCGCGAAGGGATCATCGGTGTCGTGCTTCGTGCGTTTGGAGTGCCGCGTGGCCTACCTCTGCCGGAGCGTAGGTCGTGCCGCAGGCAGGCGGCAAGATGGTTTGTGGCGCGAGGGCCGATAGGCAGACGTTGCCGAGTGGTTCTGGCTGTCGTCTTCACGGCCTTGCGCTGTGGCTGGGGCTGGTGAAGGACCACTTCTTCGCCCTGTTCTATCTTGCTCTGTCGGCCTGCTGCGCGGCCGCGGGCTACGGGTCGCCGGTGGTCTTCCGCCGTCCGTCGGCCTCCCGGGCGAGGCTGGTGATCAGCAGGTAGACGCTGATCAACAAAGCCCACACCGGGAAGACGATGAAGCTCCAGTCGACCCAGGGGCTGGCGAATAGCAGGAAGAGTCCCATCGCGAAGCCGGGCACTGCCAGCCAGCGCGCGACGAAGGCCGTACGCAGCGCGATCGTCGAAGTGACCAGCATGAACACGCCCGCCATCCGGATCGCGTAGACGTTGACCAGCGTGTAGGCGAAGGCCCGCGCAAAGGCGAAGGCGGGCGAGTCGCGCAGCGCCTCAGGATGGGCGGCATGGACGATGACGATGGCGCCGAACACCGCGGTGGCCACGAACATCAGGACGAGGAAGAGAAGCCCGCTGCCCAGGAAGACCGTGGCGAACAGGCGGTCCTCCGCCTCGGCCAGCCGGTCGCGCACCACGCCGATGAACCACAGGAAAGCGACGCCGGCGAACGGCATCAGGTTGATCGCGAGCACGACCCGGTCGAGGCCGGCGACCAGCCATGTCCCGTGCTCCAGCGAGTCGCGTGGGACCGCCGACAGGAACAGCAGGAACGCGGCGATCAGCAGCCCGGAGAACAGGATGCCGGCGACCGCCGCCGCCCGCGGCGTGCGCAGCCTGCCGCGCGTCAGGAGCGTGGGCGACATCATCGGCGTCATGGCGGGCTGGGGAAGGCGTCGATCGCGGCGGCTGCGTTGGCAAGGGGCTGCTGGCTCACCCTGATGTAGCCGCTGCCCGGCCGATCGATGTCCTGGATCAGCAGCACCATCGTCGCCACGAGGATGCCGGTGATGAGGACGGGCACCCTTGCTCGCTTCGATTCGACGCCGCTGCCGTAGCCGGCGAAGCCGATGCCTGTGACGGACATGGCGTAGAGGGCGGCGATGACGACGAGGGGCAGGCGGTTGGACATCGCCGACAGTCGCTTCTCCTGATCGTCGATCATCTCGTTCAGCGACTGGATGAAGAGGCCCGTCGGCACCATCGCGTTGTCCTTGGCCGCCACCGCCTGCGCCTGCCGCCACAGCGCCTCCTGCAGGAGGTTCGAATGGGCGATCACCCTGTCGAACTCGGCGCGGCTAATGGGCCCGCGGGCGAGATCGAGGCGGATCTGGACGTACTCGCGCAGCAGTTTCACGGCGTCGCGGTCGTGCGGTGCCGGCAGCAGGCGGGCGCGCAGCGCCGTCGTGCCGATCGCGGCGGCCTCGATCATGGCCCCGTCGCGCCTGGCTTCGAAGCGCGCCAGCGCCATCGAGAAGGTGAACCCGATCATGAGCGCCAACAGGCCGAGGATGGCGCCCTCCAGGGTCGACACCTTGGCCGCGCCCTTGCGGGCTGCTCGCACGCCGAGCCAATGACCCACTTCGCCGGCGCCGAGGATCAGCACCAGGCTGGCCGCGAAGATCGCCAGCAGGGAGTAGTCGTCGATATCGAACGGCATCGCCGGCGCCCGCGCTTCTATCGGTCCTCCTCGAGATGGACCTTGATCCGGCCGGCGGCGACCGCGGCTTTCAGCAGGGCATGGTCGCGCTCGGTCTGGTCGGCATAGCTCACCGCGAAGTTCGCCAGGGCCTCGTCGAAAGCCTCGCTCCGGCCGAGATACCCCGTGATCAGCCAGGGATGGCTGGCCCGCCCATGCGCACGTGCCAGGGCCCAGCCGCAGGCCTTGCCGAACAGCACCAGCATCTTGCGGTCGAAGGTCTCGACCAGCGGCTTGATCTTCGCGTCGCGCAACTGGCGCACGTAGAGGTCGTTGCCGCGCAGTCCCGTCGTCCAGCCCAGGAAGATGTCGGACGACGACTGCATCAGGCGCTGGCCCTGGACCACGCGCTGCCCGGCGTGGCCGTAGCCGCTCTTGCCGGCATAAGGCTCCAGCACCGAGGGCACGGCCTCCTTGAACTGCAGGAACAGCGGCTGGTTCGAGGACGACATCAGCAGGCCGATCGAGCAGTACCGGCCGACGCTACCGATGCCGACCACCTTCATGGCGACATCGACCAGGCGATAGCGGTCGAGCAGCGCCTTGCGGTCGTCGGACAGCGAGTCGCGGTAGCCGGCAAAGGCCTTGTCGACTGCCTCCCGGAAGCCTTCGGCCCGCGAGAATTCGGGGTGGAAGATCAGCGGAGGCTGGTCCTTGATCTGGACCTGGCCGCCGACCATTTCTGCCAACTTGGGAAAGTCGATGTCGGCGGAGCGCTCGTCCTTCGCCGCCTCGATCCGGCGCTGCACGCGCTTCCTGATCTGCGGGTCGTCGGTCAGGCTGAACAGTTCCTCCGGTCCGATTTTCGTGTACCAGGCCTCCAGCGGGCTCATCTCGGCGACCTCTCGCAGGCGCTCGCGATAGCTTCGGGCCGCGGCCTGGGCCGCGTCGCGCCCCGTCGCTTCCGACAGGCCGTTCGACCGCGCCGCCAGCACGAACGAGGCGACCAGCCGCTTGAGGTCCCATTCCCAGGGCGCCGGCAGCGTCTCGTCGAAGTCGTTGATGTCGAAGTTGATGCTGCGCTCGGGCGTGGCGAAGCCGCCGAAGTTCAGCAGGTGGCAGTCGCCGCAGGCCTGTACGTGAACGCCCGTCGAGGGCGTGCCCGCAAGGTCGGCGGCCATCACGGCGGCCGCCCCGCGAAAGAAGGTGAACGGCGATTGCAGCATTCGGCCATAGCGGATCGGCAGGAGATCGGTCTGACGCCCCTCGTCGGAGGCCTGGAGAATTTCCAGCGAATCCCGGCGGTCCTTCGGGCGCTTCCATTCGCCCTGGCTCGCGCGCGGAACCGCGTCGCGCAGGCGCTTGCCGGCGGCAAGGAGGTCGTCGGCCGGCACCGAGTGCACGGGACGTTCCAGTTCGGGGACGGTCGGCCGGGCGCGCGGCTTGGTCACGTTGGTCATCGTCGGCATCCTTCGAAAGGCAGCGGGTCCGCGCCACCAGCGAAGAATACAGGCGCCCCGCACGGCGGCACTTGAGGCAGGTCAAGGGCTTGCCGGTCTTGTCCGGCCTGCTGCATCCATCGCCGGGGTGAGCGCGTTCACCGGGCCCGAACCCATCATGCCGACGGAGACTCACATGGCGCGCACGCCCCAGAAACCCGACCCGAACGAGGCCTCGACCAGTTACAGCGGCACCGGACAGGGCAAGGACGCTCGCCACGAGGAGAAGCGCAGGACGGGCGTGTATGGCGCCGATGCGGAGGAGGGGCCGGGGTACGAGCGTGAGGACGAGGAGAAGGGCGGTCGCTACGGGCTGGAGCCCACCGTCGAGCGTCCCAACGACGAGGGCAGTTCCGAAACGGCGGTGCCCCCGGCGGACCGGAAAGTGGATAAAGTGCCGGACCGCAAATGATGCCGGCTTCCGGCAGGAGAGTTCATGGGCCAGCCGATTTCCGAAGCCAAGAAGGCGATTTTCCTGCAGCGGGCCGAGGCCCGGCTGAACTTCGCCCGCAACCTGCCGGCGGAGAACCCGAACCGGGACGCCAAGATCCGGGAGGCGGAGAAGGCGCTGCAGACCGCGCTCGCCTCGAAGACCGGCCCCGTCAGGACGGGCACCGGGCGCAAGGCCGGCAAGGCAAGGAAGAAGCGTGCCCGTTGAAGCGGGGGCTGCCTTCAAAACGGCGCGATTTCGACATCGATAATGGATATAATCCACACAGTGTTTGAGTGTTCGTTGCCACCTTTCCGGTGAGGGAATGTCGATGCTGAAAAAGTTTGCCGTGGCCGCCTTGGTCACCCTTCTTCCTGTCGCGCCCGCCCTGGCGGAGCCGGCCATCTTCACGTGGACGGGCATGGGGTTGAACGTGCCGGGCAGCGGCAAGTGCCCGACCTACAAGATGACGATCAAGGTCACGGTCGTCGGTACGGACGTGGATGGTTGGTTCCAGCAGGAAGGCCGCCCCGAGCGCGGCTTCAAGGCGACCCTCGGTCCCGACAAGAAGTTCAAGACGACGACCATCGTGGGGGGCGGCAACAAGATGGACGTGGTGGGCTCGCTGAAGCCCGGCGCCTCGACCATCATGCTGGACGGCTACTGCCTGTTCGAGGGCCCGCTCAAGCCGCAGTGACGGGCCCCCGGATCGGTCTGTGTCTTACCGGGTTCTGGATCGCTAGCTGGCGATCCAGAACGTGTCGGGCTCGTAGAGCCCGATATATCCGCCCGGATCCCACGCCCAGTAGCCCTTCTCCGGGACGTTGCGCACCTTCTTGCCCACCGTGACCGGCTGGCGCACCTCGTTCACGGTGCCGATCGAGAAGACCTGGTCGGCATTGATCGTCAGAATCTCCTCCCACGCCTTGCGGCGTTCGGCGGCGTCGGCCGAGGTGTCCCACTTCCGCAGCAGCCCGAGCAGTTCCTTGCCGACCTCCATGTCGCAGGGCTCGCCCTGCTTGCCCTTGGATTCGACGTAGAGACCCCATTTCGGCCATTGCAGCCCGCCCTGCATCACCGGCGTGAACTCGCGCGGGCTGGTGTCGACGGTTGGCGCGGCAGTAGTGACGCCGGCATAGGCGGTCATGACCGCCTCGCCGGAGGTGGTGCGCAGGCGGAAATTGTCGGTGGTCTGCGGCTTCAGCAGCGCCTTGATGCCGATCTTCTTCCACTGGTCGACGACCAGGGTCATGGTGTCGACTTCGTCGGCCTTTTCGCTCGAATGCTCGATCACGAACATCGCCGGCTGGCCGCTGGGCAGCAGGCGGATTCCGTCACTGCCCTTCTTGGTGAGCCCGATCTCGTCCAGCAGCTTGTTGGCGGCCTTCACGTCCTGGGTCGCCCACTTGGTGGCGTATTCCGGCTTGAACAGGGGCGAGCGCGGCATGATCGTGTTGGCGGACGGCTTGGCCAGCCCGTTGTAGACGACGTCGCTCAGCTCCTCGCGATTGATGGCCAGCGACAGCGCGCGGCGGAAGCGGACGTCGCGGTTGAGCTTGCGCCAGGTCTCGTCGTTGGCGTTCATGTTGGGATAGAAGGCGACCTCCGAGCCCGAGCCCTTCTCCCACAGGAGCGCCTTGATGCCGGACGTCTTGGCGGCGTCGCGCAGGAAGGTGTAGTCGCGCAGGCCGAGATAGCGCGGCTGCAGGTCCGATTCGCCCAGCCCCGCCTTGGCCGGGATAAGGTTGGCCGCGACCACGGTCATGATCACGTCGTTGATGTAGGGGAGCTGCTGGCCCTTGCTGTCGATGCGGTGGAAGTAGGGGTTGCGCACGAAGACGAAGCGCTGGGCCGGCGGCACCGTGGTCAGGACCCACGGGTTGAGCGTCGGCAGGTCGACGTTGCTGTTGCCGTACATCGCGTCCTGGCGCTTGTAGACGTTGGCCCAGCGACTGCCCTTGTAGCGCTTGAGGATTTCCTCCTCGTCCGTGTACTTGCCGTGCAACGTCTTCAGGTAATGGGCCGGGCGGAACAGGAACAGCGGGGCGGCGCGCGCCTGGCTCTCGATGAAGTCCGGGTTGGGCTTGTCCCAGCTGTAGCGGATCGTCACCTCGTCGAGGATCTCGACCCTCGGCGGCTTGCCGTCGACCAGCAGTTCGACGGAGGGACCGTTCGGTGACAGGTCCTTGTTGTTGGCGATGTCCTCCCAGAAGAAGCGGAAGTCCTCGGTCGTGAACGGGTGGCCGTCCGACCATTTGTGGCCGGCGCGCAGCTTGAACGTGAACTCGCGGCCCTCCTTGACCTCGTAGCTCTCGAGGATGTCGGGGTGCAGCTTGAACTTGTCGTCATAGACGATCAGTCGGGTGTAGCTGTAGACGGTCATCAGCCGGGTATCGCGCGTGGCCGCGACCAGCATGTTGAGCTGGCCGCCATGCCGGCCGATGCCGTCGGCGCCCGAGAAGCTCTCGATGACACGCGGCTGCTTCGGCAGGCGCGCGGTCACCGGCGGCAGGGCGCCCGACTTCACCTTGTCCAGCAGACCCGGCGTCTCCTGCAGGGCCGGCAGCGGATTTGCGGCAAAGGCGGGGACTCCCCGCGCCACCAGCCCCACCAACAGCGCCTGCGTCAGAACACGTCTCTTCATTGCCAGCCTCCCTGATTGCCCGCCGCCCGGCTCCCGGCGGCCCCAAACGCCCCAAGGGGAGTATGATCCTCAACTAAGGCAGAAATCGCTGATATTTTGAAGAATCTCGCAGGAAAAAAAGCCGCGCACGGTCTTCCCGGTACAGCGGCGGTCGAGGCGGTGCCGAACGAGGACGGCAACGGGGCGATGGTGGGGACCCTTGAGTCACATGTGATAGCCCCGCGGGCCTGTTCGGTGGGACACTGCGGGCCGGGCGGATCGTGGCCGCACCGCGATGCAAACGAGAGACTTGGGAACCCCCGATGAAGAGCAGCAAGAAAGGCCCCTGGACCATCCTCTCCCAGAAGGAGGTGTACGAGAACCCGTGGATCCGGCTCACCCATCACGAGGTGCTGACGCCGGCACGGACGCCGGGCATCTACGGGTTGGTGCACTACAAGAACCTGGCCATCGGGGTCGTGCCGGTCGATGCCGAATTCCATACCTATCTGGTCGGTCAATACCGGTTCCCGCTCGACGCCTACAGTTGGGAAATTCCCGAGGGCGGCGGGGCGCACGGCGTCGACCCGCTCGACTCGGCCGCTCGCGAGCTGCGCGAGGAGACGGGGCTCGTGGCGCGGCGCTGGCGGAAGATCCTGGAAGCCGATCTCTCGAACTCCGTCTCGGACGAGCGCGCCGTCGCCTATCTCGCCTGGGGCCTGACGCCGGGCGAATCGGAACCGGAAGCCACGGAGGAGCTCGTGGTGAAGCGCGTTCCGCTGGCGGAAGCCTTCCGGATGGTCGAGGCCGGCGAGATCCGCGACGCGCTGAGCATACTGTCGCTGCAGGCCGTCCGACTCCTGCAGCTGGAGGGAAAGCTCGACCTGCGGGACTGAGGCCGCTGGACGGGCTGGTCGGCACGCCGCAAATCGGAAAGACTGCGGTCCGACGGCATTCCGGAGGTTCGCGCGCCATGCCCCAGCTTCGTTACGAAGAACTCCATCCCGAATTCGGCGTCCGCATCCGCGGCGTCGATGTGAGCCAGCCGCTCGCACCCGACCTCGTGGCGGAGATCAACGCGGCGATCGACCGCTACTCCTTCGTCTGCTTCCCCGGCCAGTCGATGGACGACGACCGCCAGCTCGCGCTCACGCGCCAGCTCGGCAATCCGGAGCCGAGCCACACCAGCCTCGGCAAGGTCGAGTATTTCGGCACCATCGGCAACGTGCAGCCGGACGGCACGGCCCTCGGTAACGCGGACAAGAAGACGATCTTCCTCACCGGCAACAACATGTGGCACTCCGATGCCTCGTTCAAACCGGTGCCGGCCTTCCTCTCGATCATGTGCGCCTACGAGACGCCGTCCGAGGGCGGCATCACCATGTTCGTTTCCCTGCGTGCCGCCTACGATCGCCTGCCGCCCGAGCGCAAGGCCGAGCTCGAGCCGCTGATCGCGATCCACGACTACGTCCATTCGCGCTCCAAGGTCGCGCCCGATGCCGTGTCGCCGGAGCTGGCGGCCTCGCTGCCGCCGGTGCGCCAGCGGCTGGTCCGCACCAATCCCGCGACCGGGGCGAAGAACCTGTTCCTCGGCAGCCATGTGCGCGAGATCGAGGGCATGAGCGTCGCCGCCGGCCGCGCCCTGATCGACGCGCTGACCGACGAGGCGATCCGTCCCGAGCACGTCTACCATCACGCCTGGCAGCCGGGTGACGTCGTCCTCTGGGACAATCGTTGCCTGCTGCACGCCGGCAGCGGCTACGACGCCGACCGCCACCGCCGCTACATGCGCCAGACCCGTGTCAGCGGCGCCTGCTCGTCGCTGGAGGAGGCGGCTTAGCCGCGCGCCTGCGACTGCGCGGCCTCGACGTCGAAGGCGCGATCTGGAAGGGCGCTGCGAAACTGCACCCATGACGGTGGCCCTGGGCCGGTGGATACTCCGCTTCCGCCGGATCAGCAGTGGAGGAAACACGCATGGCGCCGAAGCTTGTCGACTACTTGTCCTACGAACCCGAGGAGAACGGAATTCTCTGGATCAGGTTCAACCGCCCGGACCGGCTCAACGCGCTGGTCGGGACGGCGGAGGAAAACGGCACCGTCGCCAAGGTCGGTGAGTACATGCGCGCCGGCGACGACGATCCGAAGATTCGCGTGATCGTGCTCACCGGGGTCGGCCGCGTCTTCTGTGCCGGCGCCGACCTGCGCTCGAAGATGCCGGCCGAGGTGACGGGCGAGGACTTCCCCGGCGCCCGCGGCGCGCACGAGGGCCCCGATGCCGCGCGTCAGCATTTTTTCCACGGCTTCACCAAGCTTCACCGCGACATCTCGCTGATCCGCAAGCCGACCATCGCCATGATCAACGGTCCGGCGGTCGGATCGGGCATGGACATGGCGCTTCACTGCGACATCCGCATCGGCTGCGAGAAGACGCGCTTCATCGGCTACCAGAATGCCGGCCAGATCATCGAGAACGGCGGCTCCTACTATCTGCCGAAGATGGTTGGCCTCGGCCGCGCGCTCGAATTCGCCTACACCGGCGAGCTCGACGCCCAGCGCGCCTACGACTGGGGCATGCTCAATCACCTCGTGGCGTTGGACAAGCTCGAGGAGACCACGCGGGCCCTGTGCGACCGCATCATCAAGGTGCCGCCGCTGGTGCAATGGGTCGGCAAGCGCATCATGCGCGCGGCCCTCGACAGCACGATGGAGACCACCATGGTCCTCACCTCGAATGCCGGCGGCATCCTGAACGGCTCGGAAGACGCCAAGGAAGCGCGCCGCGCCTTCGCCGAGAAGCGTCCACCGGTTTTCAAGGGGCAGTGAACGAGGCCGCTTCTCAGGCAGCGCGCGGCAGCCCGGGCGCGCGCTGCTTCAGGGCCTGCCACGCAAGGAAGAGCAGGCCGACGACGAAGACCGGCATCAAGGGAATCCCCATGCCGTTGAGCCGGATGCCGATGTTGGGAATGAGCCACAGCCCGACATAGAAGAGCAGTTCGCCCGGATAGAGATCGGCTTCCATGCGACGCCGGAAGACCATCAGCGCCGCCGGCATCAGCAGGAGCAGGTCGTAGTTGATCAGATAGGGCGACACCAGGAGCGTACCGGCGGCGAGGACCGCCGTGGCTTCGTCGCTCAGCTCGTGCCGGCTGAACGCCCGCCAGACGACGATCACCGCGGCAAGCGCTCCGGCCAGATGCACCAGGTTGGCGAGAGAGGATGGAAGGCCGAGGAGGCGGCTCGCGACCAATATCGTCGTGATGAAGGTCGAGACATGCTGGAACATCAAGGCGGCGAATTCCGGTCCCGATCTTTCTCGCGCCATCTCGAAGAACTGGACCCAGAACTCCAGGCCAAACACGGCCAGGCTTGCCAATGCCATGAGGACCGTCGTGCCGATCATCCACGCCAGGGCCTGCCATCGGCGCGCCGCGAGCAGCGCGACGGGAACGAGGACGCAGAGCTGGGGCTTGTAGGAGAGTATGCCCAGCAGGATGCCTGCGGCCGCCGGCGACCGGTCGACAAGGCGCATCCCGCCGTAGAACAGCCCGATGTTCAGGAAGGCGTTCTGGCCGGCGATCATCGTCCAGAGAGCGGCCGGCGAGGTGAGCGTTGCCATCCAGATCCAGAAGTTGCTCCTGCCGGCGAGGAGCGTTGCGAGCGCTGCTGTCGCCGCCATGAAGCCGCTGTACGCCGCGAGAACGCTGAACCATGCGAGCGGTATGGTCAGGAGAAGCCAGGTCGGCGGGTACATGAAGGGGCGAAAATTGACGGGTTGCTTGAAGTATTCCGGATAGTTCAGGTTCTCGAAATCCGAGAAGGCCGCCAGTTGATAGATCACCCCGAGCTTCCCCTCGAGGAACGCACGGCTGGCCGCGTGAAAGACAATGAAGTCGGGGAACAGGAGCGATCGCTGTGGACCGATATACGGACCGCCGGAGAAGTAGAGGATGATCGTCAGGGCATCGTAGAGGCCGACGACGACGCAGAACACGACCGCAAGCTGCAGGAGGAGCCTTGGCGAGCCCGGCTTCCGGCCGGTCAGGGCAGCAACCGCGATCTGCCGCAACGATTCCCACCAACGCGGCGCTGACACGCTCTTTGTCTCCCACACGGCCATCGCGACGATGATTGCCGAGCTTTGCAGATTCACCCCTGAAGCGCCAGACCGGCATGTCCTCCGCCCTCGGAGGATGGCGGAGGCGTCGTGGCGGGCGCTACTGCGGCCAGCCCAGTTCGATCTCGATGACGACCGGTCTGGTCTGGCGCATGGCGCGGTCGGTCGACAGGAACTCGACATCGCCGTTCACCTTGTCGAGGGCATCGCCGGGTGCATCGCTTGCCGGGTCGAAGCGGACCGAGAGGTTGCAGCCGCCCACAGGCTTTTCGAGACGGCCGCCGTCCCAGCCGTTGGCATAGCCGCCGAGGTCCCAGCCAAAACCCGTCAGGGTGAAGGGCTTGCCGTTCATGGCCTCGATTTCCGTCAGGGGGGTGCCGTTCACGACCGGCTTGTCGAGGCCGGTGACGGCAACCGGCCAGGTCGAGCCGTTGCGGATGATGATGACGTTGGGACGGGAATAGGCATCGTGCCAGAGGATGTCGATGCGCTTGGCCGGATCCTTCGCGAAGATGACCGTTCCCGGCTCCGTGTTGCCCTCGCCCACGGGAACGTCGGCCCGTTCGACATTGGCGGCGCCGAAGACCTGCGCGAGCGTGCGTTCGTCGGCGGTGCGGGCGAAGGGGCCGGTGCAGTCGAGTACGGTCGGAGCCGGCCCCTGTGCGAGCGCTGGCGTCGCAAGGGTGACGCAGAACAGGCACGCAAAGTGGCGCAGTGACGGTGACATCTCGCTCTCGAACCCGCTCTGGCGGCAAAGACCGTCAGAGCGCCATATTGTGGCCGCTGCCAGGGAGCAGCAGCATGACCGAAGAGTTCTTTCTTTATCACAACCGGCACTGACGCGAGACCGATGACGTCTTCCCTCACCGCCCGCAGGCTGGCGACCATCCTGTTCGCCGACGTCTCCGGCTACAGCCGCATGATGCGCGCCGACGAGGAACGCACCCTCGTCGACCTGCGTGCGCATCTGGCCGAGCTGGTGGCGCCGGTGATGGAACGGTTCGGCGGCCGCATCGTGAAGACGGTGGGCGACGGCGTGATGGTCGAGTTCGGCAGCGCGGTCGAGGCGGTACGGTCCGCCGTCGAGCTGCAGCGCGGCATGGCGGAGCGCAACGAAGGCGTTCCAGCCGAGCGGCGGCAGGCCTTCCGGATCGGCCTGCACCTGGGCGACGTCATCGCGTCCGACGACGATGTGTTCGGCGATACGGTAAACGTCGCCGCCCGGCTGCAGGGCGTGGCCGAGCCGGGCGCCATCGTCCTCTCGGTCAGTGTTTATGAGCAGGTGCGCGACAAGCTCGCTTTGCCGTTCCGCGACCTCGGCAACCGCTCGGTGAAGAACATAGACCGTCCGGTTCGTGTCTATACGCTCGACGCACCCGCGCTCGCCCAGGGCGAAAAGGCAGCGCCCCGGCCGCGGGGACGCAAGCGCGCGGCGGTCGCCCTGGCGGGTGTTGCGGCGGCCCTGCTGGTGGGCGCCGGTACGCTTGCCTATTTCTCCGGCCGCTTCGTACCGGCAGGGGAGGAGGCGGTGGCGTCTGCGCTGGCGCCGGTCGAGACGGGCCTGTCGGTGGCCGTTCTGGTCTTCGCCAACCAGAGCGGGGATCCTGCCCAGGACTACTTCTCCGACGGGCTGACCGAGGACATCACCCGGGCGCTCGGGCGCTTCAAGCAGCTCACCGTGCTGTCGTACGGGGCCGTGCTGCCGTTTCGCGGAAAGAACGTGTCGCCGCAGGAGATCGGGCGCGCGCTCCGCGCTCGGTACATCGTGGGAGGCACGGTGCGCCGCATGGGGCCGCGCGTGCGTGTCACCGTGCAGTTGAGCGACGCGATGACGGGGACGCAGCTCTGGTCGGAGCACTACGACGACGATCTGGGCGATATCTTTGCTGTCCAGGACCGCATCGCCCGCCGGATCGCCGGCACCATCGCGACCAACCTGCAGCAGCTCGCCGTGCAGGAGTCCCTGCGCAAGCCGACCGACAATCTCGACGCCTACGACATGCTCCTGCGCGGCCGCACCCGGGCGGCGGAGACGACGCCATCGGGCAACCGCGCGGCGCGCGAGATGCTGGAGAAGGCAATGGTGATGGCGCCGAACTATGCCGACGCCTACGCCGAGCTGGCCGGCGTCCATTTCGAACGCGCCACCTTCGGCTGGTCGGAGTTCGTCCAGCAGGACATCGACACCGCGATTCGCTACGCCCAGAAGGCGATCGATCTCGACGAGGAGAACGTGCTGGCGCACGGCGTGCTCGCCCGCGCCTACGCCGCCATCCGCAAGTACGACCTGGCGATGGCCGAGTCGGAGCGCGCGCTCGAGATCAACCCCAGCGATGCCGAGGTGCTTCGGGCGCGGGCCGCGGTGCTGCTGTGGACCGGGCGCATCGAGGAGGCGATCGCAACCGCGGAGATCGCCAACCGCCTCAACCCAAACATCGGCCCCGAAGCGGCGCTCAATCTCGGCATCGCGTATCTGCTGAGCGGCCGCTACGCCGATGCCGTGCGGCTGCTCGAGACCGTGCGCGCACGTTTCCCGGCCTATCCGCTGCTCGACCTGCCGCTGGCCGGCGCCTATGCCGAAATGGGACGCGCGACCGACGCGAAGGAGGCGATGGACGAGGGCCGGCGCAAGAATCCGCATCTCGACGCAGCGAGCTTCGGCACGCGCTTCCAGGATCCCGCGCTGCAGCAGCGGCTCGCGGCGAGCCTTCGCAAGGCCGGGCTGGAGTGAGGCGAGGGACGCTTGCCTACTGGCTCGGCGTGTTCTTCAGCGTCTGCCAGTTGGTCGCGGCGCGTGCCGCGTTGGCCGCAGCTTCCAGGCGAAAGCGCTCCGACCCGGCTGAGCTGGCGAAGACGTAGAGGCGTCCGTCGGAGATCACCCAGATGGTCGGGTCGGATTCGCGCAGGTTGCCGTTGGCCATGTTCATGGCGCACTGGCCGCCGAACTGCGGCGCGTACCTGTCGGGATCGGCTTGGAAGAGATCGCGGTGCCGGGCGGTCGCAAAGCGGTAGCGCACGCCATCCCAGACGAGCTCGTGGTTGGCGCTCCCCGGCGTCGCCACGCCCAGGGTGAAATAGGCCACCGGATCGTAGCCCTTGAGCCCGAGGCGCGCGGCGTTGGCCGGGTTCGGTTGCGCCCCTGCTGCGGAAGCCCCCGCCAAGCCGCCGAAGAGGGAAGCTGCGGCCATTCCCCGGAGGAATGCACGACGCATGGTCATGTCTCGCTCTCCCGATGTGCCGGCGATCCAGCCGGCATTTCCGCGAGGTGGGCCACGATTGGGGCAGAAGGGGGGCGTCCTGTAAACGGTCGTTCAACCCGGATCAGGCTGCCGCCGTCGGGGTGTCGCCGCGTTCGCGCTCGAGCATGCGATGGGCGATTTCCGTCTCGCCCAGCACGACGAGGTTGGCGCCGAGCCTGCCGAGGTGCTCCACCGTCGCGCTCGAATGGGCGCGGGCCAGGATGTCGAGCTTGGGATTGGCGGCGCGGGCCTGCTGGACGATCTGGCCGGCCTCGAATGGCTCGGGGATGGTGACGTAGAGGCGCCGTGCGCCGGCCAGATTGATTGCGCCGATGATCGCGGGCTCTGCCGCGTTGCCGGAAAAGACTTCCGCTCCGTCGCGGCGGGCCTGCTCGATGCCCGCGTCGCTGGCTTCGACGACGATCATCTTGCCGCCGTCGCGCGCCAGGCCGGCGCCGACCAGCGAGCCGACGCGACCGTAGCCGATCACGATGTCATGGCCGCTGAGGGCCGTCGGCGTAAGATCGGTCTCGGGTTCGGCAGCGGGCTTGTCGCTCGGCGCGGCCTCCTTGTCGGTGCCCAGGCGCTCGAGCAGTGTGAAGACGAACGGGTTCACCATGATCGACACGATGGCCCCGGCCAGGACGAGGTCGCGCGACTCGTTCGGCACCATGTTCAGGCCGATGCCGATACCGATCAGGATGAAGGAGAATTCGCCGATCTGCGCGAGGCTAGCCGAGACGGTGAAGGCGGTCGACCGGCTGTGGCCGAAGGCGCGGACGATCAGATAGGCGGCCGCCGACTTGCCGACGACGATGATCGCGATGGTCGCGATCACGGCCAGCGGCGCATCCAGGAACACCATCGGGTTCAGCAGCATCCCGACCGAGACGAAGAACAGCACCGCGAAGGCGTCGCGCAGCGGGATGGCTTCTTCCGCCGCCCGCTGGCTGAGGTCGCTCTCGCCCAGCACCATGCCGGCAAAGAAGGCGCCGAGGGCGAAGGAGACGTCGAAGAAGTAGTGCGCGCCGTAGGCGACCCCGAGCGCGACGGCATAGACGGCGAGCCGGAACAACTCGCGAGACCCGGTATGCGCAGTATAGTGCATCAGCCAGGGGATGACGCGCCGACCGATGATCAGCATGATCGCCACGAAGATCGAGACCTTGGCCAGGGTGGCGAGAAGGCTCAACAGGATGCGGGTGGGGGGCACGCCATTGCCCTCCGTCGCCAACGCGAGGGCTGGCAGCAGGACCAGCGCCAGCACCATCACGAGGTCCTCGACCACCAGCCAGCCGACGGCGATCCGGCCACGATGCGTCTCGAGGATGTGACGGTCCTGCAGGGCACGGATGAGCACGACGGTACTGGCCACCGAGAGGGCGAGGCCGAAGACGAAGCCGGCCAGCGGCGGCCAGCCGAGCGCCCAGGAGAGACCGGCGCCCATCAGTGTCGCGACGGCGATCTGCCCGATGGCGCCGGGGATGGCGATGCGTCCGACCGAAAGAAGATCCTTCAGGGAGAAATGCAGGCCCACGCCGAACATGAGCAGGATGACGCCGATCTCGGCGAGCTCCGTCGCGAGGGCGGGGTCGGCCGTGAAGCCCGGCGTATAGGGGCCGACCATCACGCCGGCCAGCAGATAGCCGACCAGGGGCTGCACCCGCAGCCGCTGGGCGATCAGGCCGAGCACGAAGGCGAGCATCAGTCCCGCAGCAATCGTCGCAATGAGCGGGGTTTGATGCTCCGGCATGCGGTTTCTCTCAGCGATTGAACGGGTGCTTCCGGTGTGGCGCGCATCCCTCGAAATTGCAATCAGTCTGAGCGGAATTGGGGAGGTTCGAGATGACGATATCGCGACGCAAGCTGCTGGGCAGCGGCCTGGCACTATCGACTGTCGGTGCGGCAGCCGCTCCGGCCTGGGCGCAGGCCTATCCCACCAAGCCGATCCGCTGGATCGTGCCCTTCGCCGCCGGCGGCAATTACGACCTGACGTCGAGGCTGGTGGGTGAAGGCATGTCGCGTACCCTCGGCCAGACGGTGATCGTCGACAACCGGCCGGGTGCCGGCGGGCTTGTCGGTTCGGAAGCGGCGGCGAATGCGCCGGCCGATGGCTATACCGTCGTCATGGGCAGCTTCAGCGTGCTGTACGTCTCGCCCTATCTCGCCGGAAAACCGTCGCTGGTGCCGATGTTCGCGCCGATCAGCCTGCTGTCGACCGTGCCGATGATCCTCGTCGGCAAGGCGGACGGGCGCTTCGCCGACATCCGCGCGGCCCTTGCCGAAGCCAAGGCCAAGCCGGGCACCGTCACCATCGGCCATGCCGGCAACGGCACCACCAACCACATCGCAATCCTGCGCCTCGAGGTGAACGAAGGCGTGAAGTTCAACATCATCCCGTACAAGGGGTCGGGCCCCGGCCTCACCGACCTGATGTCGGGTCAGATCGATCTCTACATGGACCAGCTCACGACCTCCCTGCCGCACATCAAGTCGGGCAAGCTCAAGGGCCTGCTGGCGATGAGTCCCGGCCGCGTCGGGCAGTTGCCGGACATGCCGTCGCTTACCGACATCGGCAGCAAGCCATTCGACGGCGGAACGACGGCCGGCCTGCTGGCGCGCGTCGAGACGCCCAAGCCGATCCTCGACACGCTGAACGGCGCCGTCGTGAAGGCGCTCAAGGATCCTGCCATTGCCGCGAAGCTCGTGGAGCTTGGTGCCGTGCCACGTCCCTCGACGACGGAGGAGTTCGCAGCTTACATGAAGGATCAGGAAGTGGGCGTTAGCGCACTTGTGAAGTCTGGTTTGTTGAAACCGTCGTGATCGGGTGTCATGTCGGCGGCATGACAACTCTCTTCAAGATGATCGCGCTGGTTCTGGCATTCGCCATGGCGGGCGCTGTGGCGGGGTGCGCGAAGTCGGGCATCCCGCAGGACGACCGGTATCAACCGCACGGCAACGCCAGCTGGGAAAACTGGCGCGGCTGACGGAACGAACGGGTCGCCCTCAGGCGACTTCCTTCATCACCGACCACAGGTCGGCCTTGCGTTCGAAGCCGATGCCCGGCGCGTCCGGGAGCGACACGCAGCCGTCGACCACGGCGCAGTCGTCGGCGAAGCCGCCGAATGGCGCGAAGACCTGCGGGTAGGATTCGTTGCCGCCGCATTGCAGGCCGACGGCGATGTTCAGCGCGAACTGGTGCCCGCCGTGCGGCACGCAGCGCCGCGGCGACCAGCCGTGCGCCTTCAGCATCTCGAGCGTGCGCAGATACTCGACCAGCCCGTAGGAGAGGGCAGGATCGTATTGCAGGATGTCGCGGTCGGGGCGCAGGCCGCCATGGCGGATCAGGTTCCGCGCATCCTGCATCGAGAACAGGTTCTCGCCGGTGGCGAGCGGCGGGGCATACTCGGTGGCCAGCGCGGCGTGCGCCAGGTAGTCGAGCGGGTCGAGTGGCTCCTCGTACCAGCGCAGGCCGAATCCCTCGATGGCGCGTCCGAACGCGATCGCGGTGGTGAGGTCGAACTTGCCGTTGACGTCGACCGCCAGCCGCTCGCCGGCACCGACGATCTCCAGCACCGCCTCGATACGCTTCAGATCCTCGGCCAGCGGCACGCCGCCCACCTTCATCTTCACGCAGGAATAGCCGAGGCCGAGATAGTGCTTCATCTCGTCCTGCAGCGCCTGCAGCCCCTTGCCGGGATAGTAATAGCCGCCGGCGGCATAGACCCAGGCCTTGTCGTCGGCCTGTCCGCCATTGTAGCGGTCGGCCAGCAGCTTCCACAGCGGCACCCTCTTGGCCTTGGCGACGGCGTCCCAGATCGCCATGTCGAGCACGCCGACGGCGACGGAGCGCTCGCCGTGGCCGCCGGGCTTTTCGTTGGCCATCATGACGGCCCAGCATTTCGCGGGATCGAGCAGTCCCTCGGCATCGAGCAGCGAATCGGGCGTGGCCTGGCTGAGCCGGGGGATGAAGCGTTCGCCCAGCAGCCCGTGCTGCGCGTAGCGGCCGTTCGAATTGAAGCCGAATCCCACCACCGGCTTGCCGTCGACCATCACGTCGGTGACCACGGCGACGACCGAGGCGGTCATCTGGCTGAAGTCGATGTAGGCGTTGGCGATCTTGGAGCGGATCGGCGAGACGATGTCGCGGATGGCGACGATGCGCATGGAGGCGTCCGTAGCTGGAGGGGATCCCGAAGATCGGGCCGGGTCCGGACTTTCTACAGGTGCGCGCGAGCGGCGGCCAGTAGGCGGGGCGGGCACAGGCTTGCGCAGAAACGGCGCCTCGAAGATCGACCGCGGATCGCGGAGCGACAACGCCATCGGGAGGAAAAGGTTGCGAAAAAATACATAAATCCGTTGGTCGAACTTTTGGCGTCAACCTGCGTATATCCAACAATGCGGCCAGCGCTTCACATCGCTGCGCCCGGACGAACTTCCGCCCGCCAGATGCTGCGAGCAGCGACGGCGGATCTTCATGCAGAGGTCGACGCGCGCTTCTCCGGTCCCTTCGACGCGGACGAGAATGCCTATTCGGCATTTCTGACCGCGCTCGCCCGCGTCGTGGGCCCGCTGGAGCGGGCGCTGGAGCAGGGTGGTGTGGCGCGCCTCGTTCCGGACTGGCCCTTGCGTCGCCGCGCAGATGCGCTCGACCGCGATCTCGCCCTTTTGGGAATTTCCATGCCGACAGCCTCGACCATCGACGTGACGCGCGACGAGGCCCGCCTGTTCGGCCGGCTCTACGTGCTGGAAGGCTCGCGGCTGGGCGGCAGGCTGCTGGTGAAGCGCGCCCGCGAGAATGCCGACCCGCGGGTACGGGCGGCGACAAACTATCTCGGCCACGGGGAGGCTGCCGATCTCTGGCGCGGCTTCCTGCAGCGGCTGGAAGGGTCGGAAGCGGTCGCCGCCTCACCCGCGCGCACGATGCTCGGCGCGCGCGAGGCCTTTGCACTGTTCGGGGCGGAGCCGGCGCATGGCTGAGACTGGCCTTCCCGTCGACCTGACCAATTGCGACCGCGAGCCCATTCACCTCCTTGGGGCCGTCCAGCCGTTCGGCTTCCTGATCGCCCTCGACAGCACGCAGTGGACGGTCACCCGCGCCTCGCGCAACGTCGCGGAGTGGCTGGCCGCCGGTCCGGCAGGGCTGATCGGCCGGTCGATCGACGACGTCTTCACCCCCGAGTCGATCCATCTTATCCGCGGCCAGCTGCAGACCGCGCTCTTCACCAGCACCGTGGCGCGCGCCTTCTCCGTGGCGCTGCTGACCGACGGTCCGCGCTTCGACCTCGCGGTCCATGTGAACGAGGACACGATCGTCATCGAGTGCGAGCCCTGCAGCGACGAGCAGGGGGTCAATTCGAGTGCGCTGGTGCGCGCCATGATCGCCCGGCTGCAGCAGACGGCCGACCTCAGGACCTTCTATCGGGTGGCGGCCCGCGAGATGCGCCGCCTCACCGGCTTCGATCGCGTGATGATCTATCGCTTTGACCATGACGGCTCGGGCGAGGTGATCGCCGAATCGGTGCGCGGCGGCCTCGACAGCTATCTCGGCCTGCATTATCCGGCCTCGGATATTCCGCGGCAGGCGCGCATCCTCTACGAGCGCAACTGGCTGCGCATCGTTCCCGACGTCTCGGCCATTCCCGTCGCGATCGAGCCGGCCATCCTCGCCGGGCAGCCACTCGACCTGTCGATGAGCATCCTGCGCAGCGTGTCGCCGATCCACATCGAGTATCTTAGGAACATGGGCATCGGCGCCTCGATGTCGGTGTCGATCCTGCGCGACGGCAAATTGTGGGGCCTGTTCGCCTGCCATCATTGCGTGCCCCACACCGTCCCGTTCGAAAGGCGCACCGCGGCCGAACTGTTCGGCCAGATGTTCTCGCTGCTGATGGAGAGCCGCGAACGCGACGAGGAATCGGCCTACGAGGCGCGCGCCCGGACGCTGCACAACCGGCTCGTCACCGTGATGGCGGAGGAGGCCACCCGCTTCGACAGCATCGTCTCGCATCTCGACGAGATTGCCGACCTTCTCTCGTGCGACGGCATCGGCGTGTGGACCGGCGGCAACGCCAACCTGCAGGGCATGGCGCCGACGCAGGCTCAGTTCGCCGGCCTGATCGACCATCTGGCGCGCCACGACCTGGGCGAAGTCCTGGCTGTCCACGAGATTGCGGCCGAGTACCCGCCGGGTCGCGCCTTCGCCGACCGGGCGGCCGGCATGCTGGTCGTGCCGCTGTCGCGTCCGGCGCGCGACTTTCTCGTCTTTTTCCGCAAGGAAGTGTCGCGCACGGTGAACTGGGCAGGCGATCCCAGCAAGCCGGTCGTGGTCGGCTCGCTCGGCGCGCGCCTGACACCGCGCAAGAGCTTCGAACTGTGGCGCGAGACGGTGAGCGGACAGTCGGTACCTTGGCAGCCGGTCGACTTGCGCATCGCCGAGAGCCTGCGGGTCAGCCTGCTCGAGGTCATCCTGCGTCTCTCCGACATCACCGAGTTCGAGCGCAAGCGGTCGCAGGAGCGGCAGGAGCTGCTGATCGCCGAGCTCAACCACCGGGTCCGCAACATCCTGGGCCTGATCCGCGGCGTCATCTCGCAGAGCCGCGACCCGTCGCTCACGGTCGATGCCTTCGCCGACGTGGTCGGCGGTCGCATCCAGGCGCTGGCACGTGCCCATGACCAGATCACCGCCGACAATTGGGGCCCGGCCTCGTTCCGGGGCCTCGTCGTTGCCGAAGCCGGCGCGTATCTCGGCAGCAAGGCCACGCGCGTGCGTCTGTCCGGCCCCGAGATGCTGCTGGAGCCGCAGGGATTCACCACCCTGGCGCTGGTCGTGCATGAGCTGATGACGAACTCCGCCAAGTACGGTGCGCTGAGCGACAGCCGCGGCGGCATCGACATCGAGACCCGGCTCGATGCACAGCGCAACCTGCACATCACCTGGACCGAGCATGGCGGGCCGCCGGTGGAGCAACCGACGCGGCGCGGCTTCGGCACGACGGTCATCGAGCGCTCCATTCCCTACGACCTGAAGGGCGAGGCCGCCGTCGACTACGATGTGGCGGGCGTGTGCGCCAGGTTCGTGATACCCGAGAGCTACGTTCGACCGGCGCCGGGCGCGCTGGCCGAACCCGCCGCGGAGGCGATCCCGGGCGTGAGCGCCGCCGACCTGCCCAAGGACGTGCTGATCGTCGAGGACAATATGATCATCGCGCTCGACGCCGAGAGTTCGATCGTTCACGCCGGCATCGAGACGGTGCGCGTCGCCTCGAGCGTGGCGCACGCGATGAAGGCGATTGCCACCCGTCCGCCCGACTTCGCCCTGCTCGACATCAATCTCGGCCGCGAGACGAGCTTCGTCGTCGCCGAGCATCTCGCGTCGCTCGGTATTCCCTTCGTGTTCACCACCGGCTACGGCGAGGACATCGCCTTCCCGCCCAAGCTTCTGGGCGTGCCGCGCATCCGCAAGCCCTATACCGGCGACGCGCTGCTGACGGCGATGCGGCGCTAACCTGTCGCGAAGACGTTGCGGCGGTTCTGGCGGAACAGCAGCCACCAGGCCACCGCGCCGTTAAGCAGGTTCCAGGCGATGCCGTTGATGAAGGCGGCCCGGTAGGAGCCGGTCATGTCGAACAGCACGCCGCCCATCCACCCGCCCAGCGCCATGCCGATCAGGGTCGAGGAGATGGCGAGTCCGACCCGGAAGCCGGCTTCCTTGGGCGGAAAATACTCGCGCACGATGATGGCATAGGAAGGCACGATGCCGCCCTGGAAGAGGCCGAACATCGCCGAGGCGAGATACAGCGAGGTCACGGAGTCGTCGATGAGATAGAAGACCAGCGCCACGCATTGCAAGGTCGAGCCCAGCAGCAGCGTCTTCACGCCGCCCACCCGGTCGGCGATCCAGCCTGAGGCGATGCGGCTCACGATGCCGAAGCCCAACATCAGCGACAGCATCTCCGCGCCGCGCGCCACGCCATAGCCCAGGTCGGCGCAGTAGGCGACGATATGGACCTGCGGCATCGACATGGCGACACAGCAGCCGATGCCGGCCACGACAAGCACGGCCTGCAGCGCGTTGGGCGAGAGGCCGAGCGAGCGCGCCGAATGGGCGGCGGCGCCGGCCGTTCCCGCGGCGCCCGTCATCTGCTCCTGCGGCGGCTTGCGGCGCAAGGTCAGCGCCAGCGGGATCATCGCCACGAAACACAGCGCGCCGGCGGCCCAATAGGTGACCCGCCAGCCGTGATCGTGGATCAGCATCTGGATGATCGTCGGCCAGATCGCACCGGCGAGATAGTTGCCGGAGGCGGCGATGGCCACCGCGATGCCGCGCCGCCGGTCGAACCAGTGCGAGATGTCGGCGACCAGGGGGGCGAAGGTCGCGGCCGAGCTGAAGCCGATCAGCACCTGAACCGCGGCGAACAGGGGCAGCGCCGTCGCCAGCGGCGCCAGCGCGAAGCCCAGCGCCAGGCCGGTCGCGCTCAGCACCGCGGTGAGGACGATGCCGCGCTTGTCGACCAGTTTGCCCCAGGTGACGCCGCCGGCGAAGAAGCCCAGCGTGTTCATCGTGTAGGCGAAGGAGATGTCGGCGCGGGTGATGCCGAGATCCTGCTGGATCGACGGCAGCGCCACGACGAGGCACCACATGCCGATACCGCCGACCGTGCTCAGCGTCACGCTGGCGGCCAGGCGCCACCAGGCATAGCTCGACTCGACTCCGGACATGATCAGCCGCCGATCGCGCCTTGGGTGTTGACGTAGAGCGCGTAGAGCGAGTGACTCGCCGCCATGAACAGGCGGTTGCGGTAGCGGCCGCCGAAGCAGACGTTGGCGCAGCGCTCCGGCAGGTCGATGTGGCCGATCGGCTTGCCCGCCGGATTGAAGACGCGGACGCCGTCGAGCTCGGCCGAGCCCATGCCCCAGCCGCACCACAGGTTGCCGTCGACATCGACGCGGAAGCCGTCGGGCGAGCCGCCCGGCCCGGCATCGATCAGCACCGAGCCCTTGCCCAGCGCCGTGCCGTCGGTCGACACGTCGTAGGACAGGATGGTGCGGTGCGGCTCGGCGCGCGACGCCACGACGTAGAGCTTCTTCTCATCGGGCGAGAAGGCCAGCCCATTGGGGCCGGGAATGTCGTCGGCCATCACGGCGAGCTTGCCGGTCGTCGGATCGAGTCGATAGACGGCGGGCCTGTTCTCGCTCTCTTCCTTGTGGCCCTCGTAGAAGCCCAGGATGCCGAACGTGGGATCGGTGAACCAGATCGAGCCATCCGACTTCACCACCACGTCGTTGGGCGAGTTGAGCGGCTTGCCGTCGTGGGAATCGGCCAGCACCGTGATGGCGCCGTCATACTCGAAGCGGACCACACGGCGGGCATCGTGCTCGCAGGCGATCAGGCGGCCGCGGCGGTCGCGCGTATGGCCGTTGGCGTTGTTGGAGGGCTTGCGGAAGATCGAGACGTTGCCCGTCTCCTCATCCCAGCGCAGCACGCGGTTGTTGGGAATGTCGCTCCACAGCAGATAGCGGCCGTCGCCGAACCAGACGGGGCCCTCCGACCAGCGACAGCCCGTGTAGAGCCGCTCGACCGAGGCCAGCACCAGCCGGTACTGGTTGAACGACGGGTCGAGCACGCGCACGGCCGGGTCCGGGTAACGCTCGCTGGGCTGCCACATCTTGGTTTCCTCGTTCATTGCGCATGCCGAAGCCGGGCGCCGTGTTTCGCGCGAGCATGCCTGCCCGGCGGTCGGGAGCCAAGGCCGAACGCGGCGAACCCCGGTTCCGGGGAGCGGCTCGAAGCCCGTGCTGCCGTCGAAGAATTCGCGGGAATGGCCTGCCGGGCCTGTGATATACCGCCAAACCCGTCCGCCGCGCAGGCGGACCAACGTCTGCAAGTCCCATGGGATGGTTGTGATGAAGCCGAGCTTTGTGACCATTGACCGACATCCTGGCCGCTCCACCCAGACGATCGGGGTGGCCCGCGCGCTCGGAACCGACCCGAATCTCATCCACGAGCCGTCGGTCGGCGTCGTCGGCACCAAGGGCGACAGCCAGTGCTATCTCGGCGTCATGTCGAAGGTCGAGGCGATCCACGCCCAGCTCAAGGCCCGCATCGGCACCGGCGCGAACCAGCTCAAGATGCGCCTCGTCCAGCCCGAGTACACGATCGCCACGTCGGATGGCATTCGCAACGGCACGCGCGAGATGCGCTACTCGCTGATCGGCCGCGAGGTCACGCAGGATGCGCTGTGCGAGCATCTGAGCGCCACCGGTCTCGCCGGCACGATCGCGGTCGTGGCCTGCGACAAGCCGCCGGTCGGCACGCTCTCGGCCCTGCTCGAGCACGACCTGCCCTCGATCATCATGTCGGACGGCCCGATCCATCCAGGCAAGGATCCGAACACCGGCGAGGCGCTGGACATCGTGAGCGCCTACCAGGTCGCCGGTCATCCCGATCCCGAATACCGGCATCACATCGCCTGCCATGCCTGCCCGGGCTACGGCAGCTGCGGTGGCATGTTCACCTACAACACCATGCAGACCTTCATCGGCGTGGTCGGCATGCAGCCGCTGCACATGGTGGCGCCGCCGTCCGACGATCCGCGCCGCACCGGCGAATTCGCCGCCGAGCTGGTCGACCTGCTGGCCAATCTGATCGCGAAGGACCTGAGGCCGCGCGACATCGTCGTGCGCGATTCGATCCGCAACGCGGTGATCGTGTCGATGGCCATCGGCGGCTCGACCAACGTCGTGCTGCACGCCCCGGAAATCGCCCGCGCCGCCGGCTTCGGCGACTTCTGGAAGGACGTCATGACGCCGGAGGAGTTCAACTACCTCTCGCAGCATGTCGTGCCGGTGCTCACCGACGCGCGGCCCTACGGCAAGTATTCGATGGTCGACATCGACGAAGTTGGCGGCGTGCAGGTGATCGTGCGCGAGCTGCTCGAGGCCGGCCTGCTGAACGGCAACGTCCTGACCTGCACCGGCGAAACGCTGGCGCAGCAGGTCGCGCGGTTGGGGGCGAAGAAGGCCGACGGGCGCGTCATCTATCCGGTCGAGAAGCCCTACAAGCCGACCGGCGGCCTGCGCATGCTGGGCGGCAACCTGTCGCCGGACTTCTCCGCGATCCTGAAGCTCGCGGGCGTCGAGGGCGGCCTGGAGGACAACCTGTTTCGCGGCCGCGCGCGCGTCTTCGAGGGCGAGCAGGGCCTGCTCAAGGCGCTCGACGAGACGCCGGAGACCTTCCAGAACCACGACATGATCATCGTGCGCTACGAGGGACCGAGCGGCGCGCCCGGCATGCCGGAGATGCTTGATCCGACCTCGCGTATCACGACGCTCTGCCGCGAACGCAACATCGTCGTGGCGCTGATGACCGATGCCCGCTTCTCGGGCGGTTCGGTCGGCCTCGTGATTGGCCATGTCGGCCCTGAAGCGGCGCTCGGTGGCCCGATCGCGCTGGTCGAGGATGGCGACGAGATCGTGGCCGACCTCAACGTCAACGAACTGAACTGCACCGCGTTGAAGGATCCTGCCGTTTTCGCCAAGCGCAAGGCGGCGTGGGAGAAGGTGGTCGCCGACAATGGCGGCATCCATCCCAATTGCGGCATCGCCGACACGCGCCTGCTTCATCGCGCCCGCACGAGCGCGGTGCCGGCGACGCGCGGCGGCGGCCTGCATCCCAACCGCGAGGTCTGGGTGCGTGCGCCGCGCAAGGCCGACCGCCAGGACTTCAAGCTGCGCAACAAGCACCGGCCGGCGTTCGACAAGAGCTTCTGACGGGTCTTTTGTGTTGGCGCCCTAATCGCCCTCGACGCCGTAGGCCGCCTTGGCCGCTTCCTGGCTGACCAGGCCGAGGCGCACGTCGCGTTTGACGGCGTCGGGATCGCGCTTCGCCGGATCGCCGTAACCACCGCCGCCGGGCATCTCGACCACGAGTCGTTCGCCGGCGGGGATTGTCTGGAAGCCCTTGGCCTTCAGCTCCTGGCCCGACGCGAGCGACAGGCGGCCGTTGCCGCCGGGCTTGCCGCCGTCGCGGCCGCGTGCGGGATACTTCACGCGTTCGAAGGTGGCGAAGATGCCGAAGGGCGCGCCTTCGCGATGCTCGACCTCCATCACCTGTCCGAGGCCGCCGCGGTGCGCGCCGGGGCCACCCGAGTCCTGGCGATACTCCTTCTTCCAGATGACAACGGGCGCGATGGTCTCGGTTATCTCCACCGGCACGTTGCGCACGCCCGACGGAAAGGGAGTGGCCGAGAGCCCGTCGAGCGTCGGACGCGCGCCCGCTCCACCGGAATGAAAGGTCGTCACCATGAAGGGACGGCTGTTGCCAATCGTTCCCGTCATGCCGTGGCCGGCACCGAGCTTCAGGTTCCACAGGTTGGACGTGCCTTCGGCGGGAACCTGCCCCGGGATGACCTGATGCAGCGCGTCGAAGCAGACATCGGGCAGCATGTGGCCGATCGTGCTGCGTGCATTCACCGCGGCAGGGTGGAGTGCGTTGACGATGGTATTCTCGGGCGCTGTGACGAGGATCGAGTCGAGCGTGCCAGCATTGTTCGGGATGGTCGGCGCCACGATGCACTTGATGCCGAAGGCGGTGTAGGCCTCGGTGTAGCACATGGGCGAATTGATGCCGTAGATCGACGAGCCCGAGGTGCCGGCATAGTCCACGGAGATATGGTCGGGATGTATGGTGACGGCGGCATGCAGGTCGATCGGCGCGTCGTAGCCGTCGATCCGCATATGGCCTTTCCAGGTGCCGCGCGGCAGCTGGGAGATGGCCGCGATCATGCCGGCGCGGCTCTTCTCGATGATGTGCGCGCCCAGCTCGTCGAGACTGTCGATCCCGTGCTCGGCCATCATGTCGGACAGCCGCTTCTCGCCGATGCCGTTGCAGCCGATCAACGCGTGGATGTCGCCCTCGACCTGCACCGGCTCGCGCACATTGGCGCGCACGATGCGCATCACGCTTTCGTCGATCACGCCCTCGCGCATCAACGGCAGAAGCGGCAGGAACAGACCCTCGTGGAAGACCTGGCGCCCGTCCGGCGACTGGCCCAGACCGCCAATGTCGACCACGTGCGTGGTGCAGGAAAACAGCGCCACCAGCTTGCCGTTGTGGAAGGCGGGGGAGGTGACGACGATGTCGTAGAGATGGCCGGTGCCCTTCCACGGATCGTTGGTGACGTAGGCATCGCCGGGCTTCATCGTCTCGACCGGGAACTCGCGAATGAAATGGATGACGCTGCGCGCCATCGAATTCACGTGGCCCGGCGTGCCGGTGACGGCCTGCGCCAGCATTCGGCCCTCGAGATCGAATACGCCGGCCGAGATGTCGCCGGCCTCGCGCGCACTGGTCGAGAAGGCGGTGCGCACCAGCGCGCGCGCCTGTTCCTCGACGACGGAGAGCAGACGGTTCCACATCACCTGCAGGCGGATGTCGCCCAATGGCGACTTGGGAGAGGTGCTCATGCGCGGTCCTCCAGGACGATCTGGCCCACTTCGTTGACGTGGGCGATGAAGCCGGTGGGAACGACGGTGGTGGTGCCGTCCTCGACGATCAGCGCCGGTCCTTCGAACGACATTCCGGGCTTCAGCACCTTGCGTTCGTGGAGGGCGGCCTGCTCCTGGCGGCCGCTCACCGGATCGAACACCTCGCGATGGCCCGACGGTGTGGGAGCGGCGACCCTCGCGACGGGCTTGGCGGGCGGCGGCAGCGGCCGGTCGGTGGCGAGCGAGAGAGTCCAGGTCAGGGCTTCGACTTCCAGCCTGGGAATGGCGCGGCCGAACACCTGCTCGTAGGTCGCCTCGAAGCGGCAGCGCAATTCGGCGGCGGCGTCGGCGCCGAACGGCTCGTTTGGCAGCGGCACCGCGATCTCATGGCCCTGGCCGCGATAGCGCATGAAGGCCTGTCGCGATTCGACCAGAGTCTCGCCCGGCGCCGCGGGCCGCACGACGGCCTCGGCCTCCGCCCGCATGGCGGCGAACAGCTCGTTCAGCATCTTCGCGTCGAACATGTCGAGCCTGACATGGCGCGTCCTTACGACCTCGTAGGCGATGGAGGCGCGCAGGAAGCCGAAGGCGGAACCGACGCCGGCGCCGACCGGCACGATGACCTGCTTCATGCCGAGCTTGCGGGCAAGCCGCGCGGCATGCAGCGGCGCGGCGCCGCCGAAAGCGATCAGCGCGCGGTCGGCGGTGTCCTTGCCGTTCTCGACGGCGTGCACGCGGGCCGCACTCGCCATGGTCTCGTCGACGATTTCGGCAACGCCGGCCGCGGCGCCCTGGGCATCCGTGCCGAGCGGACCGGCCAGCGCCTGCAGCGCCGCTTCGGCCTTGTCGCGGTGCAGCGGAATGGCGCCGCCCGCGAAGCGCGTGGGATCGAGGCGCCCCAGCGCGGTGTCGGCGTCGGTGACGGTGGGCTCGGTGCCGCCGCGGCCGTAGGATGCGGGACCGGGCACGCTGCCCGCCGAGTCGGGGCCGACCTGGATGCGGCCCAGCGCATCGAGACGGGCAATCGAGCCGCCGCCGGCGCCGATCTCGACCAGCTCGATGACGGGAATGCGCACCGGCAGGCCGGAGCCCTGAACGAAGCGATAGGCGCGCGCCACCTCGAACTGGCGCGAGCGCTGAAGTTCGAGATCGTCGAGCAGGGTGAGCTTGGCGGTGGTGCCGCCCATGTCGAAGGCGACGGCCCGTCGGGCATCGTTCTCCGCCGCCACCGTGCGTGCCAGGATGGCGCCGCCGGCCGGTCCGGACTCGACCAGCCGCACGGGGTAGCGTCGCGCCGTATCGACCGTCGTGATGCCGCCCGACGACATCATCAGCAGGAGCGGACCTGCGATGCCTTCCGTCTTCAGATCGGCTTCGAGCTGGCCGAGATATCCCTCCATGCGCGGCAGGACATAGGCATTGGCGATGGTGGTCGAGGTGCGCTCGTATTCGCGGATCTCGGGGCAGACCTCGCAGGAGAGCGACACGGCGACGCCCGGCAGTTCCTCGGCAAGGATCGAGCCGGCGCGACGCTCGTGCGCCTCGTAGGTGAAGCTGTGCAGGAAGCAGACCGCGACCGCCTCGATCTTGCGCGCCTTGAGTTCGGCGGCGACGCGGCGCACCGCCGTTTCGTCGAGTGCCAGCAACACCGCGCCGTCGGAGGCCACGCGCTCCGGCACACCGAAGCGCAGGTCGCGCGACACCAGCGGCGGCGGCCGCTCCATGTGGATGTCGTACTGCTCGAAGCGATGCTCCCAGGCCATCTCTACGGAGTCGCGGAACCCTTGCGTCGTGATCAGCGCCGTGCGGGCGCCCTTGCGCTCGATCAGCGCGTTTGTAGCGAGGGTGGTCCCGTGGACGACGAGCGTCACGTCCTGCGGACGGCACTTGGCTTCCGCCAGGATGGCGCGCACGCCCTGCAGGACGGCGCGTTCGGGCGCGTCGGGCGTCGTCAGGACCTTGATGGCATGCGACGTCGTGCCGGTTTCCAGCACGACATCGGTGAACGTGCCGCCGATGTCGACGGCCAGACGGGAGGTCATTCTTACTCGTCGATCTTGATGTTGCCCTTGCGTACCACGTCACCCCAGGTGACGGAATCGCGCTTCAGGAAGGCCACGTATTCGGCAGGCGGCAGGAGGGCCGGCGTGAGACCGCTCTCGTCGTATTTCTTCTTCACGTCCGGCTCGGCCAGGACCTTGGCGATGGCCGCGTACAGCCGGTCGACGATCGGCTGGGGCGTGCCGGCAGGGGCGGCGAGTCCGTACCAGTTCTCCGCCACGTAGCCCTTCACGGCCTCGTCGAGCGCCGGCGTGTCGGGGAGGACGGGCCAGCGCTGGGGCGAGGTCACGGCCATGGCGCGCGCCTTGCCGCTGCGGATCAGGCCGAGCGTCGCGGGATCGCCGAAATAGGCATCGACGATGCCGGCCGCGAGGTCGTTCAGCGCCGGACCGGTGCCGCGATAGGGCACGTGGATCATCTTCAGGCCGGACATCTGGGTGAACAGTTCGCCCGCAAGATGCTGGCTGGTGCCGATGCCGCCCGAGGCCCAGCGCAGCTCCTGCTTCTTCGCCAGCTCCATGAATTCCGGCAGCGTCTTCGCCGGCAGGTCGTTGCGCACCGCCAGGATGAAAGGCATGCGCACCAGCCGCGTGATCTGCGTCAGCGCCATCGGATCGTACGGCATCTTGGTGCGCAGATGCGGGCCGGCGGTCAGCGTACCGGCGCCGGTGAGCGACAGGGTGTAGCCGTCGGGGGCTGCATGCGACATCGCCTCGACGCCGATGATCCCTCCAGCGCCGCCCTTGTTCTCGATGATGATGGTCTGGCCGAGTTCCTTCGACAGCGGCTCCATCATCAGCCGCGCCGTCAGGTCGACGCCGCCCCCCGGCGGAAAGGGGACGATGATCTTGATCGGCCGTTCGGGATACTTGGCCTGCGCCGAGGCGGCACGGGCGATGAACGGTGACACGAGCGCCGAGACGAGAAGCTGCCCCAGAAGTTGCCGACGAGTGTTACGCAAACCGATCCCCTTGTTCCTGATGCGACCTCGACAGGGTGGCCGTCGCTGCGTCGCCGTTCGATTCGAGTGCAATCTCGATGCCAGCGGCTCCTACAGCGCCACCTTCCTGAAGACCTCGACGAAACGATCGACGTCCTGCTCATCGTTGTAGACGTGCGGGCTGATGCGCAGGCGTCCGAGGCGCGGTGCGGCGTAGACGTTTTCGGCCGCGAGCTTCTGCGGCAGGTCATCCGCCATGCCCTTGGGGAACTGCAGGCAAAGGAGGTGCGGCGCGCGCAGCTTGCGGTCGAGCACGCGCACACCGGAGTTTGCGAGCCCGTCGGCGAGGCGGTCCGTCAGCATGGCGAGCCGCGCGACGATGGGATCGTTGCCCCAGCCCGCCATCATCTCCATGCCGACCGCCGCCATTTCGAGCGTGATGAAATGGTCGCGCTCGCCCATGTCGTAACGGCGCGCGCCGTCGGCATAGGAAAGGTCGCGGAAGTAGACTTTCTGCTCGGCGGCCACGCCTTTGCGCGCGGGCGCGGTCTGCTCGAGCGGCACGCCGTCTTGCCGGCGCTTGGCGACGTACATGAAGGCGCGACCATAGGGGCCGAGCACCCACTTGTAGGTCGGGAAGATCAGGAAGTCGGGATCGAGCGTCTTCACGTCGATGCGACGAACGCCGGCGTCGTGTGTGGCGTCGACCAGGAACGCCGCACCCGCCTGGCGCGCCGCTTCGGCGATTCGCGGGAGGTCGATGGCGCCGCCATCCGACCAGTGCACGGACGAGATCGAGACAAGCGAGAGGGGAGCCGCATCCTTGCGCGTCATCGCTTCCAGCACCGCCGACGTCCAGTCGCCATCGCTGGGCTGCTTCACCTGCTCGACCGTGAAGCCTCCGTCCTCGGCGCGGCTCATCCATTCCAGGACCGGTGAAGTGTGGTCGTCCTGCAGAACCAGCACACGGCTGCCGCGCGGCAGGTCCATCACCTTGCCCGCGGTCGACACGCCGTAGCCGACAGACGGGATCAGCGCGATGTCCGCGGGATCGGCGCCGATCAACGCCGCCGCCGCACTGCGCGCGCGTTCGTACTGCTTCGACATGAAATCTGCGTCGAGCTTCCACGGCTGCCCCTTGCGGGCGACGCCAATGCGCCCCGCCTCCTGAACCGCGAGCGGCAGCGGGCTCCAGGCGGCGGCATTGAGAAAGCAGACGTCGCGCGGGATGTCGAACAGATCGCGTTGGCAAGGAAGCATCGGGACCGCCATCGGTGAAGGAGGCGGCGAGCGTAGGGCAATCGCGGACCAAGAAGAAGGGCGCCCGTCTCGCGACGGGCGCCCTCTGTCTCGAAAATTTTCGCTGAAGGCCGCGGCGTTAGCCGTCGATTGCCTTCTTCAGCGCGTCCTTGGTCTTGCCGATGGCCTGCTGCGCTTCGCCCTTGCGCTCCTGGAGCGCGCCTTCGACCCGCATCTTGTCGCTGTCGATGGCCTTGCCGACGCCCTGCTTGACGTTGCCGACGGCCTCGTTGGTGACGCCCTTGATCTTGTCGGTCGTGCTGCTCATCGTGTTCTCCTCTGTCGAAAGGTTGTGCGTCTTCAACGCCGTCCCTCCTTCGGCGTTGCAAAAATTCGGAGTCGACCGGATCGCCTGGTGGTGTCGTCCGATCGTCACAATCCTGGGCCGCTTGTTGGCGTCTTCGCCTTATTTTCGCCGCGCCGAGAGGGATTTTGGGGGAACCAGGGTCGTTTCACATCGTTGAATGAGCACGCGCTAGGCGCGACCGTCCTTTTCACCGGCGGCCCCCGAACCGCGGCGTGTAGTGGTCGAGAGCCCCTTCGCGCCCCAGGGCATCCAAGGCGCAGAGGGGACGAGATGGCAGCAACAGACTTCGACTACGGCACCGCGCTTTTCCTCGATCTCGACGGCACACTGCTCGAGATTGCCGCTACGCCCGAACTCGTGGTCGTTCCGCCGAATTTGCCAGGGGTCCTGATGCAGCTTCACGCCGCGCTGGGCGGCGCCCTGGCCATCGTGAGCGGTCGATCTCTCAGGACAATCGACCAATTCCTGCAGCCTTTCACATCGGCGGCTGCGGGCGAGCACGGCGTCACGTTGCGCTTCAGCGACGGAACCATTGAAGAGATGCCGGCCGGTCTTGCCGTGACGCAGGCCTGGCGGGATTCGCTGGTGGCGGCCACGGAGCGCTGGCCGGGCGTGCTGGTCGAACCCAAGCCCCACGGCTGCGCGATCCACTATCGGTTGGCGCCGGAGCGGCACGACGATGTGTGGCGCCTGGTGCGCGCCCTCGTGCCGGAAGATCATCCCTGGTTCCGGCTGATCCCTGCACGTGAAGCCGTCGAGATCGGGCCGCGCGGCACCTCCAAAGGACATGCGGTCGAGCGGTTGATGAAAGACAGCGTCTTCAAGGGCCGCCGGCCGATCTTCATCGGCGACGATTTCACCGACGAGGCCGGCATGAGTGCCGCGCGGCGCCATGGCGGCGAAGGATTCCGCGTGCAGGAAGTGTTCGACGGCGACCCGGCGAAGGTGCGCGCCTGGCTCGCGCGCAATGCCGAACGGATGGCGCGTGGATTGAACACACTCTCGACAGGAGCAGCAGCGCGTCCATGAGCACTCTCGACCTCGGCGTCATCGGCAACTGCTCGATCGCGAGCCTCATCGATCGCAACGGCCGCCACGTCTGGCATGGCCTGGGACGGCTCGACGGCGATCCGGTCTTCAATGCCTTGCTCGGCGGCAACGATCCGCAGGCGGGCTTCATGGACGCCGTCTTCGACGGCATCAAGGAAAGCAAGCAGCGTTACCTACCCAATACCGCCATTCTCGAGACGACCATCGAATGCACCGGCGGAACGGCGCGCATCCTGGATTTCGCGCCCCGTTTCCGGCGCTTCGGACGCATGTTCCGTCCGCCCATGATCATGCGCCGGTTCGAGCCGGTGGCCGGACGGCCGCGCGTTACCCTGCGCCTGCGCCCCACCTTTGACTACGGCGGGCGCAAACCGCAGGTCACCGTGGGCAGCAATCACATACGCTACTACGGCGATGCCTCGGTGCTGCGGCTCACCACGGATGCCTCGCTGAACTACGTGCTCCACGAGACCGAGTTCTCGCTCGACCGGCCGCTCACCCTGATCGTGGGCGCCGACGAGAGCATCACCGACAATGTCGATCAGCTGTCGCGCTCCTTCCTCAGCGAGACCGAGATCTACTGGCAGGGATGGGTGCGCGACCTCAACATTCCGTTCGACTGGCAGGTCGCGGTGATCCGGGCGGCCATCACCCTCAAACTTTGCAGCTACGAGGATACCGGCGCGGTACTGGCGGCGCTCACGACATCGGTCCCGGAAGCGGCGGGCACCGTGCGCAACTGGGATTACCGCTTCACCTGGCTGCGTGACGCCTTCTTCACGGTGACAGCACTCAACCGGTTGTCGGCGACCCGCACCATGGAAAGTTACGTGCGGTTCATCATCGACGTGGTCGAGGCCGGAAGCGCGCGCGGCCAGGTCCAGAGTGTCGCGCCCCTGTTTCCGATCGCGCCGGGCACCGACACGGTGGAGCGCCTGATCGACACGCTGCCGGGCTATCGGGGCTACGGCCCGGTGCGCATCGGCAACGCCGCGGTGGGCCAGCGTCAGAACGACGTTTACGGCTCGATGGTGCTGACGGCCGCGCAGATGTTCTGGGACGAGCGGCTGCCGCGGCAGGGCGATGTGGAGCTCTACCGTCAGCTCTGCGCCGTCGGCAACGAGGCGCACCGCGCCGCCCTCACGCCCGATGCCGGCCTGTGGGAATATCGCGAGCGCGAGGAAGTGCACACCTTCTCCGCCGCCATGTGCTGGGCGGCCCAGCACCGGCTTGGGATGATCGCCCGGCGGGTCGGCCTGGGTGGCGAATCGCGCGAATGGCTCGCCAAGGCAGGCGTGCTGCGCCAGGAAATCATGCAGCGCGGGACCACGTCCGGCGGCTGGCTGTCGGGCGTGCTCGACCGCGAGATGGCCGATGCGTCCAGCCTCGTGCTGCCCGAGATCGGCCTGCTGCGTTCCGACGACCCACGCTTCCACGCCACGCTCGACATGGTCTCCCGCAAGCTGATGAAGAATGGCTTCATCATGCGCTACATCGAGGCCGACGATTTCGGAGCGCCATCGAACGCCTTCCTGCTCTGCACCTTCTGGTACATCGATGCCCTGGCCAGCGTCGGCCGACGCGAGGAGGCGCTGGAACTGTTCAACAACGTGCTGGCACGGCGCAACCACGTCGGCCTGCTCTCGGAGGATCTCGATCCGCGCACCGGCGAGCTGTGGGGCAACTTCCCTCAGACCTACAGCCAGGTCGGACTCATCCTGTCGGCCATGCGGCTCTCGCGGAGCTGGGAGGAGGGTCTGTGGCACGCCTCGTGATCGTCTCCAACCGCGTACCGGTTCCCAAGGCACGCGGCACCGCCGCGGGCGGCCTCGCCGTCGCCTTGCGCGACCTGCTGACGCCGGGCGCGATGTGGTTCGGGTGGAGCGGCCGGCTCAACGCGGAGCCCTCCAAGCAGCCGGCCATCGTCGAGGCGCGCGGCGTTACCTACGCCACAGTAGACCTGACGCCTGACGACTATCGCGGCTTCTACGTTGGCTTCGCCAACGGGGCGCTGTGGCCCTTGCTGCACTTTCGGCTGGGCCTGATGCATTTCCGCCGCGAGGACTACGAGGGCTATCTCTCGGTCAACCGCTCCTTCGCCTCGTCGCTCGCGCCGCTGCTGAAGGGCGACGACACGGTTTGGGCGCATGACTACCATCTCATTCCCTTCGCCCGCCTGCTGCGCAAGGAAGGCTTCGAAGGTCGCATCGGATTCTTCCTGCACGTTCCGTTCGTGCCGCCGTCGATGCTCGAGGCCATGCCGGTGGCGCGCGAGCTGGTGGCGGATCTCTGCGCCTACGACGTGGTGGGTTTCCAGACCGAGGAACATGCGCGCGACTTTCGCGACTGCGCGCATCGCCTGCTGGGCGCCACGGTCGACGGCGAGTGGATTCGGTTGGCCGGGCGCCGCGTGCGCGCCTTTGCCGATCCGATCGGCATCGATGCCCAGGGCTTCGCCCAGGACGCCGTACGGGCCGAGGGCGACAAGGAGGTGCTGCGGGTTGCCGAGAGCCTGTCGAACCGCGCGCTCGCCATCGGCGTCGACCGGCTGGACTACTCCAAGGGCCTGCCGCACCGCTTCGAGGCGTTCGGCCGCCTGATCGAGAAGCATCCCGAGCACAAGCGTAAGATCCACTTTCTTCAGATCTGTCCGCGCTCGCGCGAGGAGGTCGATGAGTATCGCCGGCTGCGCACCGAACTCGACCGGCTGGCGGGACGGATCAACGGTCGCTTCTCGGAGTTCGACTGGACACCGTTGCGCTACTCGACCCGTGCCGCGCCGCGCTCGACCCTGGCGGGCCTCTATCGTCTCGGCCGCATCGGCGTGGTGACGCCGCTGCGCGATGGAATGAACCTGGTCGCCAAGGAGTTCGTGGCTGCGCAGTCCGACGAGGATCCCGGCGTGCTGGTCCTGTCGCAGTTCGCCGGCGCCGCCCAGGACCTGACCGAGGCGCTGATCGTCAATCCGTTCGATCCCGACGCCATCGCCGATGCGATGCATGTTGCGCTCACCATGCCGCTCTCGGAACGGCGGGAACGGCATGGAGTGCTGAAGGAGAAGGTCTTGCGCACGACGGCGGAGGCGTATTGCCGCCGCTTCATCGAGGCGCTCGAAGCGCCCGCCGCTGCGCGCGCCGCTTAGGAAACCAGGCCGAAGGCTGCAGGGTAGACGACCAGCCCGTCTTCGCCGTCGAGCGCACCCGGCACCAGTTCGAGCGCCATGAAGGAATCACCGTCGAAGGGCGAATCGAGGCCGCTCGCCAGCTCGGCCGAAAAGCCGAAGCGCGGATAGTAGTCGGGATGGCCCAGCACGACGACGGCCTGCCACTCGCGGTGCCGCGCCAGTTCGAGGCCGACTTCGACGAGGGCGGTGCCGATGCCCGATCTCTGACGCCCGGGATGGACGCACATCGGCGCAAGCGAGAGCGTCGGCACGGCGTCGTCATCGACCAACGTCGTCAGCGCGCTGAACAGGATGTGGCCGACGATGGTGCCGTCCTCGATGGCCACCAGCTCCACGGCATCGATGAAGGCCTCGCGCAACTCCTCGATCAGCCTGCCCTCGAACGGTCCGCCGAAAGCCAGATCATTCAGGCGGCGGATAGCGCCATCGTCCGCCGGTTCGCGTTCGCGGATCACCACATGGTGGCCGCTGCCCGGCCCGGCCATTCGCGATCGTAGGTTTCGCCACCGACCCTCTCGTCGCTCAACGCAGCCAGGATCTGGCCTGCGCTGGGCAGCGACTTCGGGTCGACATGACGTGCGGGATTCCAGAGTTCGGAGCGCACCAGCGCACGGGCGCACTGGAAATAGACCGCATCGACCTCGATCACGGTCACCGAACGCGGCGCCTTCTCATCGACCGCGAACGACTCCAGCAGGTCGGGGGCGATGCTGAGATGGGCACGGCCGTTCACGCGCAGCGTGTTGCCGACGCCGGGGATCATGAACAACAGCGCCACCCGGGGATCGCGCACGATGTTGCGCAGAGAATCGATACGGTTGTTGCCGCGCCGGTCGGGCAGCATCAGCGTCTTCTCGTCGTGCACCCGCACGAAGCCCGGCCGGTCGCCGCGCGGCGAGCAATCGAGGCCCTCGGGGCCCGAGGTCGCCAGCGCCGCATAGGGCGACGCCTCGATGTAGGCGCGATAGTGGGGCGTGATCCAGTTCACTTCCTTGACAGTCGCCGCTTCGACCGGCCGCTCGTAGATCGCCTCGAGCTGGGCTTCGGTTCTCAGGATTTCGGACATGCTCTCTCCGCTACCTCAGCGACGCACGAAACGTCAGAGCTTCGAGTTGCAATACCGCTTCGAGCGGCGGTGTCAAAGTGAAGAGCCCCGGCGTCTGCGAAAAGTCATGGAGGCGATACAATCTGAAAGCATCAGGGCGCTCTCTCGCAACTTCGTTCTCATTGCTGGTGAGGTAGAAGGGCGTCGTGCTCCCGCCGCGGGTCGTCTTCACTTCGATCCAACGTTCCGAGCCGCTCGTGTCGTAGGACCTTATGTCATAGCCGGCGCCGTCTCCGTCCTCCTGTGAAACCCATCTGACCTTCCGAGCGAGGTCCTTGCGATCCCCGTTGATGAGGATCTGCTTCTCACGCTCGTAGATCAGCTGCTCTCCGGCCAGACCGAGAGAACGGTTGAGTTGATCGCGCAGTGCCGGATCGAACTTCCGGGCAACGCGTTCGAACGCGGTTTTGGCTCCGGGGCTGATGGGAGGCGCCGCGGGTGGCGCGCTTTCAAACAGGGACGGCGCATCGGCGAAGCCCATCAAGGGCTTTGAGATGGTGAGCGGTACGGGATCCGAATCGATCTCCAGGTAGCGACCAATGGCTTCTGCAATCGCGCCCTGGAAATTCCATGCGGGAATGTAGCCGCGGATTCTTGGCAGGCCGAGACGTGCCAGCACGGCCGAGATATTGCGATGCTTGAACTCGATCGATCCGTCCGAACGTTGCACATATGCTTTGAGCCTGCGGCGGTGCTCCGTCTTGTGGACGGTTTGACCGGCCTGCTCTTCTTTCAACATGGCGAAGTAGTCGGCAACGATGAGATCGAGTTCGGTACTCGACCAGTCGGTCCCAACGACTTCGGTATCGGTCATGTTCGGCCCAGGCTACGCCCACTGCGCGGGAGAGGTGCCGAGGGGTTCGGCGGGCCTGGCATAATAGGCGGGCGTCTCCCCCAGTTGCACCACCGGCTTCAGGTGACGCAGCCGGCCCAGCGGCCCGATGCTTTCGGTCAGGAGCGGCAACAGCGTGGCCTCGGGCAGTTCGGCGGCGCCCTGCGCGGCGTCGACGGTGCCGAGGTTCGCCAGCCAGTGCGCGACCTGGACCAGGGACACACGCACCTGCCACGAGCCGCCCTGCTCGACCCGGCGGGCCAGCGCCACCAGGGCACCCAGGGCGCCGAGATAGCCCGCGATGTAGTCGAGCGCCTGGACCGGCAGGTTGCGCGGCTTGTCCAGCGAACCCTGCGTGGCGGCAAGGCCGGTGACGTTCTGCACGATCGAATCGAAGCCGCGGCGCGACGACCACGGGCCTTCATGACCGTAGGCGCAGAGGCTGACGCAGACGATGCCCGGCCGCAGCGTGGCTACCTTTTCGGGCGAAAAGCCGCGCGCCGCCAGCGTGCCGGGGCGATAGCCTTGGGTGAAGATGTCGGCCTGCTTCAGGAGCGCCGTCATCGTCTCGACTCCGGCGGCCTCCTGCAGGTCGAGCCAGGCGCAGCGCTTGCCGTGGCCGGTGTCCATCAGCAGTTCGGCCTGGTAGGGCAGGTGGGGTGCCGAGACATGCAGCACGTCGGCGCCGTTCTCCGCCAGCACGCGGCCGCTCGTCGGACCGGCCAGCACGCGCGTGAGGTCGAAGGCGCGAACGCCCGACAGCGGCCGCTCGCCCTTCGGCAGCGGCTCGGCCGGCGCCTCGCCGATCTTCACGATGTCGATCAGCGGCAGCTTCGCCACCGCGATGCCGTGCGGATGGGCGTTCCATTCGTCGCGACTGCGCGTCAGGCCGCCCACGCAGCCGCCGTCGGCAATCGCCTGCTCAATCGCGAGCCCGTCCCATTTGGCGACGGCAGCGGCCAGCGCCTCGCGCGTGTCGCCCTCGGCGCCGGCAATGCGCAATGCACCGGCGCGATGGTGCGGATGGTTGGTGTGGATGAACATGTGCCGGCCATCGCGCGTCGGATAGTGGCCGGACAGCGGATCCCACGACACCGGCCGCTCGCCGTTGCGCAGCACGTAGGTATTGGAGCGCAGCGACGCGGTGGCGGCATCGATGTCGACCGAGACCGACTGAGGCCTGCCGGTCTTCAACCGCCACAGGTCGGAGACCGCGAGGCCGACGGCGCCCAGCGCGGCGGCGCCGGCAGTGCCGACGCGCCATGGGGTCTGGAACACCGGATCGTCGCCTCCGGTGATCGTGAGCCGGTCGTCGGCGCGAGGGCTGCGTCCTAGCTGGCCCAGGATCGAATAGGCCAGGTCGGAGTTCATTTGCCGCCCGCCATGATCCTGGTCAGCAGGGCCATGAACTCGTTCGGGCAGGTGATGTGAGGGTTGTGGCTGGTGTCCAGCTCGTGACAGGTCCAGCCGGCTTCGCTGCGCGCCCGATCGGCGAACTGGCGGAACGGGTCGCCCGGACCGTTGCGGGTCGCATAAATGTAATCCCGGGGCGGCAGCGGCTCCTTGGACTCGAGCTTGATCCGCTGCTCGAACGTCTTGATGGGCTGCGGCCGGCGGCGCGGGCTGGCCCAGGCCACATCCTCGGGGGCGGTATCGGGTGGCATCGGGTTGACCGGCATCTTCCAGCCGTCGCCGTCTTTCTCCGCGCCCTTGCGCATGTTGCCCTCGGCCTTCGGTCCGACCAGGTCGAACAGGCTCTGTCCGTCCTTGGGCGCGAAGGCGTCGATGTACACGATGCGTGCGAGTCGGCTGGCGATCCTGTCGGCAACGCCGGTGGCGACCATGCCGCCATAGGAATGTCCCAGCAGGACGACGTCGTTCAGGTCCTCGAATTCGATCTCGGAGACGATGTCCTGGATGTGCGTGGAGAGATCGACGTCGGGAGTGGCGAGATGGGCGCGGGCGCCGAGGCCGGTATAGGTCGGCGCATAGAAATTGTGGCCGGCCTCCCGCAGCAGCGGACGCATCTTCTTCCACGCCCAGGCCGCCGACCAGGCGCCATGCGCCAGAACGATATCTGCCATTTCCTTACCTCCCGCTGGCACGCGAACTTTTTCGATGCTACTACGAATGACTCTCAATGAGCAGCGAACCAACAATAGCACTTGGCGTCGCCCCCGTGGGTTTTCGTGGGCGCATACAGGCCATCGCCGCGGGGCGCGTCGCCGCAGGCATGCCGGCGCCCGAACTCGAGCGCCGCCTGATCGAGCTGGGCTTCGTCGAGGGCGCCGACGTCGAAATCCTGCACCAGGGCCTGTTCGGCGGCGATCCTATCGCCGTGCGCGTGGCCGACACCACAATCGGCCTGCGCCGTCGCGAGGCGATGGCCATCCTCGTGAGCGTCGGAGCCGAACCGTGAGCGTCACAGCACCAACCGGCGCTCCGGTCGTCGCCCTGGTCGGCAATCCCAATTGCGGCAAGACGGCGCTGTTCAATGCCCTGACCGGCAGCCGGCAGAAGGTCGCCAACTATCCCGGCGTCACCGTCGAGAAGAAGGTTGGCCCGCTGACGACGCCTGCCGGCCGCACGGTGCGCATCGTCGACCTGCCCGGCACCTATTCGCTGCGTGCGCGCTCGCCGGATGAGGAAGTGACGCGCGACATCGTCCTGGGACGGACCCAGAGCGACGTGATCCCCGACCTGATCGTCTGTGTCGCCGACGCCTCCAACCTGCGCCTGGCGCTTCGGCTCGTGCTCGAGCTGAAGCAGGTCGGGCGGCCGGTCATGCTGTCGCTCAACATGATGGACATCGCACGCAAGCGCGGCATCGAAATCGACATCGAGAAGCTCGGTCGTGAGCTCGGCCTGCCCGTCGTGAGTTCGGTCGCAGTGCGCCGCGGCGGCACCGACGCGCTGCTGGCCGAGATCGACCGGCGCCTTGCCGCCGCGCAGGCCGTGACCGGCACGGTGTGGACCACGCCCGACGCCACGGCCTTGCGGCGCGCCCAGAAGGAGGCGGATCGCATCCTTGCATCCGTGGTCAAGGGACAAGGCAAGCCCGACAGCCTCACGACGCGCGTCGACGCCGTCCTTCTGCATCCGGTGGCGGGACTGATCGTGCTGCTCGCCATCCTGTTCGTGATGTTCCAGGCGGTCTTCGCCTGGGCGGAACCGGGCATGGATGCGATCGAGGCGCTCTTCCATTTCCTCGGCGACCTCGTCGAGCGCCTGCCCCTGCCGGACCTGCTGAAGAGCTTCCTGAAGGACGGCCTGATCGGCGGCGTCGGCAGCGTGATCGTGTTCCTGCCGCAGATCGTGATCCTTTTCTTCTTCATCCTCCTGCTGGAGGATCTGGGCTACATGGCGCGCGCGGCCTTCCTGATGGATCGCATCATGGGCGGCGCCGGCCTGCATGGGCGCGCCTTCATTCCGCTCCTGTCATCCTTCGCCTGCGCCATCCCGGGCGTCATGGCGACGCGCGTGATCGACGACCGGCGCGACCGCCTCACCACCATCCTGGTGGCGCCATTGATGACCTGCTCGGCGCGCATCCCGGTCTATACGCTGATCATCGGGGCGTTCATTCCCGACCGCCAGGTCTGGGGCTTCGTCGGCCTGCAGGGGCTGGTGATGTTCGGCCTCTACACGGTGGGCATCGCCAGCGCGCTCGCTGTCTCGTTCGTGGTCAAGCGCATCATCTGGCGCGGCAAGTCGGGCGAGCCGTTCATGCTCGAACTGCCGGACTACAAGCTGCCGCAGGCGAAGAGCCTGGCCATCGGCCTGTGGATGCGCGCCACCATCTTCCTGAAGCGCGCGGGCACCATCATCCTGTCGATGATGATCCTGATCTGGGTGCTGGCCTCCTTCCCGCAGCCGCCCGAGGGCGCAACGGAGCCGGCGATCAACTACAGCCTGGCGGCCCGGATCGGCACGGCGATCCAGCCGCTGACCGAGCCGCTGGGCTTCAACTGGCAGATCAACGTGGCGCTCATCCCCGGCATGGCGGCACGCGAGGTCGCGGTCGGCTCGCTTGGCACCATCTACGCGATCAGCGGCGGCGAGGAGGCCACCGACAAGATCGCACAGACCCTCAGTTCTCAATGGAGCCTCGCCACGGCGCTGGCCTTCCTCGCCTGGTACGTCTACGCGCCGCAGTGCGCACCGACCCTGGCTGTCATCCGCCGCGAGACCGGCGGCTGGCGCTGGCTGTGGGTGACGTTCTTCTACATGCTGACGCTGGCCTACGGGGCGGCCTTCCTCACCTATCGGATCGCCGTCGCGTTTGGCGGAGGATGACGACCCCGAAGCCGCAGCGGCGCACCGTCCGTTACTGGCTGGGCAAGCCTGACGCCAGGACGGCCGGCGAATGGCAGTCGGCGGGCCGGGTGATCGAGGCGGCGGGCCAGGCAGCGATCCTGCGCGGCGCGGGCCAGGCGGCCGATGAGAGTCCTTGCGACCGAATTGGAATCGACTTCCTCCCCATTCAAATTCAGGAGTGTCCGGGGAAAGATTAAAGAGGTCCCTCAAGTCGCTAGCAGCGGCAACGCTACGTTACAATCCAGGGAGTGTCCGACAGAGGCCCCCGAGTTTTTTCCAGCCGGCTCGATTTGTACGCACTTTGTCATCCCGTGCGCAGCGAGGGACCTTTATCGGTGGCTTTAAAGGTCCCCCTGAATTCACAAACGAAGTGCAACACCAGCTTAGGGAGTTGCAATGGGCGAACAATACGACCAGCTCAGTCTTGAAGAGCGCGGCAAGGTTGCCGAGCTACACCAGGCCGGCCATTCGATCCGCCAAGTCGCGGCAGCTCTGGATCGCTCGCCATCGAGCATCTCTCGGGAGCTGAA
>NZ_JAUSBN010000014.1 GCF_030651995.1 Reyranella sp.
ACAATGAAGTCCGGACGCATTTATCTCTGTCCAAGGATTCTCCGGGCCATCGGTCCGTGCAGCGGTACGGCCAAGTCGTCACGCGGCCGATTCTCGGCGGACTTCATCATCAATATTGCCGGATGTAGTATTCAGTAGGCACAAGCGATTGGGCGGGCTCCTGCGCTACTATCATCGCGAGGCGGCGTGATGGTGCGTTGGTCGGACTAGTTTTTTGGCCGTACGGGATCTTAACCGGCTCTGTCCAACTCAATAGTACATGAGGACTGATTCGGACCTTGATCGCTTCTGAAGTCGGCCCGAAGGGTTGCTTGAGTCCTGATCTGGGGCCCTGACAAAGCTCCGGAAAAGGAGCCAACCAGGATTTTCTGGTTTCCGCCTCTGAGGCGACCATTTATCGAACCGGAATAACTGTTCCCAGAAATGTTGACCGTCACAGTTGTGCCGTTGCCGCCGGGGCCAGTCGCGGTTGCCGACCCTTGGCCTCCCGTCACCGGGACCGTTAGCTTAATTGGGCCCGGCCAGTAGTCGCACTTTGCACTGCCAGTCCATTGTGCCGCTCCGGCGGGTGCAGCAGTTGGTGTAATGGCAGCGGGGGGCGCTGATATGGCCGCCGGAGGCAAAGTTACGGCAGGTGCTGACGCCGCCATCTTCGCCTTTGCTTCCTCGTCAGCCTTTTTCTTTTCGTCCTCGATCTTCTTTTGCTCGTCGTTGTACCTCGTAACCGCCGGTGCTGCTTCGCGCAGCAGGGTTTGATGCTGCGTACCGGTGAGGAAGCCTGTCACCGGTTGGTTGCGAGCCTTCTGCCAACCGGTAATCATTTCGCGCGAGCGTGGCCCGAAGGCACCGTCGTTGCCGCGGGTATCGAAGCCGAGTGACGTCAACGCGACCTGGATGCGCTGGCGGTCGGGTGGCGTCAGACGCAGTGCCACCTCGGTGGCTTCCGCTGCCTTCTTATCAGTGGCTGCCGCGGCTGCTGCCGCATCTGCATCGGCCTTCTGCTGGGCTTCGGCATCCGCCTTCTGCTTCGCGTCAGCCTCGGCCTTCTGACGGGCTTCCGCCTCGGCAAGCTCCTTGGTGCTGGCTTCGGCCTTCTGCCTGGCTTCGGCATCGGCCTTCTGCTTTGCTTCAGCGTCGGCTTTCTGGCGCTCTGCCTGTGCCTTGACCAGAGCCTCGTCCGCCAGACGCTTGGCATCGGCTTCAGCCATGGCCTTCTTCTGCGCATCATCTTCGGCCTGGCGCAGGGCAGCCATTTCAGTTTCAGCCTTGCGCTGAGCCGCCTCGGCATCGGCACGCATGGCCTGGTTTTGTTGTTCCTGGCGCCGCGCCTCGATCTCGGCCTTCAACTTCGCCAGCTCCTCCTCGGCCTTCCGGCGCTGCTGCTGGGCCTTGTCGAGTTCCACATCCGCCACCTGCTTCGAGGCAGCCTCTTCTGTTGCCTTCTTCTGGGCAGCATCTTCCAGGCGCTTCTTCTCGGCTGCCGCTGCGTCAGCCGCGCGGCGCTCCGCCAGCGCGCGCTCGAGATCCTCGATCTTCAGATCCTGGACAGCGACACCTTGGGGAGTAGTGGCAATTTGTGACGAAGGCTTCGAGCCGAACATGAAGTAGCTGCCACCGCCAGCCAGGATCAGAGCAGCGACCGCGGCACCGGCGTAGAGTGCCGTTCGGCTCTTCGTCGATTCTGCCGGGGCGGCAGGAATGGGAACCATCGGCTCGACGACAGCTGATGCCGCCAAAGGTGCCTGTGCAGGCGTGGGAGGCGCAGAAGGCGCTGGCGATGTGGCCTGAACCGGCGCCGCTATCGGTCGTGGCACCTTCGCTACGGTGGTCACGGTTGGGTCGGGACGGCTCCGCGCCGCGACCGTCAACGCATCGCCAGGGGCCGCAGTTAACGACAGGATCAGACGCCAGCCTGCAATCGATTGCGGCCGATCGGTGGCGCGCACGGCAAGGCCGGCATCGATGCCCGCCAGCAGGCCGGGAGCAAAGCCCACCGGCGCATCCTTCGCGACGGGTTCGTAGGCGTCATCGAGCATGCGCTCGAAGGCCGACGGTGGAGAAGTGCCGGTGATTGCATGATAGAGCGTGGCGGAGACGCCATAGATGTCGGTCCATGGCCCCTGCTTGGCGGAGGTGAACTGTTCGGCCGCCGCGTAGCCAGGCGTAAAGATCGCCGTCATCGCCACGGTACGGCCCACCATGGCGGCGCGCGATGCGCCGAAATCGATCAGGGTCGGGTTGCCCGCGGCATCGAGCAGGATGTTGGCCGGCTTGATGTCGCGATGCAGGAAGCCGGCATTGTGGACCTGCTCGAGACCGTCGAGCAGCGGCCACAGGATTCGGTCGATCGCCTGTGGATTCAGCCGGCCATTCTTCTTGATATGCCCTTCGAGCGTATCGCCATGAAGCATCTCCATGACGATGTAGGCAGTGCCGTTGATCTCGAGGAAGTCGAAGACGCGAACGATGCCCGGCGCGCGATGGAGCGTCGCCATGACCCGCCCCTCGGCGACGAACCGGTCACGGCCCCAGGTGAAATCCTCCGCCACCTTCGTCGAGCGCGGCATCACGGTGATGCCGCCCTGACGCACCGCCAGCGCGGTCGGCAGATACTCCTTGATGGCGACTTCGCGATCGAGCTGGACGTCGCGCGCCCGGTAGGTGATGCCGAAGCCGCCCTGTCCCAGCACGGACAGGACTTCATAGCGCCCGATCTGGGCGCCAACCGGCAGGGCAACGATATCGACTTCCGGAGCGGCCGCTGTCGTTTCTGACCTCATGTCGACCATGAAAGTGACCCACCCCCTCGGGACATTGCCGGTCTATGCGCGTTCAAACTATCAGAAAAACCCCAGGCTCCCATCAGCCTTGGCAATGCAACTTTGCCATCGGGGATGCCGCTGCGGCAAGAAATTGGCCATGACTGGAGGCTGGAAGCCAATCCAGAGGCACATGCCCCGTCCGGGAAGTCCGCCGTTCACACCGATCCGTCAATCGCGGCCTCGCAGCACCCCGCCCGCCTAAGAGACCGTTGGATTTCAGGTCCTTTCCCTCCGCCACTACAGCCCTGCACAATGCTCTCCGCCGGCGGGAGTGAGCCCGAAGAAGCCCAATAACGGCGGGCATTTCGCCAACGACCTGTTGACCGGGCTCGGTGCCGCTAGGGCCTGCCGGCTCTCTCTCTCAGGCCCTTTCTCTCCGAAGCTGTTGACTGCCAGATTTAGTACGCTTCTTCTAAGGCATTGAAATGGTAGAGAAATCCGGAGCGTAGTTCTGCGTGTTTCGAACGTGCAGGTGGTCGGGGGGGCGGAGGCTGGGAGTAAACTGCGAGATGTCGGAGAGGCGCTACTATCACCAAGAGGCCGCTTGATAGCTCGTCGGCCGTTTCAATATCTTTAACTTACGCGATCAGCCCGTCCCCGCCGCCAATACGGACAGCTTGCGGACGTCCGTCATCTCCTCAAGCCGGTCTACGGTGTCGATCAGCTGCGCAGCGGCCCCGGATGCCAGCGGCTCGGCGCTGAAAGACAGGCAGCGGTGGAACTTTGCCAGATGCTGCGCCCTCGTGAGCGGGCGCGCTGGATGGGCCAGCATCGTCTCGGCCCGCCAACGGAGCGCGCGGCCGTCGCGCAAATGCACCACCACGGTCTGCGGCGCCAGCGCATTGGGATCGGTGCTGCCGTCGTCGCGCGTCTCGACGCGCGCCGCCAGCACGTAGGTTTCCGGGTCGACCAGCGCGTCCCCGCGGAAGTGGGCCAGATCGAGTGCGCCGTGCTGCAGCGTCTTGGCGACCGCGTAGGCCATGCAGAGGCGGGCGTAGCTGGCGCCGGCGTCGGGCCGAGGCGGACGACCGACCAGGCGCACGATCAGCGGCGGCGCGATCACTTCGATGCGGGCGACATCAGCCACGACAAAGCCGTGCTCGGCACGCAGCGTCATCACGCCTTCGATGCCGCCATGAGTGGCACGCCCAGCGGGATAGGGCTTGTGACTGAACTCGGCCATACGACCGGCTTGGGCGAGGCTATCGAGTACCGGAGCGAGGTCATGAGCTCCCTCGAACAGTGGCAGATAGCCGAAAGGCCCCTCGAACACGGCCCGCGCCGCGGTAAAGCCCAGCGGTGCCAGCTCGCAGGATTGCAGCGCGGCGCGAGCGTTGAAGGCGACCTGCACCGGCAGGATGGGGCTGCCTTCCACGTGTGCCTGCATGGTGCCGCTGGCTTGCGCAAGCTGCCAGGCGAAGGCTGCTTCCAGCGTTGACTGGTCAAAGCCGAGCAGACGGCCGGCCGCCGCCACCGCGCCGAAGCCTCCGGCGGTCGCGGGTCGGAAGAAGCGGAAGCCGGCGCGCGAGGCGAGGCCGAGGCCGGCGGCGATATCGACACCCACCGCCAGGGCCGCGATCAGCTCTGTGCCGCTCGCTCCCCCCTGCAGTTCGGCCGCAGCCAGCGCGGCTGGGAGGACGGTGGCGAGAGCGTGCACCACCGCACCCTCGTGCAGGCAGTCGTATTCCTGGTTGTGCATCTGCCAGGCGTTGAGGAAGGCAGCGACCGGCGCGGAGAAGCACGCCGATCGACCCCACACCGGTACCGCGGCCTGTCCCCGGGTGCCGCTCCAGCCGGACGCCACGCGCAAGAGCTCCTCGCTGCCCTCGGTCGAGGAGCCGGCAATGCCGACGCCCAGGCTGTCGAGCACGAAGACCTTGGTGCGCTGCACCACGGCACTGTTCAGGTCGGAGAAGCGCGTTTCGAGGGCATGCGCGGCGAAGCGGGCGGCAGCTGTCTTCATCAGTTAACGACCTATCGGAAGCAACGACCTCGTGGCCGTTCGTTACTTACAAAGTGCAAGCGAAGACCGGCATGGCTGCGCTATTCAATCATATGTTCAGCAATACGCCTGCCGGCGCTCGCTCGTTGGATGGTAGCAGCATCCCGTTCAATTTTATTTTCTCGAGGATCAACGAGATCGCATTCTCGATATGGGTGAGCGCATCTTCGCGGGTGGCGCCGTAGATCACAACGCGATGATGGCACAGCGCGGGACAAACGGCCTGCCATTCGTCGCCGGGTCGGGTTACCGTCATACGATATCCGACGGTCACGCGGCCTCCTCCTGCATGGTTACAGGCGCCAATGCCTCAGAGAGCAGGCGGCCGCGGGTAGGAACCAAGCGAGGTCCGTCCGGGGGAAAGTCGGCTCCGTTGGAGTGGGGCGAGCCAATCATTCCCTTCGAACCTCTGCCGCCCAGTTCCCGGCGTTTGCGTCATGTCAAACCGCACCGCGATGAAGCGTCTAGGATCACCGCATGAAATCCATCACCGACAAGGCCGAAGTCTCGGTCGATTTCCCGGACAAGACCTATATGGGCGCGTTCGGACGCGAGTCTTCGTTCGACGTGAAGGTCGAAGTTGACGAGGTACTTCTGCGTCTGATTCGCACGGGCGGGGAGCGGCGTGAGATCGCCGGTCATCCGCATTGCTACCTTCTGGCCGACCTGCTGAAAGAGATCGGCCAGAGTCTCACCTCGCAAGAGCCGCTCGACGATGCCTCCGCAGGATTGACCATTTCGCCACAAGACGCGTGGTCAGGTTGGGTTTCATGACAAAAGTTGCGCTCCGAACGCAGGGCTTGGCTGCCATCCTGGGCCTTCTTGGGGCCGTGAGCGCGGCTGCGCAGGTTGGTCCCGAAGTAGCACAAGCGCCGCAGGGCGCGTCCGAGGCGGGAGCAGGTCCCAGTCAGCCGGGCACGGGTCCGATGCAAGGGGTTGGCCCGATGCAGGGGGCAGGCCCTGGTGGAGTGGGAGTCGACGGTGGTCTCGCGACAGACTCCCAGCAGGCGCAACACGCTCCGCAACAGGGTGGTGGTCCGCTGCAGAATGCCGGCCCGTTGCAGGGCTCCGGTCCTGTTCAGACGGCGGGTCCGCTTCAGAGCGCCGGTCCCCTCCAAAGTTCTGGCCCGCTGCAAAGCAGTGGCCCGTTGCAGAACGCGGGCCCGCTCCAGAACGCTGCGCCGCTGCAGAATACTGCTCCGGAGAGTGGCCCTCCGGGTAGCATTGAAGGTCTGACAGCGGGCGGCGGGCCTATGATCCCGCCGCCCAACGACACACAATACAATGCTGCCAACTACGGTCCTATAGGTGGCCAGACCTGGCAGCAGTTCGTTAGCGAACAGTTGGGTCAACCGGGAGGAACCTCGGGCCCGACCCTCGCCAGCCTGGTGAATGCCCTTGCGGTGCCGCCGCCGCCGTCGCAACCTTCGTACACGCCGGTTTCGAACCCGCAACCCCCGTCGCCGCCATTCCCGGGGCCGCCTGGGCCGCTTCCACCGGTTATCTATGACCCAACGACGCCGCAGCAACAGAGCCCGAGGTAGTGTTCAGGGGTGTCTGCGAGGAAGTTTTTTCCAGCCGATCCTCGGAGCGCTCCCTGGATGGCCACAAGCGCCCATGCCAATTACTGCGCATCGATCGGAGCTGATCTAGGTCTCCGCTTGCCGGCTGGGCCCTGTTGTGATCGCGTGGCGGCTGAACGACAGGGAACGGCTGAAGCACATGGGCCGGCGGCGCTTGATCGCTCGCTTGCGTATGCCGTCACGCCGGGGCCTTGTCAGACAATGAGTGTCCGTCCCGGGTTCTGGCCGCGGATCATGTCGAGGTGGATCGCCCGCGGGACCTTATAAAAGCGCGCGATGATGTAGCGGCCGGTAAGCGCCCATGCCAATTACTGCGCATCGATCGGAGCTGATCTAGGTCTGCGCTTGTCGGCTGGGCCCTGTTGTGAACCTGTCCTTGCTCAAAAATCGATGCGGCCCTGACATCGGTGTGCCGATGAAGGCCACGGTCGGTGATGTTCGTTGATCGGAGCGCGCGCCGCTCTCTTGCGATGCGGACTCCCCGCATGTGTTCCAAGCGCGCCTGCCTCCGAGCGACGCAATAGCGGACCGCGACGACGTCCGGCGATGCAACGGCGGTGCAGGTTCGGTTACCGCAATTGGTTCAGGCTGCGCGACGTGCGTAGCGATGGTGCAGGCCAGGGTGTTGCCGGCGCAGGAAGGTCAACTGATGTCGCAGGGCGACGAGTTTGAGTTCCTGTCCACACCGAAAACTCCATCCACTGGCGTGAGGGGCGGGATCGAGTAGGCTGAGCCCTCATGATCGCGTTTCTGAGCCTCGCCCTGCATGTCCTGATCTCTCCGTTCAAGACGCGGGCGCGGTTGGAAGCGGAGATTGTGATGCTGCGGCATCAGTTGAACGTGCTGCGCCGACGTGTCCCCTCGACACCCAAATTGTCGGTCGCCGACCGA
>NZ_JAUSBN010000036.1 GCF_030651995.1 Reyranella sp.
CCTGGGTCATTGCCAGACTTGGAGGATGGACCGGCTACTACGGCAAGCCAGGGCCGAAGGTCATGCGCATCGGCCTCGATCAGTTCCGCGCCATCAAATATGGCGTCTCCCTCGGACTATGAGATGTGTGAATCCGATAGCACGCAGTGGGGGAGAGGAAGGGACCCATTGCGAAGCAATGGGTAGGTGAGGTGGTCATGGGCCGGACGAATAGTCTGAGCGCCGGACCGAGCACGACCCACCTCTTCTAGCCTCTCCCCCCGCTACGTGGGCGGAGAGGAACATGAACTTCGACGCAACTTGGCACGCTTGTTGCCTTCCAAGGGGACTGCTTGGGAGGCATTTCATGATCAATCGTCGTCGTCTGCTGGCCGGGGCCAGCCTTGCTGCCGTGGGAACCCTGGCCGCGCCGTCCATTTTGCGCGCGCAAGGCGGGCAGACGGTCAAGATGGGGGCGCTGCGCCTCGTTCATTCGATGCCGCCGCACTTCTACGCGCAGTTCGCGCCTCCCGGCCTGAAGATCGAGATCATCACCTTCGACAGCCCGACCGATTGCAAGAATGCCGTGGTCACCAAGTCGGTCGACCTCGGCACGTTCGGCATCGCCGCCGGCATCCTGGGCGCCGCCGCCGGCGAGCCTGTGGTCGTCGTGGGCGCGATGTCGAACCGGGGCATGGGCGTGATCTCCAAGGCCGGCTCCAACGTGAAGACGATCAAGGACCTCAAGGGCAAGAAGGTCGGCATCTGGCCGGGCTCGACCCAGGAAGTCTTCATCTTCGAGCGCATGCGCATGGAGGGTCTCACGCCGAAGGACATCACGTCGGTCCGCGTCCCGTTCGGCGAGATGCCGGCGATGCTCGCACGCGGCGACATCGATGCCTATGTCGGCGCCGAGCCGGCCCCGGCTCTTTCCATCACGTCCGGCGTCGGCCAGCTCGTCGAGTACCCCTACGGCACCGCCATGGGCGGCCTCAACATGATCATCGGCACCAACGAGGAGACCGTCGCCAAGAACCCGGACATGATCCGGACCATGCTGAAGACCCACCGCCAGGCCGTCGAGTTCATGTCGGCCAACAAGCCGGCCGTGGTCGAGATGACGGTGCAGAAGCTCGGCGCCAACCGCGCCGCGGTCGAGCAGGCGCTCGGCGCCGACAACGTCGAATACGTTTGGAAGCTCGACGACAAGGTGCAGGGCCAGGCCAAGACCTACGCCCAGCACATGCTGGAGCTGAAGCAGATCCGCGCGCTGCCGAAGTTCGACGTCTTCCTCAATCCGAAGTTCTCGAACGAGATCGCCAGCTAGACGAAGCAAGGGCGACGGAGCGCATCATGGCGATCGTCGAGACAGGATCGGTTGCGGCGGCGGCACCGGCCGCCGCCACGCCGCGTGCGGCGACGCGCACGACATGGGCACGTTTCAAGCCGACGGTGCTGGCGCTGATCGTGCCGCTGCTGCTGCTCGCCTTCTGGCAGGTGGCGACCACCCAGCAATGGACCCGGCTCATCCCGACGCCCTACGCGGTCGGGGAGTACATGATCGACTTCGCGGTGGGCGGCATCTACGACGATGCCTACTCCGCGACGCTCACCACCCATCTGCTGGCCTCGATGAGCCGCGTCTATGGCGGCTTTGCGCTGGCCGCGCTCTTCGCGCTGCCGATCGGCATTCTGATCGGCCGCGTGCCGAGCGCGCGCATGCTGCTCGATCCGTTCCTGCAGGTGATGCGGCCAATCCCGGTCACGGCCTGGCTGCCGCTGTCGATGATCCTGTTCGGGCTGGGCGCCAAGTCGGCCTTCGCCCTGGTGTGCCTCGGCGCCTTCTACCCGATCCTGCTCAACACGATCTTCGGCGTGCGCTCGGTCGATCCCAAGCTGTTCGAGGCGGCCTCGATGCTGGGCTGCCGCGGCAACGCGCAGTTCTACAAGGTGGTGCTGCCGGCCGCGACGCCATCGATCTTCACCGGACTGCGGCTCGGCCTCGGCCTCGCCTGGTTCGTCATCGTCGTCGGCGAGATGACCGGCGTGCCGGAGGGGCTGGGCGCCGTGATCATGGACGGCCGCACCCTGTCGCGCACCGAACTGGTGATCTGCGGCATGATCGTGATCGGCCTCGCGGGCTACCTGTCCGACCGCGTCGTCGTGGCGCTCGGCAACTACCTCCTGCGCTGGAGTCCCAACCATCATGGCTGAGTCCGCCACTCCCATCGTCGAGATCAAGGGCGTATCCAAGGTCTTCCAGCTACAGGACCAGACGATCCATGCGCTCTCGGGCGCCAACCTCTCGATCAACAAGGGCGAGTTCATCTGCCTGATCGGCGCCTCGGGCTGCGGTAAGTCCACCCTGCTGCGCATTATGGCCGGCTTCGATCAGCCCTCCTCGGGGGAAGCCCTGATGTGGGGCCGGCCGATCGCCGGTCCCGACCCGTCGCGTGGCATGGTCTTCCAGGACTATGCACTGTTTCCGTGGCTGAGCGTCCGCGCCAACATCGGCTTCGGTCCGGCCGCGCGCGGCCTGGGGGCTGCCGAGGTCAAGGCGATCGTCGACAAGTTCATCGACCTCGTGGGACTCGCCAAGTTCGCCAACGCCTATCCCCACCAGCTCTCGGGCGGCATGAAGCAGCGCGTGGCGATCGCGCGGGTGCTGGCCAACGACGCCGAGCTGGTGCTGATGGACGAGCCGTTCGGCGCCCTCGATGCGATGACGCGGGAGCGGCTGCAGGACGAACTGCTGGACATCTGGGAGCGCACGAAGCTCACGGTCGTGTTCGTCACCCACGCGGTCGAGGAAGCAATCCTGCTGGCCAACCGCGTGGTCGTCATGACCCCGGGGCCCGGCCGCATCGAGAGCGACAATGGGCTCGCTCTCGCCCGCCCGCGCGACGTCGCCAGCCCGGAATTCAATGCGATCCGCCGCGTGCTGAGTGCCAAGCTGCACAGCCATCACGGCAAGAAGGCGGCCTGACCCCCTAAGCGGGCGAGCGCCGTTGCGGCCGGCGCAGCATGGGCACCAGGGTCGGCGAGCTGCCGAACTGGATCTGCCCCAGGATCTCGAAGCCGTGGCGCTGATAGAGCGGCACATTGCGTGGGTTCGAGGATTCGAGATAGGCGAGCACGCCATCGCGATCGCAGATTTCGAGCGCATGGTCGAGCAGCGCGCCGCCCAGGCCCTTGCCCTGATGCTTCGGATCGATGCCGATCAACGGCAGGTACCAGTGCGCTTCGCGTGGATGGTAGTTGGTCATCTGTTGCATCACCTGCATGCCGTCGGTCATGGACTGCGGTGAGGCTGTGGTCCGCATCAGCTCGCCGAGCGCGGCCCCATCCGCTTCGGTCCCGGGCGGCAGCCACAACGCCGTGCCGGCATGGTCGCCTATGATATGGGCGCCGCCCTTGGCGAAGCCCGCACCGCCGAATGCCTTGGCGAAACCTGGGAAGGCGTCGAGATAGGCCTGCGGATCCGGCCAGGTCCAGCGTGTTGCCGGATCGGTGCTGAACGCGAGCGTCAGCGTGGCGATGGCCGCCGCCTCTTCCGCCGGCGTGGCGTTCCGAACGGTCTTCATCGTCATCCTCGCTTCACAGGATCGCTACCGGTCCCTTCAACATCGGGACCAGGAGCGATCATGGCAAGCCGATGCGGTCACTTCCCGCAATAGGCCTCGATCCGGTAGCCGTCGGGGTCGATCACGAAGGCCGCATAGTAGGTCGGGCTGTAATCCGAACGAAGGCCGGGCTTGCCGTTGTCCCTGCCGCCGCTCTCGAGCGCCGCAGCATAAAACGCGTCGACCGATTTCCGGTCCTTCGCAACGAAGCAGAAGTGCAGGCCGGATTCCATGTCGGGCTTCACAGGCTTGGCCGCCTTCCCGATCCAGAGGCCGACTTCTTTTTCCCCATAGCCCAGCGAACTCTCGCCGGCGCTCAGCCGCGCATAGCCGAGCGGCTGCAGCGCGGCGTCATAGAACCTCCGGGTGCGGGCGATGTCGGCGACGCCGATGGACACGTGGTCGAACATGGCAATTTCCTCCTTCATAACTATATAACTGGTTATATGGTTATTCGTTGAGGCATTCCTTGTCAACCTGACAACCGGTTAGTAAGTCCCGTCGATGAATCGCCCCGACCTCTGTCTCGACTTCGCCAATACGCGTTACTGGCGGGGACAGGACGCGCCCACGGAGACGCTGAACACGCCGGCGGATCTGGCGGCCTGGACCCGGGCGCCCAAGCCGCCCTCCCAGAAGGAATTCGAGCGGGCGCTGGAGCTGCGCGAAACCCTCCATCGGCTGTTCGACGCCGTGGCCCAGGGCAAGGCACCCGCGGCCCGCGATTTCGACGGGCTGAATGCGGCCCTCTCAGCCGCGCCGGCGCGCATGGTCCTGAAACGCGGCAGCGAGGCGTTCGACTGGGAACTCGACATGAAATCGGGCACGGCGCTCGCCCTTCTCGCCCCCGTTCTGTGGTCGGCCGGAGACCTTTTGGCGAGCGGCAAGCTGGCCAAGGTCCGGCGGTGCGCCAACCCGGAGTGCCTCTACCTGTTCGTCGACGATAGCCGGGCCGGCAAGCGACGCTGGTGCACCATGTCGTCCTGTGGCAACCGCGCCAAGGCCAGGCGCCACTACCACAAGAGCAAACAGGCATAGAAAAAGGGCCCCGACGAAGGGGCCCTCATTGCTGGCGTGTGGGCTTTCGCGCTTATGAAAGCGCTGTCGCCCACCTGCGTTAAGCGCGGAGCGCTTAACGCAGGATCGACTGGAGCTTCATGGCGACGCCCATGTCGCCTTCGATCTTCAGCTTGCCGGTCATGAAGGCGGTCATGCCGTCGAGCTGGCCGCCGATCAGGTCGGCAAAGTCGCTGAAGTCCATCTTGATGGTGCAGTCGGCGGCCGTGTCGTCGTTGGTGACGGCCGGCGGGGTCTGGTGGCCGTCGATGTAGACGACGCCCTGATCCGTGGCGAACTTGACGCTGTTTCCGAAGGCCGTCTTCTTCGAAGCGCCTTCCTTCATTTTCTCGGTGATTTCCTGCAAGGTCATGAGCGAATTCCTCCCATCGGCAATGGCCTTGGGGGATTACTTGACCTTTACGTAAACGTCAACTACAGGCCGGTAAACGGCCGTTCAGTCGGAGGAAACATGACCTATCGCTCGGTCTTCAAACCGGGACTGTTTGAGGGCCGGACAGTCGTCGTGACCGGCGGCGGCAGCGGCATCGGGCGGTGCACGGCGCACGAGATCGCAGCGCTGGGCGCGCACGTCGTCATCACCGGCCGCAAACAGGAAAAGCTCGACAAGGTGAGAGCTGAAATCGAGGCCGCGGCCGGCTCCTGCGAAACCCATGTCTTCGACATTCGCGAGGAAGCCCAGGTCAAGGATGCCGTGGCGGCGATCGTGGCGAAGAACAGTCGCATCCACGGCCTGTTCAACAATGCCGGCGGCCAGTTCCCCTCGCCTGCTTCGTCGCTCAGCGCCAAGGGCTTCGACGTCGTCGTGCGCAACAACCTGACGGGCGGCTTCATCGTGAGCCGCGAGGTGTTCACGCAGTCGATGCAGAACCACGGTGGATCGATCGTCAACATGACGGCGGACTACCGCAACGGTTTCCCCAACATGGTTCACACCGGCGCCGCGCGCGCCGGCATGGCGAACATCACCATGACGCTGGCCTTCGAATGGGCGGCCGCCGGCGTGCGGGTGAACTCGGTGGCGCCGGGCTGGATCGCCTCCTCCGGCATGGACACCTATACCGGCGACTTCAAGGAGCAGATCCCCAAGCTCAAGGGCCACTGCCCGCTGGGCCGTCTCGGCACCGAGAGCGAAGTCTCCGCCGCCGTCTGTTTCCTGCTGAGCGACGCCTCGGCCTACATCACCGGCACGGAGATCCGCATCGACGGCGGCGTGCCGCTCGCCAACCGCTCGGTCGAGCTGCCGGCCACCGACCGCTCCAAGCCGTTCGACGGTTTCCACCTGGCCGTGACGCCCAAGGTGCTGGGCGGCTGAGGACGACATGCCGATTCTCGAGAGCCAGATCGACCGCAACAGCGACGAGTTCAAGCAGAACCGCGAGCGCATGCTCGCCGCGATCGCCGAGTTCCGCGAGGCCGAGGCAAGCGTCCAGGCGGCGTCCGAGAAGTCGCGCGAGCGCTTCGCCAAGCGCCGTCAACTCATGCCGCGCGAGCGCATCGCGCTGCTGCTGGATCGCGGCGCGCCGTTCCTCGAGCTGATGCCGCTCGCCGGCTACCGCATGCACGACGACAAGGATGGGTCGAGCGCCGGCGGCGGCTCGGTCGCCGGTATCGGCTATGTCGAGGGCGTGCGCTGCGTCGTGGCGGCGTCGAACTCCGCCATCAAGGGCGGCACCGTGGCGCCCTCCGGCCAGCGCAAGGGCCAGCGCGTCCAGCAGATCGTCATGGAGAACAAGCTGCCGGTCGTGAACCTGGTCGAGTCCGGCGGTGCCAACCTCCTCTACCAGGCCGAGATCTTCGTGCCCGGCGGCCGCGGCTTCGCCAACCAGGCGCGCATGTCCGCCCGCGGCATCCCGCAGGTCACCGTGGTGCATGGCTCCTCGACGGCGGGCGGCGCCTATCTGCCGGGCCTCAGCGACTACGTCATCATGGTCCGCAACCAGGCCAAGGTATTCCTGGCCGGTCCGCCGCTGCTCAAGGCCGCCACCGGCGAGATTGCGACCGACGAGGATCTGGGCGGCGCAGAGATGCACGCCACCGTCTCGGGCGTCGCCGAATGGATGGCCGAGAACGACGCCGACGGCATCCGCATGGCGCGCGACGTGATCGCCACGTGGCACTGGAACGATCGCCTGCCGCCGCGCGCCGAGCGGACGTTCAAGGAGCCGCTCTACGACGTCGAGGAGCTGTGCGGCGTGGTCCCGCCGTCGCATAAAGAACCCTACGACGTACGCGAGGTGATCGCGCGCCTCGTCGACGGCTCGGACTTCCTCGAGTTCAAGGCCCTGTTCGACCAGCAGACGATCTGCGGCTGGGCCGCCATCGAGGGCGAACCCGTGGCGCTGATCGGCAACAACGGCCCGATCACCGCCAAGGGCGCCGTGAAGGCCGCCCAGTTCATCCAGCTCTGCTGCCAACAGGGCACGCCCATCGTCTACCTGCAGAACACGACCGGCTACATGGTCGGCACCGAGAGCGAACGCGGCGGCATCGTCAAGCACGGCTCCAAGATGATCCAGGCGGTCGCCAACGCCACCGTGCCACAGATCACCATCGTGATCGGCGGCAGCTTCGGCGCCGGCAACTACGGCATGTGCGGCCGCGCCTTCGACCCGCGCTTCATCTTCGCCTGGCCCAACAGCCGCACCGCCGTCATGGGCGGCGAACAGGCGGCCGGCGTCATGAAGACCGTGACCGAGCAGAAGTTCCTGCGCGAGGGCAAGGAGCCGCCGCACGAGCAGATCGACAAGATGTTCAAGGGCATCGTCGACCAGTTCGAGCGCGAATCGACGGCGCTCTACGGCACCGCGCATCTCTGGGACGACGGCATCATCGACCCGCGTGACACGCGGCGGGTACTGGCCTTCACCCTGTCGATCGCGCGCGAGTCGATCGTGCGGCCGCTCAATCCCATCACCTTCGGCGTGGCCCGTATGTAAGGCGAGGATGTAAGCAATGAAGTTCACCCCCGAGCATGAGGCGCTGCGCCAGACCTGGAAGACGCTGATCGATCGCGAGATCAATCCCCATGTCGACCAGTGGGAGAAAGAGGGCCAGTTTCCGGCCCATGAGCTGTTCAAGAAGATGGGCGATGCCGGTCTTCTCGGCGTCGACAAGCCCGTCGAGTTCGGCGGCTCTGGCCTCGACTTCTCCTACGCCATGGTCTGCGCCGAATCGCTGGGTTGGGTAAACGGCGGCTCGATCCCGATGGCCACCGGCGTGCAGATCTCGATGGCGACGCCCGCCCTCGCCCGCTACGGCAGCGACGAGCTGCGCCGCGAGTTCCTCGTCCCCTCGATCACCGGCGATTATGTGGCCTGCCTCGGCGTCTCCGAGACCGGCGCCGGCTCCGACGTCGCCTCGATCAAGACCACGGCACGCAGGGTCGGCGGCGACTGGGTAATCAACGGCGGCAAGATGTGGACGACCAACGGCGCCCAGGCCGACTGGATGTGCCTGCTGGCCAGCACCGACGACGGGCCCGCGCACAAGAACAAATCGCTGATCGTCGTGCCGATGAAGAGCAAGGGCATCGAGATCGCCAAGAAGCTCGACAAGCTCGGCATGCGCGCCTCGGACACGGTCCAGACCTTCTTCGACGAGGTGAAGGTCCCGGTGCGCTACACGATCGGCCAGCCCGGCATGGGCTTCACCTATCAGATGCAGCAGTTCCAGGAGGAGCGTCTGTGGGCCGGCGCGGGCTCGCTGAACACCTGCGAGCGGCTGATCAGCGCCACCATCGAGTACACGCGGGAGCGCAAGGTCTTCGGCAAGCCGCTGCTCGACAACCAGGTGATCCATTTCCGCCTGGCCGAGCTCAAGAGCGAGGTCGAGGCGCTGCGCTCCATCGTCTACCGCGCCTGCGAGGATTATCTCGCCGGCCAGGACGTCACCATGCTCGCCTCGATGGGCAAGCTGAAGGCCGGCCGCCTACGGCGCGAGGTCTCCGACGCCTGCCTGCAATACTGGGGCGGCGCCGGCTACCTCTGGGACAATCCGGTGGCCCGCGGCTACCGCGACGGCCGCCTCGGCTCGATCGGCGGCGGCGCCGACGAGGTCATGCTGCAGATCATCTCCAAGCTAATGGGCACGCTCCCGCGGCTGGGAAATCGATGATGCGCACGACGCTCGCCCCGAAAGTGGTGTCATACCGAGCGCCGCGGGGGACCATTCGCGACACCAACCAAGGGTCCCTCGCTGCGCTCGGGATGACACCGAGCCTGTCTCAGCCGCTGGTGCGCTAGGAGCCGATCATGCAGTTCACCCAGGAACATGACGAGATTCGCCGCACGTTGCGGGCGATCATCGAGCGGGACATCAATCCGCATGTCGACCAGTGGGAGGAGGACGGCATCTTCCCGGCGCACGAGGTCTTCAAGAAGCTGGGCAACGCCGGCCTGCTGGGCATCAACAAGCCGGCCGAATTCGGCGGCATGGGGCTCGACTATTCCTACGCCATGGTGATGGCCGAGGAGCTGGGGCACATCCATTGCGGCTCGGTGCCGATGGCGATCGGCGTCCAGACCGACATGGCGACGCCGGCGCTGGCGCGTCACGGCAGCGATGAGCTGCGGAAGGAGTTCCTCGCCCCCTCGATCGCCGGCGACTACGTGGCCTGCCTCGGCGTCTCCGAGGTCGGCGCCGGCTCCGACGTCGCCTCGATCAAGACGGCAGCCCGCAGGGTCGGCGGGGATTGGGTGATCAACGGCGGCAAGATGTGGACGACCAACGGCACCCAGGCCGACTGGATGTGCCTGCTCGCCAGCACCGGCGAGGGACCGATGCACAAGAACAAGTCGCTGATCTGCCTGCCGATGAAGACCAAGGGTGTCGAGGTGGTCAAGCAGCTCGACAAGCTCGGCATGCGCTCCTCCGACACCGCGCAGATCTTCCTCGACGAGGTGAAGGTGCCGCTGCGGAACCTGATCGGCCAGGAAGGCATGGGCTTCATCTACCAGATGCAGCAGTTCCAGGAGGAGCGGCTGTGGGGCGCGATCAGCGCCGTCGTCGGCATGGAACGGCTGATCGACCAGACGATCGAATATACCCGCGAGCGCAAGGTGTTCGGCCGGCCGCTGCTCGACAACCAGGTGATCCATTTCAAGCTGGCGGAGCTGCGCACCGAGATCGAGCTGGTGCGCTCGCTCTGCTATCGCGCCTGCGAGGAGTATCTCGATGGGGCGGACGTCACGATGCTGGCCTCGATGGCCAAGTTGAAGGCCGGACGCATGGTGCGCCTGGTGACCGACGGCTGCCTGCAATACTGGGGCGGCGCCGGCTACCTCTGGGAATCGCCCACCGCCCGCGCCTTCCGCGATTCGCGCCTCGCCTCGATCGGCGGCGGCGCCGACGAGGTGATGCTGCAGATCATCTCCAAGCACATGGGCACTTTGCCCCGGCTGGAGAACCGATAAATTGCGCACGGGCGTCGCGACAACAACCCTGTCATCCCGAGCGCAGCGAGGGACCTTTACTGTTTCAGCACAGAGGTCCCTCGCTACGCTCGGGATGACAATGGGTGGCGTCGTAACCGGAGTGCGTCACTGAGGAGTTTGAAATGACCGAGTTTGCCGACAAGTACGAAGCCCTCCTCCTCCGCCGTGAGCGGTCGCGTCTCTATGTGACGCTCAACCGGCCGGAAGTGAAGAACGCACTCAACCCGACGCTGATCGAGGAGCTCAGGTCGGTGTTCGGCATCCTGCGCGACCGTCGCGACATCAAGGTCGTGATCCTGCGCGGCGCGGGCGGCACCTTCTGCGCCGGCGCCGACCTGAAGAACATGGAGCAGAGCTTCACCGACAAGCCCAAGCCCGGCGAGAAGGATCCGATCGCCGTCTGGAACCGGCAGTTCGGCGCCTTCCTCGAAATGCTGAATGGCACACCCCAGGTGGTCGTGGCGGCGGTCGAAGGCTACGCCATCGCCGGCGGCTTCGGCATCCTCTGCGTCTCCGACGTGGCGATCTGCACCGAGGGCGCGGGCTTTGCCATGAGCGAAACGGCCATCGGTATCGTGCCGGCGCAGATCGCGCCCTTCGTCGCCCAGCGCATCGGCGTGCCGCAGACGAGGCACCTCGCGCTCACGGCAGCGCGCTTCAAGGGGCCCGAAGCGCTGCGGCTCGGTATCGCCCACTACCTCGTGGCAGACTCCGCCGCCCTCGACACCAAGCTCGAGGAAGTGCTGAAGCAGATCGACAAGTGCGCACCCATCGCGAACGCGCTCACCAAGCAGGTGGTGATGAAGGTCGGCACCGAACCGCTCTCCGCCGTGCTCGACTTCGCCGCCGAGAAGTTCGCCGAGGCGCGCCGCGGGCCTGAGGCTTCGGAGGGACTGCGCGCCTTCGCCGAGAAGCGCCCGCCCCGATGGGCCGTCGAATGACGCCTTTCTCGAAGGTCCTGGTCGCCAACCGCGGCGAGATCGCCTGGCGGGTGATGCGCACGGCCAGGGCGATGGGCTATCGCACGGTCGCCGTCTATTCCGACGCCGACAAAGACGCGCCGCACGTCGCCTTCGCCAACGAGGCGGTGCGCATCGGCCCGCCCCCCGTGGGCGAAAGCTATCTCAGCATCGAGCGCATCCTGGAGGCCGCGCACAGCAGCGGCGCCGACGCGATCCATCCCGGCTACGGTTTCCTGTCGGAGAACGAAGCCTTCGCCACCGCCTGCGAGAGGGCCGGCCTGATCTTCATAGGTCCGCCGCCCGCCGCCATCGCCGCGATGGGCAACAAGGCTGCCGCCAAGCGGCGGATGATCGAAGCCGGCGTGCCGTGCGTGCCGGGATATCAGGGTGCCGACCAAAGCGACGCCAACCTCGAAACCGAAGCACGCAAGATCGGCCTGCCGGTCATGGTCAAGGCCGCGGCCGGCGGCGGCGGACGCGGCATGCGCCTCGTCGAACGAGAGACCGAGCTGCTGGAGGCGATCCGCACGGCGCGCACCGAGGCCGAAAGCGCCTTCGGCTCGGGCGAGTTGATTCTCGAGAAGGCCGTCGTCGATGCCCGACACGTCGAAATCCAGGTCTTCGCGGATTCTCATGGCAACGTCATTCATCTGGGCGAGCGTGACTGCTCGGTGCAGCGCCGCCACCAGAAGGTGATCGAGGAAGCACCCTCGCCCGCGGTCGATGCCTCCCTGCGCGACAGGATGGGCGCCGCGGCCGTGGCCGCCGCGCGCACCATCGGCTATCGCGGCGCCGGGACGGTCGAGTTCCTGCTGGGCGCCGACGGCGCCTTCTACTTCCTGGAGATGAACACCCGCCTGCAGGTCGAGCATCCGGTAACGGAGGCGATCACCGGCCTCGACCTGGTCGAATGGCAGCTCCGCGTCGCGCGTGGCGAGCACCTGCCGCTGCGCCAGGAGCAGGTGACCTTCGCCGGGCACGCCATCGAGGTGCGCCTCTACGCCGAGGATGCCTATGCGGGCTTCCTGCCGCAAACCGGCCGGATCGACATGTGGCGGCCAGCGACCGGGCTTGGCGTCCGCATCGATCATGGCATGAAGGACGGGCTGGCGATCTCGCCCTACTACGATCCGATGATCGCGAAGGTGATCGCCCATGGCGTCACGCGCGAGGAAGCGCGCGTGCGTCTCGTGCGCGCCCTTGCGGAAACCGTCGTGCTCGGACCGACGACCAACCGGCACTTCCTGATCCATCTTCTGGAGCATCCCGACTTCGCCGCCGGCGAGGCCACGACGGCCTTCCTCGCCAAGCACGAGTTCCCCGCACCGGCGATCAGCGATGCCCACTGGACCGCCGCGGCGAACCTGCTGTGGCAGGCCTCGGCGCGGAAACATCCGGCGTCGATGCGGGGCTGGCGCAATTCCAACCCCGAACCGACGCCGATTCGGCTCTCGGCCGGGGGGAGCGAACGCCTGATGCAGGTGAGCTCGGCCGATCCGGTCGAGGTGCCCTTCCATATCGACGGCAACGACATCGTGGTCGACCTCGACGCGTTCACCATCCGCTTCACCGACAAGACCTATGCCCCGCCCGAGACGGCGGCGGCAGGCAGTGACGGCAAGCTGCGCGCCCCCATGGACGGCCGCATCGTCACCATCAAGGTGGGGGCGGGCGACAAGGTCAGTCGCGGCCAGACGCTGATCGTGCTGGAAGCGATGAAGATTCAGCACCAGCTCAAGGCGGCGCTCGACGCGACGATTGAGGCGGTGTCCGTGCAGGAGGGCCAGCAGGTCTCCAATCGGACCGTTCTGGTGACGATGGAACCGGCCGCCGCTTAGCGCCCTCCTTCGCTCCACATCGTACCTCACCCTGAGGAGGCCGCTCCGCGGCCGTCTCGAACGGTGGGCAACGACCAAGGTGTGCGCCGCCCATGCTTCGAGACGCGCGCCTGCGGCGCGCTCCTCAGCATGAGGTTGGTGAAGGTAATTCCATCACGACGAGAAACACCTTAGGCTCTTCCCAACAAGAGAAATTCAGGGAGGATTTACCATGCTGCGTAGAGTTGCCCTCGCCCTGCTGGCGGTCGCCGCGGCCGGCCCCGCCTTCGGCCAGGCCTATCCCACCAAGCCCATCAGCCTCATCGTGCCGTTCGCGGCCGGCGGCCCGACCGACGTGATGGCGCGCATCGTCGGCGAGCGCATGGCCAAGGAACTGGGCCAGCAGTTCATCATCGACAATGTCACCGGCGCCGCCGGATCGATCGCCATGGGCAAGCTCGCCCGCTCCGCACCCGATGGCTACACGATCGGGATCGGTCATCTCGGCACCAACGTGGTGAACGGCGCGATCTACAAGAACCTGACCTACGACCTGATCAACGACCTCGCACCGGTCGCCCTCCTGCCGTCCAACCCGCTGCTGGTCGTCACCTCGAACCAGGTGCCGGCCAAGGACCTCAAGGAGCTGGTCGCCTATCTGAAGGCCAATGCCGACAAGATCTCGGGCGGCACGGCCGGTATGGGCTCGGGCTCGCATATCGGCGCGCTGGCCTTCTTCACGGTGACCGGCGCCAACTACCAGCTCGTGCCCTATCGGGGCACCGGTCCGGCCGTGCAGGACCTGATCGCCAACCAGATCCAGGTCATGATCGACCAATCGTCGAACTCGCTGCCGCACATCCGCGCCGGCAAGCTCAAGGTCTACGCCGTCACCGCCAAGCAGCGCACGGCGGCGGCGCCGGACATCCCGACCACCGCAGAGGCCGGCTTTCCCGGCATCGAGGTCGCAATCTGGCACGGCCTGTGGGCGCCCAAGGGAACGCCGAAGGAGATCATCGACAAGCTCAACGCCGCCGCCGTCAAGGCGCTGCAGGACCCCGAGATCCGCCGCAAGCTCGAGAATCTCGGCCAGGACATCCCGACGCCCGAACAGATGAAGCCTGACGTCTTCGGCGCCTACCAGAAGGCGGAGTTCGCCAAATGGAAGCCGATCATCGACAAGGCCGGCGTGAAGGTGGAGTAAGGCGGCCCCTCACGACGCGAACGACGGCGGCACCGGGCACGGGGGCAGGAGCTTCTCCAGCACCTTCGCAACGCCGAGCAGCTTCGCTTCGCCCCATCGCTTGCCGGTGAGTTGCAGGCCGATCGGCAGCCCCTCCTTCGAGAAGCCGCAGGGCAGCACGATGGACGGCTGGCCCGTCAGGTTGGCCAGGAAGTTGTAGGCGGTGCCGGCGAAGAAATAGGGATGGTCTACGCCGTCGATGCGGAGCGGCAGTTTCTGCGACTGCCGGACGAAGGCCGCATCCGGCATCACCGGCATCAGCCAGGCGTCGTAGTCGTCGAGGAAGGTCTCGCACTGACGCACGATGCGGTCCCGCCGGTCGAGCACAGCGAAGAACTGGGCCATGCTGAGACGCGCCGCGCGAGCGACCGATCGCCTCGTCGGATCGGGTGACTCCAGCCTGTCGAAAAGCCTCTCGCGCTCGGCGAGCGGCTTTTCGCTCTGGATCATGTACTGGAACAGATCCGACCAGTCGTCCCAGCCCTGCTGCCAGTCCAACCCGTCGGGCTCGGCATACTTCACCTTGGCGCCGGCTTTCGACAGCAGCTTCGCCGTCGCCTCGACGACCGAAGCCGTAGCGGCCGAAATCTCGACCAGGGGATTGCTGGTCAGGACGGCAATGCGCAGGCCCTTGGCCGTGAGCTTGGGCGTAGGCCCCAGTGGCACGGGCGCCGCCTCGGTCTCGTAGCCGTCCGGCCCCGCGATGATGCGCAGTGCCAGCTCGAGATCGTCGACCGAGCGCGCCAGCGGGCCGAACGTGCCCATATAGCGGGTGCTCCGCGTCGCGCCCGGAAGGTCCGGCACATGGCCGCGGCTCGGAACCCGCCACTCGGTCGGCTTCAGCGAGAAGATGCCGTTGAAGTGCGCGGGATTGCGCACCGAACCGCCGATGTCGCTGCCCAGTTCCAGCGGTGACAGGCGGGCCGCCACCGCGACGCCGCCCCCGCCCGTGGAGCCGCCCGGCGTCCTGGTTTCGTCCCAGGGATTGAGCGTCGTGCCGAAGATCGGGCTGTCCGTCTGAAAATCGGCGCAGAGTTCAGGCACATTGGTCTTACCCAGGATGACGGCGCCCGTCGCCCGCAACCGCGCGACGAGGCTCGCATCTTCCCGGGCGACGTTGTCCGCGAGCGGCGGATGACTGGAAGTCGTCTTCAAGCCGGCGACGTCGAACGCTTCCTTGATGGTGATCGGCACGCCGTGCAGCGCAGGGAGGTCCTTCCCTTTGCCGCGCGCACGATCGGCGGCGCGGGCGGCCTTCAGGGCGCCCGCCTCGTCGACCAGCACCAGCGCCTTGAGCGGACCGTTCACGCGCGCGATCCGATCGAGATGCGCCTTGGTCGCCTCGACCGAACTCAACCGCCCGTTTCGTATGGCGCGCGCAAGTCGCGTCGCCGTTTCGAAGCACGGATTCATGCATGCCTCCCTTGAATGCCGCGACACTAGCCGCCGCTACCCCGGCCCGGCTATAGAGCCCGAAGATTTTTTGGGGATGCCATGAGCTTGGCTAGAAAAACCCTGTTCGTGACCGGCGGCAGCCGGGGCATCGGACTGGCCATCGCACTGCGCGCCGCACGCGACGGCGCCAACATCGCGATCGCCGCGAAGACGGTGAAGCCCGACCCGCGCCTGCCCGGCACGATCTTCACCGCGGCAGAGGAGATCGAAAAGGCCGGTGGCAAGGCCCTGCCGCTCGCCTGCGACATCCGCGACGAGCAGAGCGTGGACAAGGCCGTGGCCGAGACCGTCGCAACCTTCGGCGGCATCGACATCCTGGTGAACAATGCCAGCGCCATCAGCCTGACCGGCACGCTCGCGACGCCGATGAAGCGCTACGACCTGATGCACCAGATCAATGCGCGCGGCACCTTCATGGTCTCGCAGAAGTGCATCCCGCACCTGCTGAAGGCCGCCAACCCGCACGTGCTGAACCTGTCGCCGCCGCTCGACTTCGACGTGAAGTGGTTCGCCAACCACGCGGCCTACACGCTGGCCAAGTACGGCATGTCGGTCTTCGCCTGGTCGATGGCCGAGGAATTCAGGGACAAGGGAATCGCCTTCAACTGCCTGTGGCCGCGCACCGCCATCGCCACCGCCGCGATCCAGAACATCCTGGGCGGCGTCGAAGGCATGAAGCAGTGCCGCAAGCCCGAGATCATGGCCGATGCCGCCCATGCGATCTTCAGCCGCGCGGCGCGCGACTGCACGGGCAACTTCTTCATCGACGACGAGGTGCTGGCGGCCGAGGGCGTCACCGACTTCGACCAGTACGCCGTCGCGCCCGGAACGCCGCTGATGCCCGACTTCTTCGTGCCTGCCCCCGGCGCGCGCACCGTCGTCGGAAAGGCCTAGCGCGTGGCGACGTTCCTGCTGGTCCATGGGGCCTGCACCGGCGGCTGGTGCTGGGAGAAGGTGGTGCCCCTGCTGGAGGCGGCCGGGCACAAGGTCTGCGCGCCCGACCTGCCGGGTCTTGGCGACGACCAGACGCCGCCGGCCAACGTCACCCTCGCCGACAATGTCGAGAAGCTCGCCCGCCTCCTCGACAAGATGGAGGAGCAGGTCATCCTGGTCGGCCACTCGCTAGGGGGCGTCACGATCAGCCAGCTCGCCGAGGCGCGGCGGCGCAAGATCAAGGCGCTGGTCTATGTCTGCGCCCTGCTGCCGACGTCGGGCAAGAGCGGCAGGGACATGACCTCGCTCGAATCGGACGCCATGTTCCGCCTGTCGCGACAGGTCAGCCCCGACGGCAAGACCTACACCTTCGCGCGCGACAAGCTGCCGAGCCTGTTCTACGCCGACGTCTCGCCTGAGGATCGCTACCGGGCGATGCAGCGGCTGCGACCGCAGCCGCTCGCCATCTCGACGACGCCAGTGACCCTCACGGAGGAACGCTTCGGCTCGGTGCCGCGCTGGTACATCGAGTGCATCCACGACAACGCCATCCGCGTCGCCTTGCAGCGCACGATGGCGAAGGAGACCCCCTGCAAGATGCTGCGGCTGGAGAGCGGCCATTCGCCATTCTTCAGCAACGCCGAGCAGCTGGTCGAACATCTGGAGATGATTGCGGCTGCGCGTCCAGACGGGCCTTAGTCAAAGAAAGCGAAAGCCCGCGCCTCAATGCTTTGCCGTGGCCGCGGATTGGCTGGTGACGTCGGATCGTCGAAGGCGGAATGCAGCGAGAAGCGGGCACGGCCATCCTTCAGCGAGTCGTAGCACTTGATCAGGATCGCCTCGTCCCGCGTCATCTTCGGGAAGTAGAACCAGCGGTGATCGGCGTTGTAGACGCCCTGGTAGATCTCGCCGGTACGATCGGCATAGACCAGATCGCAGACCGCGAGGTCACGCGGCGCGATGCTCTCGGAATCGACGAAGCCGAGCGGCGCCATCTCGACCGGTTCGTGATCGATGCTGCGCCAGACATTGTACTCCGCGAAGCGCTTCTGCAGGCGCCGTTCGGCCTCTTCGGGCGGGAGCAGGTCGCGCACCCGCTGCGGGCCCGACTTTTCGGTGTAATCGTTGTGCACGCTGCGCACGGGCGTCCGGAGACCGCGCTCCACGGCGCGATCGGCGGTGCGCACCGTATGGTCGAACACCACGACTTTTGAAGCTCTGGTCTCGCGCTTGATCAGCGCCTCGACCTCCGCGTGGTACTTCGTGCGGACTTCTTCTTCGTCGTAGAAGTCGCGCACGTCGGTGTCGTGATGCGTCAGGATGAAGGCCTGGCGGTCGAGCGAAAGATCGTGCGCGATCGGACGGGCATCTTGGATGCGGACCGTGAAGTCCCGGTAGTTGCCGTCGCGGCGCGGCAGGCCCGTGCCATGCGGCGGGTTGTAGGTGACCGGCTTGATGCTGAGATCTGCGAGGTAGTTCACCGGCGCATCGACCCACCCGGTGAGCGGCAGCCGCGTGCCGGCGGAATCTGCGGTTCGAACATCGACCATGGTTTCACCCGTGACTTGCGTTTGCCCCCTTTAGGTCGTGTGGCTTTAGCCGCTTGCCACCCCGCGGGCGCACGAGAAGAATTCATGGGGTCATGTCGGTTCAGGCCGCGAGTTCGAGGATCTCCATGACCTGTTCCGGTCCCTTGATGGGCCGCGGATTGTTGAGCACCGCCCGGTCGTGCATCGACTTCTCCGCGATCTCGCGGAAACGGTCCTTGCCGACGCCGACTTCGGAGAGACGTCCCGGCAGGCCGAGCGACTTCACCAGCCCTTCGACCAGGTCGCCGGCCGCGGCGTCGGGTTGTCCGAACGCCTCGCCCACCCGCTTCTGCCGCTCTGCGTTTGCCGGCAGATTCCAGCGCAGGACCGACGGCAGCATGACGCAGGACGTATGGCCGTGCGGCACATGGCAGGCGGCGCCCAGCACATGGCCGATCCCGTGGCTCGCGCCCACCCCGACGCCCGACGTGCCGGCGCCGATCGACAGCCACATGCCGAACTGGAGATCGAGCCGGATCGCCATATCGTCCGGATTGGCCTTGTGCGCCGGCAGAGCGCGGGCGAGCAGCTTCAGCGCCTCTGTGGCGGTGCCCAGCACGAAGGGATGCGCCTGCTGCGAGCATAGCCGCTCGACCGCGTGGTCGACGGCCTTCAGACCGGTCGAGAGCATCAGCTCCATCGGAGTCGCCAGGGTGGCCGCGGGATCGAGCACGATGACCCGCGGCACGATCAAGCGATGGCCGAAGCTCTCCTTGATGCCCTTGCGCGGATCGGAGATGCCGGCGTAGGCATTGAACTCGGCGGCCGACAGCGTGGTCGGCACGGCGATCATGCGGATCGCGTCGGCCGGCGGCCTGATGGCCTCGGACGGTGGCGCGGCCCCCTCCTTCGGCTTGCCGGCCCGATAGGTATCGAGTTCGTCGACTGTGGTCACGTTCTGCCACAGCGCGATCAGGATGGTCTTGGTGGCGTCGATCACCGAGCCGCCGCCCACCGCCACGATCAGGTCGGCGCCGGCCTTGCGCGCCATTGCGGCGCCCTCGACGACACAGGGGCGCGGCGAGTGCGCGGTGATGCCGGCATAGGTGCCGGCGTGCAGGTCGCCCAGACCGTCGATCACCGATGCCAGCAGCGCGCTCTGCGCCACCGACTTCGAGGTGGTGATGAACACCTTCTTCGCGCCGAGCCGCTCCGCCTCGGCGCGCAGGGCCGCTCCCGCCGGCCTACCGTAGACGACGCGCTCGATGTCCTGATGCCCGTGGATGCCGTTCAGCATGTCCAACTCCTCCATGCTCATCCTGAGGAGGCGCGCCAGCGCCGTCTCGAAGGATGGGCAACGACAAGACTGTTCCTCACCCTTCGAGACGCGGCCGTTGGCCGCTCCTCAGAGTTTGTGAATCTATTCGACTGCGAAACGTATGCCTGACAACCGCGCAATTTTGATTCTCGCGATCCACGTGTGACGAACGAAATGGAATCGCGAGAAGGCGGCCAAGATTCGAAAGCATCTCAAAAGTTC
>NZ_JAUSBN010000037.1 GCF_030651995.1 Reyranella sp.
GTGGGCGACAGTGGTGTCGATTGCGTCCAAGATCGGGTGCACGGCGCAGACCCTGAACGAGTGGGTGAAGAAGGCGGAACGCGAGAGCGGGAAGCCTGGCCTGACCAGCGATATGGCAGCCAAGCTCAAGGCGCTCGAGCGGGAAAACCGTGATCCGACCACCAGCGTAGATGATGTGGCGCGGCGGCTCGATGTGTCGCCGGCAACGTTGTACCGACATCTGCCGGCGGCAAGATCGACGCTCCAGGACGAAATTGCGAACAAGGGGATGCCCGGTCCCAGCTCCATGTCGGATGCCGGGCATCGATAGCAGTGCTACTTTTTCTGCGGCCCGGCCAATTCGTCTTCGCCTATGGCGAGACGGTTGAGCCAGTTGAGGTGATGGCGTTCACGAACGGTCACCGGATAGAGCGGCGTAAAAGCATTCCTGAACGATTGGTGGTCGAAATCGTGGGAGATTTTGGCACCGGTCGCTGCCGCCACCTGCCTCGCCTGCGCCTCATACTCGTCCATCAGCGCACGCTGTTTCTTCACCGAAGAATTCGCCGCTTCGCGAAGCAAATCCCGATCCGCCTTGGACAATGACCGCCATCTCTGCTGCGACATGATCAGCACCGAAGGTGGCTGGGCATGCTCGCTGATCGTGAAATATGGCGCAACGTGGAAGTAGTTGAACGCCAGATACTCGGACAGGCTTCCCTCGACCACATCGATGATGCCGAACTGCAGCGCTCTAAAGATCTGTGACTGAGGCAAGGTGATGGGCTCTGCGCCGAGCATCCGGAACATCGCTTCCGAGGTATCTCCTTTCTCGATACGGATACGCTTGCCCTTGAGGTCCCTAACCTTGTTGATGAAGCCGGCGCGGCTGAAAAACGAATAGGTGCCGCTGTCATAGAAGGCCAGTCCGACAAGCCCCGCTGGTGCGAGTGATGCAAGCAGATCCCGTCCGAGCGCACCATCAAGAGCCTGGCGCTTCTTTGCCTTGGATTCAAAAGCAAAAGGCAGTGTCGGGATCACGGTAAGAGGCGCAATGCCATTCAGCGCATTTAGGTTCACCCGTGCGATGTCGAGCTGGCCTAGGCGGACCTGCGCGACCAGGAAGCTATCGGAGCTCATCACTCCCGCTCCCAAGTCACCGATATATAGCCGGCCGTTTGTCCGTTCCCGCAGGGTCTCGCTCATGCCGCTAACGCTCTGCACTGTCGGGTGATCAGACGGGAGCGTGTCCGCCGAGCGCAGCACCTGGCCGATGGCGGGCGCAGAGTGGAAAGCAAGAAGGACCGCGAGAAATATTCTCACATCCCAACTCCCAATATACTTCGGTAAAATGCCGAATGTTATTCTCACCTCTAAACGTTGCTCTCAGTAGAAGGATGCGACGCCTCGGCGAAATAATTGAAGGAGGTTCGCCGCGTAACTCCTCAGGCCGCGGCCTTCACCGCATGCGTACAGAAGCGCAACCTCATCGAACGATGCATCGGAAAGCTCAAGCAGTTCAGGCACGTCTGCACACGCTTCGACCGCATCGCCTTGAACTACCTTGCCATGGCGAAGGTTGCTGCCGCACGACTTGCTGAGACATTATGAGTCTGCGGCCTAACCATCCAAAACACCGCCCGTCCGCGATCGACAGCTTCCGACAAAGCTGGGGCGATCCAAAAACTCTTCAAGATAAGGCGCTGCGAGGACTACCTGGACGAATCGCCGGTATTCTTCTCCCAAGTTTCTCTTGCGGCGTCGCCCGCCGCGCGCGCTGCGTCAGCGGCATCTCCTGCCGCCCTTGCCAACGCCTCCTTGGCTTCGATCGCCGCCTTCTTCACTGCCGCAACATTGGAACTGATGGAGGCCTCTGCCGATTTCTTCGCCTTGTCTGCCGCATCCCTCGTCGTAGCGACGGCCCTCCTGGCGGCACCCTCCGCCTTCAACATGAACTCATTCGCCGTGGTCGTGACAGTCTTGTTCGCCAACGCGATCTTTTCTTCAGCGCGCTTGACGGCAAGTTCCGCTTCGACAGCCAGGCGTTGCGTCACCTCGGCGGTCTGCTGCGACGCTTCGTTCGCTGCGGCTTCGGCCGCACTGACCGCCTGCCTTGTGGCCTCCTTGGCGTCGTTCGCTGCTTCCTGGGCAGCACGCCCCGCCTCCTGCATTTTCGTTTTTGCCATCTCCATGGACGACGGGGCCGGCGCCTGGGCATGGCCAGAAGTGGCAGTACTCAGTGCCACAAGGAATGAAATGATGACGTGTGTGATTTGCATGTCGTGGCTCCGTCTCTTGTATTGCCTCGACCGCTTTCGTTACCCGGCGCCTTGCGCCTGGGCAAGATTAGTCCGTTCCTCCACAGCAGCCAAGTGCCGGCGATCCGGATGTCGCTGACGCGCACGCGCCTCACAGCGATGTTGCCGTCGTCGAGCCGCCCGCCCAGCTGGTCGAGCCGGCGCAACGTTTCGGGTTTCAGGCCGCCGTATGGCAAGGCTCGCTTCGGCCCGTCACGCCAACCCGCCAGATGCTTGGCAGGCTGCCCATTTTGATGTGGCCTTGCGCGCCAAGCTTCTGCATCGTCGCCGGCTGCAGTCCGCCTTTGTACATCGAGGAGGCGCACGCCCCGGACGCATACTTCGACTGAATACCGACATTGGGATGGGGCCCAGGCGAAGGGGCTCCGACCTTGCTCTCGCCGTGAGCCTCGGAAAATAGTGCCCCAGAAGAAGCCCACATGGTCCGAGCGGCGTTGCTCCCAGTCACGCAAATATTTCAGCCCAATAGCGATGATAGAAACTATCAGGTTCGGGATTTCCAATGCGATAGCCGTACGGATGACCTGCCGTTTGGGGAGGCCGAATCGTCATCCGTCACTTATTGGAATCCGCGTTCAGGATCTTTTGAATAACAGCCAGCAAGCCAAGCAAGCGGTCGCGGGCCTCGAGCAGATGACTCCGTGCCAGGTCTGGGCGCTGCGCACGATCAAGGAACGCCGTTAGGACAGCATCTGAATGGCGCGCCAGCGCTATGAGGTGGTCGCCACTCGGACCACGCGCACCATTGAACCAGTATTTGACAGTTCGCTCGCTGGCTCCTGTCCATCGTCTCGCCGACTTGATCGCATGTCGAGAGTTTCCAAGCTCACTGCGAAGCGCAGCAGCGATCACAGCTGCGTACTCGCTCCCGGACTCATGCTCAACCGAGGAAAGGTGCACAATTGTGCCCTTCCTCGAGACATTTGCTCTCTTGTTTGGAACAACTGTGCCCTTCTTTCTCGCCACGATGCGCTCCTATGCGTCTACACTGACGTAGGAAAAGACGCCGTGGACCACTGCACCGCATCGACCGGCGCTGGTGTCGCCCCGGCAACTCCAGATGCCGATTGAATGGGAGCAGGCGGTGGCGCGTGGTCCGAGGCGGCCCCCTAGTGACGAGCAGCCGCAACTGCCGGCACCAGTTCGTGCCGCGCAGTATGTCCGCATGTCGACCGAGCACCAGCAGTACTCCACCGAGAACCAGGCTGATGCCATCCGCCAGTATGCCGAGCTGCGTGGCTTTCAAATCGTGCGAACGTATGCCGACGAAGGCCGTAGCGGTCTGAGCCTAGATGGCCGGGATGCCTTCAAGCGTCTCATCGACGATGTCGAGAAGGGCGAAACGGACTTCAAGGCAATCTTGGTCTACGACGTCAGCCGCTGGGGCCGCTTTCAGGATACGGACGAAGGCGGTTACTACGAGCACGTGTGCAAACGTGCTGGTATTACAGTGCACTTCTGTGCCGAGCAGTTCGAGAACGACGGGAGTTCTCTGGCTGGCATTGTGAAGGCCGTGAAACGCTCGATGGCCGGAGAGTACAGCCGCGAGCTTTCTGTGAAGGTCTTCGCCGGGCAACGACGCCTTATCGAACTAGGATATCGGCAGGGCGGCGCACCTGGGCTCGGGCTCCGTCGCTCTCTTGTCGACCAAGCCGGTTCCACAAAGGGTTCGCTCTCCCGCGGTGAGCAGAAGAGCATCCAGACCGATCGCGTCGTCCTAGTGCCTGGACCGCCTGAGGAAATCGAGGTGATCCAGTGGATCTACCACGCGTTCGTGGAGAGTAGAATGTCGGAGAAAGCCATTGCCGATGATTTGAATGCTCGCGGTATTCTGACTGATCTGAACAGGCCGTGGACCCGGGGCAGCGTGCACCAAGTGCTGATCAACGAAAAGTATATTGGCAACAACGTGTGGAACCGGACCTCTTTCAAGCTGAAGAAGCGGCACGTCCGTAATGCTCCTGAACACTGGGTCCGGGCCGATGCTGTCTTCCCGGCAATCGTGAGCCCCGTGCTGTACCGCGCCGCACAGACCTTTATCCTCGATCGTGCACGGCGTGTTTCGAACGACGACATGCTTAACGGGCTTCAGCATCTCTACAAAGAGCGGGGCTACCTATCCGGTCTGATCATCGACGAGACCGAAAACCTGCCATCTAGCAGCACGTACCAAAGTCGGTTCGGGAGTTTACTGCGCGCGTACCAGCTTGTTGGATACACGCCTCCTCAAGACTACAGCTATATCGTCATCAACAAGGTCCTGCGCGATCTGCATCCCGAGATCGTCTCGGCAACGATACACGACATCGCAAAGGCCGGAGGCAAGGTAACGCAGGACGCCCGGACCGGACTTATCACGGTGAACGACGAGTTCACTGCGTCGGTCGTAGTCGCTCGATGCAAGCAGACTGTGGCTGGCTCGCTCCGTTGGCACGTCCTTCTCGACACTGGCCTTCAACCCGATTTGACGGTCGCTGTTCGCATGGACCAGCAGAACGCTGCTCCACTGGACTACTACATCCTGCCACGGCTCGACATGACCGAGACGCGCCTGCGGCTGGCGATGCACAATCCCATATTTCTGGATGCGTATCGCTTCGAAACGCTCGACGCACTCTACGGCATGGCGGCTCGTGCCCGGCTTCCGGAGGTCGCATGAAAAGATCGGCGAACGCTCCTCTTATCGAGCATATCGACACGGACTTGATCAACGTCGTCAATCCGCGCGTTCGCAACAAACGGGGATTCCGGGACATCGTGGAGAATATTGGTGACATCGGGCTGAAGCGGCCAATTACGGTCGCCCGCCGAGTCCACGCTGGCGGCACACGCTACGATCTCGTCTGTGGGCAAGGCCGGCTGGAAGCCTTCAGAGCGTTGGGCCAGCAATCAATCCCGGCAATTGTAATCGACGCCGACAGCGACGATTGCCTCGTCATGAGCCTCGTGGAGAATTGCGCTCGCCGCAAGCATCAGGCCATCGATCTCCTGAGGGATATCCAGGGCTTGAAGAAGCGCGGCTACAGGGAGTCCGAGGTTGCTCAGAAGACAGGGCTATCTATCGACTACGTCCGGGGTGTGATTCAACTGCTCGAGAAGGGTGAGCATCGCCTGATTCGCTCCGTCGAGTCCTCCCAGATTCCGCTCAGTGTGGCCATCGACATCGCAGAGGCAGACGATGCCGGCGTCCAGCACGCTCTCCAACAAGCTTACGAGAAAAAGCTGTTGCGGGGGAGGAAGCTCCTAGCAGCGAAGCGGATCGTCGAACAGCGCCGCCGACGCGGCAAGGGCCGGCAGGCTGCGAAAACAAAGCGCGATGGCCTTGTCTCGTCGGCCACGTTGCTTCGCGCCTATCGCGACGATGCCGACAAGCGCCGGCTCCTCGTCAAGAAGGCCAGCGCGACCAGGGACTGCCTGATCTTCGTTACCGAAGCACTGAGAACGCTATTTGCAGACAGGCACTTCGCGACGCTCCTTCGTACGGAAGGTCTCGACAGTATGCCCCGGAACCTTGCCAACCGGCTTCAGGCCGGGAAACCGGCCTGACAATGCGTGCAAAAGAAAAAGGCACGGTCGGGATTGGTTTCGAAGAGACGAGCCAGCGCATAGCGATTGACCTGATTCAGCCGCTTCGCCTCGTCGGACTCGGCACGAAGAAGACTGCGAAGTACGCCCAGATCGCCGCTTCGGTGCAGGAGGTTGGCTTGGTCGAGCCGCCGGTGGTGGCAAGAGACAGGAATGAACCCGAGAAGTTTCTCCTCCTCGACGGACATCTCAGAGTCGAGATTCTCAAGGACATGGGTGTCACGGCGGTCGATTGTCTGGTGTCGACAGACGACGAGGCATTCACTTACAACCGGCGCGTCAGCCGTATCGCCATTATTCAGGAACACAAGATGATCCTGAAGGCGCTTGAGCGAGGGGTCTCGGAAGAGCGCCTTGCCCGGGCGTTGAATGTGAATGTCGATGCCATCAAGCGAAAGAAAAGGCTTCTCGACGGTATCTGCGCCGAGGCCGCAGAGCTACTCAAAGACAAGGATATCCCGATAAACTCATTCGCAGAGCTCAAGAGGATGGCGCCACTGCGTCAGATCGAGGCGGCCGAACTGATGATTGCGATGAACAAGTTCACCATCAGCTATGCCAAGTCTCTGTTCGCGGCAACGCCACAGGACCAGCTCGCTGACTCAACCCGAAAGAAGTCGCTGAAAGGCCTGACCGACGAGCAGGTGTTGCTCATGGAGCGCGAGTCCGCCAGGCTCGACCGTGAATTCAAGATGGCCGAGCAATCCTACGGTACTGACCACTTGGACCTGGTTCTGGCCAGGGGCTTTCTCGCCAAGCTCTTGGCAAACGCTCGGGTCATTCGTTATCTGTCCCAGCATCATCAGGAACTTTTGTCGGAGTTTCACAAGGTCGCCACTCTCGAATCGTCGGCGGCCTAAGCAACCGAAACCCAGGCCGCGCAGCCGGCTACGTGCGGCCACCATTGGGGACCCGGACCCACAAGCGCGGGGACCACGGGAGACGCCGCACGGTGGGGCGGATCAATCGTGGCGATGGGAATGACGGCGAACCCGTTCGGAGCCCATCAAGCTGCCCGTCATATCGGCAGCCGGGTACCCGGTTGGCTCTCAGCCGGGTGTCCTTGAAGGGCGTGTTGCAGGTCTCGCCGAGCCGGCCCTACGCGGCGACTGCAGCACGTCCTTATGGGGTTGGCTCAGCCTCTCCGGTTGGATCTTCACCGAGAGCAGACATCCGCTCACCTTTGCCCCAGTACCCTTTCCAGAGCGGCGTTCTTTTGCATCGAACCGCTGGAAGAGCCCACCCAATACGCGACGACGCTCGACGCCATTCCGGCCAGCGTGCCCAGCAGCAGCGTGACCATGTCGCGCTGGTTAGCGGGCACCTCCTCCCGGATGACGAGCCACAGCATGACGGCGAATCCTACCAGCACGATGGCCGATACCATGACGGCCCCATAGGCGATCGGGCTCCGCACCTCGGCCAGCTTGACCGTCTGACTGCGGGCGCTCTGGACGTCAGCCAGCTGAGCCTGGAGCGCCCCAAATTCCTGTCGGCGTGCGTCCGCCTCGGCCTGGATGACGGCCATCTTGAACTGCAACGCGAGATTCGGATCTGCGGCAATCGCCCGCTCGATGCCGCTGGCATCGTCGGTGCCGAGGATTTCACGGGCGATGCCAGTCACCTTGGAGACGGCGGCACCGGTCTTGTCGCCCATTATCCATGACACGACCGTGGGCGCGATGCCGAGCAGCAACGGAACAAGGGGCATCATGCGGCCTCCAGGGTGATGCCGAGCGCGGCGAGGGTCTTCGGGCCAGCGACGCCATCCGCCGCCAGTCCTCTCGCCTTCTGGAAGGCGATGACGGCCCGCTCGGTGGCGGGCCCGAAGTCGCCGTCAGCGACGAGACCAAGAGCGGCCTGCAGCTTCTTGATGGCACTGCCCTTCTCGCCCCTGACGAGGATGCCATCGGCGTCCGCTGGGATGAGATGCGAGAATTCTGCGACCGGCGTGCCCGCTGGCCTCCACCACTCGGTGATGCGATTGGCCCAGCCCGTCGCGAAGATGGCCTGAGAATGGTCATTACCGATGATGCGGAGGAAGTTGTCCAGGCGCTCGCAGATCAGCGGCCAGAACAGCTTAGCCTGGTCGACCGTGCCAAGCTTCTGCGCCCCCAGTACGACCATCAGCGCCTTGACTGCGCGGCCGGTACCGCTGTTGACCGCATAGTCGAACAGGAACTCGAGCACCTTGGGATCCGTCACTCCCTCCAGACCGCGGAAGAACACGGCGCGGTAGATCTGCCTCGCCTCCGGAATCGTCAGGGCCTCTACATCGGCCGGGGTCACGGCATACCCACGCCACGAGGAGAGGGTGGCCTGGGTGATGCCGTACTTCGTCGGTCCGCCCCGGTCGGCCGGATGGTTCGAGTATCCTGCCTCGCGGCGGATCACGTCCGTGATGAGATTGTCGATTGCGTCGCTCATGGTGTGCCTCCGATCTTGTGCAGCTTGTCGAACAGCGCCCAGAGCGCGGCGACCGCTATTGCCATGACGCCGCCGACCTTGAGCGATAGCCACAAGGCGCCCTTGCCCATGTCGGCAATGCTCGTGAGGTGATCGAGCTTGCGCTCGATGGACTTCAGGGACTCCTGCTGGGCGGCCACGATCTGCTCGACCTTCACCAGCCGATCGCGCTCTTCGGGGCTCATGGCTTTCCGTTCCTTTGGTACTTACCGGGCAGGGTCTCAGGACTGAGCGACATCGATCAGCCCCAGCCGCGATCGGCGACGAAGGCGTATTTCCAGTTTCCGGCGGTTACGGCCGCGGTGGTGATGCCAGAGGTGCGGACGGTCACGACATAGCCAGCGCTCTGGCCCAGCTGAATGCCGATGAGCTTCGACGTCGTGACGACGGGCATCGGGATGTAGAGCGTGCTGTAGGCCGAAGCGTGCCCCTCGGTGATCTGGTCGCCGGCGGAATAGCCATGCTCCGGGGTGACGTTCTCGACGATGAACTTGGCCACGTTCGGCTTGATGCCGAGGTTGTGGTTCGCCGAGGTGAATGTGGCGGCTCCCGGAAGCGTTGTGGTGAAGGCCGAGACGAAGCGGCCGTTGTAGGCATAGGCCACGGTGCTGATCACGCCACTGCCATCCGTGGCGGCCTCGCCGACCATGACGACGAAGGCCTCCGGCGCCGTGCTGCCGTTGCCCAGGTAGCCCTTCATCTCGCCGATGTTGAAGGTGAACTGGCCGTTGGCTGTGCCGGGGGTGCCGCCCTCCTGGTAGACCGGCGCGAGGATGGTGCTGCCGGGCGTCAGCGCGCCATCGGCGCCGACGGCCACATAAAGGAAGTTCGGCGTCGCAGCGGCGCGGCTGGCGGTGAGACCGGTCCATTGCAGGTTCGCCAGGCTGACGCCGACGCGATCGTTCGGCCGCCCCTGCCAGTCCCAGCCATTGGCCGCCGTGGCGACGAAGCGTGCTGTGGCAGTCACATTCTGCATCGTCAGGCTGAGCGCACCGTTGGTCGAGGGCAGGAACGTCGGCAGCCCCGCGCTCGAGACCGGGCCCGCGGCGACAGTCTGGCGCCGGCCGGTGCGCAGTGCTGGCACTGAGTTGAGGTAGGAAACCCGCCAGGTGTCGCCAGGCTCATCCCATTCCACATCGAAGCGGACGCTGCCCGGGATCCTTTTGGTCGCACCATCGGCGCCACCGTCGATGCCGTCACCGGCTGCCGGGGTCAGCACGATGCCATACTGGCCGGAGCTGAGGCCGAGTCCGCCGACCTTGAAGCCATGTCCCACACCGGCGGCGTCATGCGCCGGCAGCGTTAAGGTGCGATCGGCGGCGGCATTGTTCTGGGTGAAGACGCCGCCGATGTCGGCTGCGGCGATCGTCTTGTTCGAGGCACCAATGGCGGCCCACGGCCGGCGTCCGTCGGCAAAATACGCGTCCTTCACGACATCGTAGACGCCGATGCGGGTGTTCGTGGCGGTGCCGGTGGCCAGCCGGTCGATCCACGAGACGGCAAGGCCGGCGGCATGGTCCCACCAGCGCGCGCCGGTGCGGCCCCACCACGGGCGGGTTGCACCCAGGTTGCCCGCGATCAGCCCCGACAATACGTCGGCCGAGGCGATCGAAAAGACGTAGTAGACGTCGGACGCCTGCCAATCGATCGCCGCACCCGCGTTGCTGCTCTTCCTGACCGTGCGCGTGAGCGTGCGTGGTGGCCCGATGGTGAGCGTCCCGGTGCAGAACTCCCACCTGGTCTTGGCGAGGTTCGACACGAAATAGGCAACCGTGTCGCCGTCGGCAAAATCCTGCGCGAAAGTGCGCGAGTAGCCCACGGCGCCGACAAGCGTGTAGCTGCCGGTCCCCGTGGTCGACGAGGACTCCATGACTGAATCGGCAAACATCGGTACCTCAGAGTTTTTCGACGAGGGTGAAGGTAAAGCCCCACATCATCCGGCCGTTCAGGAACAGCGGCCGTGGAGTGAAGTCGTGGCTGCCAGTGACCAGGAGCCCCTGCATCGACCAGGTATGGAAGCGGGCAAGCTCCCCGGGGTCGAGGCAGCAGATCAGATCGCCGGCGAGCCCATGGAGCCGGGCGAACTGCATCGCGCCCTCATGGGCCTCGTCCTGATCCATCGAACCGAAAGGCAATACGAAGCGCCGCTTCCGATAGGGCCGGGGGTCGGTGAAGGTTTGCCCGTAGGGCGTCGGCTCCTGGACATCGTCCGACATCCAGCCGACCGTGCCGCTAAAATCGCAGTTAAGCGAAGGCTGGAAGGCGACCCCCAGTACGAGCCGCCCGGCTTCGAGCCAGGTCGTGGTCGGCGCAGGATCGGCGAACTCGATACGCCACCAGCGATGATCTCCACTGGAAGTCCAGCGGACCAGGGCCAGGTGATGCGCCCAGGAGGCATCAATCGGCTTCACGCCACCCGCCCACACGCTCTGCCAGCCGGTATCCGACACCGCCGTGACCCCCACATCGGCCAGGGCCGCGTATCCCCTCACCCGCCACAGGCCGGCGCCACTCAGATTATGGCCGACGAGGGCCGCCGCGTTGCACCCCAGCCCCGACGCCAGGGCGATGTCGATGTATTGTCCGATGGTCGAGGTCGAGCGCCATTTCTTGGTGGGCTCCGGGCTCTGCAGATTGGTCACCGGGAGCGTCGTGACGGCGGTGCTGGCGGACAGGGTGCCGAGGTCGCTGTCGCGCGGCGACAGCAGCAGGACGCGCTCGGCCATGCCCAAAGGCAGGACATAGGGGGCCACGGCGATCGGCAGCGCACCGTGGGGATACGGGAATGTCATGGGCCGCCTTAGTCTTCGGAAGGCTCCAGTGCGGCCGGAAAGGATGGATCGGCGCTATCCAGACGAGGGAGCACCGCCAGGAATTCCGCGTGCATCTGATAGGCCGGATGATCCAGCACGCCGGCCGGCAGGATGAACACACCACCCGGCCGTTCGATGGGCTCCAGCGCATACGGCGGCGACGCCGGACCGCGCACATGGGCTGCCTGGTCGGCGGTGAGGACGATGAACACCGGCATCAGACGTTTGCTCCCAGGGCAGTGGCCCACACCTGCACGGCGTTGTACTGCGCCAGCTCCTGCGCCGCGCTGAGGGTGGCGCCCACCGCCATGAAGCCGATCGAAGTGGCGCGGGACGCTGTGAAAACGCCCGCGTTGTTGTATCCACCGACAAAGATCGGGACGACGGGCAGACTTGCCGAGCCGAACGCCGTCGGAGCGACGGTCTGCACCAAGGCAACCCCGTTCTTGTAGCCGTAGCTGCTGGCAGCTGACGCCGCATCGCGCGAGCCGGCCGTATATCCGGCGCTGGTCGCCGCGGGGAGCGTGTAGGTGCCGGAAGAGGAGTTGGCGTCGAGATAGGCCACGCTGCCATTGCGCGGACGCACACGGAGGTTTCTGTTCGAGCTCGAGACGGCACCTGCCGCGTACGTGTTGCCCGACAGATTGTCGCGCAGATAGACCGCGAGACGAATATTGTGCCTGCTGGCCGCGATCTTGTGCGTCGAGGGAATGAAGCCGGTGTTGAGATATCTGGAGGTGCCGTCGGTCGCAAAATGCCGGCGTGCCGTGAAGACCGGTGCGTTGACCAGTGTCACGGTGCGCCGCTGCTTGAGCGACACGGTCGCCTGGATCAGGTTCTCGCCCCAGAACGGCCAGTAGTCGTCGGTCAGCGGCCACGCGCCACTCGCCTTCTCGTCCGCCACGAAGCGCGACGCGATGGACAGGATGGCAACGGAGACACTGCCGCCGGCGACGACGATGGTGTCGCGCCACGACAGCACGTCCGCATCCACCCGCCCCATGACGCCGAGGCGGCGGGCAATCGAACTCATCGTGGCCCCTCGCCTAGTAATTCTGCGCGACGATCGACATCAGCCACGTCGTGCCGCCGTCGAAGGTCACGAAGTTGAGCAGATCGCGTGTGCCGTCGGTGCTGGACGGCGTGTAGGTGCCGTTCAAGGTGGTGACGCTGCCTGGCATCGTCACGGTGCGGGCAGTGCCGTCCGCGGTAAACTCCACCGTGAAACCCGAGGCAAAGCCTGTTAGCGCGTTGGCGATGGTGACGCCCGTCACGTCGGCGTTGAGTGTCACCTTGTGCACGGTACCCAGCAGAAGATCGACGGTGAGCGCGCCTGCAAAAATGGTCGGCGCATTGACGGCTTCGAGCGAGCCCAGGAGGGTGAGCACGGCTGCCGGCGCCACGAGCGAGATCGTCTTGGTGCCGGCCGAGAAGGACACGGCGGCACCGGTGCTGGATTTGAGCGGGGCGGCGCGCGCGATGCTACCGGCGCCGGCGCTGGCGTAGGTGCAGAGCGCGATCTCCCATTCGGCAGCCGTCGAATGCTCGATCAGGCCCCAGAAGGTATCGCCGTTGGCGAAGCCGGCGCCGGACAGGGACAACATCTTCGATGTAGCCCCTGCGAGCGTGAGCCCGCCCGTTCCGGTGCTGGTCGTCGTCTCCTGCACGCGGTCGAGTATCTTGTGCGCCATTGGCTATCCCCATAGATCGAGCGCGACAGACTTCGACGAGGCGAAGCTCATGCCGACACAAATGAACTTGCGTGCGCCGGCCCAGCCGTAGCGCGGAAAGCCGTAGATCTGGATCACCTTGCCCAGCAGGTTGGCAAAGGGATCGCAGGGTACCGTGACCCGCCACCGCTCCCGGCGGACGCCCATGACGCGCTGCTGCCGCGCCGCCTCGGCATGGGCTGACGCCTCCAGCGAGAAGCCGCCGCTCACATAGACCGCGGCCGCCGTGGGCCAGAGGCTGGCCTGGAAGCCGTCGGACGAGCTGGCAAAGCGTTCGATGCCCCGATAGAGGAGCACCGCCGCCGCATCGATGGAGCCCGCCAGCCGGCTGGGATCCTGCGGCGTGTAATTGCGCTGCCAGCCGACATAGGTCGCCCGTCGCGGTGCCTGGTAGGTCTGCATCATCTGCGGCTCGGAGGAGCCGAAGTCCTCGGGGTAATGGATGGTCAGCGCCGGCGAGCGTGTCGGCTCCTCCAGGAAACCCATGGCGAGGAGGCCGTTTGCCCGTACAGCCCACCAACCCAGGCATCCGGCCATGACCTCAGTCAGGGCCTCGGCCTTGCTGATCGCGTCCTTGAAGTAGAAGCCAACGATGCCGGCCTGCTCCTGCTCCATGTAGTTCAGCGCTGCAAAGTCGATCTGGGCGTCGCCGAGCACGATTGTGCCGCGCCCGGTGGCGATCCGCCGGGCGATCTGGCCGCGCGTAAAAGGATAGGTCTGACCGTTTATGGTGTCGTTGTCGCCGCGGAGGTCGACGGTCAACGTATAGACCACCGCCGAGCCCAGCCGGATCAGGCCCTGCGCCAGGCAGGTGGCGTACTTCCCGGCGGGCACCGCAGCATCAGCCAGCGCCGCCCAGTCCGCATAGTCGGCATCGAAGGCAAGAGGCACGCCGCCATCCCGCACGGCGTCCACCGCCAGGATCGAACTGCAGGACAGCTGGAAGATCAGCAGCGCGGCACTGACTTGTGTCGGCTCGCAATTGTAGACCGGGCCCACCGCGTAGGGCTTCATCTGACCGGCGATGGAGGCATCGCCGTCGGCGCCGCCGGTGCCGCCGTAGCGCAGGCCGTGCAGCTCGGCGGCGGCCAGTTGCCAGCCGAGGTCGCGCAGCCTGAACTCCTTGCGGCGCTGGTCGTAGAGCAGGCCGTTGGTCGTTAGCCGGCCCACCACCTCGAAGGTTGAGAACGCCGCCAGCGGATTGCCGCGCAGGATATCGAGGCGGGCGCCGTCCCACGCGAGGGCGATCAACCCGTCCAGCTCGCCGTCCGGGTCGATCAGGGTGATGGCCCCGACGCCGCCCTTGCCGCCGGTGGTCGGCTCGATGCCGTCGAACAGGCTGATGCCGTAGTTGATGGGACCATTCAGTTTGCCCGGGACGTAGGTATTGGCCGGCGTATCGTCGGGTGCCGTGGAGCGGCCGAGCGAGGCGGCCGGATAGATGACGGTGCGGGCACCAGGCCACTCGACCTGGAAGGGCGTCGGCCAATCAGTCATGCCAGAGGGATAAGGCGCGCCACCGGAGAGCGCGATGTTGGTGCCGGGATCAGGTGGCGCGGCGCGCAGCAGATACGACAGGCCCCGCGCCGACTGCAGGTCGACGGCATCGGCGCCGACATCGACCGGGAACTGCGCCAGCGCGGGATATTCGACCGTGCCCGATGGACCGGGGAAGCCCGTCAGGTAGATCGTGCTGGCCATGTGGCCGTCCCTCTCAGCCGTTCACCACGCGGCGCAGCAGCAGGTCGTTGGTCTCGGAGAGCTTGGCCATCAGGGCTGCAATCTGCCGGCTCTGTTCGGAGACGACGGTCTGAAGCTGGACCACCTGGGCGACGGCCACTTGCGTGGCGCCGTTGTTGTCGTTCGGCGCCGGGTTGTTTGCACTGCCGCCGCTGCCCTGCAGTTGCGACTGGATAGTCAGAAGGTCGTCGAGGATCTGCTGTTTGAGGGCCTCGTAGTCCGGGCCGCTCGCATAGTAGGACTGGGCCGCCTGCGCGAAGGTCGTGCCTTCGGCCGCTACGCGCGCGATGGCGCTGCTGTCGCCTGAACGGGCCTGCGCGACGGTGGCCTGGTAGGCCGCCCGCACGCCCGTCAGCATGGTGGTGGGCGAGAGGTTGGCGAGGTCGCCCAGGCTGAGACGCCTGATCGCATCCTCGAGCTGTGAGATCGCACCGCCGTAAAGTTGCTCTTTGAGCGCGGCTTCTCGGCGCAGCAGGGCTTCGGTGATGCGCGCGTTATCGACGACGACGTCAGTGTGCTGCTTGATGTAATCGATATTCGCCAGGATCGACTGCTTCTCGTCTTCCCAGGCGCGCAGGCTGGCCGCGATCGGATCAATCAGGTTGTCGACATAGTCCTGGCCGAGGCGTTCGGTGGCCTTCTTCTGCTCGGCCTCGATCGGCGCCAGGGCGAGCCCAAGCCTGGTCGCCTTGTCGGTCATGTCGTCGAACTGCTTCTCGAGCTCGCGGAACTGCGTCCGGACAGTCAGCGCGCCCTTGCCGAGCAGCTCATAGACGTCATCGACGAAGACGATGCTTTCGGCGGTCTCCTTGATGCCCATGGAAGCGGCGCGCATGGACTCCAGCGCGGTCTTCATCGTGGCACTGGTCTCGCCGACAGCGCCCGACAGGATCGACCGGATCGCGACCTGGGCGGCGCCGGTGTCCATCATGTCGTCCATGTTCATCCGCCAGGCTTCCTGGCTACCCGTCTCCGGGTCGACGAGGTGCGTGGCGTTGCTGGTATAGCTCCAGTCCTTGCCCTGGGCGGTCCAGGACGAGGCGTTGAGCCCCCAGACCTTCGATGGGTCCTTCACCCCGCCCAGGATGCCCAGCACTGAATCGATGCCGCCCGTCAGACCGCGCAGCGCGCTTTCCGACTGGCCGCTATTGGCGTTCGGGCCATATGCACCGCCGGTCGTGTACCAGTTGCCGTTGCCGTAGTGCAGCGAGGCGTTCGTGCTGCTGTGCGTGCGCGCGTTGGGCTCGCCAATAAGGCTGGGAAGGATCGCGGACAGAGCAGTGACGATCATCCCGGGGATTTGCATGCCCGGGATCAGCATCATGCCAGAACCGATCATCGATCCGATGCCGCCGAGCGTCCCGCCCAGCGACTTGGACGTGATGGCTTGATAGGCTCCCATGCCGATACCAAGGGCAGAGCCCAAGCCAGCGCCGATTGACATGCCGCCGATGCCGCCGATGCCGGATGCCGAAGCACTCGCCCCCGTGCTGCCGCTCGACAAGAGCGCGCCGACGTCAGCATAGCCTCCAGCCGGCGCGGCCGATGAGAACAGAGAAGCCATCGGCCTCTGCAAGAAGCTGCTCGCGCCGGAAAACATATTGCTGAGGCCGCCGCCAATGAGTCCGCCGCTGCTGCTGCTACTGCTACTGCTTTCCAACACTTCGCCGTAGCGACCGAGGCCACCACCTGTTGACGGCATAGAAAACCCACTGCCGCCGAAGAGACCGCCACCGCTGCCGCCGCCTAGTCCCGGCATTGACGTGCCGCCACCGAGGCCCATGACAGAAGCCATGTTGGGCGAGACTGCGTTCACAAGTACAGACATGACAGGCCTGACAGTCGCAAGCGCCAGGAACTCAGCGGCCATACGGATGACCATCTTCTTGAAGACCTGGCCTAGCTCTTCGAAGTGAAGCTTGCCGCTGTTGAGCATGTTCTCGAAAGCATCAGCCGCCGTCGTCTGGATCGACGAGAGCGCTGTTTTCAGTGGCTCCATCCAAAGCTCGTTCGAGCGCTTGATTTCTTCCGCCTGCGTCTTCAGATGCTCATTCGTTTCCATCAAGGCGATGCGGTCGTCGATGTCCTGCTTGTTGTCGGACAGCCCCTTCGCACGGACCTCCTGCATGACCTTGAGGGTCGCCAACTCCCTCTCACGGATAGCGGGCAATTCGCCAGCAAGGCGGAGCTCCGCTTCGAGCAACTCATTCTGGTCGCGAAGCGTCTGAGTACCGATGCGGAAGTCGCCGAGGTTCTTTAGCTTCTGCGTGACGAGGGCCTGACCCTCCAACTTTGCAGTCAGGTCTGCAACGCCCTTTGTATTGTCGTCAGCCGTCTTACCGAAAACATCCTGCGCCGCTTTCAGCGCCCTGAAGTGTATCTCCAGTCGAGCAACAGCGTCGGCTCCCTGGTTGGCGGCACCTGCAAATGCCCGCGCCTGCTCGAGTTCCCGGGCCGCGTCACCCAGAGCCTTTCGCATGCGATCGGCCTCCGCGTCGCCGGATCCTTTCACGGTCGAGAAGCCGCCTCCCGTCGTCTTGGGTGGCACATAGCCGGTTGCGCCGGCCTCCTGTTTGGCAAACCAATCGTCGAAGTCGATCTTTCGCTGCGCTTCGCGATCGGCCTTGTATTCGCGGCCATACCCACGGCCCCGCATATCCGCCTCGGCCTTGTCCTCGGCTGCGCGGATGCCGGCATTACGATCTGCGGTGCTGGCGCCGCCACCATCGAGTCGACCGAACTTGACTGGATCGGGCGTGATGCCGAGCTTCTTACTCGTCCACGGTGCCTGCTCAACCATCGTCCGATTGATGATGTTTAGGCCCTTCTCGATCGCCTCGATGGCATCGTTCATACCATCGATGAACGCCTTCTTGAGAAAGCCCGGGATCGAGCGGATCGCCTCGCCGAAGCCGGCCGCAAAGCGAGCACCCGCAATGATGACACTGTCGAATGCGGACTTCGTAACGTCGATCCAGTCGCCAGCCTTACGGATCGCAGCGTCATAGGCGTCGCCGATCGCCCCAGTGATTTTCTGCGGATCCTTGGCGATCAGTTCGACCATGCCGGCCAGGCCGAGCGTAACCAGGTTAACGAGCGTCCTGTTGCGTTCGTACCAGTCAGCCACAGCACTGATCATGTTCGCGAAAGCCGCCCGCCAGCGGAAAGATGCACGCTCGGCGGCATCCGCCATCTCGTCCAGGCGCTTGGACGTCTCCGGGCCGATGTAGGCGCCGGCCTTGATCATCTTGGCCGCCATGGCATCGGCGCCGTTGCCAATCTCTGCCATCATTGGCAGCAGCTTGGTCCCGGACTTGCCGAAGAATTCGACCGCAGCCGCCGCGCGCCGCGCCGGGTCGTCGATGCCAGCAATTGCGGCGGCGACGTCTTCCATGATGTCTTCGGTCGGCCGCAGCTTGCCGGCGAGATCGAGGTTCTTGACGCCGAGCTTCTGCAGCGCCTCGACCATCTCCTTCGAACCGTCGGCCGCCTCACCCATCTTCTGGTTAAACTTACCGTAGGCAGTTTCCAGCTGCTCAAGCTTGACGCCGTTTTGAGCGGCCAAAAATTGCGAAGCCTGCAGGAACTTGTTGCTGACGCCGATCTGATCCGCCAGCTCGTCCAGGCCGGCCGCGGCGTCAAATGCGTGCTTGCCCATCTGCACCAAGCGGGCGCCGATGTCTGCGATCGCCAGCGCCAGGTGGGCCTTAAGCAGTCCGCCGATCTTGCCGAGCCCGCGCTCCATGCGATCCAGCGACGAGACGGCGGAACCTTGAGCCCTCTCCATGCGCTCCAGCGCGCGCGTCGCCGCGGCCGAACCATCGACCGCCTTGGACGAATCGACGACGATTCGGATTATTTTGGTTTCGTCGGCCATGAATCACCGCTTTTGCGACCGAGAAGCCGCCGCCTTATACTCGGCAGCGATGCGGAGCGAGTTCACGCGAACGAACTCGTCGTCGATGCCGCGAAGCACGGCAACGAAGTCTTCTAGGCCATCGCCCTCGTAGCCTTGGCGAGCACCCTCGGCACGTATCCTATCGAGGTCTATGCAATCGGGAAGATCGACCGAGCCGACCATCCCGCCGCCGATCGTGTTCCTGCGGCGATCACGATCGAGATCGAGGAATGCCGCCCAGTATGGTTCAGCTTCGTCAGGAAGGTCTGGCCGGGACAGCAGCCGCTCCGTCGCGAACCCGGCGTTGGGGCCGCCGGCCTCCGCCATGAGCTGCCATGCCGCGACATGGCCGGCGTTCTCGCTGTCCCAGCGGATCAGTTTCCCGCGTGTTCGATGATGGCGCCGACTCGGGCGCTGCGAAAGTTCAGGGTGTCGTAAACGATCTCGTCGACGGCTGTGTAAGCGTCGTCAGCAGCCAGAAGAAATGCCGTGCAGGCTTCAACGCTGTACGGCACCTCGACGCCCTTGATCCTCACGCCCCGCCAACCCTTGACCAGGTGACGGGCATACTGCGGCGCCAGGTAACTCCGGAGCTGCTCGTTGGTGGCGCGGGCGTTCCGCAGCCGCCGCAGTTCCTTGCCGATCGCGACGCTGGCCGTCCTCCACAAAGGATTTGCATCCGTGGCCGCCCGAACGACCAACGTGATGTCGCCGGGCAGGCCAAGCTCGGTGCCCTCTGCCTCGATGTCGCGCTTCCTCTGCAGTTCCTCGATGTTATCGAATTCGTAATCCATTGATCTCTCCGGTCGGGTGTCAGGTGGGCCGCCGGCCACCACGGCGGGCCCGTATCGCACCGCCGTCACCGGCGGCGCAGGCGGCCACGCTAGGCCGCCGTGGCGAGTCCCTTGGACACCCAGTCGTCGGCGGTGTGCCCCTCGGGGATCTCGGAAGCCTCGATCACCATGCCCTTGGCGAAGGTTGCTCTCCGCGCCGGCTTGTCGGTGCCGTCTGCGTTCTGCCCCTGCCCGACAAACAGGTGGAAGGTGGCCGCAATGATCAGTTTGTCGTCCATCGTCAAACTCCGTGATCGTTAGGTTGTGTTGCGGGTGATCTTGATGGCGGCCGCCTCACCGGTGTCATAGCGGGCCATGAAGTTCAGGGTGACCATGTGGTCGCCGGTCGCGCCGGGATCATCGACGTCCGGGTTCCACACGTCGCAGTAGGGCAGTAACAGCGCATCCTTCTGGGCGTTGGTGTTTCCGATGAGCAGCGAGAGGTCCAGCCCCGTCTGCCTGTTCATGAACGTCGAATAGTCCGTGGACGCGCTGAAGTAGAGTTGCACGCGCCCGCTGACATCAAACAAGCCTTGCCCGATGCCGAAGGGCGAGTTGGACCCCCACGAATGCTGAGGCCGCATGTTGTTCGCGATGGTCATGTCGAGGCTGACGACCTTCGCACCGGAGATGGAGAAGCAATCAGTGACCACGATGTCCGCTGGCGTCGAGGGATCGAGGCCCGGCGTCGGCGCCGCGTAGGTCGCACCCACAATCGCAGTTGTGGCGGCAGTCTCGGCCAGCGCCTGGATGCCGAAGGTGATGGTGCCCGGCTGGCCGGTGCGGAAGGAGATGGTTGTGGTATCAACCTTGCAGCCGGTGAGACGGCGGTATGGATCTGTGATGCCGCCTTCATAGCGCTCTTCAAGCGTGAAGAAAGTTTCCGCGCTTCCGTTCTTGAGGACATTAGTCTGCCAAGTGCCGCAAAGCGCGTTGCTCAGAAGGATGTCTGTGCCGGCATCGCGCGCCCACGGCAACTCGATGCTCTTGGGGAACGTGTAAAGACCGGACGTCATGTTCGCGGCCATGCGGTCGCTGCGGCGTTCCGGGGAACGGGTAGCAGGACGATCCGGCGAACCACTCACTCGAATATCGCGAAGTAGTTTGAAGCCGGGCGTCGCCGGTGTCGATCCCTGCGTCACCTCCGCGACGATCGCGGTCTGCTTGTTTGCGCTGTCCATCGCGGGACTCCTCTATTGCAACACAGAAAGCCGCCCGTCAGGCGGCCGTACACACGCGGGCGGACTAGCCGACGTTGTAGGTTTCGTAAGCGAGGGCCAGGCTCTCGACCCACATGCCGCCTTCGTCGAAGCCGCCGCCCATCGGAGCCACGGCAGTGATGCGGATCGTGCGGGCGCCGGCGGCGAAGCGGTCCATGCGGAAGAGGTTGCGCAGCGCGGCGGCGTAGGTTTCGGCGTAGTCGCGCACGGTGGTGCCCGCACGCAGGCGGGTCACAATGCGGACCGTGACCTGCCCTTGCTCGCGGTGGAGGTTCGAGGCCGGGGCGCCGAACGTGTACTGAGCCTCGCTGCCGCCGGAAAAGTCGAGCTCGAGGTGACCTTGCGTGGTGCTCGCCGCATTGGCCGCCGCGGGCGCCGGCTGCTCGGCAGTGTTGAGCACGTCGACGATCGGCCACGGGATGCTCGCGGTGGTGCGGTGCGCTGCCAGCCTGGTGCGGAAGGCGTCGCGGAGGGTGTCGCCGGCCATGAGTACCTCAGTTCGGCAAGCCGGTCGGCTTGATGAAGAAATGCAGCGACGGATAGACGTGGTCGCGCAGGATCCGCTTGCGAGCACCGCCCCCGCCCTGCCAGCCCTTCACCTTCACGCCGGTGTCGAGCTTCACGTACTTGAAGTCGAAGAACATCGACCGGCCGTAGCGCTGCACCAGCATCGGCAGCACGACGCGCTCATAGACGCCGCGCGGTGCTTGGCGGCTCAAGCCGGGGACCGCGGCTGTCTTCGTCTTGGCAGCACCGCGGCCCTTAGATCGGGAGCGACGGCCCTCGATCTTTTTGGCGTAGGGCTGCGGATTGACGATCTGGACGCGGTCCGTTTCCTTCACGGACTGCAGGGCGGCACGCAGGTCGCCCGAGATCTCGACCTTGTTTAACAGCACGACGTGCGACTGCGCGTAGCGGCCCGTTCGGACCGGCGACCGCTTTCGCAGCATGTCGAGCGCCCAAAGCACGGCCTCGGCCATCTGCGGCCGGCGGATGAATTCGATCCTGCCGAATGGCTTTACCTGGTCGTAATGGCGGCGCGGCATGCCGTCGGTGACGACGACGGGCTGGTTGTCGAAGCCCTTGCCGACCTCCTCACGAAGCGCGGTCTCGGCGACGCGGATCGTGACTTCCTTGACCCACTGGCCGATCGTCTGGCCGTCCGTGGGCTTCCCTATCTGCTGGATGGTGACCGGCATCAGCCCACCACCTCGAGTTCGTAGAGCGCGACCGTGTCGCCGTCACCCATGGGCTTCCAGTCGACGACTGTACGGGCGCGACCGCCGACGGTCAGGGTGTCCGTGCCGGAGCTTGGAACCTTCGACGTCCAGGCCGACGCCAGCATCTCGGTCGGCGCGATCTTGACGCGGAACCGCTGCTGTTCGGCGCTGCCGCCGACGTCGTCGGTGCCGCCCGGGATCCTCTTGCCCTGCAGGCCAATCGTTGTGGCCTCGCCCTCGCGGGATAGAATCATGGTCTCGCCGTGAAGACGGATCAGGCGGGCGGCGTTGCGATGGATGGCGCCGCCCGGCACGTCAGAGCGCCCAGGACCTGAATGGAGCCAGCGCACCTTCAAGGGCGGTCAGCAGCCCGCTCTTACCTATGCTGTCACCTCCGGCGACGGCATACGAGCCGGACCAGACGTCAGGCGTATTCTCGGACCTGAGCGCGGGGTCCCGATCGGTGGCCAGGTACTTCATTTTAACCTGCTCGATCACCTGTCCCTCGAGTTCGGCCGGTACCTCCGCGGGCAGTGACCAGCCGGCCGTCCAGGACACCACGATCTTGCCGGGCGACCAGCAGACCGGGGCGTCGTCGGCCATTCTTTCCAGCATGCCCCCGCCAACGAGGCGGAAGTCGGTGTTCAAGGCGAGACTGGTCCCATCCTCCACGACACTGCTCACGGCAGTAACGGGCGTGCGCCAAGGCAAGACCAGGATTGAACTACGGCTCATGTCGGTGCCCAGCCAGGTGGCACGGACGACTTCCAGGCCGAACGTAGGCACGGGACCGGCCGCGCCGCGGGCCAGATTGCAGAACCGGACACACTCCCCGCTGACGGCATCGATGATGCTTTCGATGAGGGTCGTATCGACGGCACCAAGCCTCAGCGCCGCCTGGACCTTTGCCGCCGTGGTCAGTCGGCAGGCCACCGCGGAGACTGCCGGCGTCACCACCTCGAACAGCGGCGAGTTCACCGGCTCGCCGATCGCCGCCGCAGAGGTTCTTGCGCCATCGGAGCAGCGCCCAGCGCCTCTGCCCACCCCTCGGCAACAGCGACCCTCGCGAGATCTCCCTCGACCAGCTCCGACACCTCGAACTGCCGCGGATGGAGGGCGCCATCGGGCGCCCCCATGAATGCCTTGATGACCTTCGCCTTCATGACTGGCTCCTCATGCGATCAGAGCCGATCAGGCCGGGGGGTTCGAGGTCGGCCGGTTGCGCGGACAGCCAAGCACCCACACGCCCGCGACGAAGGCGTTGCCGGTGTTGGCCGCCGGCGTGATTGTGACGCGGGCGTACCGCTTGCTGGTGCGCAAGCCGATCTTGAAAACCTTGTCATCGTCGCTGAACAGGAAGCTCGCCTGTGTCTCCAGGCCGATCAGCTGATCATCGGGAACGGCTGTGGCATCCGACAGGTTAGCCGCGTCCCCGTGCTCGACCAGGGTCGTGAACGTGGCATCGGCATCGGCCAGCGCGCCGGTCAGGATCACGAACTCGGCAGCCTCATACCCGGCAAGATCCGCGATCTGCGATACGAACGGCGTGTTGTCCGCAACGGCTGCCGCAGGGCTGATGCCGCGCTTCAAATGAATGTTGTTGTGCAGGTCTTGCATGGTGACAGTCCTTTGAGGGCAGAATAAGAAAAGGCGCGCCTCATGAAAGCGCGCCTTCGATGTTTGTCCGGTCCGTGCCGACCGATCAGGTCGAGCACTTCAGCTTGCGAATGGCCTCGGCCAGCGTCACCGCACCGCCAACACGCTTCCAGAACAGGAAGCGGACATTGCCGCTGGTCGCCTGGGTGAGGTTGTCGCGCTGGAGCGACATGGCGAGGCGATCGACCAGCGTATAAGCCCGGGCGAAGTCGCCGTAGGCGATCGGGTAGGTATTCGCCCCCTCGCTCGGCATGTCGGGCACTTCTACATACGGGTCGCCATCGATGGTGTTGGGCTTGCCGAGCGCAATCCCGGGCATCCAGATGTACTGCTTGTTGCCATCTTTCAGCTTGCGGACCGAGCCCAGCGTGGTGCGGTTCAGCGCCCAGGTGGCATTGCGCGTATAAGCCGTCTTGATCGCGTGTTTCAGGGTGAGGATGCCGTCCGCCTGGCCGTTGGCGTCCGCCACGGTGGCCGCGGACCCCGAGACAGTCGAGCCCACGTCGGTGTTGGTCAAAAACCCCTCGCACTGGTTGACGCCCGTGCCCGACACGACCTCGGCGCCTTCCTTGACCGCGAACTGCTCGTCGGCCTCCAGCCGCAGCTCGGCTTCCAGATCAAAAGCCGAATCTTCCAGGTTCTGCCGGCTGATATCGATCAGCGCACACATCTCCGGGGCCACGATCTCGATCATGCCCCAGGTGAGACCGGTGGTCTCAGTGCGGGTCTCCTGCTCGCCGACGCGGCGCGCGGCAAACTGGCCGGTGCGCTTAGGCAGCATGATCGACTTGGCCCCGGTCGAGCGGACCCGGACCAGGGAGCGAACCGGCGACATCTCGGTGATGCCCTTGATGATCTCTTTCACATACTCCGGAGGCGCCAGGTAGCCGCCGGTCGTGTCGTTCTGGATCGAGAGCGACTTGCATTCGGTCTCGACGTCGGCCAGCACCTTGCGGTGCTCGTCCGAGAGCGGCGTTCCCCCCATCGAAGACAGGACCGCCGCGCGTGCCCAGGTCGCGTGTGTGACCTTGCGCTGCAGTTTGAGGTCTTCGCCGCCCATCAAGGGCCGCTTGAGCTTGAGTTCCAGCCTGTCGATGGTCTCGCGCAGCTCCTGCTCGCGCTCGATCGCGGCCTTGGCCTCCCGCTCGATGGCGACCAGCTTCTGGTTCACCTCTTCGGTCCGGGCGAGGTCGGCCTCGATCCTGTTGAGCTTTTCCAACGTCAGGGGATCGGCCGCCCCCTTCTTCTCGATCTCGGCCAGGCGCTGATCGTTCGTCTTCTTGAACTCCTCGAAGCCCGTCATCAGCGGGTCGACGACCTTCTTGACCTCGGCGGCGACATTGGCGCCGCCGTCATCCTTGCGCTCGATGCGGCGCAGATTGCCTAAATTCATTGTCCTGTCCTTCGGTTCAGGGGGAGAAAACGCTGGTGGCACGGTCGCGCAGTGCCTCCAGCTCCTTCGCCGTCCCGCCCTCATCCCGAGGGGTCGGATTGGCCTTGTAACCGCCGCTGGCTATCGCCTTGGCGGCAGCAATCGAAAACCCGCCTGCATCCCGCAGGAAGCTTTCGAAATCTCGGATGGTCTTGATGTTCTTCGACGCCTTGGCGCCCTCGATCCCAGCCTGCTCGTTCATGCCCCACAGCACGGGGCCCACCTCGTAAAGGTCGAGCTTGCTGATGGAGCGGAAGGTCTCGCCCGCGAGCTTCCCGTAGGAGCTCTCCACGACCGAGTAGGTGATCGACATGGCGTCGATCGCCTCGGCCATCATGCCTTCGTGCAGGGTGCGGCCGCGGTCGGTATCCAGGGCGATGAGCTGGCCCTCGACCCTCAGGCCGTGGTCGTCCTCCTCCATGCCGGTCCAGTAGCCGATCGGCAGCAGGTCCTCCGACGACATGCCAAGACCGTGATGCCACAGCATCTTCGGCATCTTGCCCTTGGCCTTCCACTCGGCGAGCGTGTCCCTGAAAGCGCCTTTGACGATCATGTCGCCGCCGTCGTCGATGTTGTCGAACACCGCGCCGTAACCGGAGAAAGACCCCGGCTTCGTGTCGCTCGCGAACTTCAGCTCGAACGGCCGGGTGGTACGCAGCATGTCAGTTGCCTCCAGGCGGTAGCGGCCGGGCGCGCTCGCCCTGTGTGCTCATGTTGAGGGGCAGCAGCGGCTCGCCCAGCCCCTCGATCGGGTTCAGATCTTCCAACCGCCGCGCCTCGTTGCGTGTGAGCCAGCCATTGGTGATGCCGCTGGCATAGAAGGTGGCACGCGCCGCGTTGTCGCCGCGCAGGAGGCCCTGCATGGAAAACTTCGCGACGATGTCGTCCTCGTCGGGGAAGAGGTCGCGGGCCAGCGACTGCTCCCAGTTCTCGATCCATGGATTGAGCGTGTGGATGACGTGGGCCAGAAAGAACGCCTCCGCCGAGGCGAAGGTCGCCGTCTTGTCGGCGTAGCCCACCATCTGCGGGAACACTTTTAGGTCACGGCAGATCTCCTCGATCTGGAAGCGCCGCGTGTCGAGATGCTCGGCATCGACTCCCTTCATGCCAAGCGGCGTCCAGGTGCTGTCCATGTCGAGCACGGCCGTCTTGAACTTGTTCTGCATCCCACCCTGATACTGTGACCACGCCTCCTTCAGACGGGCGCGGGCCGCATCGTCCAACGCCCCCTTGATCGACAGCACACCGCCCGGCTGCGTGCCGTTGGCATGAAGGGCGGCGTGAGTTTCCTCAGTGGCGATGGCAAGCCCCACCGCCTCGCGCGCGACCTGCAGGGCGTCGAGGCCGGCGACGCCGGTCCAACTGGGGCCCCGCAGATGGAACACATCCTCGCGTGGCAGGACCGTCGCCTGTCCATTCAGGCCGGTTAGCCGGTAGGTCAGCGTGTAGTCGCTGGCCTGCTCGATCGTATAACTGCCCGGCACCAGCGGGATCAGCTCGCGCGGCACGCCGCGGACGCGGCCTATATAGGCGCAGCCGTTCCCAAGCAGAACAGCATGAAACATCATGACCTGCCGGAACTCGAAGGACGTCATCCACTCGTTCGGGCGGCGCGACAGCAGCCGGTAGGCCGGATGGTCCTTCGCCAGCTCCTTCGAGCCGTCGGCCTTCTCCCGGTAAACTTTTAACGGCACCTGCGCGATGCCGTCGGCCAGCACCCGCAGGCAGGCAAACACCGTCGAGACTTTCAGCGCGCTGTCGACGTTGACCGACACGCCGGCACGCGAGTTCTGCTGGCCGAACAGCGCCGCCCAGCTGAGGTTTCCGGCGTCGGTCGCTTTCAGCTCGCGGCGTCGCAGGCTGGACGCCAGGGAGCCGAACAATCCTGCCATCAGTCCGCCGCGCGATTGCCGAGCGCAATCATCAGGGTGCCGACAATCAGCAGAATGCCCGCGGTGATGAAACCGGCGGGCGGGTAGATCATCCAGGCCCCGTAGGACACGAGGCCGACACCGCAGAGGCCGGCCAGATCGCGGGCAAGACCGGGCACCGCCCCTGCAATTGTGCGCACGGCGGTGGCGAGCAGCTTCATCATGCTTCCCTCTAAAGAACGAGCATCTCGCTCGACCGCAGATATGACCGTCCGGCGGCCTGAGGATTCATGGCCATCAGGGCAACCGCGTTGAACGCCGCCATCAGCGGATCGATCTTGGCCGTTCCCGAAGCCTGTTTCGTGATCACGATGGCATTGCCCTTGGGCTCGACCTTCGCGTTGCCCACCGCCCAGGCCATCAGTCCCATCCCGCCATGAACCAGCGTGCCATCGGCCAGCTTGCGCTCTGCCGTCTTGATCGCGCCGGTGAGCTTCCAACCCTGCGTGATACCGACCACCCGGTCGTTGCCGGCAATCCCCACTTCGGCCAAGGCGTCCACGATGGCGCCGACGCCGAACGGATCGAGGCCGACGGATCCCAGCTTGCCAGTCTCGTCGACCCGCTCGGCCAAGGTAGCTATCTCGGCGATGTCGTCGCCCAGGTTGGCGACAATTCGCAATTCGCCGGCGGTTTCGAAGTCACGGAGCACCGAGGCCTCACTTTTGCGCCGTTCCAGCACCGAACCGTGGGCCCACGCCCGCGACCACAGCAGCCAGTGGCGGGTGACCCTGTCTCGACCGAGTACTGCCAGGCCCAGCAGATCGTCCAGGCCGCCTCCGTCGATGCCGATCACCACCACCTCGCTCCGCTCGATCAGGGCGTCCAGGGTGAGGGTCCTGTCCGCCGCCCGCTGCCAGAGGTCGGCACCGACCCAGCGATCGGAGCGAAGCGCCAACCCGATCTCGATGTTGAGATGCTGGGAGGCCCAGCGAATGATCTCGCCCTGCCCCTTGGCCTTCGCCTGGGCCCAGTCGTCTTCCAGCCGCTTGATCGTGACCGACCGGTCGCGGTTCGGCGTCACCATCCACCACTTGCTGGAATCCTGCCACGCCGGCGGGTCAGCGGTGTCGTTGGCGATGTCCTCGGGGAACTCGTAGAGCACCGGGAGCATCGCTCCCCGGGTCTTACCGTCCCGGATGGCGCGCGCCACCATCAGCTCGGCTCGAAACGCCCCTCGTGGCGGCTCGTCGGACTGGGTCGTGATGAACACCAGGAAGCCCTCGGGGTTGGGCAGCAGCCCGCCCCGCAACTGGCCGATGATCCGCTCGGCCGCCGCGACCTTGGCGATCTCGTGCAGTTCGTCGAGCAGTACGCCGGTAGGCTTCACGCCCGTGAGCACCGTGGTGTCGAACGCCTTGATCTCCAGGGTAGCTTTGGTCCGACGATCGGTGATCTTCCGCAAATGCTCCTGCACGTGCAGGCGCTTCCTGAGGAACCCGTCGGGATCCTTGTCGACCATGCCCAGCGCCTGGCTGAAGGCTATGTGGGCCAGCGACACCGTTGGCGCCACCAGCAGGAATTCTGCCCTCGGCCGCTCGTTCATCAGCAGCGTCGTCACCATCAGAGCCGCGGCGTACGACGTCTTCGAACTCTTCTTCGGCGCCAGCAGAAAGATCTCGCGGATCATCCGCTCCCGGGCGACCGGGTCGAACGACCCGTGCAGCGCGCCGACGATCTCGCGGAACCAGTCCGCCCCCGCCTCCGCCAGCGCCGGCGTGCCGATCACGTCGGGCAGCCGCAGCTTGTTGAAGATCGCGATCGCCCGGTTGGCCTGGGCCCGGTTGAGGTGCGGCAAATCAGGCAGCAGCGATCGACCCGCCCGGATGCGAGATGCGATCTCGCCAATCCGGTACGGCCAGCGACCACGGCTCCATCTCAGTTGACCAAGCGGCCCCACTCGGTGCCGTCGCCTGCCGTCAGCGCATCACGTTCGGCCGCCTCCTTCTTGCCCAGAGGCTCTTCCACGCGCTTCGGCGCGTACTCCGACCAGCCCGCCCGCACTTTCAGCCAGAAGATCGCCGCCGACAGGCCTTCCCGCGTCGGCTTGCACGCCATGGTGAACAGGTTCTGCGCCACCTTGGCCGTAGCCTTGATGCTCCCCAGCTCGATCTGGTCGGCGTAGTGGAAGCGCAGCGTCTTCGGGTCGATGCCGACCAGGCGGGCGATCTCGCCCTGGGGGATGCCGAAGCCGGACAGGGATTCGACCAGGTTGCGGGTCTCGTCGGTCGGTACATGCGGGGGCCGTCCGCGTCCAGGGCGGGTCACTTGGAAATCCTATGGTTGGGTGCCATCCGGCGCACTGTTGCATCTGTAATCTGCAGTTGACGCCTCACCGCCAGTAACCTAGAGGTTACACGTGTTCGAGGTACGCCAGACTGTTGTCTTCAGCCGCTGGCTGGAACGACTTGCCGACCAGCGCGCTGCTGAGCGTATTGCCCAGCGTATCGTGCGCTTGCAGTCGGGGCTCCTCGGAGACGTCAAGCCAGTTGGAGAGGGCGTCTCCGAGTTGCGGATCGACTACGGCCCCGGTTACCGAGTGTACTTCGTACAACGGGGGAAGATCATGATTGTCCTGCTGTGTGGCGGAGACAAACGTACGCAGTCTCGCGACATCAGGGCGGCAAAAGCTTTGGCGGCGGACCTGGAGGATTGAAGATGGCTACGAAGACGATCGCCTTTGATGCGGCGCGCTACCTTGGTTCTGCCAAGGCTCAGGCTGAGCTGCTGACCGACGCCCTGGAGTCGGGCGATGCCGGGTACATCGCCAACGCCCTTGGCGTCATTGCACGAGCGCGGGGGATGGCCAAGGTCGCCCGCGGCGCAGGTGTGACGCGCGAGGCGCTCTACAAGACACTGAGCCCCACTGGCGACCCCAAGCTGACGACTCTGCTCGGCGTTATCCGGTCGCTTGGCTTCTCCCTTGCCGTCCAACCACCGGCCCGGCGGGCCACGAAGACCGTGGAACGCAAGCGGAAGGCTGCTTAGGTCGTTGGAAATTGGTCACCCGTGAGGGCGTGACAGGCACGAGCACCAGTCGTCCCCTGCCACCGCTGCACAATCACATCGACGTACCGCGGATCGAGTTCCAGCAGCCGCGCCCGCCGCCCCGTTCGCTCCGCAGCAATCATCGTCGTGCCTGACCCGCCGAAGGGATCGAGCACGATATCCCGGCTCTTCGAAGAGTTCCTGATGGCACGCTCAACCAGCGCCACCGGCTTCATCGTCGGATGCAGGTCGTTCTTCACAGGCTTGTCGAAGAACCAGACGTCGCCCTGATCGCGCGCGCCGCACCAGTAGTGATCGGCGCCGTCCTTCCAGCCGTAGAGGATCGGCTCGTACTGGCGCTGGTAGTCAGCGCGGCCGAGCGTAAACGTGTTCTTGGCCCAGATCACGAAGGTCGACCACTTGCCGCCGGCTTCGCGGAACGCCTTCTGCAGCGTGTCGAGTTCTGACGACGACATGCAGATGTAGATCGCGCCCTTGGTGACGGCGAGCATGTTGACGCTGGCGGCGTGGAGAAGGGCTTCGAACCCCTCGCCCAGCGCATCGTTCAGGATCGGCCGGTTCTTGCCGCGCAGCTTGTCCTTGGCCGAGTTGGCGTAGTTCACGTTGTACGGCGGATCGGTGAACGCCATGTCCGCCAGTTCGCCGTCGAGCAGCCGATCGACGTCGGCGCGGACCGTCGCGTCGCCGCACAGCACACGGTGCTCGCCGCAGATCCAGAGGTCGCCGGGCTTGCTGATGGGGTCGGCAGGCAGCTCGGGCGCCTCGTCCAGGTCGCCATCGCTATCGGTGCCGAGCAGCAGCTTGCCCAACTCGAGTTCGCCGAAGCCGGTCAACCCGAGGTCGAAGCCCATCGCCTTGAGGTCGCCGAGCTCGACAGGCAGCAGTTCGGCGTCCCAGCCCGCATTCAGCGCCAGCTTGTTGTCGGCGATGACGTAGGCGCGCCGCTGCGCCTCTGACCAGCCGGTCGCCACCATCACCGGCACCTCGGAGATGCCGAGGCTCTGCGCCGCCAGAATGCGTCCGTGGCCGGCGATGATCGTGCCTTGCTCGTCCACAAGCGCCGGAATCGTCCATCCAAATTCCCGGATCGACGCCGCGATCTGCGCGATCTGCTCGGCGCTGTGGGTACGTGCGTTGCGCGCTGAGGGCACCAAGCCGGCCACCGGCCGACGCTCCACGCGATCTGCCGGCCACAGCTGAGTTGGCTGGGCCTCCTTCACGTGCGCCATTTCAACACCCCGTACGCGCCTGATTTGCTCATGCCGAAATCTGCGGCGATCATCGCGAATGTCGCGCCTTCACTTCGGCGCTTGAGTATCGCGTCGGCCTGAGGGTGGCGCGATCGCGGAGGTCCGCGCTTCTTCTGGCCAGGTTTGAAGAAGTTGATCGGCCTCGCATAGGTGCCGTGCCGCCGCTTATCCTGCTCGTTCTCCGCCCGTGTGGCCCACCTGATGTTGCTCGCTCGATTGTTGAGCGTATTGCCGTCCCAGTGCGCAGCCTCATGCTTCGACGATGGCGGGAGTCCGAAGAAGGCCAGCGCCACAACGCGGTGGACGCCGCGCTTCGCCGACTTTCCAAGGGACACGTACAGGTAGGCGTTTGCCTTGAACAGCTTGAGGACGCGTCCCCTCAGCCGCCGACCGTCGGGAATCAATCGGTCAATCGACCGCACGCGACCATGGTCGCTGGCCTCGTAGCCGGGGTGACCGGGGATCGGGCGCCAATCTTCCAGTACCTCCCTCGCCGCGAATCGGTGCTCTCCGCTTTCTGCCGGCCACACCAGGCCGGCCGGGGGCGCAAGCGCGGGCTTCCAGCCCGTACCTGGCAGTACGGCCGTCTCAGCGGTCATCGTTCCCCTTCAGGTAGAGGCCCGGGAAGGGCCGATTCTTGGAGGTATTGGCGGACGGGAAAAATTCTCTGCGTGCGCCCCCGTCCGGCAGCGCGCCCCAAAAGCCCCAAGGATCAAGGTCCCCCCGGCCTCCGCGCCGTGCGCTTCGCGCGCTCTGCCACGGTCTTGAGGCTGTGGTGCGACGCGCAGAGCAGCCAGACGTTCGTGCGCTCCAGCGGCGCGCCACCGTCTTTCAGTTCGACGATGTGGTCGACGAACATGCGACGCTCAACGCGACCGCATCCGTCCACCTGACAACGTCCACCTGCTTCACGTCGAACACGATCGCGCAGCGCGATCCATGCCGGCGACGAGTAGAACGGTTCCGCCACCTTCGGCGGCAGTGCCGCCGTGCGCAGATCTGCCAGCCCGACGCGAGGCTGCAGCGCTTGTAATCCCATGATCGTGTTGCTCCCAATAAAGCAATCGAATGATCCGCTTGTGTGCTTGGCTCGTGCCGCGATTGAAGCGGTCATGATCACCGGGCCGCGATGGTCGTGGCCCGTTTCATCGAAAGGGTCCACGTCATGTCGAAAGCTTCAACCAGCACGCGCGCCAAGCGCACGACCAAGCACGCAACTGCCAAGAATGCCAAGGGCGCAGCCAAGACCGCCAGTGCGCCTCGCGCCGAGAGCAAGCAGTCGCAGCTCATCGCCATGCTCAAGCAGCCGGACGGCGCGACCATCGCCGAGATCGCCAAGGCGCTGCACTGGCAGTCACACACGGTACGTGGAGCCATTGCCGGGGCACTGAAAAAGAAGCTCGAGCTCAATGTCGAGTCCGAGAAGGTCGACGACCGCGGTCGCGTGTACCGCATAGCCGAGTAGCGGCTGATGTACCGCATCATCCTGCGCTCGGTCGGCAACCCGGACTTCGGCCAAGACCCGTATCAGCCGATGTCCCCGACCGAGGAGATCATGGTCGATACGCTGCAGCAGGCAGCAGCAGCCGCGCGCGCTTACATCGTGCGCCATAACCTCGGTGGCGGGAACTTCCCATCACCGCACGTGTTCAAGGGCAATCAGGTAGTCGCCCGGATCTCCTACAACGGTCGCATCTGGCTGCCGCCGGAGGGCGGCTGGAGCGACAACGACCCCGACGACTGGAGACGGTGGCGGGAGGCGCCGGGATATGCCCAAGCCTATGACATCCCCTCAATCTCTGCCACCCGGCCTCCCTTGAATCCAACTTCCAGCAAGCGGCCGGCAAAGCACGACAGGCTGGAAGCGATGCTACGTCGTCCAGAGGGGGCAACACTCGATCAACTATGCCGGGCGTTGGACTGGCAACCACAAAGCGTAATGGTCGCATTGTCTCGGATAATCAGGAAAGAGCGCGGACTGAAGATATCGAGTACTGTCGTGCGCCCCGTCCGGACATATCGAATAGTCGATTAGCCGAGCACCACCCGCTCGATCAATCAGCCGGTGGTCGCACCAATGCGTGGTCGCCGGCTTTTTCGTTCGTATTGTGGGTGATGCCCGCCGCGCGCGCCTCTCGCGATCATAGCAAGAAATCTACCTTGTCTGACCGAATCCGTCTGCGCGAAAAGTGTCTGCAAGTGCCGTTTTCTGAACGACCGCCTCGAGAGTGATTCGGCCTCCACATACCCTTCAAGGGCTGCGTGAGTTCGCGGCCCCTTGCGATGATCCGACGGGCGCCGCTCGCGGCGGGCAAGGCGATCGTTTCGCTCACCGATAAGTCTTGGGTGGGCCGCCGATGGCTTCACACAATTCACACTTGATGATAATTTCTCAGACAGCTTCAGGTTGTCGATATCAGAATGTCACGCAGTCGATCAAAGGGCGCAAGATCCTTACCGCGAGACGCGGAAACCCGCCCGCTTGGACTGTAATCCAGGTATGGAGCCGCTTGTGAAGAGCGTCGTTCTTCTCTACCCGCTCGCCGCGGTGATGCTGGCGGCACTTGGTTTGTATTCGATCCGCCACGAGCTCAGCGAAAAAGCCACCATGCGCCTCGAATGGGTGGCAACGCCCGCTCTAGCTATCGCCGTAGCGGCGGTGTTACTGATCGTGTCACCAGTCCAGCGCATTGAGTTTTGGATCCTCGCCCTCGCCGTCGGCTTCTTCCTGGGCGCGCTTGCGGGCTCATTGCTGAAGATCAACCAAGATGTTGGGCAGCAGTTACTGCGCGTTGCCCGCACCTGGGATGGCGCAATCGCGGCGGCGCTGCTTCTATTGCTTGCCCTGGTCAGGCTGGTGATATCACCCAAACCGGGCGAGCTCGGATTCGGTGCCGGCATCGCTGCATTCCTCGCGGCCTACCTCACCGGCCGCTACATCATCGCGCGCTTTTATAAAGTGCCGCGGGCGATCCACCTCGACATGGTCCGCGGCCGCAACCCACGACGGACACTGATTGCCTGACAAGGCCGCGGCGTGACGACATACGCAAGCGAGCGATCAAGAGCGGCCTGCCGATGTGCCCTTCACCGGTCCTTGCCGTTCTCGTGTTGATGGCGATGCTCCCGCGCGCTCTTCTCGCGATCATAGCAAGAAATCTAACTTTTCTGACCGAATCCGTCTGCGCGAAAAGTGTCTGCAATCAGGGAACTCGCCGAGATGGCCGCTTAGCAAAACTTGGGGGCGGCGTGAAAACGGCTCCCGGTTTCGAATCCTGTTGAGCGTCTCTCGGCAGGCTGGTAACCGGCTCCGATCGAACACTCACCCAATTCGACATACTAAGAGCCTCGTCCCAAACCCACCCTGAGGCTCCCGAGTAGCGATGGCCGGTGTCCCCAAGCACCGGTCATCGCATTCTCCTTCAGTCATATTTGACGCCCGCCGGCGGTCACGACAATAGCGTGGCCGCCGGCTTTCGTCGTCCGTCCAAGACGCGCGGACGGATCATGGGGCTATGCTTGCCTTGCCTGCACAGCTCGCAGGCGGCCAATCAGTTCCCGGCGCCCCAATCCCTTCGGAGCGGCACGGCCATTCAGCCGCCACGCCATGACGCAGAGCGCATAGAGCAAGTGCTCGTGCGCCGTGGCCCGCGCCAGGCCGACCGACCAGCAGATCGACTTCCAGCGCATTTCGCTGGCTCGTAGCCACGTGATCTTTGCGTCGACGGGCTTGAGCCAGGGCATCCAGCCGTGCGTGCCCTCCATCCGGCAGATAGCTGCGGCTGTTCGCTCAAGACATTGATGCGAACCCATGTGCTTAACGTGTTGCTGTTTCGGCAATTGTGGCCATCAAGGCCTCTGTGCGAACAGCTTGTTCCTTTGCCTGATCGCTGCTCTGCAGGCCATGTCGCTGAGCCACGCTGAGCATATGGCTCGCTGTGTTGTAGGTTACGCTTACGGTGCCAGTTGCGTCCTGCCAAACGAGGATCTTCAGCGGCAGGTCGATTGCCAGGGTCGGATAACGAATAAACCGCTCGGTCCCTATCCGGGGGTTGCCGATGACGAGCACCGTGGACGGCGGCATCGTTTGCCCGACGGATGCCGCCGCAGCCGCGTGGTCGAGGCGCCCAAAGACCTGAAACCCCTTCTCCCGCGCTGCAGTCTCTACTCGTTCGACCGTTGCCGTATATGAGTGGACGCTGCGCATGCTGGCGACGCCCTCGGCAGCCAGGCATGCCTGTCCGTAGATTAGTATGGATCCAACGAACGCGATGACGCCCTTAATGGAAATCATGATCTCCTCCCAATTTTCTCGAACATTGACACCCATTTATGATCAGTTTACTGATCGTCAGGATATTGATCAATGACAAAGCGCCCCGAAGTGAAGACATCCGCCAAGCACCCGATCCCAGAACGGCATCGGAAGATCGGCCCGCTCTCGCGTCGGTTCTTTCAGGTCTATCTCGGTCTAATTTCCGAGGTGCTTGAGCCGTTCGACCTTGATCCAGCCTTCTACAGCGTGTTGGTAGAACTCCATGACAATCCTGGTGTCGATCAAAGACGCCTCGGCGACGCCTTGGGCATTGATCGCACCACCATCGGCGAGATGGTCGATGAGTTGGAGCGTCGCCGGCTGCTTGAACGAAAGGTGGCCGCAGAAGATCGTCGCGCCCGGTCGCTCCGGCTTACCAAACAGGGCGATGCCCTGCGGCTGAAGATCCGCCCGCACATGCTTGCCGCCCAAGAGCGGTTCGAGGCACCCCTGTCGGCATCAGAGCGCCCCGTGTTCCTCGACCTCTTATATCGCGTTGTCACAGGTAGCCTCGACCACGAGCAGACCGGTGGATTTCGCCGTCGAAAGCGCAAAAAAGCCAACTGACCTAAAGGACTGGATGATGATCAGCCGAAGAGCGTTGTTTCTCGCCGCCACACCAGGCTTCTTCATTGCTGCGCGGGCTGAGGCCTTCCTGCCGGAAGGCAATGTTCGCATCCTCACCCCAGTACCGCCGGGCGGTTCACCCGATCTCGCGGCCAGATTGCTGGCCGACAAGCTCAGCGCTAAATGGAACAGAGTGGTGCTTGTCGACAACCGGCCTGGCGCCGACGGGATCATTGCCGTCACAGCACTCCTCGAATCCAAGGATCAATTCACGCTGCTTCTCGCACCATCCGGCATGCTAACTGTAACGCCGCTGCTTCGCGATGTGCCGTTTGACCCGCAAAAAGATCTCCGCCCGATTTCTATGATCGCAGCCGACTATCTTGCGATTGTTGTCCCTGAAGCTTCCCCCATCCGGTCCCTCAAGGCATTATCAGAGGCCGCGAAGCTCAACCCTGGCTCGCTCAACTGGTTTGCGGCAGCTGGTGCCCCGATGCTGGCGTTCGAAGCCTTCGTGCGGCGCAATCAACTGCAGTCAACATATGTGCCTTACAAGGGCGGGCCCGATGCCTTACGCGACCTGGTAGAGAGTCGAATAGGCGCGGCGGTGGTTCCGCTGGCGGTCGCGAGGCCGTTCGTGGCCGCTGGCCGGCTCCGTATAGTGGCTGTGACGAACCAAGAGCGTGCACCGGGATTCGCCGAGGTCCCCACCGCTGCTGAGTCGGGCTATCCCGAACTGGCGGTCGAAGGCATGCTCGGTCTTCTCGGTTCCAAATCGATGTCAAAGGTGCTGGCGCAACGCATTTCAGAGGATGTGCTTTCGGTCTTGAGTGATCCTGTTGTTAGAGCTGGGTTACTTAACAGCGGATTGCGAGCCAAGGGGAGCACGCCCGACGACTACGAGCATTATCTAACCGGGCAACGCGCCTACTGGAACTCCGAGGCGGCGATGCAACGGACAAAGAACTAGGACTAACTGAATTCATATTGCCATTATCCGAAACGATTAATGGCGTACCCGGTCACGCGCCTTGCCGAGGTGTGGACGCTATCAGCCGCCGCTTGCCGATGCGCTTCACCCGGCCCCTGCCGTTCAACCGCCACGCGATGACGCAAAGCGCGTAGAGCCAGTGCTCGTGGGCGGCGGCGCGTGCCAGGCCGACTTCCCAGCAGATTTCTTTCCAGCGCGTCCCACTGGCCCGTAGCCACGCGATCTTCGCGTCGATCGGCTCGAGCCAGGGCATCCAGCCGAGCGTCGCCTCCATCCGGCTGATGGCCGCGGCCGACGGCGGTGGCAGTCGCATCGGTTCGGGCGTCTGACCCACGAGGTCGCTGAACTCCACGAACATCGTTGGCCAGGTGCTGAAGTAACCCTGACCCCGTTGCGCGGGAAGCCGCCGCAGGACTGCAGCCGCCTCGATCAACCGCTCCTCGACCAAGCGTAATTCGCTGCCGGTTTCCACCGCCCGACCACAAGCACATTCGAAATGCGCAGAACCACGCTCCCGATCCGCCAATAATTTCAAAGATTTACACGATGGGTACCGAATTCCGAAGTCATCAGCTTCGGAGAGAATGGGCCGTAGAGAGAGCCAAACGGGGCCCGATGCGGCAAAGCCAGTCAACAGGTCCAGCGGGCAATGTCCGCAGCTATTGGGCTTTAGGTAGCCCCGCCAAGGCGGGAGAGACTATCAGTCCAAGGACGAATGGCGGAGGGGGTGGGATTCGAACCCACGGTACGCTTGCACGCACAACAGTTTTCGAGACTGTCCTAATCGACCACTCTAGCACCCCTCCGGGCGCGGGTTTATAGGCGGGCGTCTTTGGAGGAGCAACAGCTTCCCGCAAGGTGCGGTGCGGAGGGCGAAAAAGAGGCTCGAATCGTGCCCCTTGGCGAATCAAAAGCGGGCCGCAGGGACGAGGGCGGCGGGTGTCGCGAGGGCCGGTCCCGGCCCAGGACCTTGAAACGACTGGCTTTTCGGCCTCCCGGCGCGGTCCGGGCGGCGGATCGGCCCCTAAGTCTCCGACATTGACTCAAGGGCGGGCGTGCGTATATTCCGCGCTTCTTCGGCGGGCCCTGCGGGTCCGCCGCGTTCTTTCGTGTTTTTCGGCATTTCTGGCCGGGGAACCTCAAGCCGGGTGTCATCATGATCGCCGTTATCCGCACGGGTGGTAAGCAATACACGGTCGCCGCCGACGACCAGCTCACGGTCGAGAAGATCGACGGCGAGGCCGGCGCCAGGGTCGAATTCACCGACGTGCTGATGGTCGGCGACAAGATCGGCGCGCCGGTCGTCGAAGGCGCCAAGGTCGTGGGCTCGATCGTCAAGCAGGCCCGCGGCGAGCACGTGATCATCTTCAAGAAGCGCCGTCGCCAGAACTCGCGGCGCAAGAACGGTCACCGTCAGGACCTGACGGTGGTCAAGATCGAACAGATCGTCGCCTGAGCAGAGCGACCGGAGTAGGACGATGGCACATAAAAAGGCAGGCGGCTCTTCGCGTAACGGCCGCGACTCGGACGGCAAGCGCCTGGGCGTGAAGCGCTTCGGCGGCCAGAAGGTCATCTCGGGCAACATCCTGGTCCGCCAGCGCGGCACCAAGATGAACCCGGGCGAGAATGTCGGCCTCGGCCGCGACCACACCCTCTTCGCCACCGCCGACGGCGTCGTGTCGTTCCGCACCCGCGCGGGCGGCAAGGTCGAAGTGAACGTTCTCCCGGTACCGGCGCTCGCCGCCGAGTAACGCCGTTCATCCCATTGGATTGTGAAGGGGGAGCGGCTCGCCGTTCCCCCTTTTCGTTTCTGGACCCCATCTCATGAAGTTCCTCGACCAGGCCAAGATCTACGTCCGCTCCGGCAACGGCGGCGCCGGATGCGCGGGCTTTCGCCGTGAGAAGTTCATCGAGTTCGGCGGACCGGACGGCGGCGACGGCGGCCGCGGCGGCGACGTGATCGCCGAATGCGTCGACGGCCTCAACACGCTGATCGACTACCGCTACGCCCAGCACTTCAAGGCCGAGACCGGCCATCACGGCATGGGCAGCCAGCGCACCGGCGGCAAGGGCAAGGACATCGTGCTGCGCCTGCCGCGCGGCACCCAGATCTTCGCCGAGGACAACGAGACCCTGCTGGCCGACATGACCGAGATCGGCCAGCGCGTGATCATCGCCAAGGGCGGCGACGGCGGCTACGGCAACCTGCACTACAAGAGCTCGACCAACCGTGCGCCGCGCCGCGCCGATCCAGGCTGGCCGGGCGAGGAGCTCGCGCTGTGGCTGCGGCTCAAGCTGATCGCCGACATCGGCCTGATCGGACTGCCCAACGCCGGCAAGTCGACCTTCCTCTCCATCAACACCAATGCGCGGCCCAAGATCGCCGACTATCCGTTCACGACGCTCCATCCCGGCCTCGGCGTGGTCAAGGTGGGCGACGGCACCGATGCGCGCGAGTTCGTGATGGCCGACATTCCGGGCCTGATCGAGGGCGCTCATGAAGGCGCCGGCCTCGGCACGCGCTTCCTGGGCCATGTCGAACGCTGCCGCGCGCTGCTGCATCTGGTCGACGGCACGCAGGACGACGTGGCCGACGCCTACCGCACGGTGCGCCGCGAGCTCAAGGCCTATGGCGGCAACCTCGCGCGCAAGAAGGAGATCGTGGCGCTGAACAAGACCGACGCCATGACTCCCGAGGACATCGAGGCCAAGCGCGCCCAGCTCGCCAAGGTCAGCCGCAAGACCGTGCACGTCATCTCCGCGGTCTCCCGCCAGGGCGTGACGCCGCTGCTGCACGAGCTGATGAAGCTGGTCGACAAGCAGCGTTCGCCCTCCCGGGACGCGGCCATGAGCGCGGCATGACCCTGCTCGCCGGCGCACGGCGGCTGGTCGTCAAGATCGGCTCCTCGATCCTGGTCGACGAGACCAAGGGCGAGGTCCGGCGCGACTGGCTCGAAGCCCTGACCAACGACGTCGCCCGCCTGCACAGAGGCGGCTGCGAGGTCGTGCTGGTCTCGTCCGGCGCCATTCGCCTCGGCCGCACGCATCTCAAGCTCGCCGCCGGCCCGCTGCGCCTCGAGGAGAGCCAGGCGGCGGCGGCCACCGGCCAGATCCGCCTCGCCCAGGCCTATCAGGAGGCGCTGGCACGGCACGGCATCACGGTCGCGCAGATCCTGCTGACCCTGAACGATTCGGAGGAGCGCCGCCGCTACCTCAACGCGCGCCAGACCATGGCCACCCTGCTGGGGCTCGGCGCCATCCCGGTGATCAACGAAAACGATACGGTCGCCACCGACGAGATCCGCTTCGGCGACAACGACCGCCTGGGCGCGCGCGTCGCCGAGATGATCTCGGCCGACACGCTGGTGCTGCTTTCCGACATCGACGGGCTCTATACCGGCGACCCGCGCAGCGACGCCTCGGCGACCTTCATCCCCGAGATTCGCGAGATCACGCCCGGGATCGAGGCGATGGCGGGCGTCGCCGCGTCGGAGATGTCGAACGGCGGCATGGTGACCAAGCTGATGGCCGGCCGCATCGCCATGGCCGCGGGCTGCCGGATGGCCATCGCCGACGGCCGCACGGTGGGCGCGCTGGGCGCGCTGATCGACGGCACCGCGCGCTGCAGCTGGTTCCTGCCCGAGGGCTCGCCCCTGTCGGCACGCAAGAAGTGGATCAAGGGCTCGCTCAAGACCGCCGGCACGCTGGTCGTCGACGACGGCGCGGTGCGTGCGCTGTCGACCGGCAAGAGCCTGCTGCCGGCCGGCGTCACCGCGGTGGCGGGCGAGTTCCGGCGTGGCGACGTGGTCGACGTGAAGGATCGCGGCGGCCGCGTGCTGGCGCGCGGCCTGGTCGCCTATGCCGCCGAGGATGCGCGCCGCATCGCCGGCCGCAAGAGCGTCGAGATCGAGCGGCTGCTGGGCTTCCGCGGCCGCGACGAGATCGTCCATCGCGACGACCTCGTGGTCGAGTGAACTGACGGAGCGTCGCATGAACGTCCAGAGCAAGCCCGTCGCCGAAGACGTCGTGGCCCTCGTCGCGGAGCTCGGCCGCCGCGCCAAGGCCGCCGCCGCTTCCCTGCGCAACGCATCGACCACAGCCAAGAACGCGGCGCTGCTCGAGGCCGCGCGTCTGATCCGCGCCGAGAAGGCCGCGATCCTCGCCGCCAATGCGCGCGACATCGAGGCGGCCAAGGCCGCCGGCATGACCAGCGCGCTTCAGGACCGGCTGCTGCTGAACGAGGCGCGCATCGAGGCGATGGCCAAGGGACTCGACGACATCGCCGCCCTGCCCGATCCGGTCGGCGCAATCATCGAGGAATGGCGGCGTCCCAACGGCCTGGCACTCAGCCGCGTGCGCGTGCCCATCGGCATCATCGGCGTGATCTACGAGGCACGGCCCAACGTCACCGCCGATGCCGGCGCGCTGTGCATCAAGTCGGGCAATGTGGTGGTGCTGCGCGGCGGCTCCGACAGTTTCCATTCCTCGCGCACCATCGTCGAGCTCTTGCGTCGTGCGCTGTCCGGCGCCGGCCTGCCCGAGGATTGCGTGGCCCTGGTGCCGACCACCGACCGCGCCGCCGTGGGCGAGATGCTGCGCGCGATGGACTGGCTCGACCTGATCGTGCCGCGCGGCGGGCGCTCGCTGATCGACCGCGTGACCGAGGAGAGCCGCGTGCCGGTGCTGCGCCACTATGACGGCATCTGCCACGTCTATGTCGATCGCGACGCCGACGTCGACATGGCGCGCGATCTCGTGGCCAACGCCAAGATGCGCCGGGTCAGCGTCTGCGGCGCCGCCGAGACCCTGCTGATCGACCGCGCCGCGCTCGACACGCACCTGAAGCCGGTGCTCGACAGGCTGCACGAGCTGGGCTGCGAAGTGCGCGGCGACGCCGAGGTGCAGAAGCGCGATCCCAGGGCGCTGGCCGCCACCGAGAAGGACTGGCGCACGGAATATCTCGAACCGATCATCTCGGTCGCCACGGTCGACGGCGTCGCCGGCGCGATCGGGCACATTGCGCGCTACGGCAGCCAGCACACCGAATCGATCGTTACCGACAACGAGGCGACGGCGCAGCGTTTCCTGGGCGAGGTCGACAGCGCCATCGTGATGCACAATGCCAGCACGCAGTTCGCCGACGGCGGCGAGTTCGGCCTGGGTGCCGAGATCGGCATCTCGACCAACCGCATGCACGCGCGCGGCCCCGTGGGCCTGGTCGAGCTGACCACCTACAAGAACATCGTGCGCGGCAAGGGCACGCTCAGGCCGTGAGCAGACTCTCGTGAGTACCTGGCGATGAGCCTGCACCCGATGCCGAACGTGCCGCGCGCCACGGCGCGGCGCATCGGCCTGCTGGGCGGCTCGTTCAATCCCGCTCATGCCGGCCACCGGCATATCAGCCTGGAAGCGCTGAAGCGCCTCGGCCTCGACGAGGTGTGGTGGCTGGTGTCGCCACAGAATCCGCTGAAGAGCGGCGACGGCATGGAGCCGCTGCCCACGCGCGTGGCCCGTGCCCGCCAGGTCGCCCGCCATCCGCGCATCCGCGTCGGCGCGCCCGAGCTGCTGCTGGGCACGCGCTACACGCTCGACACGGTCCGGGCGCTGAAGCGCGTCTATCCTCATGCGAAGTTCGTCTGGCTGATGGGCGCCGACATCCTGCCCCAGCTCGTCGACTGGGCAGGCTGGCGCGACCTGTTCGCCGCCGTGCCGATCGCTGCCTTCGCCCGCCCCGGCTGGGGCTATACGGCGCTGGCCGCCCCGGCGCCGCGCACCTTCGAGCGTTTCCGGCTGCAGGCCACCGAGGCGCGCCGGCTGGCCACTTGCGAGCCGCCGGCCTGGTGCTTTATCCCGAGCAGGTTGGACAGCCATTCCGCGACGGCCATCCGCGCCGAGCGGCCCCGACGGACCAGATCGAAAGGAAAGACCATCCCCGACCAGACCCGCACGCTTCCCGATCGAAGCAAAGACTCCGACGCGCTCCTCGAACTGGTGCGCCAGTCACTGGACGACAACAAGGCCGAGGGCATCGTCGTCATCGACCTCAAGGGCAAGTCGGCCTTCGCCGACTACATGGTGATCGCCTCCGGCCGCTCGACCCGCCAGGTCGTGGCCATCGCCGAGAACCTCGCCGACAAGCTCAAGCAGTCCGGCCGCGGCTACATTCCCGTCGAAGGCAAGCAGACCGGCGACTGGGTGCTGGTCGATGCCGGCGACGTGATCGTCCATGTCTTCCGCCCCGAAGCGCGCACTTTCTACGCGCTCGAGAAGATGTGGGCGCTCGAGGACGAGGCCGCCGCCAAGCCGGTCAAGAAGGCTGCCGTCAAGAAAGCCGTCGTCAAGAAGGCGGTCGTCAAGAAGGCGGCCGCCAAGCCCGCGGCCCGACGCAAGCGCGAGTCGTGAGCCAGCGGTCGTTCCGAACGGCAACGAACGACTTCGGCCTTCCCGACAATACCCTCACCCTGAGGAGCGGTCCGCAGGGCCGCGTCTCGAAGGGTGGGCACGAACATCACGCCTGTTTCCCATCCTTCGAGACGGCCGCTGAGCGGCCTCCTCGGGATGAGGGACGTGGGTCAACCCGAAGCGGAAAGCTTCCGGCTTGAAGATCACCATCGCCGCCATCGGCCGCGCCTCGCGTGGGCCGGAGCGGGACCTGTACGAACACTATGCCGGCCGCATCCGCTGGCCGCTCGTGCTGCGCGAACTCGAGGAGAAGCGGAAGCTGCCCGCGCCCCAGCTCATGCAGCGCGAAGGTGAACTGCTGCTCGACGCGGCACCGGCCGGAGCGACGCTGGTGATGCTCGACCGCCGGGGCAAGGTGCTGGACAGCGAGGGCTTCGCGGCCCGCCTGGCCGGCTGGCGCGACACGTCGGTCTCGGACGTGGCTTTCCTGATCGGCGGGGCCGACGGGCATACCGAGGCGATGCTGAAGAATGCCACGCTCATCCTGTCATTTGGCGCCATGACCTGGCCCCATCTGCTGGCCCGCGGGATGCTGGCCGAGCAGATCTACCGCGCCCAGCAACTCCTCGCCGGTCATCCCTACCACCGGGCCTGACGAACCCTTCGGAAAAGGCGATTTTGCCTCTGTTCTGACGAAAAACCGGGGCTACATTGCTTCCATGCACCCCTTCCCCCGGTGGCTCCTGGCCACTTCGTCCGCCCTTCTCCTGGCAGCCGCTTCGAGCGCCGCAATGGCCCAGTCGACGAACCCGACGACGCCCGTCCAGACGCCCGCTGCAAAGCCCGTGCGGAGCATCCCCTACGTTTCGATCACCGGCGAAGACGGCAAGCAGCGCCACTACGAGACCAACGCCATTCCGCTGCTGTTCCACCGCGCCTGCTTCGGCTGGCGCATGTATCTCGGCGGCCCCAACCGGGTGGTGTCGCTGAAGGAGGTCCTCACGACCTCGCAGCCGGCCGAGCAGGTGATCGCCGGCCCCGAGACTGAAGTCAGCGACGACAAGACCAAGGCCACGACGCGCATGCTCGAGAGGGTGCAGGACGGCGTGCTGCAGCGCTCCTGGTGCATCATCCCCGGGGATCCGCCCGGCACCTACACCTACGATGTCAGCATCGACGGAGAGCCGCGCGGCGAGTTCGTGTTCTGCGCCATCGAGGTACCGGACCAGAATCCCAACACCGACCCGCGCGACCTGAGCTGCCCCAACAAGTTCAACGCCGTCGAACGCGCCCACCCCCAGATCCGGAAGGCCTCGTGATGGCTGCCAGTGCTCCGCGCCCCGTCATGCTCTGCATCCTCGACGGCTGGGGCCATCGCACCGACCTGTCGAACAATGCGATCCTGGGCGCCCGCACGCCGAACTTCGACCAGCTGGTCAAAACCTGCCCGCAGGGACTGATCGACGCCTCCGAGAGCTTCGTCGGCCTGCCCAAGGGGCAGATGGGCAATTCGGAAGTAGGCCACATGAATCTCGGCGCCGGCCGGGTCGCCGTGCCCGACCTGCCGCGCATCGACAATGCCATCGAGGACGGTTCGCTCGCGAAGAACCCGATCCTCGCCGAGACGATCGCCCGGCTGAAGCAGAGCGGCGCGGCGCTTCATCTGTTGGGCCTCGCCTCTCCAGGCGGCGTGCATGCCCATCAGGACCATCTCGTCTTCCTCGCCAACCTGATCGCGGGCCACGGCGTGCCGGTCTGGATCCATGCGTTTCTCGACGGCCGGGACATGCCGCCGCGCAGCGCGCTGGAGTGCCTCGACCACATCCAGGCGGGCCTCAAGGCCGGCCTGCCGATCCGCTTCGCGACCGTGACCGGCCGCTTCTATGCCATGGACCGCGACAAGCGCTGGGAACGCGTGACCCTCGCCTATGACGCGATGGTCGATGCCAAAGGCGAAGGTGCGACCACGCCGAAGGAGGCCGTCGAGAAAGCCTATGCCGCCAAGCTCGACGACGAGTTCGTCCTGCCGACGGTGATCGACGGCTATGCCGGCATGAAGGACGGCGACACCCTCCTGATGTTCAACTACCGCTCCGACCGCGCGCGCGAGATCCTGACGGCGCTGCTCGATCCGCGGTTCGACGGCTTCAACCGCACCCGGGTCGCAGCCTTCGGCGCGGCGGTCGGCATGGTCGAGTATTCGGCCGCCCTCAACCCGTTCCTGAAGACGCTGTTCCCGCCCGCCATCATCAAGATGGGCCTCGGCGAGACGGTGTCGCGCGCCGGCCTGAAGCAGCTGCGCATCGCCGAGACCGAGAAGTACGCGCACGTCACCTTCTTCTTCAACGGCGGCGAGGAGCGCGTGTTCGAGGGCGAGGAGCGCATCCTCGTGCCGTCGCCCAAGGTGAAGACCTACGACATGAAGCCGGAGATGAGCGCGCCGGAAGTGACCGACAAGCTCGTCGAGGCGATCGGATCGGGCAAGTTCGACCTGATCGTGGTCAACTACGCCAACACCGACATGGTGGGCCATACCGGCGACCTCGCGGCGGCGACCCGGGCGGTCGAGGCCGTCGATGGCTGCCTCGGACGGCTGATGCCGGCCATCCGGGCGGCCGGCGGCGTCATGTTCGTCACCGCCGACCATGGCAATGCCGAGCAGATGTACGACGAGCAGTCGCACCAGAAGCACACCCAGCACACGTTGCATCGCGTGCCCGCGCTGCTGTTCAACGGCCCGGCATCGGTCCATTCTCTGTCGGACGGAAAACTGGCCGACGTCGCGCCCACGATGCTGGCCCTGATGGGCGTTCCGCAGCCCGTGGAAATGACCGGCAGATCGATGCTCTCGACCGTCTCCCGACCGACCGTCCTGGAGGTTCCGCGCCCAGCGGCCGCAGCCTCTGCCTGATTTGTGAAGCGGCGCCGGGCCCCGGCGCCTTGATCCTGCCAAAGACGCCCCTGTATCTTCCAACCCACGCTGAAACACCGGATCGCCGGGCCCTCAAAGCCCCTGGCGACTCCCTCCTGAAGGCACCCAAATGACCTTTCTGCGCTTCGCCTCCCTCGCCACGGCCGTCGCTTTCCTGGCTGCTCCCGCCCTCGCGCAGACCAAGGCCGCCGACCCGAAGGCCGCCGGCGGCGACAAGAGTGAACTCTACCAGCAGCTCAACCTGTTCGGTGACGTGCTGGAGCGCATCCGCCGCGACTACGTCGAGCCGGTCGAGGAGAAGCAGCTTATCGAGAATGCCATCAACGGCATGCTGAGCGCGCTCGATCCGCATTCGAGCTACATGAACCCCAAGTCCTACAAGGACATGCAGGTCCAGACGAAGGGCGAGTTCGGCGGCCTCGGCATCGAAGTGACGATGGACAACGGCGTCATCAAGGTCGTGTCACCGATCGACGACACGCCGGCTTCACGGGCCGGCATCCAGCCGGGCGACCTGATCTTCGCGCTGGACGGCGAGCCGGTGCAGGGCCTCACCCTGCAGGAAGCGGTCGAGAGGATGCGCGGCAAGGTCGGCACGCCGATCAAGGTCTCGATCCGCCGCGGCACCAAGGATCCGTTCGACGTCTCGCTGACCCGCGAGACCATCAAGGTGAAGCCGGTCAAGTTCCGCCTCGAGGGCGGCGACATCGGCTACATCCGGGTCACCTCCTTCACCGAGCAGACCACGCCGGGCGTGCTCGACGCCGTCGAGAAGCTGAAGAAGGAAGCCGGCAACAAGCTCAAGGGCTACATCATCGACCTTCGCAACAACCCGGGCGGCCTGCTCGACCAGGCCATCGCCATGTCGGACGCCTTCCTCGACAAGGGCGAGATCGTCTCGGTCAAGGCGCGCAAGAACGACGAGGTCCAGCGCTGGAACGCCAAGCCGGGCGATGTCGCGGGCGGCCTGCCGATCGTCGTGCTGATGAACGGCGGCTCGGCCTCGGCCTCGGAGATCGTGGCGGGCGCGCTGCAGGACCACCGCCGGGCCATCGTTCTCGGTACCCGGTCGTTCGGCAAGGGCTCGGTCCAGACCATCATGCAGGTGACCGGCGGCGGCGCGATCCGCCTGACCACGGCGCTCTACTTCACGCCGTCGGGCCGCTCGATCCAGAAGGAAGGCATCAAGCCGGACATCGAGGTCGAGCCCGCGAAGATCGAGAACATCCAGCAGCGTTCGAACTTCCGCGAAGAGAACCTGCGCCGCTCGATCACCAACCCGAACGAAAAGCCGGTGGCGCCGCCGGCACCGCAGGCCAAGCCGGGCGATGCCAAGCCGGAAGCCGCCAAGCCGGGTGACAAGACCGACGACAAGGCGGCCGGCCAGACCACGCCCCAGGCGACGCCGTCGGGCGATCCGGATGAGCCGCCGAAGGAGCAGGCGGCCGACTACCAGCTGCTGCGCGCGGCCGACCTGATCCGCGGCATCTCGCTCTACAGCAGCAAGGCCAACTGACCGGCCTTCGGAGATGACGGCGTGACCATGTCCGCCGCCAGGTCCAGCCGGCGCGTCGCGATCGTCGCAAAGAAGCGGCCAGACCCTCGCGGTCTGGTCGCGGCTTACCTTCTGGTCTTCGGCCTGATCGCGGCCTCCGCCGGCATCGCCTTCGGCGACTTCGACGGGAAGACGCCGCAGATCGTCGACAGCGCCGTGGCGGCCTCGGCGCCGCTGCCCGCTGTCGAAGATGCCGCCCCGACAGCCCCCGCACCGGCGGAAATCCAGTCCCTGCCGCTGCCGCAGCGCCCGCCAAAGCCGTCGGGCTTCCGAAACCTGCCCGCCGAAGACCTCGCCGCAATGATCGAGACGACCGCAGACGGGCTTCGCCTGCCGCGCATAGCGCCCTCGGGCTGGATGCCGTGGATCGCCCATGCCCGGCGCTTCGATCCGGCCGGCCCGCCGGCGCGCCTCGGCCTGCTTGTGATCAATGTCGGCCTCAACGAGGCCACGATGCGTCGTGCCATAGAGGACCTGCCGCCCGAAGTCAGCCTGGCCTTCCTGCCCAGCACGCCCGACCTGCCGCGCTGGCTGGCGCAGGCCCGCGCGTTCGGCCATGAGAGCTACCTGATGCTCCCAATGGACGATCACGCCGTCGCCGAGCGCGGTGTCCGGCCGATCGAAGCCACCGCCGACGTGCCGGAGAACCTGCGCAGGTTGCGCGCCACCTTGGCGCGTGGCGAAGGCTATGTCGGCCTCGTGATCTCCCCGCCCGGGCGCGCCGCGCAATCGGAGGGGGTTATGCGACCGCTGGTCATGGAAATCGCCGAGCGAGGCCTTGCGCTGATCGAGGTCAATCCGGCGCCGGGGGTGACCCCGATCCAGCGCCTGACCGAGGAGCTGGGCGTGGGCTATGCCCGCAGCACGGACGTACTGGACTACAAGCTCGCGGGCGACGGCGTTGCGGGCAATCTCGACCGGCTCGGCGCATGGGTGGGTGAGACCACTCCCGGCCGCACACCGCGCCATGCCTTTGGCGTCATGCAGCCCGACGACGAGGCGATCACCGCCATCGCCGCCTGGCACAAGGGCCACGAGGGTCAGACCGCGGTATCTTTCGTGCCGATCATCGGGCATTTCGAATGCCGCGACGCCTGCATGACCCGCTTGCGGGCACAACCTGTGCAGCTCCGCCCCTGAGGTTCATGACCACCGCCATCGCACCCGAATATCGACGGAACGTCGGCCTGATGCTGATCGCGCCGGACCGCCGCGTCTTCGTCGGCTGCCGCGTCAACCAGCCCGATGCCTGGCAGATGCCCCAGGGCGGCATCGACAAGGGCGAGACGCCGGTGGAGGCCGCCTGCCGCGAGCTGCACGAGGAGGTCGGCACGACCAAGGCGCTGCTGCTGCGCGAGAGCACCGCCTGGATCTCCTACGAGGTGCCGGAGGAGCGGCGGCCCGCCTACTGGAAGGGCCGCTGGCGCGGCCAGGCGCAGAAGTGGTTCGCGCTGGCCTTCACGGGCACGGATGCCGACATCGACATCGACGCGCACGACCAGGAATTCGCCTCCTGGCGCTGGATCGCGCCCGGCGAACTGTCGACGCTGATCGTGCCCTTCAAGCGCGCCGTCTACGACGCCGTGTTCGAGGAATTCGCCGACCTGATTTGAGGTTAAGAAATCGAAAGGTCCCTCGCTTACGCTCGGGATGACAGCAGGTGGCGCTACCAAAACCTCTTGTCATCCCGAGCGTAAGCGAGGGATCTTTGCGCTCTAAGCCCCCTGCGACGCCAGCTTGGCGGCGTTGCGGCGCAGGAACCACAAGCCCGCGCGGGTCATCAGATTGTTGAGCCGGCCCTGCGGCTCCAGCCCGACCGCCTTCAGCACCATGGCCATGGCGCGCTGCACGTGGGTCTGGCGGTACAGTGGATAGGCGCGCCTTGCATAGGCCTGCATGTTGCGCTTGCGGTCGTACACCGCTCCCGTCGGCTCGTTGGCGGCGAAATAGGCGTAAGCCAGCTCGTCGTCCTCGCTCTCGGCGAGGCGCCCCCAGCCGATGCGCAGCCGGGACCAGCGGTTCAGCCGGTCGCGCTCGAGGCAGCGATTGAGGTGCTCGTAGAAGAGCTTGTAGTGCCGGAACTCGTCGGCCGCGATCTTCTGGCAGATCTGCTTCAGCACCGGCTCCTCGGTCGCATCCTTGAGGGCGCTGTAATAGGAGCTGGTGCCGGTCTCGACGATGCAGCGGGCGATCATCTCGCCGGCCTGGCTGCCGCGCACCGATTCGCTGACATGGAGCGGCACCTGGTAGCCGATCCGGAACCGTTCGAAGGCCGCGTCGAAATCCCAGGATGGGTCGGCAAGCCGGGCCCAGCGGCCCAGCGCCATGCCGTGCTGGACCTCTTCGACCACCCAGTTTTCCACGGCGTCCAGGAAGGCGGGATCGTCGGCGAAGACCCGGCAGAGATAGATGCCGTAGTCGCCGCCGTTCCGCTCCACCAGGGCTGCGGCCTTGATGTTGCGGACAATCTCCGGATCCACCTTCGACGCATCGAAGCGATCCCAGGCGATCGTCTCGAGTGTCCAGTTACCCATGCACGAGCACCCTCGGCGCGTTGTCCTACCAGCGTAATAAAGCCACCTCCGGCCCGCCTTTCAATGGCGGACCGGAGGACTTTTCGACCGAAAATTGCGCAGTAGAGCTGAAATCAGCGGCTGGCGTAGAAGGCCTGCGCACGCTTGAGATCCTGGGCGATCCCCAGATTCTTCTCGGCGGCGGCCTTCTCGGCGGGCGTAGCGGCGTCAGTGATATCGTTGCGGGCGGAGCGCTCGCGCTCGTCGAGCTGCGCGACGGTGACCTGTTCGAACGGCACCGCCTCGTCGGCCAGTACCGTGCAACGCTCCGGCGTGACCTCGGCAAAGCCGCCGGCCACGAGGAAGCGCCGCTCGACCTTGCTGCCCTGATAGACCTCGAGGACGCCGGGCCGAACCGTCGAGACCAGCGGAGCGTGGCCCGGCAGCACGCCGAAGTCGCCTTCGCTGCCCGGGACGACCACCATGTCGGCCTCGGTCGCGAGCAGCTCGCGCTCGGGCATCACCAGACGGAAGGAGACCTTGGCCATGTGCTTAGGCCGCCTCGGCCGCGAGCTTCTTGGCCTTGGTCACGGCTTCCTCGATCGTGCCGACCATGTAGAACGCCGGTTCGGGAAGGTCGTCGTACTCGCCGGCCAGAATGCCCTTGAACGCCTTGATCGTGTCCTCGAGCTTCACGAACACGCCCGGCGTGCCGGTGAACACTTCGGCGACGTGGAACGGCTGGCTGAGGAAGCGCTGCATCTTGCGGGCGCGGCTGACGACCAGCTTGTCCTCTTCCGAGAGCTCGTCCATGCCCAGAATGGCGATGATGTCCTGCAGCGACTTGTACTGCTGCAGCACGCGCTGCACGGCGCGGGCGGTATCGTAGTGTTCCTGGCCGACGATGCGCGGGTCGAGCATGCGCGAGGTCGAGTCGAGCGGATCGACGGCCGGGAAGATCGCCTGCTCGGCAATCGAGCGGCTGAGCACGGTCGTCGCGTCCAAGTGGGCGAACGAGGCGGCGGGCGCCGGATCGGTCAAGTCGTCGGCGGGCACGTAGATGGCCTGCACCGAGGTGATCGAGCCCTTCTTGGTCGAGGTGATGCGCTCCTGCAGGCCGCCCATGTCGGTGGCCAGCGTCGGCTGATAACCCACCGCCGACGGGATGCGGCCGAGCAGCGCCGACACTTCCGAGCCGGCCTGGGTGAAGCGGAAGATGTTGTCGACGAAGAACAGCACGTCCTGGCCTTCGGCATCGCGGAAGTACTCGGCGACGGTGAGGCCCGACAGCGCCACGCGCGCGCGCGCGCCCGGCGGCTCGTTCATCTGGCCGTACACCAGCGCCACCGTGGAGCCCGGACCGTCGAGCTTGATGACGTTGCCTTCGATCATCTCGTGATAGAGGTCGTTGCCTTCACGGGTGCGCTCGCCGACGCCGGCGAACACCGACACGCCGCCGTGCGCCTTCGCGACGTTGTTGATCAGCTCCATGATCGTCACGGTCTTGCCGACGCCGGCGCCGCCGAACAGGCCGATCTTGCCGCCCTTGGCGTAGGGCGCGAGCAGGTCGATGACCTTGATGCCCGTGACCAGGATCTGCGCTTCCGTCGACTGCTCGGTGAATTCCGGCGCGCTGCGATGGATCGGCAGGGTCTTGGTGTGGCCAACCGGGCCGCGCTCGTCGATCGGGTCGCCGATGACGTTCAGGATGCGGCCGAGCGTCTCGGGACCGACCGGCATCTGGATGGGCGAACCGGTGTCGACCGCCTTCTCGCCGCGGACCAGACCGTCGGTCGTGTCCATCGCGATGGCGCGCACTTCGGACTCACCCAGATGCTGGGCGACTTCCAGCACGATCAGTCGGTTGTCGGCGTTGACGTGCAGCGCGTTCAGGATGTTCGGCAGCTGCCCGGCTTCGAACCGCACGTCGACAACGGCGCCCGTGATCTGGGTGATCGAGCCAATGTTGTTGGTGGCCATGAGACGAATCCCTTTCCTTCGATTGCGTACAGCGCGCGGCCTAGACGGCCTCGGCGCCCGAGATGATCTCGATGAGTTCCTTGGTGATGGTGGCCTGACGCGAGCGGTTCATCTGCAGCGTCAGTTTCTTGATCACTTCGCCGGCGTTGCGCGACGCAGAGTCCATCGCCGTCATCTGCGAGCCGTAGAAGCTCGCGGCATTCTCCAGCAAAGCGCGGAAGATCTGGACGGTGAGGTTGCGCGGCAACAGGTCGGAGAGAATCTCGCCCTCGTCCGGCTCGAATTCGTAGATCGCACCGCCCACCGCGGCAGGAGCGGCCGCTTCGGCCGTGGTCTCGGGCGCCGGCGGCGGGATCAGCTGCTGCACGGTGGTGACCTGCGTCATCGCCGACTTGAAGCGGTTGAAGACGATGGAGGCCACGTCGAACTCGCCGGCCTCGAACATCTCCATGACGCGCGTCATCACCTTCTGGGCGTCGCCGAACGTCAGGCGCGGGCGGCCGAGGTCGGACACGCTCTCGACGATCAGGCGGCTGTAGTCGCGGCGCAGCTGGTCGCGGCCCTTGCGGCCCACCGTGAAGATCTTGACGGTCTTGCCTTCGGCCTCGAGTGCGCGGATCTGGCGGCGCGCCTCGCGCACGATCGTGCTGTTGAAGCCGCCGCACAGGCCGCGATCGCCGGTGGCGACGATCAGCAGATGAACCTTGTCCGAGCCGGTGCCGGCCAGCAGGCGCGGGCCAGTGCCGCCTTTGAAGCTGTGTCCCAGCGACGCCAGGATCCGGTCCATGGCTTCGGCATAGGGACGGGCCGCGGTGGCCTGTTCCTGGGCGCGTCGCAGCTTGGCGGCTGCGACCATCTTCATGGCCTTCGTGATCTTCTGCGTCGACTGAACGCTTCGGATCCTGAGGCGGAAGGTTTTGAGGCTGGGCATCGAAACCTTCGGGAGTTAGGCGAACTTCTTGACGAAATCGCCGAGGAACGCCTTCAGCTTGTCGTCGGTTTCCTTGACGATCTCACGCTTCTCGCGGATCGACGACAGGATCGAACCTTCGGCGCGGACCGCGTCGAGCAACTGGCGCTCGAACTCGTTGATGCGGCCGATCGGCAGCGTGTCGAGGAAGCCGCGGGTGCCGGCATAGAGCGAGATGACCTGCTCCTCGACCGGCATCGGCGAGAACTGGCCCTGCTTCAGCAGCTCGGTCAGGCGCTGGCCGCGCGCGAGAAGGCGCTGGGTCGAGGCGTCGAGGTCCGAGGCGAACTGGGCGAAGGCCGCCATTTCGCGATACTGCGCCAGCTCCAGCTTGATGGTGCCGGCGACCTGCTTCATCGCCTTGATCTGCGCGGCCGAGCCGACGCGGCTGACCGACAGGCCGACGTTAATGGCGGGACGGATACCCTGATAGAAGAGCTCGGTCTCGAGGAAGATCTGGCCGTCGGTGATCGAGATCACGTTGGTCGGGATGTAGGCCGAGACGTCGCCGGCCTGCGTCTCGATGATCGGCAGCGCCGTCAGCGAACCCGAGCCGTTCTTCTCGTTCAGCTTGGCGGCACGCTCGAGCAGGCGCGAATGGAGATAGAACACGTCGCCGGGATAGGCTTCGCGGCCGGGCGGGCGGCGCAGCAGCAGCGACATCTGGCGATAGGCGACGGCCTGCTTGGAAAGATCGTCATACACGATCACGGCATGCATGCCGTTGTCGCGGAAGTACTCGCCCATGGCGCAGCCGGTGTAGGGCGCGAGGAACTGCATGGGAGCCGGATCGGAGGCCGTCGCGGCGACGACGATGGAGTATTCCAGCGCGCCGTTGTCCTCGAGCGTCTTCACGATCTGGGCGACGGTCGAACGCTTCTGGCCGATGGCGACGTAGACGCAGTAGAGCTTGCGGCTCTCGTCGGTGCCCTTGTTAATACCCTTCTGGTTCAGGAAGGTGTCGATGGCGACGGCGGTCTTGCCGGTCTGGCGATCGCCGATGATCAGCTCGCGCTGGCCGCGGCCGACCGGGACCAGCGAGTCGACGGCCTTGAGGCCGGTCTGCATCGGCTCGTTCACCGACTTGCGCGGGATGATGCCGGGAGCCTTCACCTCGACCAGGCGGCGCTCGGTGGTGGCCAGCGGCCCCTTGCCGTCGATCGGGTTGCCGAGACCGTCGACCACGCGGCCCAGCAGGCCCTTGCCCACCGGCACGTCGACGATGGTTCCGGTGCGCTTGACCGTGTCGCCTTCCTTGATGGTGCGGTCTTCGCCGAAGATGACGACGCCGACATTGTCGCTCTCGAGATTGAGCGCCATGCCTTTGATGCCGCCGGGGAACTCGACCATCTCGCCGGCCTTGACGCTGTCGAGTCCGTAGACGCGGGCGATGCCGTCACCGACGGAGAGGACCTGGCCGACCTCGGCCACTTCGGCCTCGGTGCCGAAGTTGGCGATCTGCTGCTTCAGAATGGCCGAGATTTCGGCGGCACGGATATCCATTTAGGCAACTCCCTTCATGGCAAGCTGCAGGCGCTGCAGCTTGCTTCGGACGGACGAATCGAACAGGCGCGAGCCAACCTTCACGACGAGGCCGCCGAGAATGTCGGGTTCGACGCGCGCGTCGATGGAAACCTTGTTACTGCCCAGCACCGAGCGCAGCGAGTCGCCGAGCTGTTGCAGTTGGGCAGGAGAAAGCGGAACGGCCGTGGTGACCGTCGCGGTGGTCTCGCCGCGGCGGCGAGCCAGCTCGGCGAGGAAGGCTGATGACATCGCCGGCAGATCGCGGGCGCGACCGTTGGCTGCCACGGTGCCGATGAAGTTGCGCGTCAGTCCGGAAATGCCCGCGGCATCGAGTACGGCGAGCAAAGCCTTGCCCTGCAGGGCGCGCGAGATGACCGGACTGGCGACGAGGCGGTTGAGGTCCGCGCTCTCCTCGAGAAGCCTGCGAAAGGTGGCGAGATCCTGTGCGACCTTGTCGAGGGACTTGGTTTCATCTGCCAGATCAAAAAGAGCACTGGCATAGCGTCCGGCGACGCCAGATACGGCCGAGGATGCGGTGGTCACGTCGAGAGCCTCTCCCCTGCCGCGGAACGCGGCCGGCAAGCCATTGAATTCACACGCTTTTCGCTAGCAGAACGCCCCGCGTCGCTTGCCGCCCCACCCCGGAAAAGCGCGCGTTGCTACCATGCTGCATTTCCCGACGCAACGTCCGCAAAGCACTGTTCTACAGCGGTTTTTCGGCGCGGGGGTCGCGGCGGGGTCTCAAAGGAAGGAATAGGGGTCGACATCGACCTGCAGGCGAACTGAACCCGGCAGCCCGATTTTCTCCAGCCAGGCATGCAGCAAAGGCTGCACGGCGACGTCACGGGCGGCCTTGAGCAGGAAGCGCCGCCGGTGCCGGCCGCGCAGCAGGGCCAATGGTGCGACCGACGGCCCCAGGACCGTGACGCCCTCCTGCTGGGGCACCTGGCGCGCCAGTGCGGCGCAGACATTGTCGACCGCGACGGGGTCCGGCCCGGAAATGATCAGCGAGGCCAGCCGTCCATAGGGAGGCATGCCCGCCGCTGCCCGATCGTGAAGCTCGACCTCGACGAACCGGTCGCGATCCCCCGAGACCAGCGCCTGCATCACCGGATGCTCCGGATTGTGCGTCTGGATCAGCGCCCGGCCCGGCCGGCCGTCGCGTCCGGCGCGACCGGCGACCTGATAGAGCAGTTGGAAGGTCCGTTCGGCCGCGCGCAGATCCCCGCCGTTCAGGCCGAGATCGGCATCGATCACCGCCACCAGGGTCAGATTCGGGAAATGATGCCCTTTTGCCGCCATCTGCGTGCCGATAAGGATGTCGATCTCGCCCTTCTCCATGCGGTCGACGGCCGCCGACGCCTCGTCGCGGTTCATCAGGCTGTCCGAGGTGAAGAGTTCCAGCCGCGCCTCGGGAAAGAGCTCCAGCGCCTCCTCCGCCAGGCGTTCGACGCCGGGACCGCAGGCGACGAACTGGTCGACCGCCCCACAGTGCCGGCAGGTGTGGGCCGGCGGCTCGGAGTAGCCGCAATGATGGCAGACCAGGGTGCGACGAAACCGGTGCTCGACCAGCCAGGCCGAGCATTGCGGACATTCGAGGCCCGAGCCGCAGGCCCGGCAGAGCGTAATCGGCGCATAGCCACGGCGATTGAGGAACAGCAGCGTCTGCTCGCCGGCCGCCAGCGTCTCCTTCATGGCCTCGACGACCGGCTGCGACAGCCAGCGCGCGCGCGGCGGCGGCGTGCGCCGCAGATCGATCGCCGACAGGGTCGCGAGCCGATGCCCGCCGTGGCGGCCCGGCAGGTGCACTTCGCCGTAGCGGCCGCTCTTCACGTTGACGACGCTTTCGAGCGAGGGCGTCGCCGATGCCAGCACGATGGGTGCGGAGGCAAGACGCGCGCGCACCACGGCCATGTCGCGCGCGTTGTAGACGACACCCTCGTCCTGCTTGAACGAGCCGTCGTGCTCCTCGTCGACCACGATCAGGCCGAGTCTGGCGAAGGGCAGGAACAGCGCGGAGCGTGCACCGACCACGACCCCCACCCTTCCCTCGGCGATGGCGCGCCATGTCTCCCGGCGCTCCAGGCTGGTCAGGCCTGAATGCCAGGGCGAAGGCTGCGCGCCGAAACGATCCTCGAAGCGCTTCAGCCACTGCGCCGTGAGCGCAATCTCGGGCAGCAGCACCAGAACCTGCCGGCCGGCGGCCAGACAGGCGGCAATCGCTTCGAAATAGACCTCGGTCTTGCCAGCGCCCGGCACGCCATCGAGCAGGGTCGCCGAGAAGGCGTGAGCCGTCACTTTTCCGACGAGCCCGTCGGCGGCGATCTTCTGGGCCGGCGACAGGGTCGGACCCGCATGCAGCCCGTCCGGCTGCGGAAAGGATCGACGGACGATGCGCTCCTCGGCGTCCAGCAATCCAAGCGATGCCATGCTCTTCACAACCGACGCGCCGACGCCCGCGAGATGCGCCAGTTCCGAAGCGGTCATCGACGGCCCGTCCTTCAACTGCTCCAGCACGCGACGGCGCGCCGCGGTGAGCTTGAGCGCGGTGTCGCCAGTCGGCGCGGCCGGCCGATAGACGAGTTCGGTCTTGGGCGCCTCGAGCGCCGAGGGCACGCTCATCGCCATGCGCAGCACGGCACCTGCAGGCATCAGCGTATAGGCCGACACCCAGTCGACGAAGCGGCGCATCGCGTCGGCCATGGGCAAGGCGGGAAGGACGGCGATCACATCGCGCAACTTCTCCGGCGCGACGTCGCCCGTGCCCGCGCCCCAGACGACGCCGATCGTTTCGCGCTTGCCGAGCGGCACGACGACGAAATGTCCCGGCATCACCGGCATGCCCTCCGGGACTCGATAGTCGTAGGCATCGGCGAGCGGCAGCGGCAGCAGGACCTTGATCGTGTTTTCCACCGGTTCGAGACGCGACGACGCGATCCCCTTGGCTTGTGGCTCCGAAGGGGAATCGCTAGAAATTGTGGTAACAGGCGAGTCCGAACCACTGGCCATTGGGGTAGTTTATATGAAGTTCTTCGTCGATACCGCCGATGTTGCCGATATCACGGATCTCGCGGCCTCCGGCCTGCTCGACGGCGTGACGACCAACCCCTCGCTGATCGCCAAGTCCGGCCGGCAGATGCTCGACGTCATCAAGGAGATCTGCGCCATCGTCCCGGGCCCGGTCAGCGCCGAAACCGTCGCGACGGACCACAAGACGATGCTCGAAGAGGGTCGCAAGCTCGCCAAGCTGGCGAAGAACGTCGCCGTGAAGGTGCCGCTGACGCCGGACGGGCTCAAGACCTGCAAGGTGCTGACCTCCGAAGGCACGATGGTGAACGTCACCCTGTGCTTCTCGGCGGCCCAGGCCCTGCTCGCCGCCAAGGCCGGCGCCACCTTCGTCTCGCCCTTCGTCGGCCGTCTCGACGATATCGGCCAGGACGGCATGCACCTGATCGGCGAGATCATGACGATCTACCGCCAGTATCCACACTTCAAGACCGAGGTGCTGGTGGCCTCGATCCGTCACACCCAGCACGTGATCGCGGCTGCCAAGCTCGGCGCCCATGTCGGCACCCTGCCGCCCAACGTGCTGCGCCAGCTCTTCAAGCACACGCTGACCGACAACGGTCTCAAGGCCTTCCTCGACGACTGGGCCAAGACCGGCCAGTCGATCCTTTGACCCGGAGACGGGCGCATGGCCAATGACGGGACGATTCCGGCGCCCGACGGCTCCGGCCGGCAGGTGAAGCTGATCACCGCCGACGACGTCGTGGCCTATCTCAAGGCCCATCCCGACTTCTTCGACAAGAACGGCGAACTGGCCGCCGAGATGGGCGTGACGCCGCGCGTCCAGGGGCCGGGCGTCATCGACATGCAGCAGGCGATCCTGAAGCGCCTGCGCGGCGAGATCGAGAAGCTCAAGGTCGAGCGCACCGAGATCATCGCCAACTCCAAGCAGAACCAGATCGTCCAGAACCGCATCCAGGCGGCGGTCATCAGCATCATCCAGGCGACGACCTTCGAGAAGATGATCCATGTCGTGACGCACGAGCTGCCCGAGCTGCTCGACGTCGACTTCATCACCCTCGCGATCGAGGCCAATGCCGACGCCCCCAAGCGCGTCCCGGTGCGCGGCGTCTACGTGCTGGCGCCGGGGGCCATCGACGCGGCCATCGGCCCGGACAAACATGCCCGCCTGCGCTCCAGCATCGTGGGCGAGGAGGCGTTCTTCGGCGACGTCGCGCGCTTCGTGAAGTCCGACGTGCTGATGCGCCTGCAGGTCTCGTCGGGCTCGCCCGACGGCGTCATGTGCTTCGGCGCGCGAGATCCCGAAGCCTTCGGGCCCGAGATGGCGACCGAGCTGTTGTTCTTCCTGTCGAAGGTGCTGGAGAACACGATTCGCGCCTGGCTCGACCTGCCCGAGTAGCATCGCCGTGAGGGTCGCAGACGCACTGGCGGCGTGGCGCGACTGGCTGAAGAGCGAGCGCCGGCTCGCCGACCATACGCTCATCGCCTACGAGCACGATGTCGCGACCTTCCTCGGCTTCATGGCGACCTATCTCGGCGAGACGCCGACGCTCGAGGCGCTCGCCCGGCTGAAGCCCGCCGAGTTCCGCGCCTGGCTGGCCGAGCGCTCGCGCCAGGGGATGGCGCGCTCCTCGACGGCCCGCGCCTTCTCCTCGGTGCGCTCCTTCTTCCGCTTCCTCGACAAGAACAAGCTCGCCCACAATGCGAGCATCGCCACCATCCAGACGCCCAAGCTGCCGCGCTCCGTGCCGAAGGCGCTGAGCGAGCGCGACATGGAGGATCTGCTCGCGGCCGAGCCCGAGCAGGAACGCGCGCCGTGGATCGACCTGCGCGACGCCGCCGTGCTGATCCTGCTCTACGGCGCCGGCCTGCGCATCGGCGAGGCGCTGGCGCTCACCAGGGCGGAGGTCGACGAGCTGCTGAAGAGCGGCCGCGATACGCTCGCCGTCACCGGCAAGGGCAACAAGACCCGGTTGGTGCCGCTGCTGCCGCAGGCGCTGCAGGCGCTGAGGAAGTATCGTGACGCCTGCCCGTGGCTCGCAGCGGCGAAACCCTCGGATCGCGTCTTCATGGGCGCCCGTGGCGGCGCGCTCGATCCCGCCATCGTGCAGAAGCGGGTACGCGAGATCCGGCGCGATCTCGGCCTTGCCGAAAGCGTGACGCCGCATGCGCTGCGCCACTCCTTCGCCACCCACCTGCTGGGTGCGGGCGGCGACCTGCGCACCATCCAGGAGCTGCTGGGCCACGCCTCGCTGTCGACGACCCAGCGTTACACCGACGTCGACGCCGCGCGCCTCGCCGCGGTCTATCGCGCCGCCCATCCGCGCGCCAAGGGCTGACCATGCCTCAACACATCGGCATCGTCGCCTGCTCGGCCGAGGGCGCGGCGCTCTGCTACAAGACCATCTGTGTCGAGGGCGCGGGCTTCATGGGTTCGCACGCCCATCCCGAAATCTCGCTGCACACGCATTCCCTGGCCGACTATGTCGAGCGGCTCGACCGCGGCGATCGCGCCGGCGTGGCCGAACTGATGCTGTCGTCGGCGCACAAGCTCGCGCGAGCGGGAGCTGATTTCCTGATCTGCCCCGACAACACCATCCACCACGCGATGAGCCACGTGCTGCCGCACTCGCCTTTGCCCTGGCTGCACATCGCCGAGGTGGTCGCCGCCGAAGCGTCGGCGCGCGGCTACCGGAAGCTCGGCATCACCGGCACGCGCTGGCTGGTCGACAGCGAGGTCTATCCGGAGAAGATCGACGCGCAAGGGCTTGCGTGGCTGCGGCCGACCGAGCCTGAGCGCGACGCCCTCAACCAGATCATCATGGATGAGCTGGTGCAGAGCCGCTTCACGCCGCAAGCCATCGCCACCTTCCAGCGCGTGATGGACCGCATGAAGGAAGAAGGCTGCGACGCCGTCGTGCTGGGCTGCACGGAAATCCCGCTGATCATGAACGACGGCAACTCGCCGCTGCCGACGCTCGATTCGACGCGGCTTCTGGCGCGTGCAGCGCTGCGACGCGCCGTTACAGGGACTTCCGGAAGATGATCTCGCCGTCGTCCTTGCGCCCGATCTCTTCCCAGCCGTTGGTCCGGTAGAAGCGCTCGGCCCGCGTGCCGGGGCCGGTGGTCAGCGTCGCCGCCGCGAAACCCGCCGCCCGCAGATCCTCGCAGGCCAGCGGCAGCAGGGCGCGGCCAAGACCGCGGCCCTCGAAGTCCGGATGGACGAAGAGCCCGAAGATCGTGCCGTCGCGCGGATCGGCGACGGAGAAGCCCTGCACCGTGCCCGCCTCCTCCCACACCCAGAAGGCCGCGTTCTCGAAAATCCAGTTGGCGGTCGTCTCGACCTTGCTCACGGAGGCCGCACTGAGCTGGTTCTCGCGGACGGCGAGGCGAACCTCCGAAATTCGGGGGCGGTCGGCGCTGGTCGCTTTGCGGATCATGAAGGCCTCGGGAGTCGACGAAGCGCGCGACGTTACACGGCCCGTTGCAGAATTCCAGCGTCGCGCTCCTGCGGCCGAGATGGCGGTTCGCGCTCAAGCACGGAGATCTGCCGGTCGATTTCCGCAACGACCGTCTTCGAGAACGGCCCGAGGTGCAGGTAGAGCATGAGCTGGATCACCACGACCTCGAGGGCGGCGGGATTGTGCCGGGCGATGTCGACGAACGTCCGCCAGAAGTGCCGGGCGAGCAAGGGCCGCACCACGGTCATTCTCCACATCAGCCGCAGCAACGTGTTTCGATCGCGGGGCGTGACGACCGGTCGGGCCGTCACCGGATGGCTGGGCCGTCGCAGGTTGAGGCCCGATCGGCGGACGCGCTCGAAGTAGGCGCCCGGCCGGTAGACGGCTTCGAGAATCGCCTTGTAGTCTTTCAGGATGTCGATGCGAGGCCGTCGGGTCACGAAATTGAGCCCTGCGGTGCATTGATCGCCGAGGCCCTGATCGGCGAAGGGCAGAAGGCGACCCTCCTTCTCCAGCCGGCGGGTCAGCTGCGTGGTGGGCAGGGCGGTCAGCAGGCCGACCATGCAAACCGGAATGTTGGTGGCCTCGATGCACTCGATCATCTCCGCGGCCACGCGAAGCTCCTCGGTGTCGAAGCCGACGATGAATCCTGCGATCACCATCATCCCCGCCGCATGGATCTTGTGTACACTCTCGGCCAGGCTGCGGCGCGTGTTCTGCTTCTTGCGCGTCGAGACGAGCGTTGCGGTATCGGGACTCTCGATGCCGACGAAGATGGCAAAGAAGTTGGCCCGCTTCAGCATGTCGAGGAGCTCGACGTCGTCGGCCAGGTTGATCGAGGCTTCGGTCGAGAACATGAAGGGATAGCCGGTGCTCTTCTGCCAGGCCTCGAGGGCGGGAAGGAACTGCTTCAGTGCCTTCTTGTTGCCGATGAGATTGTCGTCGACGAAGTCGACATGGCCGCGATAACCGGCATCGTGCAGCGCCTGCAGCTCCGCCAGCATCTGCGGCACCGTCTTGGATCGCGGCACGCGGCCGAACAGCTCGATAATGTCGCAGAATTCGCAGTTGAACGGACAGCCGCGCGAGAACTGCACGCCGACGAAGAGATAGTGGCTGAAATCGATCAGGTCGAAGCGCGGGATCGGACTCTTGGTGATGTCGGTCTTGAACTTCTCGGCCTCGAACCGCCCGGTCCTGGCGCCCGACTCCCACGCCTCGACGAACTGTCCGATCACGCCCTCGGCCTCGCCGACGACGAGGAAGTCGGCATGATCAAAGAGTTCGGGACTGGACATGGCGTCCGGCCCTCCGACGACCACCGGCTTGCCCTGCGCCTGAGCCATCCGGATGATCTCGAGCGAATCGACGCGCTGCGGCAACATCCCGCCGGTCATGATCAGGTCGGCCCAGGCGAGGTCGGCCGGGTCGAGCGCCTCGGCATTGCGGTTCACCAGCTTGATGTTCCAGTCGCGCGGCAGCAACGCGGCCAGGGTGATGAGACCGAGCGGCGGCGCCGGGCACCGCACCCCGTGGAGATCACACGCCGCCTGCAGGCTCCAGAAGGAGTTCGGATTGAAGCGCGGGAAGATCATGAGAACATTCGGTGTCGTCACGGCCGCTCCTTCGCCTGGGATCAGGGAAAAGCATCAGCAATCGTCGATCGAATGGCGGTTCGTCAGCTTGCTTACATAAGTCGTAGCGTCGAACTCTCCGGAATTTGAACACACGGGGGCCAACGGCACAATCGCCGCGTCCGCCTGCCCTTACAGTCGTTACGAGGCGTTATCGGGCCGCTTCGTAGACGACATGCAGCGCGCCGCCGCTGCGCGGCTCGCAGGACTTCAAGGTCAGCTTGAGTTCCGGCGTGCCCGGCGCGATGAGCGGGATGCCGTTGCCCAGCACGATCGGCACGATCGCCATCTCCAGCACGTCCAGCTTGCCGGCCGCGATCATGCCGCGGATCACCTGTGCGCCACCTTCGACCCATACCCGGGCATAACCACGCGCTTCCAGCTCGGCCGCCACGACCGCGAGATCGCCCGAGCGCGCCTCGACGGCGCCCGGCGCCTCGACCAGCGGACGATGGGTCATGACGATCGTCGGCTTTTCGCCGTACGGCCACTCGCCGAAGCCGCGCATGACCTCGTAGGTGTCGCGTCCCATCAGGATCGCATCGATGCCCGCCATCAGGGAGTCGAAGCCGAAGTCCTGCGGCGGGTAACTCTCCAGCCAGTCGAAGGAGCCATCGGCGCGCGCGATCTTGCCGTCGAGCGACATCGCGATATGACAGTGCCAGATCGTCCTTCCCATGTGCCCTCTCAAACTAGAGTCTTTCCGAGCGGGATGGAACATACCCCACAGCCTCATGCTGAGGAGCGCTCCAATAGGAGCGCGTCTCGAAGCATGGGCACGAGCACCGCGTCCGCTGCCCGCCCTTCGAGACGGCCGCGATGCGGCCTCCTCAGGGTGAGGTAAGGGGGGACAACATGAGACGGAAAGACTCTAGAACAGCACCGTCAGGCGCAGCGAGAAGACCGCCGCCATCTGCTGCGTCGGCGCCAGGGCCGGCTGGAAGTAGAGCTGCACGTCGGGCGTGATCAAGAGGTGTCTCACCGACCACGACCAGTAGAGTTCGACCATCGTCTCGCTGGGGTTCACATAGGTGTCGGCATAGAGCGTCTGGTTGACCCTGTTCCACGCGATCCCCAGACCGATCTGGTCGAGCGGCGCGCGGCCCAGCGGGTTGTTGTAGACCGCACCGCCGGCGATCGACGACTGAATGGGCTGGCTGGAATTCCAGACGGTGTTGGCGCGCAGAAACACGCCCCACTTTTCGCCGAAGGGCTGGGCGGCGCTGAAGGAAAGCCCCGAGCTGGCCTGTGGCTGCATCTCGACACTGGGCAGGTTGTAGTAGAGCAGCGAGTAGCTGCCCTGGCCGAGCTTGCCGGCAGTCGGCGACCAGGCGCCGTAGAGAAACCAGGAATACTGGCCCTGCCCCACCGTGTTGAACTGGATGTAGTTGGAGGCCAGGACGTTGTTGGCGTCCTGGAAGCCCACGGCAAAGGTCAGCTCCTCCGTCGGGTTGACCTGGATGTAGGCGCCGAGACTGCCCTGCGAGTAGTTCTGGCTGCCGTTCTGGGCGAGCGAGTAACCGATGAAGTTGACCTGCTCGTTGTTGGAATAGGCATTGCTGTCGAAATTCGAGAAGGGATACTGACCCACCGTCACCGACACGAAATCGCCCGGGAAATCATGCGTGTAGCTCACCTGTGCGAAGGTGAGCTGGTTGTCCGGATAGTCGTTGACCTGACTGTTGAGGTTCAGCCGGTTCTGCAGGCTGGTGCCGGTCTGACCCGACCAGTATTGCGTCGCGAGGTAGGCGAACTGGAAGGAACCGGCGCCGATCCCGGGATCGTCAAACGCCTTCCAGTTCACCGCCGGTGCAAACTGGGCCTGCACCGCGCCATAGTTTCTGCCCGGCGCACCCCACTGGCTCAGCACCGACGAGGTCATCGAATAGAAGATGCCGGTCGTATCCTGGATCTGCTGCTTCGCACGGGCGTAGCGACGGGCGGCGTCGTCGAAGGGCTGTTCCAGGAAGTACTGCTCGCGCGCCTCGGCCGCGCGCAGCCTGTTGTGGATCTTGCCGACGTGGCGCACGCCGTCGTCGTCATCGTCGTCGGCCGCCTCCTGGGCATCGGCTGCCGCAAATGGCAGGACCAGGGCGACCAGACCACCAATCCAAATCGTCGAACGCATGCCGCTCCTGCCGGCCCGCTCTTACGGCGTCAACGCCTTCTCCAGGAACGCTTTCACGTCGACCACGAACTGCTTCCAGGCCGGTTCGTGCGCGCCGTAGTGCGCCCCGCAGCAACCGCCGGGCTTGCTGCGGTTGCCAACGCCGTCGAGATAGCGGACCGGCAGGCCCAATGCGTCGAAGCTGTGATGAGCGTTTTCGTAAACTTTTGTTTCGACCAGCTCCCGGCCACGCACGACACGCTCCAGCACCGCACGGCACTGCGAGACCGGCGTCCAGTCGTCGAGCGCGCCCATGGCGAAGAGCGTGGGCTGGCGCACCGCGAGGCGCGGCCCCAGCGCATCGGCCAGCGCGCAGTCGGGATAGACCAGCACGACGGCGCGCGCAGCGGCCGGCGTCGGATCCTCGGGCCGGCCCGACATTGCGCGCAGCATCGCCACGCCGCCGCCGTAGGAATAGCCCATGTAGGCGAGGCGCCGCGGATCGATGCCCGGCTGCTTCGCGAGCCAGGCGAGCGTCGCGTCGATGTCGCCGGCCCGCGCCTCGGCGGCGGCCTGCGTCGGCCAGTTGCGGCCGCAGACATCCTTGAGGCCGCGCGCCGAGAAACTGTCGACCACCAGCGCGGCATAGCCCCAGGAGGCGAGCAGCCCCGCCATGCGCGCCGTGTTCTGTCCCGGCCCGCCGCAGCCATGGAACAGCGCGACCGCGGGAACCGCCGCCGTCGCCTGGGCCGGACGGAAGAGCTGCGCCGACAACTGGACCGTGCGCCCCCCTTGCTCTACGGGAACGCGGACGTTCTGCTGCGCCAGCGCGGGCGATGCGCCCAGTATGGCCAGCAGGATCATCAGCCTTGCGATCATCGACCGGACCGTAAACCAAGCAAGAGCGGAGACAACAGGTGGATTGCACGTGAGCGAGACGATCTACACCATCTCCACCTGGGTGATCCCGGCCCTCCTCGCCATTACGCTGCACGAGGCCGCGCACGGGTTCGTGGCCTTGCGCTGCGGCGACAAGACCGCGTGGCAGCTCGGCCGCGTGACCCTCAATCCCTTCAAGCACATCGACCCGGTCGGCACGATCCTCCTGCCCGGCCTGCTGATCTTCCTGCGTGCACCCTTCCTGTTCGGCTACGCCAAGCCGGTGCCGGTGAACTTCGGCGCGTTGAACAATCCGCGCCGCGACATGGTGTGGGTCGCCGCCGCGGGCCCCGCCACCAACGTCCTGATGGCCCTGGCGGCGGGCCTGCTGGCGCATCTCGCCATCCTCCTGCCGCCCGACGCCGCCGCCTGGGCGATCCGGAACATCGAGAATGCAATCCTGATCAATGTCCTGCTCGCGGTGTTCAACATGGTGCCTCTGCCGCCGCTGGATGGCGGGCGCGTCGCCGTCGGGCTGCTGCCCGACAGCCTCGCGCTGCCGCTCGCCCGCCTGGAGCCCTACGGCATGCCGATCCTGCTCGGCCTGATCTTCATCCTGCCGCTGATCGGCAACCAGCTCGGCATCGACCTCAACGTCATCGGCTGGCTGCTGAGCGAGCCCGTCGGCTGGCTGGTCAACCTCGTGATACGCGTCACCGGCAACGGCTGAGCGCGCCGCCCGGGCCACAGACGGAAAAAAAGAACTCCGCGCGGAATAATCGGCCCGTCCCTGGCGTCTCTCCCCTGCAGACCAACAGCTGCATGGGAGTTGAAGATGTTGAAATCGATCGTCGCCACCGCCGCCGCCCTCGCGATCTTTGCCGCCGGTAGCGCCTTCGCCGCCGAGCCTGCCTCGGCCACGCCGCCGGCGATGAAGAACGGCATGTTCGTCACCGCGAGCGGCATGACGCTCTACACGTTCGACAAGGACGCCACGCCGGGCAAGTCGGTATGCAATGGCCCGTGTGCGACGAACTGGCCGCCGGCCCTCGTTGCCGACGGCGCCAAGGCCTCGGGCGACTGGACGATCATCACCCGCGACGACGGGCTGAAGCAGTGGGCCTACAAGGGCAAGCCGCTCTACGCCTTCGCCAAGGACACCAAGGCCGGCGACAAGACGGGCGACGGCTTCCTGAACGGCGCCTGGCACGTCGCCAAGTAAGGCCGCGCGTAACACCGGTGGTGTGGCGCCGTCCCCGGTTCGGCCGGCGCCACTCCTTCCTGTAGAGTAAGCCCATGGCCGATGCGGAAGCCCTGCTCGAACCGCTGATCCCGGCGCTGCGCCGTTACGCCTACGCGCTGGTGCGCGACCACGATGCGGCCGACGACCTGGTGCAGGACACGCTGGAACGCGCGCTGTCGCGCTGGACGCTGCGGCGGAGCGATTGCGATCTCCGGGCCTGGCTCTTCACCATCCAGCGCAATCTCCATGTGTCGGCGCTGCGGCAGGACCGCCGGCGCGGACCGCATGTCGAGCTCGACGAGTGGACGACACCCAAGGCCGTGGCGACGCAGGAAAGCGGCAGCGAGGTGCAGGATATTCTGGCGGCGCTCGATCAGTTGCCGGAGGAGCAGAAGTCTCTGCTGCTGCTGGTCGGCGTCGAGGATCTTTCCTACGACGACGCGGCGAAGGTCATGGGCGTGCCGATCGGTACGGTGATGTCGCGGCTGTCGCGCGGCCGGCAGCGGCTGCGCGCGCTGCTCGAGACGGGGCGTGCCACGCTCCTGCGGAGAGTGAAATGACGGACAAGGCGTTTTCGATCGGCGAGGACGAGCTGCAGGCCTTCATCGACGACCGGCTGGAGGGTGATCGCCGCGCCGCCGTGGAAGCGCATCTGGCCGCCCATCCCGAACTCGCCGAGCGCATCGCCGCCGAGCGGCGCCAGCGGGCGATCCTGCGCAGCCGCCTCGAGGCCAAGTTCGCCGAGCCCGTTCCCGCGCGCCTCCGCATCGCCAACCTGCGCGCCGCGCGTCGCAGCTTCCGGGCCCGCAGTTGGACCAGCGCCGCCGCCGCGGTCGCCCTCTTCGTGGCCGGCGCGACGGCCGGCTGGTTCGCCAACACGATCGCACCCGCACCGCTGGCGCCGACCCCGACCGCCAGCGTGGCGCAGGGCGCGCACGCGGCCTATCGGACCTTCGTCGTCGAGGTCGCCCATCCGGTCGAGGTCGGCGTGCAGCAGGAAGCGCACCTGCTGCAGTGGCTCTCCAAGAGGCTCGGCCGCAAGCTGGCCGCGCCCGACCTCTCGCCTTTCGGCTACAGGTTGATGGGCGGCCGCCTGCTGCCCGGCGGTAACGGCGCGGCGGCCCAGCTCATGTACGACGATGCGAGCGGCCGGCGGCTCACCATCTACGTGCGCGCGACGGAAGGTAAAGAGACGGCTTTCCGTTTCCAGAAGGAAGGCGAGGCCGCAACCTTCGCCTGGATCGACCAGGGCTTCGGCTTCGCGGTGACGGCGACCGCGACCCGCGACGAGCTGCTGCCGATCGCGGAGGCGGTCTATCGCGGCTTCGAGGGCAAGAGTTGAAGCCTCTTCCGCTCGCGAAGTTTCACGCTGAACTTCAGCAAACAACCTCATCCTGAGGAGCGAACGCAGTGAGCGTCTCGAAGGATGGGCACGAGCACCACGTCTGTTGCCATCCTTCGAGACGGTCGCTTCGCGACCTCCTCAGGATGAGGTGGTGTAGTTAACTCAAGAAGAAAAGATCCTATCCCTCACTTCGACGGGTCGGTGTGATCTTCGAATTTCTTGAGGTGGCGCGGCGCCCATTTGTGGTCACGCGCCTTCACGATCCATTCGTCGAGCTTGGGCCAGCGCCGGCGTGCCGACGTCACCCATCGACGGCCGGTCTCGAATTCGGTCGCCAGCAGGTAAAGCGCCAGCACGAAGAAGATCCAGCCCTGCAGGATCGGAATGAACCCGCCCACCACCGACATCACGAGGCAGGCAGCGATCGCAAGCGCCATCAGGGGCTGGCGCATGGGAAGCTAGAGGTGGATCGGCTTGTCCCAGGCGGCGAGGGCAGCTTCCTTGAGCGCCTCGTTGACCGTGGGATGGGCATGACAGACGCGGCCGATATCCTCGGCCGAAGCGGAGAACTCCATCGCCATCGCGGCCTCCGCGATCATCGTCCCGGCCTCGGCGCCGAAGATGTGGACGCCCAGCACCTTGTCGCTCGCCTTGTCGGCTAGAACCTTCACGAAGCCCTCCGTGGCGCCGTTCGCACGACTGCGCGGGTCGGCGGTGAACGGATACTTGCCGACCTTGTAGGCAACGCCGGCCGCTTTCAGTTGTTCCTCGGTCCTGCCGACCCACGCCACCTCGGGCTGGGTGTAGATGATCGAGGGAACGAGGTCCCAGTTCACATGCCCCTTCTGGCCCGCAAGGGTCTCGACGCAGGCGACGCCGTCCTCGCTCGCCTTGTGCGCGAGCATCGGCCCGTCGATCACGTCGCCGATCGCGTAAATGCCCGGCACCGAGGTCTGGAAGTGGCCATCGACGGCGATGCGGCCGCGCTCCGTCATCTTCACGCCCGCCTTCTCGAGGCCGAGGCCCGCGACATAGGGACGGCGGCCGATCGACACCAGCACGACGTCGGCTTCCAGGGTCTCGGCGGCACCGCCCTTCGCCGGCTCGACCGTGAGCGTCACGCCGGCGTCCGTCGTCTCCGCCTTGGTGACCTTGGCGCCCAGCTTGAACTTGAGGCCCTGCTTGGCGAGCGTGCGCTGGAGGAACTTGGTGACCTCGTCGTCGACACCGGGCGTGATGCGATCGAGGAATTCGACCACCGTCACCTCGGCGCCGAGGCGGCGCCACACCGAGCCCAGCTCGAGCCCGATGATGCCGGCGCCGACCACCACCAGGCGCTTCGGCACTTCGGAAAGCTCCAGCGCGCCGGTCGAGGAGACGATCCTCTTCTCGTCGATCGCGACGCCGGGCAGCGGCGTCACTTCCGAGCCGGTGGCGATCAGGATGTTCTTTGCGGCGAGCGTTTCCTTGACCGCGCCATCGTCGCCGACAACCGCGACGGAACCCGCCGCTTCGATGCGACCCGCGCCGGTATAGGAAGCGATCTTGTTCTTCTTGAACAGGAAGGCGACGCCCTTGGTGGTGGCTTCGACGACCTCGTTCTTGCGCTTCATGAGCTGGGCGAAATCGAGCGTCGGGGCCGCCACGACGACACCGTGCGCGCCGAGATCGTGGCCCGCCTCCTCGAACAGGTGCGAGGACTGCAGGAGCGCCTTGGAGGGAATGCAGCCGACGTTGAGGCAGGTGCCGCCCAGCGTCGCGCGCTTCTCGACCACGGCGACCTTCAGGCCGAGCTGTGACGCGCGGATCGCGGCGACGTAGCCGCCCGGGCCGGCGCCGATCACGACCAGATCGAAGGATTCGTTTGCCATGAGCGCACCGTGATTATCGAGAAATCGGTGTCATCCCGAGCGCAGCGAGGGACCCTTGGTCGGGACTGCGAAAGGTCCCTCGCTGCGCTCGGGATGACAGGTTGTTGAAACTAGACGCCGAGCAGCAGCCGCTCGGGATCCTCGATGCATTCCTTGACCTTGACCAGGAACAGCACGGCCTCGCGGCCGTCGATGATGCGATGGTCGTAGGACAGGGCCAGGTACATCATCGGCCGCGCCTTGATCTCGCCGCCGACCACCATCGGCCGCTGCTGGATCTTGTGCATGCCGAGGATGGCCGACTGCGGCGGATTGAGGATCGGCGTCGACATCAGCGAGCCGTAGACGCCGCCGTTGGAGATGGTGAAGGTGCCGCCCGTCAGGTCGGCGATCGACAGCTTGCCGTCGCGCGCCTTGCGACCGAGATCGCCGATGCCCTTCTCGATACCCGCGAAGTCCAGCGCGTCAGCGTCGCGCAGCACCGGCACGACCAGACCCTGCGGCGAGCCGACGGCGACACCGATGTCGTAGTAGTTCTTGTAGACGATCTCCTCGCCCTCGATCTCGGCATTGACCGCCGGCAGCTCCTTGAGCCCCGCGATGCAGGCCTTCGCGAAGAACGACATGAAGCCCAGCCGCGCGCCGTGCTTCTTCTCGAAATCGTCCTTCAGCCGCTCGCGCAGGGACATCACCGCGGTCATGTCCACCTCGTTGAAGGTGGTGAGCATGGCGGCGGTGTTCTGCGCCTCCTTGAGGCGGTTGGCGATGGTGCGCCGCAGGCGCGTCATCTTCACCCGCTCCTCGCGGGCGGCCTTCGGGCGCGGGCCGGCCGGCACGGCGGGCTTCGCCGCGGCGGGCGCCGGGGCCGCGGAGATCGACGAGATCGCGGCCAGCACGTCTTCCTTGGTGGCGCGGCCGTCCTTGCCGGTCGGCTGGATGGCAGCCGCCGGCACGCCCTTCTCCTCGGCGAGCTTGCGTGCGGCCGGACCGGAGGCAGCGAGATTGGCGCCCGACGGGGCCGCGGCCGGCGCCGGCGCGGCGGCAGGTGCCGGAGCCGGCTTGGGCGCCGCCGGGGCAGCAGCCTTCGGCGCGGTAGCGCCGGCAGCTCCCGCCTCGATGTGACAGAGCACGCCGCCCACCTGGACGGACGCGCCTTCCTCCACGGCGAGGCCGGCGATGGTGCCGGCCACACTGGCATTCACCTCGACGGTGACCTTGTCGGTTTCGAGCTCGCACAGGGGCTGGTCGACGGCGACCGCGTCGCCGGCCTTCACCAGCCACTTGGCGACGGTTGCCTCGGTGACCGATTCACCCAGAGCCGGAACCTTGATCTCGACGGCCATGACTACAATTCCTCTTCTCTACCCGCGCTCAACCGACAGTGAGAGCGCGGTCGACCAGATCGGCCTGTTCCTTGAGATGCGTGCGCGCCGATCCGGTGGCGGGCGACGCGGCTTCGGCGCGGCCGACATAGAGCGGCCGCTTGGCCTTGCCCTCGATGCTCGCCAGCGCGCGCTCGATGCGACGATCGACGAAGTGCCAGGCGCCCATGTTCTCGGGCTCCTCCTGGCACCATACGACCTCGGCATTGGGATACTGCGCGAGCCGTATCCCGAGCCGCGTGAACGGAAACGGGTAGAGCTGCTCGATGCGCAGGATGGCGATGTCGTCGATCTTGCGCTTGCGACGCTCGGCGACGAGATCGAAGTACACCTTGCCCGAGCACAGCACGACGCGGCGCACATTGGTGCCGTCGACCAGCTGGTCGGTCTCGGCGAGGATGCGGCGGAACGAGCTGCCCGGCCCGAAATCGGCCAGGGTCGATACGCAATCCTTGTGACGCAGCAGCGACTTCGGCGTCATCACCACCAGGGGCTTGCGGAACGTGCGACGCATCTGCCGGCGCAGCGCATGGAAGTAGTTGGCCGGGGTCGTCGGATTGATGACCTGCCAGTTGTCCTCGGCGGAGAGCTGCAGGTAGCGCTCGAGGCGTGCGGAGCTGTGCTCCGGGCCCTGGCCCTCGTAGCCGTGCGGCAGCAGCATCACCAGGCCCGACATGCGCAGCCACTTGCTCTCGGCCGAGCAGATGAACTGGTCGATGATGACCTGCGCGCCGTTGGCGAAGTCGCCGAACTGCGCTTCCCACAGGACCAGCGCGTTGGGCTCGGCCAGCGAGTAGCCGTATTCGAAGCCCAGCACGCCCGCCTCGTTCAGCGGGCTGTCGATCACCTCGAAGCGGGCCTGACCGTCCGCCACATGGTTGAGCGGGATGTACTTGGCCTCGGTCGCCTGGTCGACCAGCACGGAATGGCGCTGGGAGAAGGTGCCGCGGCCGGAATCCTGGCCGCTGAGGCGCACCGGCGTGCCTTCCGCCAGGAGCGTACCGAAGGCCAGCGCCTCGCCGGTCGCCCAGTCGATGCTCTCGCCGGTATCGATGGTCTTGCGCTTCTCCTGGAGCTGGCGCGTGATCTTGCGGTTGAGTTCGAAGTTCTTCGGCGGCTCGGAGATCGCGTGACCGACCGCCTTCAGCCTGTCGAGTTCGACGGCGGTGACGCCCTTGCGATCCTCCTCGCCCGGCGCGACCGTGATGCCCGCCCACTTGCCTTCGAGCCAGTCGGCCTTGTTGGGCTTGTAGTTGCCCGCCGCCTCGAGCGCCTTGTCGAGCTTTTCGCGCAGCGCGTTATCCATGGCGGCGACTTCCTCCGCCGTCACCACGCCCTCGGCTTCGAGCTTCGCCGCGTAGACTTCCTTCACCGAACGATGCGCGCCGATCTCCTTGTACATCAGCGGCTGGGTGAACATCGGCTCGTCACCCTCGTTGTGACCGTGCCGGCGGTAGCAGAACATGTCGATGACGATGTCGCGCTTGAAGTGCTGGCGGAACTCGGTCGCGATGCGCGCGACGTGGACAACCGCCTCGGGATCGTCGCCGTTCACGTGGAGGATCGGCGCCTGCACGATCTTCGCGACTTCCGTGCAGTAGGGGCCGGAGCGCGATTCCGTCGGCAGGGTCGTGAAGCCGATCTGGTTGTTCACGATGAAATGGATGGTGCCGCCGATGCGGTAGCCCGCGAGGTCGGACAGGTCGAGGCTCTCGGCCACCAGGCCCTGGCCCGCGAAGGCGGCGTCGCCGTGCATCAGGATGCACATGACCTGGCTGCGGTCGGTGTCGCCGCGCTGGTCTTCCTTGGCGCGCGCCTTGCCGAGGATGACCGGGTTCACCGCCTCGAGATGCGAGGGGTTGGGCGACAGCGAAAGATGGATCACGTTGCCGTCGAACTCGCGATCGGCCGAAGCACCCAGATGGTACTTCACGTCACCCGAGCCGCGCATCTCCTCGGGCTGCGAGGAGCGGCCCTGGAACTCGGAGAACAGCGCGGTGTAGCTCTTGTGCATCACATGCACGAGCGTGTTGAGGCGGCCGCGATGCGGCATGCCGAGCATCACTTCCTTCACGCCGAGCTGACCGCCGCGCTTCAGGATCTGCTCGATGCCGGGAATCAGCGATTCGCCGCCGTCGAGACCGAAACGCTTGGTGCCGACGAACTTCACATGCAGGTAGCGCTCCAGCCCCTCGGCCTCGCCGACCCGCTCGAGGATCATCTTGCGGCCGGTGACCGTGAACTCGGTGTGGTTCTCGATGTGCTCGATGCGCTCCTGGATCCACGCCTTCTGGTCGGGATCGGAGATGTGCATGAACTCGACGCCGATCTTGCCGCAGTAGGTCTTGCGCAGGCGTTCCATGATCTGGCGCAGCGAGGCGGACTCGCCCAGCGCCAGCGACCCGAAGATCAGGATCGGACGGTCCCAGTCGGCCTCGGTGAAGCCGTAGGTCGCCGGATCGAGCTCGCGATGCGGCGCCTGGCGCACGAGGCCGAGCGGATCGAGGTCGGCCTCGAGATGGCCGCGGATGCGATAGGCGCGGATCAGCATCAGCGCCCGCGCCGTGTCCTGGGCGGCGGCGCGGATCTCTTCCTGGGTCTTGCCGGCGATCGCCGGCGCAGCCGGCGCCGGCCCGGCAGTCGCCTGGCCGCCCTTGACGTTGCGGTTGGCCGCAGCCGGGACGGCATCGGGATCGACGGCGCCGATCACCCGGGCGCCGTTGGGTGCCCAGGAGGCGCCGCGCACCTCCGCCGGCACGTCGCCCTTCTGCTCGGCGAGGGCACCGAAGAAGGTCTGCCATTCCGCGTCGACCGAATTGGGGTCGGCCAGGAAGCGCGCATAGAGTTCCTCGATGAATGGCGCGTTTGCACCGAACAGGAACGACGTCTGTTCTGCTCTCATGGCCCGATTCTCCCTGGCCTGTCTTTGCTGGCCGCCCGGCAGAGGCTGGGCGGCAAATCCGCTCGTCAGCCCTTCATGGCCTTAAGCATTTCCTCGCCCAAAGCGGCAGGCGACTCCGCAACCCTGATGCCGGCCGCCCGCATGGCGTCGACCTTGAACGCCGCGGTGTCGTTGCCGCCCGAGATCACCGCGCCGGCATGCCCCATGCGGCGGCCCGGAGGAGCGGTGCGACCGGCGATGAACCCGACGACCGGCTTCTTCGTTCCCGAGGCCTTGAGGAATTCCGCGCCCTTGACCTCGGCGTCGCCGCCGATCTCGCCGATCATCACGATGCCCTCGGTCTCGGGATCGCGGATGAACATGTCGAGGCACTCGACGAAGTTGGTGCCGTTCACCGGATCGCCGCCGATGCCGATGCAGGTGGTCTGGCCGAGGCCGGCCGCCGTGGTCTGCGCCACCGCCTCGTAGGTCAGGGTCCCCGAGCGGGAGACGATGCCGATCCTGCCGCGCTTGTGGATGTGGCCCGGCATGATGCCGATCTTGCACTCGCCCGGGGTGATGACGCCGGGGCAATTGGGTCCGATCAGCCGCGACTTCGATGCGGTGAGCGCCCGCTTCACCTTGACCATGTCGATCACCGGGATGCCCTCGGTGATGCAGACGCTCAGCGGGATCTCGGCGTCGATCGCCTCGAGGATCGAGTCGGCCGCGAACGGCGGCGGCACGTAGATCACCGAGGCGTTGCAGCCGGTCTTCTCGACCGCCTCGGCGACGGTGTCGAACACCGGCAGGTCGAGATGCTTGGTGCCGCCTTTGCCCGGCGTCACGCCGCCCACCATCTTGGTGCCGTAGGCGATCGCCTGCTCGGAGTGGAAGGTGCCCTGCGAGCCGGTGATGCCCTGGCAGATGACCTTGGTGTTCTTGTCGACCAGGACGGCCATCAGTTGTTCTCCTTGACGGCCTTGACGATCTTCTCGGCGGCGTCCGCGAGGTTCTCCGCCGAGGTGATCTTGAGGCCCGATTCCTTGAGGATCTTCTTGCCGAGGTCGACGTTCGTGCCTTCCAGCCGGACGACCAGCGGCACGTGCAGGTTGACCTCGCGCGCAGCCGCCACGACGCCTTCCGCGATCACGTCGCAGCGCATGATGCCGCCGAAGATGTTGACCAGGATGCCCTCGACGTTGGGATCCTTGAGGATGATCTTGAACGCCGCCGTCACCCGCTCCTTGGTGGCGCCGCCGCCGACGTCGAGGAAATTCGCGGGCTCCGATCCGTAGAGCTTGATGATGTCCATGGTGGCCATCGCGAGGCCCGCGCCGTTCACCATGCAGCCGATCTGGCCGTCGAGCTTCACGTAGTTCAGCGCGTACTTGGCGGCCTCGGTCTCGGCCGGGTCCTCCTCGTCGATATCGCGCAGTTCCTCGATGTCCTTGTGCCGGTAGAGCGCGTTGTCGTCGAAGTTCATCTTGGCATCGAGGGCCACGATGTCGCCGGCGCCGGTCACGACCAGAGGGTTGATCTCGATCAGCGTGGCATCGAGATCGACATAGGCGCGGTAGAGGTTGCCGAGCATCGTCGTGAAGGCGCCGACCTGCTTGCCGGTGAGGCCGAGCGCAAACGCGATCTTGCGGCCCTGGTAGGGCTGGTAACCGGCGGCAGGATCGATCGCCTGCGTCACGATCTTCTCCGGCGTCTCGTGCGCCACGGTCTCGATGTCCATGCCGCCCTCGGTCGAGGCGACGACGGCGATGCGGCCGACCGCGCGGTCCACCAGCATCGAGAGATACAGCTCGCGTTTGATGTCGCAGCCGTCCTCGACGTAGAGCCGTTTCACGGTGCGGCCCGTCTCGCCCGTCTGCTTGGTCACGAGATCCTGGCCCAGCATCGCCGCCGCGTGCGCGCCGACATCGTCGGCGGACTTGGCGATACGGACCCCGCCCTTGCCGCCGGGATCATTCTTGAAATGACCCTTGCCGCGTCCACCGGCATGGATCTGCGCCTTCACCACCGTGACGGGGCCACCCAGCTTGCGGGCGACGTCCATCGCCTCGTCTTTGGTGTAAGCGACGCCACCCTTCAAAATCGGGATGGCGAATTTGGCCAGGAGGGCCTTGGCCTGATACTCGTGGATATTCATGGGGTCCTATCGTTCGGGACGGCGTGCGAGAAACGCGGCCCCTCAGTTTTCAAACGCAACTGACCAAGGGATGCGGCACTTTATGAGCGCCGCAGGCCCTTGGCAACGATGGATCGATGAACGTTTGCGGTCGCTCGACTAAAGTCGAAAGACCCTACATTTTCAACGGCCAACGATCTTGTTGGTGGCGTCGATCAGTGACTGCACGGCGGCGACCGACTTGTCGAACATCGCCTTTTCCTCGGCGTTGAATTCGACCTCGACGATGCGCTCGACACCCTTGGCGCCGATCACGACCGGCACGCCGATGTAGAGGCCCTTCACGCCGTACTCGCCATTCAGCCTGGCGGCGCAGGGAATGACGCGCTTCTTGTCCCTGAGGTAGGACTCGGCCATGGCGATGGCCGACGCGGCCGGGGCGTAGAAGGCCGAGCCGGTCTTGAGGTGGGCCACGATCTCGGCGCCGCCGTCGCGGGTGCGCTGGACGATCTGCTCGAGACGTTCCTTGGTGGTCCAGCCCATGTCGACCAGATCGTGCAGCGAAATACCGCCGACCGTCGAGTAGCGCAGGAGCGGCACCATCGTGTCGCCATGGCCACCCAGCACGAAGGCCGTGACGTCCTCGACCGAGACGTTGAATTCCTCGGCGAGGAACAGGCGGAAGCGGGCGCTGTCGAGAACGCCGGCCATGCCGACGACCTTCTCGGGGGCGAAGCCGGTGACTTCCTGCATCAGGCCCACCATCGCGTCGAGCGGGTTGGTGATGACGATGACGAAGGCGTTCGGCGCGTGCTGCTTGATGCCCTTGCCGACCGAGTCGATGACCTTGGCGTTGATCCCGACCAGGTCGTCGCGGGTCATGCCGGGCTTGCGCGGCACGCCGGCGGTGACGATGACGACGTCCGCGCCCTCGATGTCCTTGTAGTCCGAGGAGCCGCTGTACCGGGCGTCGAAACCCTCGACCGGGCTCAGTTGGGCGATGTCGAGCGCCTTGCCCTTGGCAGTGCCTTCGGCGGCGGGAATGTCGAACAGGACGATGTCGCCCAGTTCCTTCTGGCCGGCGAGCAGCGCGAGCGTGCCGCCAATCTGTCCGGCGCCGATCAGCGCGATCTTCTTGCGAGCCATGCGAAAAACTCCCGTTCTTAAAGGCGCCGCGTGGTAGCGCGATTCGCCCTGGGCAGCAAGACAGACGGGTTCAGACCGGGTGTTTCGCCAGGTGCGCCAGCAGGAGATCGGTGGCCTTGGCCGGTGCCTGGTCCATCACGAAGTGGCCGACACCGGGCAGCACTTGCATCGCGAAGGAAGGCTTCACGAAGTCCGCCGTGCCGTAGGCCGCGTCGGGCCCCACCGTCGCATCGGCATCGCCCCAGATATAGAGCGTCGGCACGGTGATGGCCCCGATATCCGCCGCCAGCCCCTTGTTGGACCGATACCAGGCGAGAGCGGCTTCGAGGGCCTCGGGATGGCCCAGCACCGACAGGTGATCCTCCAGCGCCTGCGAGGGCACGCCCTGGCCGAACAGCCCGTCGCGCAGGCGCTTGGCATCGTCGGCCAGCAGCAGCTTGCCGGTCTCCGGTTCGAGGAAGGCGCGATGGTGGCGCGAGCGATGCTTCTGGTCGCCGTCTTCCTTCAGCAGCGCCTGACGGAACGACTGCGGATGCGGCCGCGACAGGATCGTGAGCGACGCCAGGCGATCGGGATGGGCGCCGGCGACACCCCACGAAACCTGCCCACCCCAATCGTGACCCACGAGATGGAAGCGCTTGCCGTCGTAGCCGGCCGCCGCCGCGATCTCGATCGCATCGCCGATCAGGCGGTCGAACGCATAGTTCGACAGATCGGCCGGATCGGGCCGCGCACCCGGCGAATAGCCGCGCTGGTCGGGCGCGACAGCGCGATAGCCGTGCGCCGCCAACTGCGGAAGGGCGGCCCGCCAGCTGTGCCGCGATTCGGGAAACCCGTGCAGCATCAGCACCAGCGGTCCGCCGACCGGGCCGTCGACATCCGTGGTGAATGCGAGGCCCGACCGGGTCTTGAGGTTTATCGTCTCAGCCATACGCCCATCAGACACCGTTGGCTTTGAACCAGGCAAGCGCCTTCTTCCACGCATCCTCCGCCTGCTCCTTGCGGTAGGACGGGCGGTAGTCGGCGTTGAAGGCGTGCGGCGTGTCCGGATAGGTGTCGATCTGCGACTTCTGGGCGGCCGGGCTGCCGGCCTTCAGGGCCGCGCGCATGCGGTCGACGGTGTCGTTCGGAATGCCGGTGTCGGCGCCGCCATAGAGGCCGAGCACCGGCGCCTTGAGATCCTTGGCGATGTCGACCGGATGCTTGGGCGTCGTCGGTGTCGAATCGCCGACGACCCGGCCATACCAGGCGACGCCCGCCTTGAGCGCCGCGCTGTGGGCGGCATAGAGCCAGACGATGCGGCCGCCCCAGCAGAAGCCGGTGATGCCGAGCTTGGCGGTGTCGGCCTTGCCCTCGCCCTTGGCGAAGGCGGCGGTCGCGTCGAGATCGTTCATGACCTGCTCGTCCGGCACCTTCGAGACGATCTCGCGCAGCAGCGCCTGCACGTCGCTGATGGCCTTGGGATCGCCCTGGCGGAAGTAGAGTTCCGGCGCGATGGCGTAGTAGCCGGCCTTGGCGAAGCGGCGGCAGAGATCGGCGATATGCGCGTGCACGCCGAAGATCTCCTGCACGACCAGGATCGTGGCGAAGCCCTGGCCCGAGGCCGGCATGGCGCGATAGGCGTCCATGTCCTTGCCGTCCCTGGTCTTGACCTTGACGACGCCCGCCGTGAGACCGTCCGCCGGCGTGGTGATCATCGTCTGCGCCTGGAGGGGCTGCACCGACAAAGCGAAGGTGGTGCCGAGCGCCGCGCCGGTCGCCGTCGCCTTCAAGGCGTTGCGGCGCGACAGGCCACCTTCGTTCAGGGAAATCATGCGATCGCCGTCCATGTCCTGCCTCCCGAAAAATCTCTGAAAAACGCCGCAGAGCCTATGCTGCGGGCGAACGGGCCCACAATCACAATTAGGCGATGTGATCGAGGTTCAGATACTCCGGGCTCTGCATTTCCATCAGCCGCGAGACGGTGCGCTGGAATTCGAAGGAGCCGTCGCCCTCCGGGTAGAGACCGCCCGGATTTGCCGCCGCCGAACAGATGAACTTCACCTTCCTCTCGTAGAAGGTATCGATCATCGTCACGAAGCGAACCGCCTTGTCGCGGCTGTCCGGTCCCATCCTGGGAATCTCGGCCACGATGACGGTGTGGAAATTGTCGGCGATGCAGAGGAAGTCGGCCGCGCCCATCGGCCGCGCGCACCAGTCCATGAAATGCGCCATGGCGACACCGGGGGCAGCACGCGGCACCTCGACGTTGCGGCCCTGCGTGCGCAGCACGCGCGCCTCGCCGTCGGCGCCATTGCTGAGCGCACGGAACGCCTCATCGAGCTTCTTCGTCGCCCAGGCACCGAGCGGCGTCAGGTAGAGATCGAGCTCGCGCAGCCGGCCCATCCGGTAGTCCTGCGAGCCGCCCAGCTCCAGAACTTCGAGACGCTGCTTCACCAGCTCGATGAACGGCAGGAAGCGGTCGCGCTGCAGGCCGTTCCTGTAGAGATCGTCGGGCGCGCGGTTGGAGGTGGCGATCACCGTGATCCCCTCCTCGAACAGCGTCTCGAACAGGCGGCCGAGGATCATCGCATCGGCGATGTTGGTCACCTGGAATTCGTCGAAGCAGAGCAGGCGAGCCTCGGCAGCGATCTCCCGGGCGATCGGCACGATGGTGTCGGATTCCGGCGGGGCGCCCTTCGCTGCGAGCTCCTCGCGCCGACGATGCAGGCGGGCCTGCACCTCGAGCATGAATTCGTGGAAGTGGACGCGGCGCTTCTTCGTCACCGGCGCATCGGCAAAGAACAGGTCCATCAGCATGGACTTGCCGCGACCGACCGAGCCCCAGATGTAGAGGCCGTGCGGCCCCTCCGGCGGTTTGGGCGCGTGACCGAGGCCGAGGCGCGCCAGGAATCCCGTCTTGGCCGGCGGGGCGCTGGCCATCGTCGCGAGCTGCTCATGGATCGCCTGCAATCGCAGAACGACTTTTTCCTGCACGGGATCGGCGTGGATCTCGCCGGCGGCGCGGCGCGCAGCGAGGTTGGCGAGCGGGCCCTTGCCGGTCGAGGGGGTACTGGCTTCCATTGCGGCGGCATACCTAGCTCACCGCCGCGCGGCTGCCTATAAGGTGCGGCGATGAAGATTGCGTTCCTCGGCACCTCAGCCTTCGCCGTGCCAGCGCTCGCCGCGCTGGCCGAAGCCGGCCACGACGTCGCGTGCGTCTACACGAGGGCCCCCAAGCCCGCGGGCCGGGGCCAGCAGGAGCGCAAGACACCCGTCCATCAGCTCGCCGACGAACTCGGTCTGCCGGTCCGCACGCCGCGCACCCTGAAAAGCGACGAGGAGGCCCAGGCCTTCAAGGCGCTCGATCTCGATGCCGCGGTGGTGGTCTCCTATGGACACATCCTGCCCAGGAGCTTCCTCGACGCCCCGGTCCTCGGCTGCATCAACATCCATGGCTCCCTGCTGCCGCGCTGGCGCGGCGCCGCCCCCATCCATCGCGCCATCCTCGCGGGCGATGCCGAGACCGGCGTCACCATCATGCGCATGGACGAGGGCCTCGACACCGGCCCGATGCTGCTGGCGGAAAGCACGCCGATCTCCGCCGCCGATACCGCCGAGAGCGTGCACGACCGCCTGGCCGATCTCGGCGCGCGGCTGATCGTGTCGACCCTCGACGGCCTGCTAAGGCGGAGCATCGAGCCGGTGGACCAGCCGGCCGAGGGCGTCACCTACGCCCACAAGCTCGGCAAGGGGGAAGGCGTGCTCGACTGGCGCCGGCCGGCCGCCGAGCTGGAGCGCAAGGTGCGCGCCTTCCACCCGTGGCCCGGCACGTCGTTCGAGGCCCCCAAGGACAATGGCAAGGAAGCGGGTATCGAACGCATCAAGGTCCTGGCGGCGGCGCTCACGCTGGCGGGCGGCCCCCCGGGCAGCGTGACCATCGCGCGCGACGGCTTTCCGGTCGTGACCTGCGGTATCGGCGGGCTGAAGCTGCTCAAGCTGCAGCGGCCCGGCAAGTCGGCGCAGTCGGCGGACGCCTTCCTGCGCGGCTTCGCGCTGGAGGCGGGCACCGTGCTGGCGTCCCCCGCCGTGACGTCCCTGCCGACCTGACATCGTGCCGCGCTACAAACTCTCGGTCGAATATGACGGCGAGCCGTTCGTCGGATGGCAGCGCCAGCCGAATGGCCCTTCGGTCCAGGTCGCGCTCGAAGAGGCCGTGTTCGCCTTCTCCGGCGAGCGCCCGCCCGTCCAGGCTGCCGGCCGCACCGACACCGGGGTGCATGCGCGCGGCCAGGTCGTGCATCTCGACCTTACCCGCGAGTGGCCGGTCGAGACCATTCGCTCGGCGATCAACTTCCACCTGAAGCCTCAACCGGTCTCCGTCCTGGTCGCCGAACTCGCCCCTCCCGGTTTCCATGCACGCTTCTCCGCGACATGGCGGCGCTACCGCTACCGCATCATCAATCGACGCGCCCCGCCCGCGCTCGATCGCGGCCAGCTCTGGCACGTGCCGGGTTCGCTCGACGTCGACCTGATGGCAGATGCCGCGACGGTGCTGGTGGGAAGACACGACTTCAACAGTTTCCGCTCGACCTCCTGCCAGTCGCCATCGGCGCTGAAGACACTCGACCTGCTGAAGGTCTCCCGCCTCGGCGAGGAGATCCACGTCGATGTCGGCTCGCGCTCCTTCCTGCACAACCAGGTGCGCATCATCGTGGGCACGCTGCATCTCGTCGGACGCTGCCAGTGGACCCGCGGCGATGTCGAAGCAGCACTCGCGGCCCGCGATCGTGCCCGCGCCGGGCCGACCGCGCCGCCGCACGGGCTCTGCCTGATGGAAGTGCGCTACGAGCTAGGCCCCGACCGCGACGGCGACTCCGAGGAAGCGATCGACGATCAGTGAGATGAAGATTGACGGCACCCAGTTGACGATCAACAGGAGGGCAGCGACCGGCCAGGTGGCGCCGAGCACCATCCGGGTCGTCACCAGGAACCAGTAGAAGAAGAGCGCCTGCAGCCCGATGCGCATGAGCTCGCCCGGCACCGGCGGCAGCAGCGAGGCCAGCACCACGCCGATCACTGCCGCGATCATCGCCGGCAGGTTGACCCAGTTCAGGGCCGAGATGTAACGCGGAAAGCGGTTCAGCCAGTTCCGCCGCCGCGCGATCTCGTAGAACAGGACGGGAAACAGCGTCCATTCGACGGCGTAGCGCAGCGTCTCCACCAGCACGATCTCGAGGTCGTCGGCCGTCGAAGTCACGAAGGCATACCGCAACAGCATCAGGGCGGCGTGCAGCGGTGCGACCAGAATCATCACCTGGAACGACCGCACGCAGGCTTCGCGCGTATTGTCGAAGTAGGACGGTGCGACCGGATCGCGCTTCAGAAGCCCGATCGCACCCTGTATCCCCCGGGCGATTTCGCCAGCGCTGAGCACGCCCTCAGACCGCGAAGTAACGGTCGAGAACCGTTTCGTAGACGCGGGCCAGCATCTTGAGGTCGGCAACCGCGCTCTTCTCGTCGACCTTGTGCATGCTCTCTCCGACCAGCCCGAATTCGAGGACCGGGCAGTAGTTGCGGATGAAGCGCGCGTCCGACGTCCCGCCGGTCGTCGACAGTTCCGTCTCCACTCCGGCTATGTCGCGGACCGCCCCGGCGACGAGGTCGCTCAGCGGTCCCGGCGGCGTATAGAAGGACTCGCCGGAAACCTGGACGCTGTATTCGACGGTGCCATTGCCGCCCAGCGCTTCGTTGGCGCGCTCGATGCGCTCCTTGAGGTGAGCCAGCAGCGTCTTCGAGGTCCAGAGGTCGTTGAACCGGGTGTTGAAGCGCGCCTTGGCGGTGCCCGGCGCGATATTGGTCGCCGGGTTGCCGACATCGACGGTCGTGAACTGCAGCGAGGTCGGCTGAAAATGCGTGCTGCCCTTGTCGATCGGCTCGCGCACCAGCGCCTCGATGATCGCCGACAGGCGATGGACGGCATTGTCGAGCCGCTCGGGATAGGCCACGTGCCCCTGGACGCCGCGCACGACCAGGTCGACGGTCATGCTGCCGCGGCGACCGATCTTCATCATGTCGCCGAAGCGCTTCGAGCTGGTGGGCTCGCCGACGATGCAGGCATCGATCGTCTCGCCGCGCTCGGCCAGCCGTTGCAACATCTTCACGGTGCCGTTGATCGCCGGGCCTTCCTCGTCGCCGGTGATCAGCAGGCTGATCGAGCCGCCGAAATCCCGGCCACGCCGGGCGAGAAAGCGCGCTGCGGCATCGGTGAAGGCCGCGATCGCGCCCTTCATGTCGGCGGCCCCACGGCCGAACAGATAGCCGCCGGACAGTTCGGCTGCGAACGGCCCGATCGTCCAGGAAGAGAGATCGCCGACCGGGACCACGTCGGAATGGCCGGCAAAGCAGAAGTGCTTCCCGCCGCTGCCGATGCGGGCATAGAGGTTGGCCACGTCGTCGGTGCCGGCTTGGGTAAAATCCATGCGCTCGCACGCGAAGCCGAGGGGCGCCAGCGTCTGTTCCAGCAGCTGCAAGGCACCTGCTTCGCGCGGCGTCACACTTTCGCAGCGAACGAGCGTGCGCGTCAGTTCGATGACATCGGTAACGTTGGGACTGAGCGTATCGGGCATGGGCCGGACACTACAGGCCCGCTCCTCCCCTGAGAAGGGCGGCCCCCGGAAGCGCGGCAAAGAAAAGGGCGCCGTCAGGCCAGCCGGCGCCCAGTTTTTTGAGAGGAAGATAGTCTTGCTTGTTTAGGCTGACGCCGTCGTAAGGGCCTAGGCCACCATGCGGTCGGCCTCCTGGAGGTTGACGGAGACGAGCTGGGAGACCCCCCGCTCGGCCATGGTCACGCCGTAGAGGCGATCCATGCGCGCCATCGTGACGCGATGATGGGTGATGATCAGGAAGCGCGTGTCGGTGCGGCCGGCGATGTCCTTCACCAGGCCGCAGAACCGCTCCACGTTCAGGTCGTCCAGCGGCGCGTCCACCTCGTCCAGCACGCAGATCGGCGCCGGGTTCGTCATGAACACTGCAAACAGCAGCGACAACGCCGTCAGCGCCTGCTCGCCGCCCGACAGCAGGGACATGACCTGCAGCTTCTTGCCCGGCGGACTGGCATGGATCTCGAGGCCGGCCTCGAGAGGATCCTCCGACTCGGTGAGCCGCAACTCGGCCTTGCCGCCGCCGAACAGCTTGGTGAAGAGCTGCTGGAAGTGGCCGCTGACCTGCTCGAAGGCGACGAGGAAACGCTCGCGGCCCTCGCGGTTCAGACTCTGGATGCCCTGGCGCAGGCGGCCGATGGCGGCGACGAGGTCGTCACGCTCGCTCGTCATGGCGGTGATCTGCTGCTCGAGTTCGTTGGCCTCTTCCTCGGCCCGCAGGTTCACGGCGCCCATCGTCTCGCGCTCGTGCACCAGCCGCTCGAGCTTGTGCTCGGCCTTCTCGAGATCCGGCAGCTCGTCGAGCGACTGCACCTCGGCCAACGCCATCACGCCGTCGGGCTCGCAGCGCAGGCGCTCGGCAATGCGCTCGACCACCGACTCGCGATCCTTCGTGGCCTGCTCGACCTGACCTTCGCGGCGGACGCGGGTCTCTCGCGCCTGGCCCATTTCGGTCTCGGCCTGGCGCAGCGCCTTGTCGGCCTCGGCCAGACGAGTCTCGCCGATCGCCAGGCGGTCGGCCGCTTCCTGGCGGTTGGCCTCGGCCTTGTCGATCTCCTCGCCGAGCACGAACCGCTTCTCCTCGATCTCCGCCGGCTTGGCCGCCAGTTCGGCAATCGCGGCCGCGGTCTGCTCGCGCCGTGCGTCGAGTTCGACGATCTGGCCGTCCGCCTCGCGCAGTCGCTTGCTCCAGCCTTCGTGGTCCTGTGCGATCTGCGCCAGCCGCTCGACCCGCATCTTCGACTCGCGTGCGAGACGGTCGCACTGGCCCTCGGCCTCGACGAGCGCCGCCCGCAGCTCGGCGATGCGCACGCGCAGCGCACCGGCCTCGGCACGATCGGCCTGGGTGTCGGCGATAGACGACAGGCGCGCCTCGCGGAAGGTGCGCCGCATCTCGACCTCGGCGATGTCGCCCTGCACTTCGGCGACCACCGTCGCGATGCCGGCGAGACGCGTGCGCAGCTGGTCGGTGCGACGGGCAATCTCGACGTGACGGTCGCGGGCCTGCGTGGCCAGGCGCTCGGCGGTGCCGATGGCCGACTGGGCGGCGCGCTCGGCGGCCCGCGTGGCCTCGCCGGCCTCCTGCGTCTTGCGACGTGCGGCCTCGGCCACGCTGCGCTCGTAGGCGCGCGCCTGGTCGACGCAGGTCTTCTCGGCATCACGGGCCGCGGCGAGCCACGTCTTCTCGGCATCGACGCGCGCCTGCTCGACCGTCTGCTCGGCGACGATGCCGTCGATCTGAAAGCGAATCTCGGCCAGGCGGTTGCGCTGGCTCAGCCGCACGGCAGCGGTCGACGGCGCACCGGCCCGCATCGTGTAGCCGTCCCAGCGCCAGACCGCGCCCTCGCGGGTGACCAGCTGCTGGCCGGGCTTGAGGGCGGCCTGCAGCGCCGCGCCGGTCTCGTCGTTGGCCACGATGCCGATGAAGGACAGACGACGGGCCAATTCCGGCAGGGCGCCGACATGCGCGCCGAGCGGCGTCGCGCCTTCGGGAAGGGCCGGCGTCTCGGCCAGCGCCTCGAGCGGCAGCCAGTGCACCGGCGCGCCGCGATCCGACGAAGCCTCGAGCTCGTCGCCGAAGGCCGCGCCCAAGGCCTTCTCGAAGCCCGGCTCGACGGAGAGGGCGTCGAGCAGCGGCGGCCACAGCGAATTGGCCGCGGACTTCAACGCAGCGGCGACGCCCGCTTCCTCGGCGCGCAGCTTGGTCAGACGCGCATTGGTCTTCTGCAGGGCCTCGACGGCGGTGGCATGGCTGGCTTCCGCTGCCTCGCGTTCGGCCGAACGGGCCTTTTCCATCTCGAGCCGTTCCGCTTCGGCCCTGGCGACCGCCTGACGCGCGGCATCCGACTCGTAGCGCTCGGCCTCGCGGGCGGCTTCGATCGCCTCCTGGCCGCTGAACCGCGCTTCTTCCAGCGCGGCCCGGGCGGCTTCGAGTTCGGCCTCGACTTCCGGCAGCGCCGGCAGGTTGGACAGTTCGGTCTCGAGCTGCCGTTGCTGTGCCGAGACTTCATCACGGCGCGACGACAGGCGGCGCAGACGATCCTGAAGTTCCGCGATCTCGCGCGAAACGCTCTGACGCAGGGCTTCGTCGTCAGCGATCTGGCGGGTCAGGCGGTCGAACTCGACCTCGGCCACGCTGGTCTCGCTGCGCGCGGTGTCGCGCGCTTCCTCGGCGGCGGCAGCACGATCCTCTTCGCCGAAACGCTCCTCTTCGAGACGTTCGCGCTGGGCGCCAAGGTCGGAAATGGCGGCGGCGGCGTCGTTCTTGCGGCCCTGCTCGCGCGCCAGATCCTGCTCGGTCTGCTGGAGGCGCCTCTCGGCTTCGGATTGCGCGGCGGCGACCCGCTCGGCCTCCGCGGTCAGCGCATCGTGCGCCACGCGCAGGCGCTGCAATCCGGCAGCGGCGGCGGCTTCGTCGTTGCGCAACGGCGGCAGCGCCGTCGCGGCTTCGGCCTGCGCGGTGGTGGCGAGGCCGACCAGACGCGTCAGGTCGGCGACCTGCGCCTCGGCTTCCTTCAGCCGCTCGGCGGATACGGCCAGATCGCGCTCGGCATTGGCGAGCTTCAGCGCCAGCACGGCGGCTTCGGCGCGACGGATATGGTCGGAGAGGTTGCGATAGCGGCTGGCCTGACGGGCCTGGCGCTTCAGGCCCTTGTGCTGCTCCTCGAGGGCCACCAGCACGTCCTGGACGCGGGCGAGGTTCTGCTCGGCGGCGCGCAGGCGCAGCTCGGCCTCGTGACGGCGGGCGTAAAGACCGGTAATGCCGGCCGCCTCGTCGATCACCGAACGGCGATCGGCCGGCTTGGCGTTGATGAGCGCGCCGATGCGGCCCTGGCTGACGAGCGCCGTGGAGCGCGACCCCGTGGCCGCGTCGGCGAACAGCGTCTGCACGTCACGGGCGCGAATCTCGCGACCGTTCACCGAATAAGCCGAGCCGTGACCGCGCTCGATGCGACGCACGACGTCGAGCTGGTCCGTATCGTTCACCGCGGCGGGCGCGGTGCGCGTCCTGTTGTCCAGCGACAGCATGACCTCGGCGATGTTGCGCGCCGGCCGCTGGCCGGAGCCGGCGAAGATGACATCCTCCATCTCGGAGCCGCGCATCTGCTTGGCGGAGGTCTCGCCCATCACCCACTTCAGCGCTTCGACGAGGTTCGACTTGCCACAGCCATTCGGTCCCACGATTCCGGTCATGCCGGACTCGATCACGAGTTCCGTCGGGTCGACGAAAGACTTGAAACCGGAGAGCCGGAGCTTGTCGAACTGGACCATTACACCACGCCTGTCTGGTTACTTGCCCGAATGCCTACTTGGCGAGCTTGGAGAACACGCCGTCGAGTTCCTCGACGGAGCGCGACCCGCGATAGAGCTGGCCGTTGATGAACAGCGTCGGCGTCGAGGTGACGCCCATCGCCTCGCCAGCCTTGTAGTCGTTGATCACCGCGTTGCTCATCGCATCGTTGGCGAGGCACGCCTTGATCTCGTTCTCGCCCATGCCGGCGATCCGCAGCGGCTTGGCGAGCTCAGCCAGCGGATCGGCCGCCGCCGCCCACTGCGGCTGGCCGCGGAAGATGATGTCGACCACGCCGAAATACTTGTCGTTGCCGGCGCACTCGGCGATCTGCGCCGCCTTGGCGGCGACCTGGTCCAGCGGGAAGTCGCGATAGACCAGCTTGACCTTGCCGGTATCGATCCACTTCTTCTTGATCTCGGGCAGGACCTGCGTATGGAAGTGCGCACAGTGCGAGCAGGTAAGTGATGCATACTCGATCACGGTGATCGGCGCTTTGGGGTCGCCCAGCACATGGTCGCCGGGCTGAACACTCTCCAGGGCGGCCTTGTTGGGCGCCGAAACGGCCGCGACCGGCGCGGGCGACGAGGGCGCACGGGTGCCGAAATAGACGCCGGCCGCAATCGCAGCCACCGCCACGACCCCGCCGGCGACGATCAAGATATTCCGCATTTTGTTCAACCCTCTCCACTACATCTTGGGAATTACGCCTGTGGGGAGTCAAACGTTAACGGCCCACCTGTCGTAAAATTGCTGCGATGGCGTCCATTCCGCCCGGATTGCCGTACCCCTGCTCGTTGATGAAGACGGTCGGGGTTGAATTGACGCCCAGCGCCTGACCGGATTGCACGTCGGCGATGACTTTGTCCAAAAGCCGGTCGTTGGCGACGCAGGCCTGCGCCGCGGCCTCGGTCACCCCCTGCCCCGCCAGCACCGTCATCAGTTCCGCCGCCGGGTCGGGCGCGGTCATCCACTGGACCTGCGTGCGGAACAGCGTGTCGACGGCGGCGAAGAACCCGTCCGGACCGGCGCACTCCGCCAGCAGGCTGGCGCGCGTGGCGAGGGCATCCGATGGAAAGTGGCGATGCACCAGCTTCAGCTTGCCGGTGTCGATCCAGTCCCGCTTCAGGGCGGGCATGACCGCGTTGTTGAAGGTGGCGCAGTGCGGACAGGTGAACGAGGCGTAGTCGATCAGCACATTGGGGGCGTCGGGACGGCCCAGCACGTGATCGTCGGGCAACGGATCGAGGAACCTGGCCGCTGCTTTCGGCTGTGCATGCAGCTCGTCCCCGAGACAGAGCGCGCCCAGGCTGCCGAGCAGGAAGCCGCGGCGCCCGCTGGCGATGCGGGCCCCCAGCCGGGTCAAAGCCGCGCGCAGATCGGGATCCTCGACGGCCGCCGTGCGGCTGGCCACTGCCTGCTCGACCACGGGATCGGGACGCGGCGTCCGGCGTGCCGGGGGTGGCCCCGGGATGATGCCCTGCACGATCCGCACGTCGTCGATCACCCTGTGCCCGAAATAGGCATTTACCCGTTCCACGATCTGGCTGCTCCTGTGCTGGACCTCGAGGGCGGCGGCGCCGGACACCTTCAGCCGCAAGGCTTTGCCGGCCCGCGCGCCGCGCCCGGCCAGCAGCGCATCGGGCCGCGTCGTGCGCGCCAGTTCCGGCCCGACGACCGCCGGCCAGTCGGCCTTCAGTCGAACGAGGGCAGCGCCGCGGCCCCCTTTTGCCCCATCGCGGGCGATGCCCGACGTGAGCTTCTGGGCCAGCCCGCCGATCGCACGGAAGCCGTTTTCGCGCATGGACCCTTTCAAACTCCGCTCCGTATGGTAGGCCACGCCCCTTCGACTGACCATGACACACGCCGACCGACTGCTCGCCTGGTATGATCGACATCGTCGCACCCTCCCCTGGCGCGCAGCCCCGGGAGAACGCACGGCGCCTTACCGTGTCTGGCTGTCGGAGATCATGCTGCAGCAGACCACGGTCGCCACGGTGGGTGAGTATTTCCGCCGCTTCGTCGAGCGCTGGCCCACCGTCGAGGCCCTGGCCGCCGCGCCGCTCGACGAGGTGCTCTCGGCGTGGGCGGGCCTCGGCTACTATGCCCGCGCCCGCAACCTGCATGCCTGCGCCCAGGCCGTCGCCAACCACCATGGCGGCCGCTTTCCCGAGGACGAGGCCGGCCTGCGCGCCCTGCCCGGCGTCGGCCCCTATACGGCCGCGGCCATCCAGGCCATCGCCTTCGATCGTCCGGCCTCGGCGGTCGATGGCAACGTGGAGCGGGTGATCGCCCGCCTCTACGCCATCGAGACTCCGTTGCCCGACGCCAAGCCCGACATCCAGGTCCGCGCCGCGCGGTTGGTGCCGCAGCAGCGCGCCGGCGATTATGCCCAGGCGATGATGGATCTCGGCGCCACCGTCTGCATCCCGCGCACCCCGCGCTGCGTCATCTGCCCGCTGATGCAGGGCTGCAAGGGCCGCCGGCAGGGCATCGCCGAAGAGCTGCCGCGCCGCGCACCCAAGGCCGGGAAGCCGACGCGCCGCGGCCTCGCCTTCGTGCTTTTGCGCAAGGACGGCGCGGTGCTGCTACGCAAGCGGCCGGCAAAAGGGCTTCTGGGCGGCATGGACGAGGTACCGTCGAGCGCCTGGCGCGAGGGCCCGTTCGTGGAAGCCACGGCGCTCGCCGAAGCCCCGGTGCCGGCGCGCTGGGTGGTAATGGACGGCCTGGTGCGTCACACCTTCACGCACTTCCACCTGGAACTCACCATTGCCCGCGCCATGGCGACGACAGGCCGGCTGGCGGCGCTGGCGCCGGGCACGAGCTGGTCCGCGCTCGACCGGCTGGACGAACGCGCTTTGCCCACGGTCATGCGCAAGGTCATCGAGCACGCGGTGAAGGCGCAGGAACCCAGTCAACGGTACCAGGGTACCTAATTCAGGGGTGCGGTTCTCGCTTCGACTGATTCGTTTATTTCGTTTGTTTCGTTTATTTACCAAGGCTTGGCCTGATTCACCGGCCTGTTAGAGCCCGGCGCGGACCTGCTGGCGGAGGTGGTCGATGGGGCGTCGCGCTCCCGCGACGTCGATATGCCAGAAGGTCCAGCCGTTGCAGGCCGGCGCGCCCTGCACCGCCGCCCCCACCTTGTGGATCGAGCCACGATGGTCGCCCAGAGCATTGGAGGCGGACAGTGAGCCGTCGGCGCGAACGCGTGCGTGCAACTGGCCACTGGGATCGCTCAGCACGGCGCCAGGCTGAAGCAGGCCGGCCTCGATCAGCACGCCGAACGGAATCCGCGGCTCGGCCCGCTTGCTGGGCTTGGGCGTCACGTCCTCAGGCGCCAGCGGCGTGATCTCGGCGATGCGCTTGCGCGCGATCGCAGCATAGTCGGGATCGCGCTCGAGGCCGATGAAGCGGCGGCCGAGGCGGCGCGCGACCGCGCCGGTCGTGCCGGTGCCGAAGAACGGATCGAGGATGACGTCGCCCGGATTGGACGCCGACATGATGCAGCGGAACAGGAGCGCCTCCGGCTTCTGCGTCGGATGGGCCTTCTTGCCGTCCTCGCCCTTCAGCCGTTCGCCGCCGGTGCAGAGCGGCAGCAGCCAGTCGGAGCGCATCTGGACGCCCTCGTTCAGCTCCTTCATCGAATCGTAGTTGAAGGTGTACTTCTTGTTGGCGCGATCGCGCGCCGCCCAGATCAGCGTTTCGTGGGCGTTGGTGAAGCGCTTGCCGCGGAAGTTCGGCATCGGGTTCGATTTGCGCCAGACGATGTCGTTCAGCAGCCAGAAGCCCTGGTCCTGCAGCGCCGTGCCGATGCGGAAGATGTTGTGGTAGCTGCCGATCACCCACAGCGTCCCGCCGGGCTTCAGCGCCCGCCGCGCCGCCTTCAGCCAGGCGTTGGTGAACTGGTCGTAAAGCGCGAAACTTGCCCCGACCGAAGCGGAGGGGTCTCCGAACTTGTCCCAGTCGTCATCGACCGCGTCGACCTTGCTGTGGTCGGGCCGCAGCAGCTCGCCGCCCAGCTGGAGATTATAGGGAGGGTCGGCAAAGACCATGTCGACGGAAGCTTCGGGCAGGGTCTGCATCAATTCGATACAGTCGCCAACGAGCACGCGATCAATTTTATCCACAGGCATCCGGGGAAGATGAGTCCACAGGCACTTCCGGTCAAGAATCTAATTGAATCAATTGCTTAGACACTAGATCGAGTCGCAAAACTCACACCAGACCACTATAACTGGGGACGCGACGGGCGGGCAGCATGAGCGGGACACCATCGTTCGGGGACACTGACGGCAGGGGCGGGCTGAAGCGCCGCGAGGCGATTGGCGCCGCGGTGGCGGGCGGGATTGCGCTTTCCGGTCTTTCGTCGCCCGCGAAGGCGGCCAGCGGCGTGCGCACGCTGACGTCGCCCGAGCAGCTCCGTGGGGCTTACGACCATGTCATCGTGGGCGCGGGATCGGCGGGCTGCGTTCTCGCGCACCGGCTCGGGCAGGCCGGGCGGCGGGTACTCCTGATCGAGGCCGGTGTGCGCGCAGACCTGTCGGCCGTCGTGAACCCTCCGGCCTGGCCCAGCCTCCAGGAGAGCGCGCTGGACTGGCGTTACGAGACGACGCCGCAACCGGGGTTGGGCGGCCGCACGATCACCTGCCCGCGGGGCAAGGTGGTGGGCGGATCGAGCATCATCAATGCGCTGGCCTACCAGCGCGGTCACCCGGCGGCCTACGACCGCTGGCCGGCAGGCTGGCGTCACGCCGACCTCCTGCCCTACTTCAGGCGCGCCGAGACCTTCTCGGGTGGCGCCAATGCCTGGCGGGGCGGTGCCGGCCCCCTGCATGTCCTGTCGCTGGCCGACGTCACGGATCGCACGCCGGTCGCAGAGGCCTTCATGGCCGCGGCGCAGCAGTCGGGCTTCCCGGTGACGCCCGACCTCGGCGGCGAATTAACGACCGGCGTGGGCTGGAACCAACTCAGCATCAGGGGCCACCGCCGCGACGACGCGGCGACGGCTTATCTCGACAGTCTGGAGAGCGGTCCCGCTGACGCACCGGTCGACCTGCTCGTCGACACGCAGGTGCTCGGCCTCGAGATCGAGAGCGGGCGGTGCCTCGGTGTGCGTCTGGCCGGAAGAGTCGTGCGGCCCGCGGGCGACGTGCTGCTCTGCGCCGGGGCGATCGATTCACCACGCCTGCTGATGCTGTCGGGCATTGGCCCGGCCGACGAACTGCGCGCGCTGGGTATCGCAAGCGCCGCCGATCTGCCCGACGTCGGCCGCCATCTGGAAGATCATCTGCTGCTCGCGGGCGTGGCCTACCAGGCGCGGCGCCCGGTCCCGGCCTCCCACTACAATCACGCGGATTCCCTCCTCTACGTGCCGCACGCGACGCCAGGCGAGAGCCCCGACATTCTCGTCATGTGCCTGTCGGTACCGTTCGTGCGGCCGACCGTCGGCCCCCTGGCCGCGCCGGCCTATGTCCTGGTGCCCTGCCACCTGCGGCCGCGCAGCCGCGGCACCGTCAGCCTCGCCTCCAGCGATCCACGGGCGCCGGCAATCATCGACCCGAATTATCTGGGCGAAGCCGACGATCTCGCGGTGCTGGCGAAGGGCGTCGAGATCGCGCGCGAGATCGGCGCGGCAAAGGCATTCGACGACTGGCGGGCGAAGGAGGTCTATCCCGGACCGGACTGGACAAGCGAAGCGGCCCGCCACGACTTCATCCGCCGGGCCACGGATTCGTTCCATCATCCCACCGGCACCTGCCGCCTCGGCGAGGTGGTTGACGAGGCTTTGCGCGTGAAGGGCGTCGCGGGGTTGCGCGTCATCGACGCCTCGGTCCTGCCCGGCCTCCCGGCGGCGATGATCAACGCCGCCGTGACGGCAGTTGCCGAAAAAGCGAGCGACCTCGTGCTCGCCGGATAGAAAGCGTCGGTGTCCCGTCGTGTCAGGCGCGGTTGCGCCGGAACAGCAGCGCGACGATGACCCCGCCCAGCACCGAGGCGAGGACCATGAGCGCGAAGAAGCCCACGGCGCCCCAGATCGCGTAGGTCATGGCCTTGTGGCCGGCTTCATCGACCCTCCGATCGACGAGCGCCCGCAGTTCGCCGACCTGCGCGGCCATATCGTCCCGCAGCGCCTTGAGTTCAGGGCCCATCGCCCGCGCACGCTCCGCAGCGGACTCCTTGCCTTTCTCGATCGCGTCTCGCGCCGACGGCGGCGTCTGGACCTGCGCCTGCTGGGCGACGTTCACACCCGCATCGAAGGCCTCTCGATCCACCGGCCTTGCCGATGCGGCACCAGCCGCCATGAGGCCGAGAAGCAGAATCAGTGACGGAACAAGTCTGGACATCGCGCAACCTCATCGAGTTGGCCCCTGCATGAACACGGGCCGGGCAAACTTTCATTCAACGACGGGCCGCGCGCAACGGACCAATTGTTATGTTCTCGTTCACTTCCGCTCGTAGATGATCGAACCCTTGATGGCCGACTTTTCGTGGAGGACTGCCGGATCACCCGCGACGCCATCAATAATAATGATCGAGCCGCAACACGTCTCTGCCCTGTCGCCCGGGACGGGCGCGCCCTGGCGAGTGGTATTCAGCGGAACGCCAGACGGGGGGACCGCCGGCGCGGGCGTGATGACAGGCGCTCGCGGCGCCGCGACGGGAGCCTGCGGGGCGGGGGCGATGCGAGGCTGAGGCGCCATGGGCGCTCCCGTCGAGCCTTGCGACAGGGCCGGCAGTGCCCCGAGGAGAATGCTTGCCGCGGCCAGCGTCGACAGTTTCAGACTGATGAACCGCATCGGCAACTCCAGTCCGCCAGACATGATCAAGATCCATGTCGCCCTGTGGAGCGGCGGTGGGGCGATTATAAGTTTCCCCGCGCTCATTGCAATCACCCCAGGAATCTTGCAGCGCTGCAAGGAAGGGAGCCCTCAGGCGGTTTCCTCGGCGACCGCCTTCCTCACCGCCAGCCGTTCCAACATGCGCTTGCGGTGATCGACCACGCGCGGGAGGCGCGCGAGGTCGACGCCGTCCTTCTCCAGCCACTGCGCGAGCGTGAACAGATAGGCGTCGCAGACCGTGTAGTGCTCGCCCATCACCCACGGCCCCTTCAGCATCCCGTGCTCGATCAGCTCGAAGCCGGCGCCGACCGATTCCGGCACCTTGCGCTGCATCGCGGCGATCGCCGCCTTGTCGTCGGCATCGACCCAGCGATGGCCGCGCATGCGGTGGGCATGCGCCACGTGCACGTGCGAGCAGAGATAGGAATTGAACGACTGGATCTCGGCGAAGAAGAAGGGATCGTCCATCGGCGCGAGCCGCGCCTGCGGGAAGCTCTGCGCGACATAGACCAGCATCGCCGGCGTTTCGGTGAGGATGCCCCTGTCTGTCACCAGCGCCGGCACGCGGCCCTTGGGATTGACCTTCAGATATTCGGCCGACTTCTGCTGCTCCGCCCCGAAGTCGATGCGCACCGTCGAATAGTCGGCGCCGACCTCCTCCAGCACGATGTGGGTGGCGAGCGAGCAGGTACTGGCGGTGTAATAAAGCTTGAGCACTTGTGTTTCTCCTGCCGTCAGACTTCGGCGTAGATTTCGATGACGTTGCCGTCTGGGTCGCGAAAGAAGATCGCGCGATGACCCCAGGAGGGAATCTCGCGCGGCGGACCCATCAACTCGACGCCCTTGGCCGCGAGCTCGGTTTGGCATTCGTCGATCTCGGGCGGCGAGACGCGAAAGGCGATCTGGACCGACGCAGACCCCGTCGGACCGCCCGGCCCGTCCTGGAAGACGCCCTCGAGAGTGCGCGGCCGCAGGCAGAGGAGACCCGAACCGACATGGAAGCTCACCCATCGCGGCGTCTCGCGCTCCAGGCGGAACTGCATCACGTCGAGATAGAACTGCCTCGCGCGTGCCAGGTCCTCACAGAGCAGCACCACGTAGTCGAGGTTGCGGATCGATCCAATGCCCATGGTGTCAGACCAGCCGCGTGACGGGCGCGAAGCTGCGCCGGTGGTGCGGGGTCGGACCGAGCAGCGACAGCGCCTCGAGATGTTGCTGGCTGCCGTAGCCGCGATTGGTCTCCCACCCGTAGCCCGGATAGGTCAAGGCGAGCGCATGCATGTAACGGTCGCGCGTCACCTTGGCGAAGATCGAGGCGGCGGCGATCGAGTAGGAATGCGCATCGCCGCCGACGATGGTCTCGGCGCGGCAGCCCAGTTGCGGCGGCACGCGGTTGCCATCGACCAGCACGACTTCGGGCTGCTCGGCCAGCGCCTGCACGGCGCGACGCATGGCGAGATATGTCGCCTGCAGGATGTTGATCCTGTCGATCTCCTCGACGCTCGCCTCGGCCACCGCGAACTGCACGACGCCCGAGGCGATCATGGCCTCGTAGGCCTCCTCGCGCTGTTCCAAGGTCAGCTTCTTGGAATCGTCGATCATGCGCAGGAGCTTGCGCGCGGCCCGTGTCCTGTCGATGACGGCCGCCGCCGCATAGACCGGTCCGGCCAGCGGCCCGCGTCCGGCCTCGTCGATGCCGGCAACACGCCCCTCGCAACGCAGTTCGAATCGAAAGCTTGGCATTATCCCCATCGAGGCCGGCTAGACTGAGCCATGTCCCTCATCGCCCGCATCATCGCAGAAGACGCCCTCGCGATGGAACAGCTACGTGCGGTGCGCGAACTCGCTCTGCCGGACTGGTGCATTGCCGCGGGATTCGTGCGCAATCGAGTCTGGGACCATCTGCACGGCATCGTGCCGGCGCGGCTGCCTGTGGATATCGACGTCCTCTATTTCGACGCGGGAGATGTTTCGCGCGAGAGCGAGGCGGCGTTCGAGCGCCGGCTCGAAGCGCTGCTGCCTGGCCTGCCATGGCAGGTGCGCAACCAGGCGCGCATGCATGTCTGGAAGGACCTGCCGCCGCACCTGAACACCGCCGACTCGATGATCTACTGGCTGGAAACGGTGACCGGCGTCGGCGTACGCCTCGAGGCCGACGACACGCTCACCGTGATCGCGCCGCTCGGGACCGACGATCTCCTGAACCTGCGCTGCCGTCCCACGCCCTACGGCCGCACCCGCCGCCATGAATACGACGCCCGGGTCGAGGCCAAGCGCTGGCGCGACCTGTGGCCCGGGGTCGCGTTCCTCGACTAGACTCCGGCCCCGATGATCGCTGCTTTCCTGCCTCTCGCCGCCATCGCCCTGCTGGGCGCCCTGCTCCGCCACTTCATTCCCGGCATGGAGCAGACGCGCCAGTCGATGAACAGACTGGTGCTCTACGTCTTCCTGCCGGCGCTGGTGTTCCGGACGGTCATGGACGGCACGATCAGCCGCCTGTTCCTCGAAATCCCCGCTTTGGCCGCCATCGGCACGCTCTCCTGCCTGGCCGTGGGCTTCCTGGTGTTCCACTTCCTGCCGATCCCTGGCCCGACCAAGGGCGCGATGATGCTGGGCGCGGCGTTCGGCAACGTCACCTATCTTGGCCTGCCGGTGCTGCTCGGCGTGTTTCCCGGTCAGGCCGACCAGGTTTCCGAAGTCTCGGTCCTGTTCGAGGTCACCAAGTCGTCGCTCAACCTGACGCTCGGCGCCATGATCGCCATCGCCTATGGCAGCCAGGAGCCGATCACCTTCCGCCGGACCGCGTTGGAAGCGCTCAAGCTGCCGCCGATCTGGGCGTTGGTGGTCGCCATCCTCTGGAAGGTTTCGGGCGTGCCCTGCCCGGCCATGGTCATGGATGCCGCCTCGATCCTCGCCGTGGCGGTCAGCGGCATCATGATGCTGTCGCTCGGCATGGCGCTGCGCTTCTCGGCCACCAGGCTGATGGCGCTGGCGCTGCCGGTCGCGGCCATCAAGCTGGCCTTCGCGCCGCTGGTCGTCTTCAGCGCCGTGGGCCCGCTCGGGCTGACCGGCGTCTACGCCAACGCCGCCATCCTGGAGGCGGCGATGCCGAGCCAGCTCCTGTCCTTCATCATCGCCGGCAAGTTCAAGCTCGACGAGGAAACGCTGGCCTTCGTCATCATGGTCGACACGGTGCTGGCCTTCGTGACCCTGCCGCTGGTGCGGATGCTGCTGCTGTCGTGAGCATTGCCCTCATCCTGAGAGTCTGACTCGAAATGAAAGCAGCTAAAACAAGAGGCTATGAACGGGCCCGATAACCTCACCCTGAGGAGCATCGCGCAGCGATGCGTCTCGAAGGGTGGGAACGAGCACCCCGTCCGTTGCCCATCCTTCGAGACGCGCCGCGGGGCGGCGCTCCTCAGGATGAGGTAAGTGCTTGAATCGATTCAGTTCATTCCCGGTCAGCCTCTCAGGACGAGGTGGATGGGTCGAGACGGAGAGACTCTAAGCCCGCCACGCGGCGGCCTCGGCGGGTGTGGCGTTGCAAGCGGCGGCGACCAGCACGGCCGTCAGCAGGGTCGCTTGCCGCAGTTCGCTTTGCGCGACCTTGTCGCGCGTGTCGGCGGGGGTGAGCACGACGCGCAGATGCGCGTTGGGATCGTCGAAGCCCGCCACCAGTCGGATCGCCGGGATGCCGCCCGCAGCGAAATTCGCGTGGTCGGAATTGGTCATCAGCGGCCGCACGGTGCGCAGGGATTGGCCATTGGCCTCGGCAACGCCCAGCAGGAACGGCTCGACGCCGGCATAGCCGCTGGTGAGCGCGGCGAGGTTCGGACTGCCCGCCACCGAGTCGAGGTTGACGTTGAGCGCGATCTTCGCTCGCTCGGTCTCGCTCAGCGCTTGGACATACTGCGCCGAGCCGGTCAGCGCCCACTCCTCGACGCTAAAGAACATCACCCGCAGGCCGCGCCGCCACTTCGCCACTTCCGGCGACAGCGCCCGCGTCACCGCCAGCACCGCCGCAAGGCCCGTGCCGTTGTCCATGGCGCTCTCGGCCAGGTCGTGGCCGTCGACATGCGCCGACAGCACCACCCATTCGTCGGTCTGTCCGGGATAGTCGAACACCAGCGTCTCGGTCTCGGCCGGCCCCTCCGCGGTCTCGATGGCGATCGTGACGGACGGGAAGCCCGTCGAACGCCGCGCCAGCTTCGCGGCCGTCTCGGGTGAAATGCCGAGCGCGGGAATGCCCTCGCCCGAGTCGCGCCCCGAGGAGCCCGCCACCACGTGGCCCGCGAGCGGACCGCCGATCAGGAACCCCACGGCGCCATGGGCGCGCGCCATGTCGTACTTGCGCCGGCGATGGATCGTACCGGCCGCGAACATCAGCTCGTGCCGCACCAGCACGATGCGGCCGGCGATCTCCGCCTTGTGGGCCTCGAACTCGTCGGGGGTGCCACGTCCGAGATCGATGACCTCGGCGGTGAGGCCAGGCGTCGCGATGGTGCGGACCAGCGGATGGCAGGCCGCAAATGCCCCACCCGGCAGCTTCAGTGTCGCCGACTTGGCCTGCCAGCCATTATAGGGGACCGGGATCGAGCGTCCCGAGTTGGCCGGCGAGACCGCGCGCACCCGCTCACGCAGCAACGCAAACGCCTTCTTCTCGCTCTCGGTGCCCGAGAGACGGCCACCGCAATCGCAGATGTCGTTGAAGTCGCGCCACAGCGCCTCGTCGGCTGCGAGGCAGCCCATCAGGTTGGCGTCGAGACGCATCAATCACCCTTTCAGTTTGTCGTCGAGCATGTCGAGGAACGCCGTCGCCAGCACCGAAGGCTCGCGGTCGCGGCGATGGAAGGCGCCGATCTCGTAGGTGACGGCCGGTTCGAACGGCCGCGCTACGAGACCGAGATGCTCGAAGCTGCGCGCCGACAGCGGATCGACGATCGACCATCCGGCGCCCGCCGCCACCAGGCCGCAGAGAGTGGCGAAGAACTCGGCCTCGACCACGGCATTGATCGATACGCCCGCCGCCGAGAAGACGCCGCGGATACGGTTGGGCACCTGATGCGAACGCGCCGGCATCACCATCGGGTGCGGCCCGAGCAGTTCCGGCGTCAGCAGCTTGCGCGAGGCGAGCGCATGGCGCGGCGGCAGGATGGCGACGCACCGCATGCCGTACCGCCGGACCTCGACCTGGCTCTCGTCGATCGGCAGCTCGGCGATGCCGATGTCGAAGCTCTCGGTCGGCAGAAGCTTGCTCACCACGTCGGAATGACGCGAGATCAGCCGTACCGATACGCCCGGCCGCTCGGCCAGGAACTGCGCCACCAGATTGGGCAACAGGGAGATGGCGGCGGAGGGGTGGCTGGCGATCGCCAGACGCCCCGACTGACCCTCCCGGATCTGCGCCGTCGCGGCCTGCAGCCGGTCGACCTCGCCCAGCACGCGGCTTGCTTCGGCATAGAACAGGATGCCCTCGGCCGTCGGCTTAAGCCGGCCATTGGCGCGCTCGAACAGGGAGAAACCTACCGTCTCCTCCAGGCGCGCGATCTGGGTGCTGACCGCGGGTTGGGTCACGCCCATGGCGCCCGCGGCGGCGGTCATGGAGCGGTGATCGACCACCGCCCGGAAGGCTTCGAGAAGCTTGACGTCCATACTCTATAAACAGCCGTTATCGGTGATTCTTACAATTGCTCCGGCCTCTACTAGCAAAACTCCTGCCGATCCGGCAGTCTGCAAGAGAGCGGCATAGGAATTGCTTATGGAGTGACATGAGCAGCACGAGCCCCCTCATCCTCGCGGACGGCATCACCAAGCGCTTTGGTGCCAACCAGGTGCTGACCCGCGTGTCTCTGGAAGTCCTGGAGCGCGACGTCGTCTGCGTCGTGGGCCCGTCGGGCTCGGGCAAGACCACGCTGCTGCGCTGCCTTGCGCTGCTGGAAGAGCCGAGCGAGGGCCGCGTGGTCATGGAAGGCGTGCCCATTTCGACGCCTTCGCCGGACAAGCAGGTCAAGGCCGCCGCCCGCGACGTGCGCTCCGAAATCGGAATGGTCTTCCAGCACTTCAACCTGTGGCCACACATGTCGGTGCTCCAGAATCTGATCGAAGCGCCGATCCGGGTGAAGAAGATGCCCAGGGACAAGGCCGTCGCCATCGCCGAGTCGCTGCTTAAGAAGGTCGACCTGTTCGAGAAGCGCGACGCCTATCCGGCGCGCCTGTCCGGCGGCCAGCAGCAGCGCGTGGCGATTGCCCGCGCTTTGGCCATGTCGCCCAAGGTCCTGCTGTTCGACGAGGCAACCAGCGCGCTCGATCCCGAGCTGCGCCGCGAAGTGCTCGCCGTCATGCGCCAGCTCGCGCGCGAGGGCATGACCATGCTGGTCGTCACGCACGAGATGGGCTTCGCGCGCCATGTCGGCACGCGCACCGTGTTCATGGATCGAGGCGAGATCGTCGAGGCGGCGCCGGGTTCGGCCTTCTTCGATGCGCCGCAGACGGAGCGCGCCCAGCGCTTCCTGCAGCAGTTCGCGGACGAGTGATGGGGAAGGTCAACAAGGGAGACCGATGATGGGTGTAGCAAGGATATTGGGTGCGCTCGCGCTGGCCGGCACGGTTGGCGCGTTTTCGATCACGGGCGCGGAAGCCCAGCAGACGCAGTCGCGTCTCTACGAGGTGACCAAGAGCAAGAAGCTCAGGGTCTGCCAGTTCCCGCTCTACTATTCGATCTCGTTCCGCAATTCCAAGACCGGCGAGATCGAGGGCATCGACGCCGACCTGGCGAAGGAATTCGCAAAGGAGCTGGACGCCAAGCTGGAGATCGTCGAATCGAGCTTCGGTTCGTTCATCGCCGACCTGCAGGCCGGCAAGTGCGAGATCGGCATGTTCGGCGTCGGCGCCACGATGAAGCGCGGCCAGGCCGTCGAGTTCTCCAAGCCCTACCTGCTGACCAACCTCTACGCGGTCACGCGCAAGGACAGCAAGATCAAGAAGTGGGAAGACATCGACCAGAAGGGCGTGAAGGCTGCCGTCTCTCTGGGCAGCTACATGGAGCCCTTCATGAAGGGCTATGTGAAGAACGCCCAGGTCGTCTCGGTGGCGCCGCCCAACACGCGTGAAGCCGAGCTGGTCGCGCAGCGCGTCGACGTCATCATCACCGACTTCCCGACCGCGATCAAAGTGACCGACGAGTTCGACTGGGCGACCTACATCCTGCCCAACGAGAAGCTCGCCATCACGCCCTACGCCTATGTCGTGCCGCAGGGCGACCAGATCTGGCTGAACTACGTCAACCTGTTCGTCGACACGATCAAGCTCGACGGAAGGCTGCTGAAGTACGCCAAGAAGCACAAGCTCGACCCGATCGTCGCGCCGTAGTCAAGCTTGCCTCCCCCGTCCGCGGGGGAGGTGTCAGCGTCTTACGCTGACGGAGGGGTCATGACCCCTCCGTCGCCGCCAAGCGGCGCCACCTCCCCATTTGAATGGGGAGGAAGAGTGAGGGTGGATGTTCAAGTACCAATTCCGCTGGGACACGGTCTGGGGAAGCTTCGACTTCCTGATGGGCGGCCTGCAGATGACGCTGGTCATCTCGGCCATCACGCTGGTGCTGGCGATGGTCGGCGGGTTGGTCATCGCGCTGCTCGACATGTCGCGCTTCCGGGTGCTGCGCTGGATCGGCATCTCGATCGGCGAAGTCGTGCGCAACACGCCGATCCTCGTACAGCTTCTGTGGGTCTACTATGTGCTCCCGATCGTGTTCGGCGTGCGCATCGAGGCGCTGGTTGCCCTGATCATCGGCCTCGCCCTCTATCAGGCGTCCTTCATCTCGGAGGTGTACCGCTCGGGTATCCAGAGCGTGCCCAAGGGCCATCGCGAGGCCGCCCAGGTGCTGGGCCTGACGCCATTGCAATCGTTCAACCGCATCGTGCTGCCGCAGGCGATCCGCATGACCCTGCCGCCGCTCGCCTCGAACTTCGTGCAGCTCATCAAGTTCTCCTCGCTGGGCGCCGTCATCTCGGTGAGCGAGATCACAAGGCGCGGCATGGAGCTCTCGGCCACCAACTTCCGGCCGCTCGAGACCTTCACCTTCATCGCCGTGGTCTACTTCTTCATCTGCTGGCCGCTCGCCATGGCCATCCGCTTCTGGGAACGCAGGCTGCAGGCTCGCTGATGTCCTCGAAAATCCGCTCCGAACTGACGCGCCGCGTCGAGGGCTCGCTCGACCGTCTCATCGCCGTCACACAGCGGCTGGTGGCCGTGGCCTCGCCCAACCCGCCGAGCGACACGTTCGACGTCGCCGCCGTGGCCGAAGCGCTGCTGCGCGAGATTCCCGGCATCGAGATCGAACGTGTCGAGCCGGAGCCACGAATCGTCTCCCTGATCGGCCGGATCCGCGGCCGCGCCCCCGGGCGCCGCCTGATCTTCAACGGGCATCTCGACACCTTCCCGCTGCTCGAGAAGCTGCCCTGGACCGTGCCGCCGCTGGGCGGCGTGCTGAAGGACGGCAAGCTCTATGGCCGCGGGGTCTGCGACATGAAGGGCGGCATCGCCTGCTCGCTGCTGGCCGCCCTGCTATTGGCCGAGCTCCGCGACACCTGGGACGGAGAGATCGTGCTGACCCTGGCGGGAGACGAGGAGAATATGGGTTCGCTGGGCTCCGGCTATCTCCTCCAGAATTTTCCCCACGCTGCCGGCGACGCAAACATCTGCGGCGATGTCGGTTCGCCCAAGGTCGTGCGCTTCGGCGAGAAGGGCCTGATGTGGGTCGAGATCGAGACCACGGGATCGCCCGCCCACGGCGCCCATGTCCACAAGGGGACCAACGCCATTGATCGGCTGCGTACCGCGCTCGACTATCTGAAACAACTCGAGGACGTGCCCTTCCAGCCGCCGCCGGTCGTCACCTCGGCGATCGGCAAGGCCAAGCCCATCTCCGAGCCCCTGTCGGGCACCGGCGAAGCCGACACGCTGTCGAGGGTCACGGTGAACATCGGCACCATCGAGGGCGGGACCTCGCCCAACCTGGTGCCGACATACGCCCTCGCCCGAGCCGATATCCGCCTGCCTGTCGGGATCACGACGGATGTGCTGGCCGCCAAGCTCGATGAGTGGCTAGCGCCCTTGGAGGGAGTGAGCTGGAAAGCGATCCGCCGCTTCGAGCCGTCCTTCACCGATCCCGGCCACGAGATCGTGACCCGCACCGCCTCGGTCGCCGCCGAAGTGCTGGGCGAGACGCCCGCCATCAACATGAGGGTCGGCGGTTCGGATTCGCGTTGGTATCGCATGTTCAATGTGCCGACCGTGGTGCTGGGGCTCACGCCCTTCAACATGGGCGGCGCCGACGAGCATGTTCTGGTGGACGAGCTGCTGGCCGTCGCCAAGATCCATACCCTGGTCGCCTACGACTTCCTCTCCGCGGAGCCCTGACATGGACCGTCTGTCCGACGACGAGCTGTTCACCCTGCCGATGACCTTCATGGGCGTGCCCTATGGCCGGCCGGGGCCGGCCAACAAGGCCGCGATCCTCGGCATTCCGTTCGATTGCGGCACCAACATGCGCATCGGCGCGCGTGGCGGCCCCGATTCGGTGCGCCAGCAGTCGCAGCTCATGCGGCGCTTCAATCCGACCAATGCCGACTTCGATCCGGCCCTGGCGCTGGGTCTGGTCGACTGCGGCAACGTCAAGCTCACGCCCTCGAAGATCGTCGATGCGTTCGAGCGGATCGAACAGGCGGCCGACCGCATCGTCGAGGCGGGCGCCGTGCCGATCACGATCGGCGGCGACGGCTCGGTCACCGTTCCCGTCGCCCGCGCCGTCGGCAAGAAGTACCCCAAAATGGCGGCGCTCCACATCGATTCGCACACCGATTCGTACCCGTACGGCTCGGAGGAAAAATACAACTCCGCCACCCAGTTCACCCATGTCGCCGAGGAAGGCCTCGTCGATCCCGAATTCTCCTGGCATGTCGGCATCCGCAGCACGACCTATGCGCAGGGCGTCGTGCCGCGCGCCATGAGTCTGGGCTACAAGGTCGTCTCGATCGACGAGCTGATCCGCGGCGGCTTCGCCCAACGCATGGCCGAGTTCCGCGACAAGGTCGGCAAGCGGCCGGTCTATCTCTGCTTCGACATGGACGTGTTCGACCCGTCCTGCGCACCGGGCGTCTGCACCCCTTCCTGGGGCGGCCTCAGCGCGCGCGAAGGTATCGACCTGCTGCGCTGCCTAACCGACCTCAACATCGTCGCCGTCGACGTGAACACGGTGAGCCCGCCGCAGGACGTCAACGGCATGGCCGCCCACCTCTGCTCGCACGTGATCTACGAGACGCTCGTGCTGCTGTGCCGGCAGATGGGGCTGGCGGAGGCTCATTAGTAGATGCGCACGACCTCATCCTGAGAGGCTGACCGGAAATGAACTGAATCGATTCAAGCACTTACCTCATCCTGAGGAGCGCCGCCCCGCGGCGCGTCTCGAAGGATGGGCCGCAGACTCGGTGCTCGTTCCCACCCTTCGAGACGGCCGCTGCGCGGCCTCCTCAGGATGGGGTTATTGGCGGGGAGACGCAGCCCGCTACCGTAGATACTTCGCGAAGAACGCCTTCGTCCGCGCCTCGGCATCTGGCGCGGCAACCGTATCGTAAGCCAGGTGATGCTGCTTGCCGGCGGCGCCAGGCACGGTGCGGTCGGCGGCTTTCGAATCGAAGCTGTGATAGGCATTGGGATAGTAGACGGCCTCGACGAGGTCGCTGCGCTTCAGGCCCGAGACCAGGCTCCGGCAGCGGTCGGCCGGCGTCCAGTCGTCCTTGTCGCCGGCCAGCAGCAGGACCGGAATGTCGACTCCGACATCGAACTTCAGATTGCAGCCGGGATAGTAGGCGACGCCTGCCGCCAGGCCGCGCTGCGCCAGACCGAAGCTCTTCTGCGCCGAGCGGATCACCGTCGAGCCGCCATGGCTGTGGCCGATGATGCCGACCTTGCCCTTCACCACATCAGACCGCGTCGCCAGAAAGTCGAGCGCGCCCGCGATGTCGGCCACGCGCATGTTGGGTGTCACCACGTTGGGGGTCGTGCACACAGCCTTGGTGCCGCGCGGGACAAAAGAGTCCGGCGCCAGCACGAGATAACCCCAGCTCACCAGCAACTTGCCCCACCTGTCGGTGTGCGCGTTCGCACCGGCACAGCTATGCGCCAGGATGATCGCCGGGAACGGCCCGTCGCCCGACGGCTTGTAGATCCAGCCCTTCACCTCGGGTCCCGCCTGGCTGCTGCCGACGGTGACGCTGGGGAAGTTGACGGACTGTGCGGCAGCGGAACCGGCGAACAGCAGGACGACCAGGATCGCCAACCAACGTGTCATGGCACACCATAGATCGAGATCGGCGCGGCGAGGCCACGCAGCTCGTGCTCGCCCAGCGACTCGAGCGGCCGGTCGAGCAGGCGCATCACGGGTTCGGTGACGACGATGGAACGGCCCAGCGTCTTGCTGAGCGCCTCGACGCGACTGGCGGCGTTGACGGCCCGGCCAATGACCGTGAAATCCAGCCGTTCGGGCGCACCGACATTGCCGAAGAACACCTCGCCGTCGTGCAGGGCGATCCCGGTGCGCAAGGGCCGCCAGCCGGGGATATCCGCGAAAGCCCGCGGATCTTCATTGACGCGTTCGATCGCTTCGAGCGCGCCCTGCGCCGCCGCCAGTGCCGCCGCGGCTACGGCTTTTTCATCGGCGAAGGCCGAATAGGGAAACACCGCCAGCAGCCCGTCACCGATGAACTTCAGCACCTCGCCATCATGCGCCAGGACCGCACCGGCGAGGCACTCGAAGTAGCCGTTCAGCAGGGCGATCATGTCGGGGCCGTCGAGACGGTCGGCGAGATCGGTGAAGCCGCGCAGGTCCGATGCCCAGATGATGGCGCGGATCGGCTCCCCGGCACCGCGCTTGATCGAGCCGCGCAGCACACGTCCGCCGGCGGCCGCGCCGAGATAGGTGTCCAGGACGTTGGCGGCGATCCTGAGGGCGATGTGGCGCTCGACATGAAGCGCGGCGAGCCGCAGAAGCCGCGTGAGGTCGCCGAACTGGGCTTCCGGGAAGCCGCCGGGGCGCTTCGTCGCCACTGTCGCGGCGTTGTGATAGGCGCCGCCCGCACGCAAGGGAAGGGCGGCGTATTCGACGTAACCCTGACGCGCGAGTTCGGCCATCAGCGGGAAGCGCGGCGCCGCCTCGCCGGTCCGGCCCCTGAAGGCCTCGCCCTTCTCGATCACGTGGAACAGCGGATTGCGCCGGTAGGCATCGTCGGCCAGCGCCGCCTCGGCCACCCTGACCTCGTCGCAGAGTCCGTCGACACGGTTCCAGTTCCAGGCAAATCCGAAGAGCTGGGGATGCAGCGTCCCGACATGCAGGCTGGCCCGGTCGAGCGGCAGACCTGCCGCGACGAGGCGCCAGCACAGCTGCTCGAAGAAGGGCAGGACATCCTCTTCGCCGAGCGCATCGGTCAGCAGCCAGCTCTCGACATCGGCGATCGACGCCGTTTCCGCCGCCACGGCCGGGCCGCCGTCGGCCCTGCGGTGCAGCGAGACCGCCGCAGGATAGGTCCGCGGCGCGGGATCGGGACGGGCCACCGGCATGGTCCGCCATCTTCCCACCGGTCCGGCCGGCCCGCCATCGGGAAGATGGCGCGCGCCCTGCCCGCTAGGCCGTGAGCATCGAGGATGCTTGATCGGGCGAGACCGGCGACTCGTCGAGCAGCGCCGAGATCGCGGCCTCCTCCCAGTCGCCGCCATCGGCGGCGAGCTTGGGGCGGTCCGAAAGGCGATGCTCCAGAACGAAGCGGGCCATCAGCATGCGCCTTGCATCGCCGCCGGCCGCGGCGAGACGGGCGCCTTCGTGGGCCATCAGCACCGCGGTGGTGACGTGATAGAGCGCGCTGGCCGCGACCCGGCTGAAGCGCTCCTTCGACGGCGTATCGGCAACCTCTTCGGCAAAGCGGAGGGCCTGGGCCAGCGTCGTCTCGAGCCGCGTACGGAACTGGCCGGGAAGACCCCGCGTATCGGCCAGCCGCTCGCCCAGCGCCTGGCCCAGCTGGACATGCGCGCGTTCCTTGCCGACCGCCCGCTGGATGACGTCGAGGGCGTTGACGCTCGACGTGCCGTCCCAGATCACGCCGAGATGAGCGTCCCGGACCAGCCGGGCGTTCGGCCAGTCCTCGATGTAGCCATTGCCGCCCCGCGCCTCCATCGCCGCCGTGGCGACGGCGATGTTGTCGCGTGAGGCGCGGTACTTGCCGATGGGCGTGAGGATGCGCACCACCTTCGCGGCAACCGGATCGTCGACCCGGCCCATCATGGTGGTGGTCAGCATGAGGGCCGACAGCGCCTGCTCGGTCTTGATCAGCATCTTCACGAGCTGGCGTCGCATCAGCGGGTGGTCGATCACCCGCCGCCCGAAGGCATTGCGGTGACGCGCCACCTGCATCGATTCGTTGAGGCAGCGCCGCATCATGCCGGCGGCGCGCGTCAGGTGCGAAACGCGGCTGGGATTGACCATCTCCAGCATCTGCTTCATGCCGCGATCGATCTCTCCGAGCGGGTAGGCGACGGCACCCTCGAAGACGATCTCGCCGCTCGGCATCGACTTGCTGCCGAGCTTGTCCTTCAGCCGCACGATCCGATAGTCGTTCCGGGAGCCGTCGGGCAGCGTCCGCGGCATCAGGAAGAGACCGAGGCCGCGGCTTCCCTCCCGCGCCCCCTCGGGACGGGCCAGCAATACCGCGACATCGCCGTCGGCGTTGGAACAGAACCACTTCTCGCCGTAGAGGCGCCACTGCTCGCCGTCGCGCACGGCCGTCAGCTCGGCGGCGCCGGCGTCGGAGCCGCCGATCTTCTCAGTCATGAACTGCGCGCCGTAGAGCAGCCGGTCCATGTCCTGGGTCAGCATGCGGTCGAGATAGCGCGCCTTGAGCGCCTCGCTACCGTACCGTTCGAGCAGGTCGGACGTGCAGTCGGTCAGGTTCACGGGGCAGAGCACGCCGAACTCGGCCTGGGAGAACAGATAGAAGAAGGCCTGCTTGGCGAGGATCGGCATCTTGTCGTGCCAGCCCAACACGCCGGGCCGGTGCGTCATGGCATGCATGCCGAAGCGGGCGAAGGCGATGCGGCGGATCTCGTCGTAGGCAGGATGGACCTCGATCCATTCCTCGTCGCGGCCGAACCGGTCGCGTCGGTGCAGCACCGGCGGATGCTTGTCGGCGAGGTCCGCGAGCCGGTTCAGGCGCCCGCCCGCAAGCTCGCCCAGCTCGTTCAGGTGCTTCGTCAGATGAGCCAGCAGCGGCCCCTCCATGTAGAGACCGAGCAGATCCCGGAGGCTGTGGTCGATCGCGAAGAAGTTCAGCCCGCTGCAATCGGGCGCGATGTGCTCGGAGCGTTGGGCGACGGCCGACCGTCCGGCGAGCGAGGCCGGAACCGTCAGGGTGGAGGTGATGGGAGAAAGGTCATTCATGGAGGTGAGGATGCGTGGAGTCCTGCGCACTCTCAAACGATTACTTTTCCAAGCATTTTGAGTAATACTCAACACTATGAGCACCCGCCGTCTCCCGCCCCTGCATGCGGTGCGGGCCTTCGAGGCCGCCGCGCGGCACTTGTCGATCACCCACGCCGCGCGCGAGCTGAACGTCACGCCCGGCGCCGTCAGCCGGCACGTTCGGACGCTCGAGGAGAACCTGAAGGCCTCCCTGTTCGTGCGACGCGCCACCGGGCTCGAATTGACGCCGGTCGGCCGCTCATTGGCCGACGGGACACGCGAAGCACTCGACCGGCTGGAAGAAGCCACCGCCGGCGTCCGGCTTCGCCACTACCGGCAGCTCTCCATCGGTGTTTATGGCCATTTCCTGTCGCGCGCGCTGCTGCCGCTCCTGGCGCGTCTGCGCCGCGATCTCCCCGAGTTGGAGGTCGACTTCCATGCGAGCACCAACCCGCTCGACCTGCTGCCCAGCCGCTTCGATGCGGTGATCGCGGTCTCCGGCATCGGTCGACAGTCGGGTCTCGTCGTGCGGCCCCTGATGCCGATCACGACCGTGGCGGTCGCGGCGACACCGCGCCTGCGAAAGGGTACGGTCGACTTCGCACGCGTGCCGCTGCTCCACACCCGGCCGCGCTCCGAGGACTGGCGGCGCTGGCTGGACCATGCCGGCTTCCTTGCCGTGCCGGTGCGCGGCGGCAGCACCTTCGAAAGCGCCAGCCAGACACTCGAGGCGGTCGTTGCCGACCTCGGGCTGGGCATCGCCATCGAAGGGCTGCTCGGGCCCGATCTGAAGGCCGGTCGCATCGCCATTGCCCACCCGGCCCGGCGCCCGACGCGCCGGCACTTCACGTTGCAGTACGACGTCCGCTTCGCCGGCGATCCGTCGCTCGTGGCTTTCGCCGGCTGGCTATGCGGGGCGCTCGAGTCCGGACGGCACTATTCGAGCTGAGCACCCTGGTCCTCTTGATCACTCCGGCTGGATGCCCGCCAGCTTGGCGACCTCGCCCCAGCTCGCCAGCTCCCTCTTGATCCGCTGGGCAAAGGCGTCGGGCGCCTCGCCGCCCGGCAGGCTCGACAGGTCGCGGATCTTGGCCTTCACCTCGGGCTCGGCGAGGACCGCGACCACGTCATCGCGCAGGCGGCTCGCCAGCGCCGGCGGCATCTTGCCCGGGCCGAACATCGCGAACCAGGCGGTCGTATCGACGCCCGGCACGCCCGCCTCGGCGATGGTCGGAACGTCCTCGAGGCCTGGCAGACGCTTGGTGCCGCTTACCGCCAGCATGCGCAGCGTGCCCGCCCGGTGCTGCGACATCACCGTGAGTGGGCTGGTGAGGCCGATCGGGATATGGCCGCCGGCCAGCTCCTGCATCATCGGCGCCGCGCCCTTGTAGGCCACGTTCTCGATCTTGAGCCCGCTCTTCACCCGGAACAGCTCGCCGACCATGCGGGTCGTGTTCTCGGTGCTGCCGAACTGGTACTTGCCTGGATTGGCCTTCGCCGCAGTCATGAACTTTTCCATCGTGTCCATGCCCGCCTTGGGCGAGCCGACGATGGCAATGGCACCCTCGACCAGCGGTGTAACCGGCGTGAAGTCGCGTTCGGTGTCGTAGGGCAGGACCTTGGTGGTGTAGGGATTGATGGTGTGCGCGCTGGTCATGATCAGCAGCGTGTAACCGTCGGGCGGTGCCTTGGCGACGATCTCGCTGCCCAGGATACCGCTCGCGCCGCCCTTGTTGTCGATGATGACGGTCTGCTTCCACTTTTCCGCTAGGCGCGGGACGATCAGGCGCGCCACCAGGTCGGTGCCGCCGCCGGCCGGATAGGGCACCACCACCCGGACCTGCTTCGTGGGATAGTCCTGGGCGCGGACGATCGCCGGCGCCAGTCCGAACGCCGCTCCCGCCGTCCCTGCCGCCACGAAACCGCGGCGCGTCATGCCTGTCATGCAAACCTCCCGTTCCATTTTCTTGGCGACAGACTAGGGTCATTCCGGGAGGAAAAAAACATGTTCGATCTGGTCATCAGGGACGCTGAAATCCACGATGGTTCGGGCGCCCAGCCGATCCGGGGCGACCTCGGCGTGACGGATGGCAGGATTGCCGCGATCGGCCCGAAGCTCGGCGCCGCCCGGGAGACCGTGAAGGCCGATGGCCTCGCGCTGGCGCCGGGCATCATCGACGGCCATACGCACTACGATGCGCAGATCACCTGGGATCCCTTCGTCGATCCCTCGCCGGCGCTGGGCGTCACCACGGCGATCCTGGGCAATTGCGGCTTCACCATCGCGCCCTGCAAGCCGGCCGACCGCGACCTCACCATGCGCCACCTGACCCATGTCGAAGGCATGTCGCTCGACGCCCTGCGCGCCGGCATCAACTGGGGCTTCGAGAGCTTTCCGCAATATCTCGACATGCTGGAAAAGAACGGCGTCGGCCCCAACGTCGCCTGCTTCGCCGGCCACTCCGCCATCCGCACCTTCGTGATGGGCGCCGACGCCACCGAACGCGCGGCCACGGCCGACGAAGTCGCCCGGATGGCCGACCTGGTGCGCGAGGCCATGGTGGCGGGCGCCATCGGTTTCGCCTCCTCGACCTCGGAAGCGCACAATGGCGAGGGCGGCACGCCGATGCCGTCGCGCCTCGCCGACGATCATGAGTTGCGCACCCTCGTGAAGGCGATGGGCGAGCGCGGTACCGGCGTCTACATGCTGACCAAGGGCCGCACGACCACGATTCCCTATCTCGAGGAGATCGCGGCCGAGGCCAACCGGCCGGTGGTGATTGCCGCGTTGTTCCATTCCAACACCAACCCCGAGGCCGCCTTCGCCACGCTCGACCAGGTGAACGCGGCGCGCGCCCGCGGCCGCACCCTGGTGGCGCAGACCTCGTGCTGCCCGCTCAGCATGGATTTCACCTTCCACAGCCCCTACCTGTTCGAGAGCATGCAGGCGTGGAAGCCGGCGATGGCTGCGCACGATCCGGCCGAACTGAGGAAGATCTATCGCGATCCGGCGTGGCGCGCTTCGGTGCGCGAGGAGCTGCAGGCCAAGCGCGGCCGGCTGCTGTTCAACGGCGAGTGGGACAAGCTGTTCGTCGTCGAGACGGCGAAGGACGAGAACCGCAAGATGGAAGGTGCGACCCTGGCCGAGCTCGCCAAGGCGGCCGGCAAGGACCCGTTCGACTTCATCCTCGACTTCGCCCTGTCGGAAAACCTCGACACGATGTTCGTGGCGCAGCTCCTGCACAACGACGACAAGCAGGTCGGCCGCATCCTGGCCGATCCCAACACCCACATCTCGCTGAGCGACGCCGGCGCCCATCTCACCTTCTTCTGCGACGCCGGCTTCGGCCTGCACCTGATGGGTCACTGGAGCCGCGATCTCGGCGTGCTCGACCTGCCGCAGGCGGTGCATCGCCTGACGGGTCAGCCGGCCAGGCTGTTCGGCATCCAGGATCGCGGCCTGCTGCGCGAGGGCCTCGCCGCGGACCTCATGCTGTTCGATCCGAAGACCGTGGCGCGTGGACCGAAGCGCCGCGCGCACGACCTGCCGGCCGGGGCCGCGCGCCTCACCGCGGGCGCGATCGGCCTGCACGGCGTCTGGATCAACGGCGTGAAGGCCGCCGATGAGAAGGGTTTCTGCGCCGATCCCGCCGCGCGGCCGGGCAAGGTGCTCCGCTCGTTCGCGGCTTAAGGGCGCCGCCTAGGAGCGCGTGCGCAGATAGGCGATGACGGCTCGACCCGACAGGTAGGTCGCGCCAAGACCGGCGAGGCTGGTCGCATAGGGCACCCACGCAACCGCCTGCTCGGTGACGAGCGGCGCGAGGGTCGCGGTGACCATTGCCGCCGCGATCACCATGGTCACGAGCAGCCCGTCGCGTGCGCCGGGCAGGCGCACCAGGCCGAACTCGTCGATGTCGGACTTGATGAACAGGCCGCGAATCACACCCAGGGCGAGCCCCAGCCCGAGCGCGGCGCGCAACAGCCATGGCTCGCGATTTTCCGGCGCAACGAAACCCATCATGACGTAGACGCAGATGAAGGCCAGCGCCGGCGGCACCAGCAGCAGGCTGCGCGAACGGGAACGGCCCTGCCATTCCGGCAGCGATACGTAGAGGCAGGCCGCGATGGCGAACACGGCCAGCAGATGCAGAAGGTTCAGAGCCCACTCCCCCGAGACGTCCAAGACTTCCCCAAGCCCATCGCCCTAGGTAGCTCAGCTCGCGAAACGTGTCACGGCCACCGCTTTACACCCCGTGCGGCATTGCCCAGGGCCCCGTCGAGGCCACCGTCCCCCTGCTCGCGTCCGGGCTCGGCATAGCTCACCATGTTGACGTCGAGCGCGCCCGGCCGCACCGCGAAGGTCGAGTAGGAGACGTGCAGGGGCCCGTCATGGGCATTGCGGAGATCGTAGACCCAGCGGCCGGCATGCCAGAAATTGCCGCCGCCGCGCGGCGTCGGCCGTACGAAGGTGCCCAGCCCGTAATGGGCGCCGCCGCCCACCTGCTTGCCCTCCGGCGACATCATCCATTGCCGCGCCCGCGGGCCGATCGCAGGGTTGCCTTGGGCAAAGGCCTGGTAGAAGCGGGCATAGTCGGCGAGTGGCATGCGCCAGCCGCCGTAGCTGGAGAGAATGCGCCAGGCCGGATCGAGCCGGGCAGCCCGCGCGCCGAGCGGCGTCAGCATGGCGTCCTTGCAGTAGCGTTCGTAGGGCTGGCCGGCCGCCTCTTCGATGATGGCGCCCAGGATCAGGTAGTTCGCGTTCGAGTACTCGAAACGCTCGCCTGGCTGGTATTGCAGTCGGCGGGCGAACAGCCAGCGGAGCTGCTCGTCGAAGGCCGTGCGCCCCCCCGAGTTGCGCCACAGCCAGTTCGCCATGTCGCCGTCGCTGCCGATCGACGAACCGAAGCCGCCGCGATGGACAAGGAGTTCCGATACCGTCACCGGCAGGAGCCGCGGATCGACCGGCAGGCCCGTGCGCGCAATCGTGCGCGCCAGAGCCTGCGAAACCGGTGTCTCGAAAGAAAGCGTTCCTCGCTCGATCAGAGTGGCGATGCAGACGCCGGTCACCGCCTTCGACAGGCTGGCGTACGGCACGGATGCATCAGGGGCGAGACCTCCCATCGTCGCCTCGTGCACCGGCCGACCGGCATGCATGACCACCAGGCCGCCACGCGTGCGCTGGGTTTTCTCCATCCAGCCGCGCCATGCCTGCTCGATATCCTCCACCCCCTGGGCGGCGGCCGTACCGGCCGCCGAAACGAAGAGCAGGACGAAAAGCGAGAGAAGCCTCAAGACATTGCCCGTCGGCGGGCGACCTCGACCAGCGCCCGCGAACTGTCATCGGGTGAGGATTTGTTGCGCTTCACCTGGCCGCACTTCAGGCATCTGTGCACGATGACGTAGCGGCCGCGCGCCTGCTCGACGGCGATCGGCTCCATCAGCCCGCCACAGTCCGCCGCGCGGTCACCGGGATTCTCGTCGACATGCTTGCTGCACAGGCAGGCCGGGCAATGGTTGGTGAATCCATTCCCCTCGACTTCCGTGCCACAGCGCTCGCACGTGAAGTTCTCGATGTTGCGCGTGAAGAGACGGGCCATGCATCATTTTCGCATTGGCCCCTGCCGTCTGCACACGAAAAAGGGTGGGCACCCGGTCGTGCCCACCCCGCATCCGTCAGAGAGCGATGTTAGCGGTAGTAGCCGTAGTCGTTGCGCGGCGTGGTGGCGGCACCGATCGCGGCACCACCCAAGCCACCCACGACGGCGCCGGCCACCGGGGAGCCCATCGTCGAGCCGACGACAGCGCCCGTACCTGCACCGATCGCGCCGCCGGTCAGGGCGCGGTCCGTCGGATTGTTCCCGCACGCGGCGACACCCAGGCCGAGCGCCGCAACGATCGCGATATTCGTGAACTTCAGCATGGGAGTCTCCTGCGCGTGAATTGTTAGGGAGAGAACGACTGACGATGCCGCGCGGTTGCGTTCATGGATTCGCGTGGGAGGCACGATCACCAAGCGGACACGGCGCGCTTCCGCGCCGCAACGTTCGGAGCGCATTTCTAGGAAGAGAAGCTGGGATGAAGGCCTCCGGTCGCAGCCGACGCCACTCGGGGAGAGGGGTTGGAAGGCCACAACCGGAGGGCCGGACCGTGAGGTCCGGCTCCCTTCTAACGCGCGCCGCACCGGTTCGTTGCCGGTGCGGCTGGCTTGAGATGAACGATTCGTCCTACTGGATGACGATTTCGACGCGGCGGTTCTGCGGCTCGCGGACGTTCGGGCCGGTCTGCACCAGCAGACCCTGCTCGCCACGGCCCACCACCGCGATCGCGGTCGCCGGCACGCCTTCGCGCACCAGAGCGTCCTTGACGGCGTTCGCACGACGCAGCGACAGCGCCATGTTGTAGGCCGGCGCGCCCGACGTGTCGGTGTGACCGGTC